>CAJFQQ010000080.1 GCA_904419145.1 uncultured Oscillospiraceae bacterium | reverse complement strand
GGCTGCGCCAAAACGCTTGGACGCCGCTGCGCGGCGGGGGAGGTAGCCCCGTCCCGTCGCAGACTTTTACCAGGCATCCTTGCCTTTCTCCTCCGGGATCACACGCTTCATCGCCTCAATGGCTACCTCCAGCATGGAGTCGTCCGGCTCGTTGGTGGTGAAGTTCTGCATCCACATCCCCGGCCGGGCCAGGAAATTCGTCACCGGATTGTCGTGACCGCCCACATAGCGGTTGAACTCATAGGTGATCCCCACCACAAAGGGCAGCGCCAGCAGCTGGACGCCGATACGGGCAAACACATTGGACATGGGCCAGATGGCAAACAGCACGCTGTGCACCAAAATCGCCACAATAATCACCACAAACAGGAAGCTGGTGCCGCAGCGGGGGTGATGCTTGGGCTGGATGCGGGCGTTTTCCACGGTCAGCGGAAGCCCCGCCTCATAGCAGAAAATGGTTTTGTGCTCCGCGCCGTGGTAGGCGAACAGGCGGCGGATATCCTTCATCCGGGAAATAGCGATCAGGTAACAGAGGAAAATCACCACCCTAAGAATCCCATCCACCAAATTCCGAGCCAGAACGCTTTTTGTAACATGCTCCACCAAGCCGGAAATCAAGGTAGGAATCAGCATGAACAGCAGCAGCGAGAAGCATACTGCCAGCACCACAGAGAAGCCAATGATGAGCTTTTCCATTTTTTCGTTTCCGAGCTTGCGATCCAGCCACTGCTCAAACCGGGAGGGCTCCTCCGGTGTCTCCTCCGGATAGAAGTCCGCAGAGTACATCAGTGCCTTTACCCCGCGGACCATGCTGTCCAAAAACGTGACGCTGCCGCGGATCAGCGGCCATCCCAGGATCGGATATCGGTCCCGGATGAGCTTCAGATCCTCCTCCTTGACCACCAGTCCGTCGGGACTGCGGACAACGATAGCCTGCTTTTCCGGCCCCCGCATCAGAATCCCCTCAATCAGGGCCTGTCCGCCGATACTGGTGCGAAAGCCGGAGGTTTTGTGTTTTTCCATATTGCTTTAGTTCCTTTCCAGGGTCAGTATACCATACTGAAAAAATTTTTGCAACATATGTTCTATATTAGTACCCTTTCCCCATACAGTCTGTCTTTTTTATCCCATGGGGAGCGCAATTGTAACGATTGTACCGCCGCCGGGGGCATTGGCAATCTCAAAGGTGCCATTGTGCAAATGAATAATCTCGTCGCACACGGCCAAGCCAATACCAGAGCCACGGGCTTTTGAGGATCCTTTATAAAACTTTTGCTTGACGAAGGGCAGCTCCTCCTCAGGGATACCGGGCCCATAATCCCGCACCGTGATGACTATCATATTCTCCGCCTGGCGGATGGCAGCATTGATGCGCTTGCCGGCCCCGCCGTGCTTGGCGGCGTTGTCCAGTACATTGCAGAACACCTGCTTGAGACGCTCCGCGTCGCCCGGAATGGTGGGCAGCACATCATCCCCCGGCTCGTAGAAGAGCTGAATCCCTTCCTGCCGCAGCAGCGCCTGATAGGTATAAATGGTATCCTCAAATTCTGCCTGAATATCCACCTGAGAGACACGCAGAGTAAATCGCCCGTCCTCCATGCGGCTGAAATCCAGCAGCTCCTCCACCATGGAGGTCAGTCGCCTGGACTCTTTGAGAATAATTGAGATGCCGCGGCGCAGTTCCTCAGGGGGCTCATCCCCGTCCAGCAAAGTCTCCCCCCATCCGTTGATAGCGGTCAAAGGGGTGCGCAGCTCGTGGGACACCGAGGAAATAAATTCCGATTTCACTTTTTCGGACTGGGCTATCTTCATGGACATATCGTTAATGGAGTCAATCAGTTCCCCGATCTCATCCTGATAGTGATTATCCAGTTGGGCGCCATAACTGCCGCCGGAGATCCGCTTGGCGGTGGCCGTGACCTCTGCCACCGGCTCCACGACATTACTGATAAATACCATATTAGAGAGGTACACCATCACAATCGCCACGATGGCAACCAGCACTGCAACCAGAGCGTTGAGCAGAATCGTCCGGTTGACCCGATCCATAGAGGTGACATAACGCATAGCACCGACTACCCGCCCGTTAAATTCCAATGGGGCTGATACTGCCAGGATACTCTGCCCAGTTGTTGGATCCGGCCCGAAGTATGGCTCGATGTTCCCCTCTGCCAGTGCCGCAGTAATATCGGAAGTCCCAGGTGAAAGGCCGGCTGTTACACCGAAGGAGGATACCAGGATTCGCCCGCTGCTGTTGATAAACTGCAGCTCCATTTTATCCCGATCCTCAAAATTTTCAGCAGAGCTGTACGCCTGTTGATAGAACTCATTGTAGCTGTTCATTCCATAGGTGTTGAAGGCGTCCGTCTCCGCCCGGGCTCTGGCCTCCATGTCTGAGCGCATGCCAGTGTAGTAATAATTGGCAATGGCCACTGAAAAGACCACCACACCCAGTACCGCCACCAATACGATAGGCCCCAAGGAATTGATGAGCCAGCGCTGCCGGAGGCCCTTGATCCGTATGGTATTTTTCATGGAAGAGCCTCCTTTCGCCGGCATCTCTGCTTTTCTGTCAGGTTCAGAACCCCCACTTATAACCAAATCCCCACACAGTCGTAATGTAAGTGGGGTTCTGGGCGTTGTCCTCAATCTTCAGCCGCAAGCGGCGGATATTCACATCAACGATTTTCAGTTCCCCAAAATAGTCCCGGCCCCATACAGTATCCAGAATTTCCTCCCGGCTGAGGGCTTTCCCAGGATTTTCCATAAACATTTTGATAATGGCGTACTCCACTTGGGTCAGCTTCACACGCTCCCCATTTTTTTCCAGGGAGCGGTTGCGGGTATTCAGCCGAAAAGGGGGCTGGACGATTTCCCCAGGGTTCTGTTCAGGCACCGGGACTACGCCACCGGCTCTGCGGAACAGGGCGTCCACCCGTGCTGTGAGCTCCGCCGGTGAAAAGGGCTTGGTCACATAATCATCAGCCCCCGTCATCAACCCCGTCACTTTATCCATCTCCTGGCTGCGGGCAGTAAGCATGATAATTCCAATCGCCGTGTTGGTAGCACGGATGCGGCGGCACACCTCAAAGCCATCAATCCCCGGCAGCATAATATCCAGCAACGCCACCCGAATGTCGCTGTTTTTTTGAAGCAGATCCAAGGCCTGCTCCCCGGTCTCCGCCTCAATGACCTCATATCCCGCCCGGGTCAGATTGATTACAATGAATCCGCGGATGCTGGCTTCATCCTCCAGCACCAGGACTTTCCTTGTCATATGGTTGCCTCCTATGATACTTTGTCAATTCTCACCCGGATCCCACTCCTGAATAATCAGGCGAAACCGCTGGGTCAATTCCTCCTGGTCAATCGCATACCGCCATCCCTCATTTCCATCCAGGAACGCGGCGGCATAGACCGTATCTACCTCTCTCTTGAGCACAAAACGATTGTTGCGGGTAGCCTTCAACTCCCGGCTCCGCCCAGTAATGGTGTAAATCCCAAGGAAATCCTGGAATGTCGCTTCCTCGTCGCCAAGAATGGAGAAGACAATCCCCCGCTCATCCGTCCCATAGAACTGCCGTACAGCAATCCTGCCGTCCCATGTCTCCGGCAACAGCAAGTACCATCCGTCACTGGTGTTGTGATAGGTAGAGACTGCTACCTCCCCCTGGCCCCGAACATTGTAGTTGCGCCAAATTACCTGCCAGTACTGATCGTCCCATACGCCGGACGAGGGGATCCGTACCGGCATGGGAACCTCCGTTACGCCGTCTCCATCAATATCAGCGGGCTGCAGTCCAATGTCACGGAATACCTCGCTAGAAACTCCTGTAGCGTCATTGCGGACAATATTGGTGATTATATCCTGATGATAGGTTAAAATGTCGGTTACTGCCTGTGTATCTTCAGTCACCCCTGTGACAAAGAGGGCAACCTCTCCACCCCGAAGATATCCCACATCCACCCGTTCCAGCTCCGCCATTGTCATGGACAGCCTGGCCATGGATTGAGAGACCAGCTGCTGCTCTTCCCAGTCGAAATATTCTGCGGCAGGCTCTCCTTCTGTATTGCTGCGCAGGAGAACCATCTCCTGGATGCCGTCTCCGTCAAAATCAAGGACCTCGTACTGGGTATACATTTCCTCCATCAAAAGCCTGGGTTCAAAGTCGCGGATGGAATAGACGCCCACTGCCTGGTACTCCGTATTGACCCGCCAGCCCACGATAATTTCACTGTTACCATCCCCGTCCATATCTATATAGGAGATGCTATGAATCGCAGTACCGCTCCCCTCAATGAGAGCCACCTGCTCATAAGTATCCTCCACTACCCGGAAAATATAGATTTTCAAAGGCTTCTCATCGTTGCTATTCCGGAAAAAAGCCAGGGCCTCCTCCACGCCATCCCCATCCAGATCCACTTGCTGCACGGACTGGATATTGGTACCGGAAGTGGGCGTGGCATACTCTGCACCGCTGTTGAGGATCTCATCAATCTGCCTGCTCAGTTCCGTGTATTCATCTGGTATCTGTGGAACTTCATACAGCTCGTCAAAAGAAGCTGTAAACATGCATCCGCTCAACAGGAGGGTCAGCAGCAGGCACAGCATCCAGATGATGCCCCATTTCCACCGGTACATTCCGTTCGCCCCCTTTCCTGAAAGAAATCCATATTACAACATGTACATGATAGCATACTCCCTACCAAAAAGGTAGCCCCACTTTTATAAATGCCGGGAGGAAAATTGTAAACTTTCTGCGATGAGCAAATGTCCGGATCCATCTTTGGCATTCGGCTGAAGGCAGGCAAATCTATGAAACATCCCGTTGAGACTGTCCCCATATTCCGGCTGATTGACGAAAAAAGGCTTGCATTTTTATGATGTAGCCTGTATAATAGCATTTGCTTCCCATACATACCTGCCGGTGTGATGGAATTGGTAGACGTAGTGGACTCAAAATCCACCGCTGGCGACAGCGTGCCGGTTCGAGTCCGGCCACCGGCACCAAACCAAAAGGGCATCCAAAGGGTTAAGCCCCATAGGTACACAATGTGAACCTATGGGGTTTAAGCCGTATATGGGGAAAGAGCGATTTTGTGGAACAGATACCACAAAATCGCTCT
>CAJFQQ010000079.1 GCA_904419145.1 uncultured Oscillospiraceae bacterium | reverse complement strand
TCCGTCCACAAAACAGCCGATGGCAAGCTGTATCGCAATGACTCCGTCAGGGACAATGATACTTCCGTCCAGTCCCAGCCCCCGGTGGTTCGGGGATCAAGCAAGGAGGGCGGCCGACAGAGATCCTGCCGGGGGTGAGACTCCCATGACGCGGTTGAGCCAGCCGCGGTTCAGATTGGTTGCCCTATGAGTCCTGCATTTATAGCAGGGACTTGGCGCTTGGGGAAGTAGTGTCGAATACAAGCGCAGAAAAAGGCTACACAAATGTGCAGCCTTGATGCCAGAAGCAATGGGGGTCGTCCACAGGTGATGACTTAGTAATGTCTCTTCGACCAACCGGACGGCCCCTATTTTTGTGGTATTAAGGTAAAACACTGGCAAACGGAGAAGCAGAGTGTGATGAATAGAAAAGGGTGATCGATGTGAAAATCAGTGAATTACGACTGAGCCTAGATATAAATGGAGAACTGATAATTCCCACAGAACTGCTCCGCGAAATGGAGTTATTCCCTATGGACTCGGTCTATTTGGCTTATCTAACAAGGGACGGTCTAAAAAATGAATATCAGGAATTTCTCCTTTCTCCGCAGCCACTAGAAGAGCTGGGAGAGGAAGGGAAAATTGTGATCCCATCTTCCCTGCTTGAACAGGCCCACATTGCTCCGGATGGGGATATTCAAATTCTATGTTTGAACGGGGCCATTCTCCTATGTGAAGACTCAGTTCTTGATAGGCAGGATCTGGAGTTGTTGCTACAGCAACTTCAATTTACCTCTGATATCATCACTTCTCTGCCGAATCGAGCCGACTCAGCCATTCGGCAACTCAAACAACTTATTCAGGAAGGAGCCAGCAACGATGAGCCAGACGAATAATAAACACACTCAGAACGTCACGGAGCTGAACATACATGGAGTGTATGTTCAGCTCATTTTTGCGAATGAGCCCAACATGTCGGCTCCCGGTATCGTGCGAGACATTCTGAAAGAGTCCTATTTACAGCACTGCAATGGTTAAGAGGAGACCATATCATGGGGAAAAGAGTTTGCTGCCTCTACCGTGTATCGTCGAAAGGGCAAGTGGAAAAAGACGATATTCCGATGCAGAAACAACGGTGTCATGAATTCGCCGTTGAAAAAGGATGGGATATCGTTGAAGAATTTTACGAAAAGGGTATTTCCGGCTATAAAGTTTCCGCAAAGAAAAGAGATGCTGTACAAGAAATTCAGAGAGACGCAACCGAAGGGAAATTTGACATCCTTTTAGTATTTATGTTTGACCGGCTTGGCCGAAAAGAGGATGAGACCCCTTTTATCGTGGAATGGTTTGTCAAAAATGGCATTGAAGTCTGGAGCACAGTTGAAGGTCAGCAGAGATTTGATACACACGTAGACAAGCTCACGAATTACATCCGATATTGGCAGGCATCCGGTGAGAGCCTAAAGACCTCCATTCGGACGAAAACCCGATTGGGGCAGATTGTCCAAGAAGGGCGGTTTCGTGGCGGAACCCCTGCTTACGGATTCCGCCTGGTTAAAAAAGGCCGGATCGGAAAAAAGAACCGGGAACTCTATGATATTGAGATCAATCCGGAAGAAGCCCCAGCCGTCAAGCGAATGTTTGATCTGACAGACCGCTATGGTTACGGCGGCCGAAAAATCTCTACCATTCTGAAAAACGAGGGAATCATCAATTTAAGAACCGGAGAGCCCTTCCACTACTCCACGATTCAACATATTCTCGCCAACATCATGAACGTCGGCATCCTTCGGAGTGGTGAAACGCAATCTGAGGTATTCCCGGATCTCCAGATCATCCCCTTGGAACAGTTTCAGCGGGTTGCGAAAGCCAGAGAGCAAAGATCTGTCAACTACGCCATCAAATGCGGTTGGGAGCCGGAAACAGTGACTCTGGCCAATGGAAGCGAGGCAATGGTTGTGCGCTCCCCCGGTACCTACCCCCGAAAGATTGTCGGTCATGCTCTACTCTCTGGGAATGTTTACTGCGGCCACTGTGGTGGCCGCATTTTTGCGACTACCGCCAGGAAATCCCATCATCCTTCCAACCATCCAGAGCGTATCGCCATCTACAAGTGCTATAATCGGACGCAGCACAAAGAGCTATGCGACGGCCCAACTACATACCGGGCAGAGAAGGTGGATGCCGTGGTGGAATCGATCCTCCGCGGCATTTTTGCACGAGCTAAAAATGTAGATGAAAAAGAGTTTTTGAAAAAACAGGTACAGATTTCCCAAAAGCAGTACCAGCAAAAACTAAAAGCCGTCAAAGGCGAGTATACCAAAGCAGCCAAAGAACTCTCCAAGTGGGAGGATTTAATGCTCTCCTCCATCGAGGGTACTTGTATATTCACGCCAGAGCAGGTCAAAAAACGTATGGATGCCGCTCAGGAGAAAGTCGATACCCTTACTCAGGAAATTGCGTCTCTCCAAACGGACATGCATGATGCCCAGAATCTCTCGACAGAAATCGTGGCACAGCACCAGCAGATCTTGTCCTGGGCCGAATTGTTTGACTCAGCCAGTATTGACGAGAAAAAGGTCATTGCCTCTCAGCTGATCAAGGCCGTCACGCTGACCTGCAACTACGGAATTCAAATTGAATTTAACATCTCCGAGGCGCAATTTCTCAACGGAATGGAAATGGGATGATCCGTATGAATGCGGATAGACCCATCCCGCCCGTTATGATATAATAGGGACAGCAAGTACTAGGGGGCATTACCATGGCAATCGAGAACGGTGAGTGGATCATGCGGGGCCTGGACTGGGACGACCCGGCCCGCGTCCAGAGCTGGGAGGAACTGATCGACTGGATCGACGAGATCGGCTTCCTGCCTCTGTTCAAAAACCAGGTGGACGGCTTCTCCGTGGAGGAGAACACCGCGGACCTCTTTTGGTGGACCGGCGATCCGGAGCAGGACCCCTGGGAGTGGCGCGCCCTGATGGCCCGCAGCGGCAAGGTGGCCTACGGGAAGTTCTTCGATGGCAAGGCCGGCTTCATCTCCAGAGCTTGGTTCCCTCACTTTGCCAACTGGCGGCGGGACGGCTACGACTTCGACAGTCGCTGGGACGAGGAGCTGGCCCCCATGCGCCAGAAGCGGATCATGGACTGCTTTGCCGGACAGGCGGAGTGGTTCTCCTTCGCGCTGAAGCGCCAGGCCGGTTTTGGCAAGGGCGGAGAGAAGAACTTTGAAGGCACGGTCACGGACCTCCAGATGGGCGGGTATCTGCTGATTCGGGACTTCCGGCAGAGGACCAACAAGAAGGGGCTTCCCTACGGCTGGCCCATCTCCGTCTACACGACGCCGGAGGCCCTGTGGGGCTACGACCACATAGCCTCCGCCTATTCCACGGACCCGGCGGAATCCAAGGCCCTGATCTATCAACAGGTGCAAAAGAACTTCCCAGAGGCTACCCAGAAAGAACTTGACACCGTTCTGAGCTGAGACCGATAACCGAGCCGTACCCGTGAGATACTAACAAAACGAAGGGAGGGAGAGCGCCATGAAAGAACGGACCTACATCTGCTGTGATCTCAAGTCTTTTTACGCCAGCGTGGAGTGCGTGGAGCGAGGCCTGGACCCCATGACCACCAACCTGGTGGTGGCGGACCAGCGCCGCACGGAGAAGACCATCTGTCTCGCCGTCTCTCCTTCCCTGAAAGCCTATGGTATCTCTGGCCGGGCAAGGCTCTTCGAGGTGGTGGAGCGGGTGAAAGAGGTGAACGCCCAGCGGCAGAGACAAACCCCTGACCGCCAGTTCACCGGCTCATCCTGGCACGACCCGGAAGTGCGGAAAAACCCATCCCTGGCCCTGGACTATCTAGTGGCCCCGCCCCGGATGGCCCACTATATCGACTGGAGCACCCGGATCTACAGCGTCTATCTGAAATACGTGGCCTCGGAGGACATCTACCCATACTCCATCGACGAGGTGTTCATGGACGTCACGAACTACCTGGACACCTACCCCATGACGGCCCGGGAGCTGACGCGAACCATCATCCTGGACATCCTGCGAACCACCGGCATCACCGCCGCTGCGGGGATGGGCACCAACCTGTATCTGGCCAAGGTGGCCATGGACATCGTGGCCAAGCATGTCCACCCGGACCGGGACGGTGTGCGGATCGCCAGGCTGAATAAGATGACCTACCGGCGGCTTCTGTGGGACCACCGGCCCCTCACGGACTTCTGGCGGGTGGGTCGGGGATACGCCAAGAAACTGGAGGCCCACGGCCTCTATACCATGGGCGACGTGGCCCGGTGCTCCATCGGGAAGGACACGGACTACCACAACGAGGACTTGCTGTACAAGCTGTTCGGCGTCAACGCCGAGATTTTGATCGACCATGCCTGGGGCTGGGAACCCTGCACCCTGGCGGACGCGAAAGCGTACAAGCCGGAGAACAAGAGCATCGTCTCCGGCCAGGTGCTCCAGTGTCCCTACGACTTCCAGAAGGCAAGGCTGGTGGTGCGGGAGATGGCGGACGCGCTGGCCCTGGATCTGGTGGACAAGGGGCTGGTGACCAACCAGCTGGTGCTCACCGTGGGCTATGACATCGAGAATCTCACCGATCCCCAGCGGAGCCGGAACTACCGCGGCCCCGTCACCACGGACCGCTACGGGCGGAAGATCCCCAAACACGCCGTTGGAACAGAGAATTTCCCCTATACCTCCCTGGCCAGCGACCTGCTGCGGGCGGCGACGGCCCTCTATGACCGGATCGTGGACGAGAATCTACTAATCCGCCGGTTGAGCATCAGCGCCAACAAACTGCTGGACGAGGCCAACGTCCCCAAGGGGGAGGGGACGGAACAGCTGGACCTGTTCACCGACTATGCCGCCAAAGAACAGCAGGCCCAGGCGGACGAGGCCGCCCACGCCAAGGAGCGGAAAATCCAGGAGGCCATGCTGGGTATCAAGAAGAAGTACGGCAAGAACGCCATCCTCAAGGGCATGAACCTGGAGGAGGGCGCCACGGCGAAGGAGCGGAATCAAACCATCGGGGGGCATCAGGCATGAGCGGGAAATACGACGACATCCTCCATCTGCCCCACCCCACATCAAAAAAGCATCCCCGGATGCCCATCTCTGACCGGGCTGCTCAGTTCTCCCCCTTCGCGGCCCTCTCCGGTCACGGGGCCGCCATCGCGGAGACGGCCCGGCTGACGGATGAGAAGATGGAGCTGGACGAGGACACGAAAGCGGAGCTGGACCAAAAGCAGGCGGTGCTGCTGGAGCATATCGCGGAGCAGCCGGAGGTCACGGTCACCTGGTTCCAGCCGGACGCGCGGAAAGACGGCGGGGCCTATGTCACCGTCACCGGCCGGCTGAAGAAGATTGACGAAGTTGAAAGAACACTAACCCTGCTAGATGGGACGCGCATTTCCCTGGCGGATGTGGTGGAGCTGGAGAGCAGAATGTATTTAGATGGAACAATCCAATTATAGTATGGCAGAATGTCTGCTGTATTCGATAATGGACTCAGGACATAAAATCATTTTGGAGAATATTATGAAGGACTTTGATGATTACGACAAAAAATATCCAGATCTTATAATGGAGATTCTTGATTATTTTAAAATTGGAGCAGACGCTAATAGTAAATCAATTCTTAAATTTTGCATGCAGCATGGTGAGAAAAATAGCGGTGGGGTTGAATTCAAATATCAACCTGAAATAATAAATAAAATATGTCAACAACTTTACAAAAAGAATAAACTTTCGATACTACGAGTAGGTCAAAGCCTTGGATTTGACAGTAATTATGGATTTGTCATCCGTGATAAACAGAATTGGGAACAAAACTATACAAAATTACGCCATTACTATAACTCGCTAGTATACGGCTTTGAATATGTTTATGATTACTATAAAGAACTAGTCATTCCACTTGTATGGAAAAAATGTAATGGCGATTATTCTGCTGGAACTGGCTTCAAGTTTTGTGGTGGTATAGTCACCGCAAGGCATTGTATCGAGGATCCCATGCATTTGTCAATTAAAGGATTTACTGCTACAGAATTGCAAAAAAGCAAAATTTTTGTTCCAGATAATCCAAATCTTGATATTGCGTTTATTGATGTAGGACGGAAGGAAGGTTTTGATGTATTTGTTGATGATGGGATGGTCCTACAAGATATTCTTGTGATGGGGTATCCAAAAATTCCTGCGTTTACGGATTTTCTGACCGCAGAAAAGGGAACTATTTCAAGCAAAGCCGAATCAAGGTTAACGCCCACCAGAGGAACTGTAGCAGCGTTTGGAAATAATTTTTTATCTAAAGCCGAACTCATGCTTATTACTGCTAAAATCCGAGGAGGAAATAGTGGTGGACCTATAATAAATGACGAAGGTTCAATTATCGGGGTCGCTTGCCAAACACCTTATTATGACGATGATGTTGGCGACTATGATGATTTAGGCTACGGAATTGCGGTGCCCATAAAATACCTGCTGAAGATTCTAAGCCAAAAAAATCAAATTATATCTAAAGGCGAAGGTTTTTTTCAAGATTTTTTCGGATAAAAAGGCTTGCCTTAATGTAGATACGCAGTGTTTTCCGATACTTTCTTCATTCCTGCATTTAGCTTAGTGCTAATCATTACCCCCGTACTATCGAAAAATTCTCGACGAACAGTCTCATTTTTGCTATACTAAATTACAAATCAGAATGGAGAATCAAAGCAATGATGAGAATTCTCTTCGTGTGTCACGGGAATATTTGCAGGAGCCCAATGGCTGAGTTTGTCATGAAGGACTTGGTGAAACAGGCGGGGCTGGAGAGTCAATTTCAGATTGCCTCGGCAGCTACCAGCACCGAGGAAATCGGAAATCCGGTCTATCCGCCGGCGCGCCACAAACTAGCCGAGCACGGGATCTCCTGTAACGGCCACGCAGCCAGGCAGCTCACCAACGGCGACTATGAGAAGTATGACCTACTGATCGGGATGGACAAAGCCAATCTGCGGGATATGTACCGGATCTGTGGCGGTGACTTTGCTGCTAAAATGCATCTTCTGATGGACTATACCGACCACCCTGGCGATGTTGCCGACCCGTGGTACACCGATGACTTTGAAACTACTTGGCAGGATGTCCTGATGGGATGCCAAGGTCTATTGAGGTCTCTGACGGCAAAGGAGGAGATGCCGGTATGCTGATGAATTCTGGCGAGTATCTAAAAACACTTGATGAGATTAAGCAAGAAATCAAAGCCTCACAATATCGGGCTGCAGTCCATATAAACGCAGATATGACGATGCTTTATTACAGTATCGGCACGGTCATCAACGAACACAAAACCTGGGGCAACAAATTTATTGAGAATCTGGCTTCGGACATTCGGCGGGAGTTCCCTGACAGCAAGGGTTACTCCGTGCGGAACCTGAAGTATATGGCGAAATTCGCCCAGACCTATCCGGATCGAGAATTTGTGCAGACGGTGTCTGCACAAATTCCTTGGTCACACAATATCGCAATCATGGACAAGGTAAGGGACCCAGAAGCAAGGATCTGGTATATTCAAAAAACTACTGAGAACGGCTGGTCTTACAACGTGCTAATCCACCAAATCGAGAGCGGCTTATATCAGCGGCAGGTCCTGGCGAACAAGGTATCCAACTTTGAAAACCGTCTCCCTTCGCCTCAGAGCGAACTGGCTGCGCAGACGATGAAAGATCCGTATATCTTCGACTTTATCCCATTCAAAGAAGATATGGTAGAGCGGGATATTGAGCAGGCGCTGGTTCGGGATGTGACAAAGCTCCTGTTGGAGTTGGGAACCGGCTTTGCTTTTTTGGGCAATCAGTATCATCTCAATGTGGGCGGCGAGGATTTCTATATTGATCTGCTGTTCTATAATTTGAATCTGCGCTGCTATGTAGTGATCGAGTTGAAGACTGGTGAGTTTAAGCCGGAGTACGCCGGCCAGCTGAACTTCTACCTCTCCGCAGTCGACGGGATCCTGAAGAAGGATCAGGACAATCCCTCTATCGGGCTCCTGCTCTGTAAGAGCAAAAACGATTTGGTGGCGGAATACTCCCTTAAGGATATGAGCAAGCCCATGGGCGTCAGCGCATATCAGATCACCAACAACCTGCCAGAGGAATTGGGGAAGCAATTGCCTTCTGTGGAGGATATTCAAAAGAGAATTCTGTAATGGGGCGAAAACTATGTTAGAGAATCAAATCGATACCCTAAGAAGGATAGCATCCGACACAGATTTAAGAAAGTAAGTTATTATACTTCATTAACTCGTTTTAATTATGGATTTATGCTTAGAGTTTGCTGAAAATCGGCTGTAAATTCAACATAAATATTACCGTGAATGATTTTATAATCCTGAGGATTAAATTTAATGACAGATAATGGATAACGGTCAAATATTGTAGAAAACCTTTCTCCAGTCAGGCAGATACGTGCTTCATGCTGATACGCATATTTATCAGACTTGATAAATAACTCAGGATATTCTTCCGTGGGTTCAATATAGAACTCAGTGTGAAAATCTATATACTCCACAGCCCGCATCTGGTAGGGCAAATTATTTTTTGCCATAGCCATTCTTACTCTATCAACAAATGGCTTCGGTTGAAAAAACGCTATTGTGAATTGATGAGAATTTGAAACAACATTTCGCATACTCTCATTCGCAAATCCGGTAAACAGGCGAGGGTCAAATTCAAGTCTAACTTTTTGTTTCCCCAAGGATTTTGGCTCCCCATCTGTGATTGCATCACCAGCTGTATATGCAAATAAGCAAAATATTGGTTTGAATTTTGCACGTTTCCTTCTCAAAAAAACAAAATCTCCATCATAAATTTCTTCCAAATTATTTCCGAACTTTTCTCGCATTCTTTGGACTCTTTGATCGTCTCTCAATAGACGGGCAAACACGCCCTCAAGCTCGTCCCCCTGCACAGTGTTACCAGTTACTTTTGCCTGGTTTATAAATGCCCCTGCACACGAGAAACTTAATTGACCCTCTAAGATTTTTTCAATCCATTGGTTCTTTCCAAATTTATACATCATAATCGCATGATCATTGGGAATCATATATTTCCTCCCCACATAGGAAACGAGACTATTTCTCTATGGTGCCTAATTTTGCTATCTGCTACCAAATGAGGATTTTACGGCATATAGAAATCATCTATCTTTATTACTCAATAAGATGTCAATCGGAATTAACATATCTCTGAGGCGAAATTATTGAAGATTTATGGTCTCTCCAGTAACTGGGAACGAATTACAGCGTGCAAAAAACATAGTGACATTATAATTTATTTTCAACAAAATTGCAACTTTCATTAACCTCAGAGCATGTCATGCCACCAATAGTCTCCCGGAAGAACTGGGGCGCAACAGCCTCCTGTAGAGGATACTCAAAAGAGAATCCAGTAAGCGACCTCTCCCGGTTACGATGGCAAGATGCGAATCATTCGGAGGCACCCTTCCAATGGTTCGCATCCCCGGACGAACCCCGTCGATACACAGACCCTATCAGCACCAACAAAAAGCCCAATTTGCACCTTAAAAAATGGGCCCGTGTCACGTCGCGTCCGGGAGAGCGTTCGGTTCGCATCCATATGGACGCACATCCCATGGCTCCGGTTCCCTTCCAATTCAGCAGTCCGATTTTCCGGACTTTCCCCTCAAAATCGAATATCCTGGAAATCCGTTTTTCGCAACTTTTTTCGATGAAAAATGGCCAATACGGGCTCGTAGCTCAGCTGGGAGAGCGCTGCGTTCGCATCGCAGAGGTCGAGGGTTCGATCCCCTTCGAGTCCACCAGGAAACAGACTTGCAGTATGCAGGTCTGTTTTTTTATGTTGCCACATAGATGGCTGGCGCCTCATTCGCCCTCCCCTCGCACTCTGTGCCGAGTGTTCGGAAGTCCTCAAACGATACATTAAACTCAATCTCCAACGTGCAGGTTCAGGCGGTGCTTGTAATGGCCGCAGAAGATATTCTCTACCAGCAAGGACTGTCCCCGCATATTGAGCGGGGTTTCCTTGTGATGGGGCGCTCGGGCTTTCATCAGCATCTGTACCCGGTCAAAGGTATTCTGGTTAATGATTTACAAATCTGGTATGACTCCTGAATGGGCCTCCCCTTTATGGATCACGCCGGTATAGATAGGGTTTTGGTGATACGGTTGATGGAGGTATTCAGGAAATTTTTCCCATGGCCAAAAGGTGACGATAAAATCTGTCCCAACTTGGGACACAAAAAAGGGGGGCGTTCCGTGTGAACGCCCCCCTTGGGGAGTGCTGAGATGGCAGGGATATGCCGATTTCATCATAAAAAAGGGCAAAGGCTTGTTTTCGTGAGAAAACAAGCCTTTTTGCGTACCCTTTGGTGGAGATAAGCGGGATCGAACCGCTGACCTCTTGAATGCCATTCAAGCGCTCTCCCAGCTGAGCTATACCCCCATATTCTTCCAAAAATGGAAGTTTATAGGGTACGCAGTATGAAGTTGTCGATTGTTGGTTGCTCATTGGGGGCATACTTTTCATTTCGCAGGCTCCCAGCTGAGCTATACCCCCACATCTCTTATTCAGTTGTCAGTGGTGGAGATAAGCGGGATCGAACCGCTGACCTCTTGAATGCCATTCAAGCGCTCTCCCAGCTGAGCTATACCCCCATATTTCGTCCCATGCGGAACGTTCTTAAGTATAGCAAACGGCCGCCTGTTTGTCAACCCTTTTTTTCCAATCTTTTGACTTTCTTTATGCAGTCCAATATTTCGGTAAAAGACCCCCTATACACTGGGTCAGCATTCATGGTATAATAAGTACAAAGATTTTTGAAAGGGGTGATCCCATGACATACGCTGAAGCAATCATGGTTCGGGTTTCTAATCGGAAGTATCTGGATCGCGCTTTAACAGAGGACGAGATTTCTCAACTACATAAAATTATTGCTGCAGCAAATCAGGACAGCGGCCTGCAGATGCAGTTGGTTATAGACTGTCCGCAGGCGTTCTCCTCTTTACGTGCAAGCTATGGCATGTTTTCTGGCGTCCGCAATATGATCGCTCTGATTGGTTCAGAAGATCTCCCCTACTTCCGGGAAAAATGCGGATACTTCGGCCAAAAAGTACTATTGGGTGTTACCATGCTGGGCCTGGGCAGCTGCTGGGTCTGCGGTACATATGATCGCAGCAAGCTCCCTTGCCAACTAAAACCAGGAGAAAAATTATATGGTATTATTGTTGTGGGGCCGGTAGCAGCTCAACCAGGCACCAGAGAAAAATTGATTCGTGGCGCTCTGCATCGCAGTCATAAGTCTATAGCAGAGCTCTCCAGAGGAATGGGCGGTGCGCCCGACTGGTTTCAATCTGGTATGGGCGCTGTCCAGCGGGCACCCTCGGCAATGAATCGGCAGGCATACCGTTTTTCCTACGTCAATGGTTCCGTAGCAGTGCAGCAGACGGAGCATACCGAGTATTCCGATATCGACTTAGGAATTGCGAAGCTGCAGTTTGAAATTGGCGCCCACGGCGGAACATGGACCTGGGGAGATTTTGGTACTTTCACAAAGGCTGCTGAAGAAAAGTCTTGCGGGGCTGTTATATGGCGCAACGGCGCAAGGGGGCACGAGTTCTTGTTGGCACAGCACGGCGCCAGCCACTGGAGCTTTCCAAAAGGCCATATTGAGGGCCGCGAGACAGAGCTGCAAACTGCGAAGCGTGAAATTCTGGAGGAAACAGGATTGACAGTGGAGATCGATCCCAACTTCCGTCAAGTAGTCACCTATTATCCAAAACCCGGTGTCATAAAAGATGTAGTATTTTTTGTTGCCCAGCCTACCGGCGGACAGGAACACGCCCAGGAAGAGGAGATTCGCCAGTTGGGGTGGTTTACTTTCCAGGATGCAAAGCCACTGGTTACATTCGCAACAGATGTAGAAGTGCTAAAAGCAGCTGAGACTTACATCTTGGCAAAAGAGTAAAGCGAAAGGCCGCGGAAGCGGCCTTTCGTCAGCTGAATATCGGAAATTAAAATATATAATGGGCCCTGTTAGCAGCCCCAACGGATACGGTGGAGTCAGCTATTTTTATCGGCCTTGCTTTGAATGAGGAATCCCTATGACAAATTATTTTCACCTTCATATGACAGATAGAGAGATCCAAACCATCAGCAGTATTGGCCTAGCCCATCTTGGGGATGCTGTCTATGAGTTACTGGTGCGCAGCTGGCTATGTGCCCATGGGCGGGCAACTGGTAAGAATCTCCACCGCAGCGCAGTGGAGTTGGTCCGTGCGGAAGCACAAGCGGAACGAGGTCAGCGTATCCTGCCGGTATTGACAGAAGAGGAACTCTCTGTCTATCGCCGCGGCCGCAACGCGCATGTGAATTCGATCCCACATAGCGCCAGCAGGTCGGAATATCTAAAGGCTACGGCACTGGAAGCTCTGTTTGGTTGGCTATATTTGCAAGGCGATGAAGATCGGATCAATCAATTATTCTGCATTATGATGGAGGGGTAAGCCTATGCCGCTGGATGCACTGTGTCTGAGAGGCGTTATCCATGAACTGGAAAGTGAAATTGTCGGAACACGGATCGAAAAGATCCAGCAGCCGGCTAGGGACTCGGTAATCCTGACCCTGCGTGGCAATCGGAAACTGTTGTTAAATGCAGGCTCCAGCCAGCCGCGGATCCATCTGACAACGATCAATCGGGAAAATCCTGCTGCGCCCCCAATGTTTTGTATGCTGCTGCGCAAGCATCTTTCCGGTGGATATATCACAGCTTTGGAGCAAGCTGGTTTGGATCGGGTGGTTATCCTAACAGTCCATGTCATGGATGATCTGGGTGTCAGCGGAGAGCGTCGCCTGATACTGGAATGTATGGGGCGCAACGCCAATCTGATCCTTTTGGACGGAGAAGGCCGTATTATTGACTGTCTGCGCCGCGTCGATGGGGAGATGAGCCAGCAGCGCCAGATTCTGCCGGGACTCTTCTATCATCTTCCCGCCATTCCGGGAAAAAAAGACCCGTTGTCAATCGGGACAGATGAATGGAATGCGCTGATAAGCCAAGCCAATCCTGAAAAACCCATTGACCAATGGCTGTTGGATACTTTTTTCGGCCTCTCCCCTCTTGTATGCCGGGAAATCGCCTTTCGAGGCTGCGGCAATACAGATGCACGCCTTATGTTTTTAGACGCATCTAAACGCGAACAGCTAAAAGAAGCCTTTGTCTATTGGCAAAAAGCTGTTATGGAAAATTGCTTTACTCCCTTTCTGCTGAGACGTGAACAGACGCCCTTTGACTTCTCCTATTTTCCAATTTTTCAATATGGTTCTGCTATAGAAGGGGAACAGTTTGATACGTTTTCTCATATGCTGGATACTTTCTATGAGACGCGGGAGCGGCAGGAGCGGATCCGCCAAAAAGGGCACGATCTAACAAAAGCCGCGTCCACCGCCCGTGATCGGGTGGCCAGGAAGCTGTCAATGCAAGAGCGGGAGCTTTCAGAGACACTGAACCGGGAACAGCTTCGCATCCGCGGGGAACTGATTACCGCTAATCTCTATCGCATGGAGCGCGGACAGTCGATTCTTAAAGCAGAGGACTACTATCAGGATGGAAGCCCCCTGGTAGAGATTCCGCTGGATCCACTGCTGACCCCCCAGCAAAATGCGGCCAAGTATTACAAACAGTACAACAAGGCAAAAACAGCAGAACATTATCTCCGTGACCAAATTCAAAAGGGCCGGGTAGAATTGGACTATTTGGACAGCATTCTGGATGAATTGAGCCGTGCAGAATTGGAACAGGATTTCAATGATATCCGTGGGGAGCTGCAGGCCGGGGGATATTTGAAAAACCAAAGGGGATTTCGAAAAGAGCCGAAACGCCCCGTCTCCAAACCCAGGGAGTTTTTCTCCAGCAGCGGACTCAAAATCCTGGTAGGGCGCAGTAATCATCAAAACGATCAGTTGACCCGGAACGCCTTTAAATGGGATATTTGGTTCCACACGCAAAAGATCCACGGGTCCCATGTTATTCTCTGTACGGATGGCGACACCCCGGATCAGCAAAGCATGACAGAAGCTGCGGTCTTGGCGGCCTATTTTTCGCAAGGCCGTGGCAGCAGCCAGGTGGCGGTGGACTATACCCCGATAAAAAATGTGAAGAAACCTGCGGGAGCTCGGCCAGGCATGGTGGTTTATACTCCATATCAGACTGCCTATGTTACCCCATCGGAAGAAATTGTCCAAAAACTTGCTGGAGGAAAGCGGTAACCATGTTACCTGTCTCCAGGAGTTCCCAGCCTGCCCTGCGCACTAGCCTTTTTACTACTTTTGCTGCTACAAAAAGAGTGCCTCCACGAAAATCTGGCGGCACTCTTTTTATCATCCAAAGCAATTACTCTTTATCCAAATATAGAGGATACTTCCCTGTTAGCTCTTTTACCCGCTCTTTGACATAGGCGCGGTTCCCATCAGCATTCTCCACCATCCGGGCGATACAGTCTGCGATCGTGTCCATATCCGCCGGCTGCATGCCGCGAGCGGAGACAGCAGCCGTCCCCAGACGGATCCCACTGGTGACATTGGGAGAAACCGGGTCGTTGGGAATGGCATTCTTGTTGCAGGTGATGCCGGCGCTATCCAGAATCTTTTCGCAGTCACGGCCAGTGATCCCCTTGCTGCGCAGATCCACCAGCATCAGATGGTTGTCTGTGCCGCCGGAAAAGAGGGTGAAGCCACGGTCCATCAGGCCCTTGGCCAAAGCCTTGCAGTTGTCCAGAATCAACTGCTGGTAGGACTTGAAATCCGGTGCCAGCACCTCCTTGAAGGCCACAGCCTTAGCGGCAATGGCATGCATCAGGGGGCCGCCCTGAATCCCCGGGAACACATAGCGGTTAAGCTTGTGCTCCTTGGCAAACTCCTCACTGGAGAGGATCAGGCCGCCCCGGGGGCCCCGGAGGGTCTTGTGGGTGGTGGAGGTGGTAACATGGGCATATGGGATGGGGCTCATGTGGAGGCCTGCGGCCACTAGGCCGGCGATATGGGCGATATCCGCCATCAGGTAGGCGCCGCACTTGTCAGCGATTTCCCGGAACCGCTTGAAGTCAATGGCCCGGGGATAGGCGCTGGCCCCGGCAATGATGAGGCGCGGCCTGCACTCCATGGCGATCCGCTCCACCTCATCATAATCAATGTAGCCCTGGTCATTGACGCCATAAGAGACGATGTGGTAGACAAGTCCGCTGAAGTTCACCGGGCTTCCGTGGCTCAAGTGCCCGCCGTGGGCAAGATCCATCCCCAGAATGGTATCGCCCGGCTTGCACAGTGCCAGCTCCACGGCTGTGTTGGCCTGGGTACCGCTGTGGGGCTGAACATTGGCATAGGTGCAGCCGAAGATCTGCTTGGCCCGCTCAATGGCGATGGTCTCGATCACATCGACGAATTCGCAACCGCCATAGTAGCGGTGGCCAGGGTATCCCTCGGCATATTTGTTGGTCAACGGGGTCCCCATGGCGGACATCACCGGGATGCTGGCAAAGTTTTCAGAGGCAATCAGCTCAATCCGGGTCTCCTGGCGATTCATTTCTGCCTGGATCGCGTCTGCAATCTCCGGGTCAACCTGGTGCACGACATCAATAGAATACATAGCCTTTCCTCTTTCCGTAAAATTTCCGAATTCCCCATCCTAAAAAGGACAGAATATTTTGTCCGATTGTATCTAGTTATACCATATTTCTGCAGGAATTCCACTGGCATTTTTGTACCAAAAAAACCTCGATCTCCCGCTCCTCCTTCCTGTTATGCACAAATGTCTTCGAAACGAAGACAAAACTGATGTTTTTGTTCATACCCATTTGCCAGAAGATTCTCTCCAGGCGACAAAACCTCCCCTTTTGCCGCCGTATATTCCCATTGGACGGAGGAAATACTTCTCCTAGAAGCAAGGAGGAGATGGGCAAATGCTGGGTAAGGTGGAGATCTGTGGAGTAAACACCGCCAAATTGAAAGTGCTGAGCAACGAGGAGACCATCGCCCTGCTGCGGCGCACCAAGGAGGGGGATATGGAAGCCCGGGAACGGCTCATCAATGGGAATCTCAGACTGGTGCTGTCCGTGATCCAGAAGTTCTCCAACCGCGGCGAAAATCCGGATGACCTGTTCCAGGTGGGCTGTGTGGGGCTGATCAAGGCCATCGACGGCTTTGACCTGAACCAGCCTGTCCGCTTTTCCACCTATGGCGTCCCCATGATCATCGGTGAAATCCGCCGCTATCTCCGGGACAACAGCAGCATCCGGGTCAGCCGCAGCATGCGGGACACCGCCTACAAGGTTATGCAGGCCCGGGAGAAGCTCATGGCCCAGACACAAAAGGAACCAACCGTGGAGCAGATCGCCCAGGCGCTGGATATTCCCCGGGAAGATGTGGTCTTTGCCATGGATGCCATCGTAGAACCTGTGAGCCTCTACGACCCAATCTACGAGCACGGCGGCGATACCATCTGCGTCATGGACCAGGTCAGCGACAACCGCAATACGGATGACAGCTGGCTGGAAAAAATCGCCTTGAAGGAGGCGCTCAAGCGCCTAGGCCAGCGGGAACGCCGCATCCTGGCCCTGCGTTTCTACGAGGGGAAAACGCAGATGGAGGTCTCCAACGAAGTCGGCATCAGCCAAGCACAGGTAAGCCGGTTGGAGAAGAATGCATTGAATACCATCCGCAAAAATATCTGATCCGCCGCTAGTGCGGCGTACAAGCATTTTGCGCAGCAAAATCTTGCCGCAGGCGGAATTCATTTCCGCCGAGGAAGTCAAATTTCGGGGCCCCCAGCGGACACAGCTGTGTCCGCTGGGGAGGGCATCAGCCAAGCACAGGTAAGCCGGTTGGAGAAGAATGCACTGAATACCATCCGCAAGAATATATAGCATCCGATAGCTGTTCTCGATTTTCCGCCCCTGCCTCCTTAGGCAGGGGCCTTTTTCCGGAGTGATACGGGAAAAATATTGGGAAGCTATTGCGTTTTGATTTGTCAGTCTGTATAATATGTCTTGCTGAATTTTGGCAAAATTACAATGAATAAGGAGTGTGAAACATGGCCGAGGAGAACAAGACACCCGCTGTCGAGGAAGCGGAGAGCAAAAATTTCATCCATCAGTTCATCGAGGAGGACATTGCAGAGGGTGGCCAGTTCCAGGGCATGACCGTCCACACCCGTTTTCCCCCGGAGCCCAACGGCTATCTGCACATTGGCCACTGCAAGGCCTTGTGCATCGACTTCGGCACCGCAGAGAAATTCGGCGGTCTGTGCAACCTCCGCATGGATGACACCAATCCCTCGAAAGAGGACGTGGAGTATGTGGAAGCGATCCAGGAGGATATCCATTGGCTGGGCTTCGACTGGGGCGACCGTTTTTACTATGCCAGCGACTATTTTGAACAAATGTACGATTGCGCGGTGGGGCTCATCAAGAAGGGCCTGGCCTATGTCTGTGAGCTGACGCCGGATCAGATGCGGGAGATGCGCGGCGATACCAACACCCCCGCCCAGTGCCCCTACCGGGACCGCCCTGTCGAGGAGAGCCTGGACCTCTTTGCCCGGATGCGCGCCGGGGAATTTCCTGATGGTTCCATGACCCTCCGGGCAAAAATCGACCCGACTAGCGGCAACTTTAATATGCGCGACCCGGTGATTTACCGCATCAACCACGCCCATCACCACCGCCAGGGGGATAAATGGTGCATCTACCCCATGTACGACTTTGCCCACCCCATTGAGGACGCCCTGGAGCACATCACCCACAGCCTCTGCTCCCTGGAGTTCGAGGCCCACCGCCCCCTGTACAACTGGGTGGTGGAGCACTGCGACCTGCCCAGCAAGCCCCGGCAGATCGAATTCGCCCGGCTGGGGATCGACCACACGGTGATGAGCAAGCGGAAGCTGCGCCTTTTGGTGGAGGAGGGCCGCGTCTCCGGCTGGGACGATCCCCGGATGCCTACCCTCAGCGGTCTGCGCCGGCGGGGCTATACGCCGGCCTCCATCCGCAATTTCTGTGAGCGCATCGGCGTGGCAAAGGCGGCCTCCACGGTGGAGTATGCTTTCCTGGAGCACTGTCTGCGGGAGGACCTCAACGAAACTGCACGCCGCACCATGGCGGTGCTGCGTCCGGTGAAGCTGACTATTACAAATTATCCGGACGGCCAGTCCGAAACATTCTCCGTGGAAAACAATCCTAACCGCCCGGAGGACGGCACCCGGGAGATCACCTTCTCCAAGCATCTGTGGGTGGAGGCGGATGACTTTCTGGAGACGCCGGTGCCCAAGTATAAGCGGCTCTATCCCGGCGGACCGGAGTGCCGGCTGAAGGGGGCTTATCTCATCACCTGCACAGGCTGTGAGAAGGACGAAAACGGCAATGTCACAGAGATCTTCGCCACCTATGATCCGGAGAGCCGGGGCGGCGACCCCGCCGACGGCCGCAAGGTAAAGGGCGCCACCATCCACTGGGTGGATGCAGCCACCGCCTTGGACGCTGAGGTGCGGCTGTATGACAACCTGTTCACTGATCCCAACCCCGATGCTGCAGACAAGAATTTCCTGGACTGCCTGAATCCTGACAGCCTGGAGGTTCTCACCGGCTGCAAGGTGGAGGCCGATATGGCCGGTGCTGTGGCGCCTGCCAATTTCCAGTTCATGCGGCTGGGCTATTTCTGCCTGGACAGCAAGGACAGCCTTCCGGGACACCTGGTATTTAACCGCAGCGTCTCCCTGAAGGACAGTTTCAAAAAATAAGCCAGGGCCCCCAGAAATTCTGGGGGCCCTTCCCTATTTTGGAAAATAATTTGCATAGCCCTGACGCCGGAAACCTGCTATGATACCACCAAGAGGTGAAGGAAAATGCGGATCTGGGAGAACATGGACCGCATGGGGGACCGGACCTATTCCCTTCTCAGCAAGGGGCTGCTGCTGTCGGCAGCATTTCTCGGCCTCGGCTGTATCGCCATTCTTCGGGGAAGCCTGCCGACGGCAGATACCTGCCGGGATCTGTCCTCCACTGTGCTGTTGATCACAACGATTGTGAGCTGTTACATAGCAAAGAATGAGTGACAAGGAATTAGCCTTGTCACTCATTCTTTTTCCAAATCTCCAGCAGTTCTGCTAAATCACGACTCACCAGATCCGGCTGATGTGAGGTACCCTTCAGATCCTCTCTCTGGCTTTCCCCACAGAGTACCAGAACCGTTTTGCAGCCACAGGCCCCCAGCGCAATGTCGGTGTACAGCCGGTCCCCGACCATACAGACTTCGTCCAGGCGGCATCCAAATTTCTGCGCAGCTGCCTGGGCAATGTATCGGTTTGGTTTCCCGATCACAGCGTCCGGCCTCCGCCCGGTAGCCGCCTCCACATAGGCGATGGTAGCCCCGATATCCGGGATATAGCCCCCTGCCACCGGACAATTCAGATCCGGGTGCGTGGCAATATAAGGAAGTCCACTCCGCACCGCATTGCAGAGGTCGGTCAGCTTTTGGTAGGTCAGGGTCGTATCAAAGCCCAGGACTACAGCCTCCGGATGGGGACTCGCTGTATGATATCCCGATCGGGTAAATTGTTCCTCCAGACTGGGTGTGCCGATCAGGAGCAGCTCTTTTCCAATGTTCTGCTCCCGCAGATACATCAGCGTAGCATCTCCAGAGGTAAAGACCTCCCGCTCCGTAATGTTCGGAACCCCCATCCGCTGCAGCTTATGGAGATAGTCCGCCTTTCCCCTGGATGAGTTGTTGGTCAGGAAGGAAAATGCTGTTCCCTTCTCCCGGCATTGCTCCAGAAACTCCAGTGCTCCAGGCAGCAGTGTATCTCCAAGATAGAATGTGCCATCCATGTCCAGCAGGAACAGGCGGATGTCACCCAGCGAAACTGTCATAAAGACTCCCCTTTTGTACTTTGTGAGCCTATTGTATCGCTTGGGTACCTCTGCGTCAATCCTCAGATCTCCCCACCCAATGCCTGCTCCAATTTTCCCAGCGCCCGTTTTTCGATGCGGGATACATAGCACCCCGGCTATTGTAAGCGATTTCCGCCGGAAATTTACGCCGTGTGGGACGGCGCAATCCCTTGCAGTATCTGGCTTTCCTCCGTTTCGTCCAGCTGGGCGAAGCGGAATTTGATGATGATCTCTTTGTCCTCGGTGAGTTCCACCCGCTCGATGAGGCTCACCAGCAGCTCCCGGCTCTCCTCGGCAGTTTCAATGAACCGCTGTACCAGTTCCCTGGCTCTGTCCTCACTGCGGACGGGGCTTTTTTGACGCAGTTCCAACTCCTGTCGTTTCGCCTCCAGCTGCTCCCGCTCCAGCTTGATCCGGCCAAAGATGCGCTGGAAGTCCGCCTCTGGAAGCAATCCACTGAGCCGGTCGGTGTACATCCGGTCCAGGTTGACGGTGAGGCTGTCGATCTTGGATTGGAGGGTCTGGAGTTCTGTCTCCAGGCTGCTCTGCTTTCTGGCATTCTCCACGGCTTCCTGTGCCACGGGCAGCAGTTCATCTGGGTTCAGATATGCCTGGCACACCTCCCGCACCTTGGCGATCACTGCATCGGTCACCGTTTTCTCCTTGATGGAGTGGCAGGAGCAGACGCCCGCTTTGGTGAAGCGCTGATAGGTGCGGCAAACGAAGTACAACACATCCTCTCCCCTGGCGTTCTTCCGGTTGATGACCGCCATCGGATACCCGCACTCGTGGCAGAAGATCAGCCCCTTCAACAGGAAGTCATAGGTCCGGCTCCGGGTGTGCTTACGGCTGTTCACCAGCATCCGCACCTTACGAAAAGTCTCCGCATCCACCAGAGGCTCGTGGGTCCCCTCTACTATCACCCAGTTGGCCGGGTCTTGTTTCAGGCACTTCTTGGATTTGTAGCTGATTTTCACGCTGCGCCCCTGCACCATGTTGCCGATGTAGGTCTCGTTCTGCAACATATCGGAGATCCGTTCACTGCTCCACAGGCCGGTGTAGGGGCCGGGCCTTGCCACCGGAAGGCCTGCGTAGGTGGCCGGGGTAGGTACTCCCTCCTGGTTGAGAAGGGCGGCGATATTCCGGCAGCTCATACCGGAGAGGGCCAGGGCGAAGATCCGCCGCACGATAGGGGCCACTTCCTCATCAATGACGATCTTGTTTTTCTCCGTTGGGTGCATCTTGTAGCCGTACACCGGCTTGCCGCCGATGAACTGCCCCTTCCGCTGCTTATCCCGCTTGACCGATTTGATCTTCTTGGAGATATCCTTGGCGTACATGTCGTTCATGATAGCACGGAAGGGCGTGATATCATTGGCAGTGGAGTCCACACCGGTGTCGATGCCGTCCAGCAGCGAGATGTACCGCACCCGGTGCTCCGGGAAATACCGCTCCATGTAGTGGCCGGTCAGGATATAGTCCCGGCCCAGTCTGGAGAGGTCCTTGGTGATGACCATGTTGACCTTCTTTTCTTCGATATCCGTAATCATCCGTTGGAAGGCCGGGCGGTCAAAACTGGTACCGCTCCATCCGTCGTCTATATAGGTGTCATAGACGATCAATCGGTGCTGCTGTACAAACTCCCGCAGCAGGGATTCCTGGTTCTGGACGCTCTGGGATGGTCCCTCGCTTTCATCCTCCTTTGACAGTCTGATGTATAAAGCCGCATGGTAATCCATGGGATTGCTTATCTCTAAGTACATGCTATACCTCCTGAGATAAGCGGCCATTCATCATATGGATTACACCCCATCGTTCACCCCTTTGCAACAGAGTTCATCTCCCGTCGGAGGAATATTTGAAAAGATTCCAGCAATAATTCCTGGGCACTTTTGCCGTCCTCTGTATAAACACAGGTCACAATCAATTCGCTTCTCATTTGACCGCCTCCTTACCTCAAATCAGTAAAGGATATGCGGAAGGCATCCGTGAGTTTACGAAAAAACGTCCTCCCCGGCTGCGGAGAGGACGCCTAAAATGAATCAAATGATCTTGTATGTTTCCCCCAGCCGCTTGAAGCTGGCAATTTTCTGCTCCAGTGTCACATGGTTGTAGACGTCCATGGTGGTCGTGATGCTGGCGCGCCCCATGATCTCTTGGATTACCTTCAGGTTGGTCTCGTGTTCGCAGAACCTGGCACAGAAGGTATGCCGCAGGGTATGCGCTGAAAAATGGGGCAGCAACTGTGGTTCCCGCTGCTCCTGGTTTGCCAATTCCGTTTCCTGGCTATTGTATGCGGTTCGAATCCGCTCAATGGCGCGGTTGACTGTGTGCGGACTCAGGACCCCGCCCGTCTGGCTGGTAAAGATGAAGTTGGAATACCCGTCGATTATGATATTTGCCGGGCATACCTCTGTCTGAAACTGGCGCTCCTGCTCCAATGCCCGCTTGACCTCTGTCGCCATGGGAATCACCCGGATCCCAGTTTCTGTCTTGGGCGTGCTAACCATAAATTCACAGGCCCCTCTCGGCTCCTTTTGACGGTAAAGCAGGCTGTGATTGATGGAGATGGTTTCCTCCGCAAAATCGCAGTCCTCCCACCGCAGGCCGATGATCTCCCCCACGCGGCAGCCTGTCCCCAGCATGACTGCAAACAGCGGTCCCCACTGCCGGTATCGGACGGAGTTGGCAACAAACTGCATGAACGCGGCCTGCTGTGTCTCTGTCAGTGCCTGTTTCTTGTGTCCCTCCCTCGGGCTGCCCTTTTTGATGTCGGACAGGACACCGTCGGAGGGATTGACACGGATCAAATTGTCCCGGATCGCCAACGTGAAAGCCGGGTGCAATAGGGAATGGATGGTTTCTATGGTGTTGAGCCTGAAGCCGCGCTCCCTCAGCAAGGAATTGTAAAAGGCCCGGATATCGCTGTACCGGAAAGAGGCAATGTCTTTGTGCCCGATGGTCTCCCGCACATAGTGGTCGTACATATATTGGTAATTCGTCCGGGTAGATGTCTTTAACTCATATTTTAATTCCATATAGTGGTCAAACAGGTCGTTCAAGGTCATCCGCTTGGCTGTGTGCGTCTGGATCCCGTCCTCCAGATCCCGCTGGATTTGATGCTCCAGTTCCCGCAGCGGCGGCTTATATCTCTTCCCTTGAGGGATGCTGTCTGTTTCAACCAGCCGCCAACTGTATACGCTCCGCCGTATCCCCTGTATGTCGTAATAGCGATACTCGTATCTCCCATCTCTGTTCTGCTGTTCTCCTCTTTTTAAGAGCCTGCCCTTGCGGTCCCGCCGCTTTTCGCTCATGATCAGCACCTCCCGCAGAGTCAAATGGAATATTGTTCTTCCAGAAATTTTTCGAATTTCCGCCGCTTGATCAGGCGCTTGCTGCCTACCCACAGCACAAATGGACAGTTCTCCCCGTCGGTCATGGTCCGCAGTTTATTAGTCCCTATTCCAAAATAGGCCGCAGCTTCCTCAATCGTCAGATTGGCTTTTTCCCAAATGGGTACTTTTCTCTCCATGTCGTACACTCTCCTTTTATTTTTATCGCATGATTTTGGTCCGATTGGGTTGATTTCTATGTCATAACGACCACCTCCTGCGTCAAGTATCCACCCTTCTATACAAAAAATAAAGCGGCCTCCGCCCTGCTCAAAAAGCAGGTTTGGGGTCGCCGCACGGGTGTACGCAGAGGAGTCATCTTTCTGTCTGCCTTTATAAATTGTTATAAGTTCTTATAGCGAGAGGGGCTCCATCGTGGGGAACAAAATACATACATCCTGTATCCCTTCATACGTTCCCATATCCTCAACAATGCCCGAAAGATGCGTCATAATGTTCTTATAATGTTTCATAATACTTCAACGCTTCTTTCTCAACTGGTGTAAAAACAGGTGTAAATTAGCTTACCCGAATCTTCCCCTCAAGATTAACGAAACTGGCTACTTTTCTTTCCTTGGTAGCTTCATTGTAGATATTCATTGTTGTCGTGATGTCCGCATGCCCCATGATTTCCTGGATAACCTTGAGATCTTTCTCGTTTTCACAAAAGCGAGTGCAAAAAGTATGTCTTAGGTTGTGGCATGAAAAATGCGGTAGAAGTTGCGGTGCACGCTTTTCTTGCTTAGCCCGTTCCGTTTCCTCAGCATTGTAGTCTCGGCATATTCGTTCAATCGCTCGATTGACGCAATGCGGACTAATAGCATCACCGTATCTGGATGAAAAAATGAATCCGCTGTAACCATCAATCACAGTATCATTGAAACCATCTTCCATTTGACGAAGTCGCTCTTGGATAAGCGCACGCCGAACTTCCTCAAGCATCGGAATAATTCGGATTCCCGCATTTGTCTTTGGTGTTGTGATGTGGAAACCCATCTTCCCCGTTTTTTCACGTTTGCGATAAACCAAGTTGTGATTTATGGAAATTATTCCCTCCGCAAAATCGCAATCCTGCCACCGCAATCCTACGACTTCGCCAATCCTGCACCCCGTTCCAAGCAACACAGTGAAGATAGGGAGCCAATGATTATAGGTTGGGGATGAAGAAACATAACTAATAAAAGCAGATTGTTGCGCTTCTGTCAAGGCTCTTTTCTTTTCGGTTTTTCCCAGTTGTGTGTTCTTTTGATCTCGTTCATGACACCATCAGTCGGATTCAACCGGATAATGCCGTCCCGAACTGCAGTAGAAAAAACCGGATGAAGTATGGTATGAATGATTTCCATACTGTTTGGCTTGAAGCCCTTTTCATGAATCAGCGACAGGTAAAATCTCTTGACATCACTATACTTGATATTGGCCAACTTCATGTATCCGATTTCATCTCTGACATACTTATTATACATGTACTTATAGTTTTCTCTGGTAGATTCCTTGATCTCAATCTTTTGGGCGATATACCGATCAAAATGGCAGTTCAAAGTTGTTCGATCTGCCTCATATGTTTGTATCCCATCTTCGAGATCCTTTCGGATCCGTTTCTCTATTGATCGCAGCGATTCTGTGCATCTCTTCCCAGATGGGACCCGATCCGTATCTACCAGTTTCCAACTATATACGCTTTTCCTCTCCCCCTTTTCATCGTAATACCTGTACTCATACTTGCCATCACTACGCTGCAATTCTCCTTGTCTCAGGAGACGTCCTTTATTGTCGCGTCTTCTTTCGGACACCGTTGCTCCTTTCCAAGAGTCTCCTAAATA
>CAJFQQ010000078.1 GCA_904419145.1 uncultured Oscillospiraceae bacterium | reverse complement strand
TCGTCCACGGTGCAGATGCTGGCCTGGAGGGCGGCGATATAGGCCTTGGCGGCCTCCTGGTTGGCGTTGCCGTCGTCATAGGTATCCAGCCACTTCTGGGCGGCTTCCTTCAGCTCGGGACGTGCCCACTCCACCTTCAGCAGCTCCTCGGTCTTCTCCTTCAGGCTGTCGCGGATGACCTTCTGGCCCAGGTACAGGCCAAGGCCGTGCTCAGCGTTGTCCTCAAAGAGGCTGTTGCACCAAGCGGGACCCTTGCCCTCGGCGTTGGTGCAGTAGGGGGAAGTGGCAGCCGGACCGCCCCAGATGGAGGAACAGCCGGTGGCGTTGGAGATATACATGTGGTCGCCGAACAGCTGGGTAACCAGGCGGGCATAGCTGGTCTCGGCGCAGCCGGCGCAGGAGCCGGAGAACTCCAGCAGGGGCTTGCGGAACTGGCTGCCCTTGACGGTGTTGTCCACCATGTCGGGCTTCTGGGTGGTCTTGACCAGGTAATCCCAGACCTTGGCCTGATCGGCCTGGCTCTCCTGGGGCACCATGGTGATGGCCTTCTCCTTGGCAAGGCAGGCCTCTACGCACACGCCGCAGCCCATGCAGTCCAGAGGACTGATACCCATGGCATACTTGTAGATGCCCTTGCCCTTGCCGGCCTTGATGTCCACCATCTTGGTACCCTCGGGGGCGTTCTTGGCCTCCTCCTCGTTGAGGGCGAAGGGACGGATGGTGGCATGGGGGCAGACGTAGGCGCAGGTGTTGCACTGGATGCACTTGCTGGGATCCCACACAGGCACCGCCACAGCCACGCCGCGCTTCTCATAGGCGCTGGCGCCCTGCTCGAACTGGCCGTCCACGTGGTCCACGAAGGCGGAGACGGGCAGGCTGTCGCCGTCCATCTTGTCCACAGGCAGGAGGATCTCCTTGACCATCTTCACCAGCTCCGGCTTGCCCTCCAGGGCGTGCTCAGCCTTGTCGTCCACGGCGTTGGCCCAGTCGGCGGGCACGTCGATCTTCACGAAGGCGGTGGCGCCGGCGTCGATGGCCTTGTGGTTCATCTCCACCACATCCATGCCCTTCTTGGAGTAGGACTTGGTAGCAGCCTCCTTCATATAGCGGATGGCGTCCTCCTCGGGCATGACCTTGGCCAGGGTGAAGAAGGCGCTCTGCAGGATGGTGTTGGTGCGCTTGCCCATACCGATCTGGGCGGCCAGGTCAATGGCGTTGATGGTATAGAGCTGGATATTGTTCTGGGCGATATAGCGCTTGGCCTCGGCGTTCAGGTGGTGATTGAGCTCGTCGAAGTCCCACTGGCAGTTGATCATGAACACGCCGCCGGGCTTGACGTCGTTGACCATCTTGAAGCCCTTGGTCACATAGCTGGGGTTGTGGCAGGCCACGAAGTCGGCCTTGTTGATATAATAGGAGCTCTTGATGGGCTTGTCCCCGAAGCGCAGGTGGCTGATGGTCACGCCGCCGGTCTTCTTGGAGTCATACTGGAAGTAGGCCTGGACATACTTGTCGGTGTGGTCGCCGATGATCTTGATGGAGTTCTTGTTGGCGCCCACGGTGCCGTCGCCGCCGAGACCCCAGAACTTGCACTCGATGGTGCCCTCCGCCGCGGTGTTGGGGGCGGGGACCTCGGGCAGGGAGAGGTTCGTCACATCGTCCACAATGCCGATGGTGAACTGGCGCTTGGGGGCGTCCTTCTTCAGCTCCTCATAGACAGCGAACACGCTGCTGGGCGGGGTGTCCTTGCTGCCCAGGCCGTAGCGGCCGCCGGTGATGACGGCCTGACGGCCGGCGTTGGCGAACGCAGTAACCACGTCCAGGTACAGGGGCTCGCCCTGGGCGCCGGGCTCCTTGGTGCGATCCAGAACCGCGATCTTCTTGGCGGTCTCGGGGATGGCGGAGAGGAGACGGTCGGCGGCGAAGGGGCGGTACAGACGGACCTTCACCAGGCCCACCTTCTCGCCGTGGGCGTTGAGGTAGTCGATGACCTCCTCGGTGACGTCGCAGATGGAGCCCATGGCGATGATGACGCGGTCCGCGTCGGGAGCGCCGTAGTAGTTGAAGAGCTTGTAGTCGGTGCCCAGCTTCTCGTTGACCTTGTCCATGTACTTCTCAACGACCTCGGGCAGGGCGTCATAGTACTTGTTGCAGGCCTCGCGGTGCTGGAAGAAGATGTCGCCGTTCTCGTGGGAGCCGCGCATGTGGGGATGCTCGGGGTTCAGCGCGTGCTTGCGGAAGGCCTCCACAGCCTCCATGTCGCACATGTCCTTCAGGTCCTCGTAGTCCCACACGGCCACCTTCTGGATC
>CAJFQQ010000077.1 GCA_904419145.1 uncultured Oscillospiraceae bacterium | reverse complement strand
GACCTTCCCGTCAGCCACTTCATAGACCTTAAACTGCTCTGTGTGGCCGAAATGCTGAAAAATTTCTCCGTTTTCGTACGTTACTGCGATTCTCATACCGATCTCCTCCTGCAAAATTCTGTGGCGCCGCAGTCCTGGCAGCAGGGGCGCTCCCCCTGTCCGCAGCAGCCGCAACAGTGGCCGCTGTGCTCGCAGACGGCAAAATCCCCACCCCGGATCACCAGCTCCTTGCCGTGGACCAGGGCTTCCGCCACCTTCCGCCGCGCCGCATCGTAGATGGCGGTCACCGTGGCCCGGGCCACCATCATCTGGGCGGCGCACTGCTCCTGGGTCAATCCCTCCAGGTCCAGCAGCCGGATACACTCCAGCTCATCCACCGTCAGGGTGATCTGCTCCTGCTCACCGTTTTCCGGCAGGAACCGCTGGACCTTTGGGATCATGCAGACCCGGCGGCACTTTTTCGGTCTCGCCATGTCCGCCTCCATTTCTGGCATATGCCAATAACTAGAGTATAGCACCTTTCCCGGGAAATGCAAGAGGGTTTGAAAAATTTCCATCCATTGGCGGAAGGCCCCGCCTGTGAGGCGGGGCCTTCCGGCTCTATGATAGGAGCATGGAGTCAATCTTCCAAGCAGTTCGTTACATCAAATACCCCCATGACCTTGTTGCAGATGGGACAGAAATAGGCATCCGGCACCCGGGTCTGACCCAACAGGATATTGCTCTTGCCGATGGTCCGCAGGCCGGTATAGGCCATCCGTTTCAGCCCCTTTTTTGCAAACTGCTCCATGGGGACCCAGCCGGGGGCCACGCCGTCGATGATCAGGCCGCCCTCCTGGAGGTCCCCACCACAGATGGGACACTGCATGCCGATCCCTCCCCTATTCCGAACTGCTGCTTACTTCTGCAGCGCAGCTGCGGAGGCATCCAGCTTGGCGATCAGCTCCCGGAGCTTCTCCGCCTGGTCCCGCTGGTTCTGGACGATATGCTCCGGAGCCTTGGAGGTAAACGCCTCGTTGGAGAGCTTGGCCTCGATGCCCTTCAGATGGCCCTCGGCCTTGGCCTTCTCCTTGGCGATACGCGCCAGCTCCTGTTCTACGTCCACCAGTTCCGCCAATGGCATGAAAATCCGGGCGGCGTGGGTGATGACCTCCACCATGCCCTTTTGGCGCATCTCATCGCTGGAGCCCACACCGGAAACCCCGGTGACCTCCACTTCGCTGGCGGAGGCCAGGCGCTGGAAGAAGGGGATCCCGGCGGTGAAAACATCCGGGTGATCGGAGGCGATCACAAACTTCACCTTCCGGGCAGGGGACACATTCATTTCGGCACGGCGGGCACGGACAGAGCGGATGGCATCCATCACCAGCTCCATGGCCTCCTCCTCGGCCTGGAAGGAGAACTTCTCCTGATACACCGGCCAGTCGCTGACCATGATGAATTCGGCGCCCTCCCCTGCCACATGGGGCAGGGCCTGGTAGATCTCCTCGGTGATAAAGGGCATGAAGGGGTGCAGGAGCTTGAGCAGCTGGATCAGCACATAGCACAGCACGTTCTCCGCAGCTGTTTTGGCCGCGCCGCCGCCCTGCATCCGGGTCTTGGTCAGCTCGATATACCAGTCGCAGTAGGTGTCCCAGATAAAGTCGTAGACCTTGGCACTGGCCACGCCCAGCTCATAGGCCTCCATGTTGTCTGTGACCTCTTTGATCAGGGTGTTGAGCTTGGAGAGGACCCACTTGTCCTCCAGCTCCAGCTGCTCCGGCAGCTGCACCTGGTCAATGTCCAGATTCATCATGACAAAGCGGCTGGCGTTCCAGATCTTGTTGGCGAAGTTGCGCATAGCCTCGCACTTCTCCACATAGAAGCGCATGTCGTTGCCCGGGGAGTTGCCGGTAATGAGGTTGAAGCGCAGGGCGTCGGCGCCGAAGCGGTCTACCATCTCCAGGGGATCAATGCCGTTGCCCAGGGACTTGGACATCTTGCGGCCCTTGTCGTCCCGGACCAGGCCGTGGATCAGCACTTTCTCAAAGGGGTACTTCCCCATCTGCTCGCAGCCGGAGAAGATCATCCGGGCCACCCAGAAGAAGATGATGTCATATCCGGTGACCAGGACGCTGGTGGGATAGAAGTAGTCCAGCA
>CAJFQQ010000076.1 GCA_904419145.1 uncultured Oscillospiraceae bacterium | reverse complement strand
CGACTCCGGCTAGTAAATCGCGCCAAGCGTCCTCGTGCTCCACGTAATATTTTGGGCAGATCTTCCCGGTGACGTCGTAGTGGCGGATCACCTGATCCGTGTCCAGGTCAAAGACCGCGCACAGCCAGGCCGTCAGCCGTTCCACGCTCTCCAGGGAGGCCTGATTGAACTCCCCGGTGTCGTCGGGATGACATACCTCGATGGCTATTGTATCATAGTTTCTCTCGTTTGAACAGTAGGAAATTTCAGAAAGGGGCACACATTGGATGATTTCCCCCTCCAGTCCCACCAAAAAATGAGAGCTGGCAGAGGTCTCGTGGGTGGTGGCCAGGTTAGCGAAGAAGCTCCGGTTGGCCGCGGCGGAGGTGCCGGGGTTGCCCACGTAGTGGATGACAATGGCGTTGACCTCGGTGAGGGGCTCCCCGGGGCGGGACCACTCGTTCACTGGCAGCAGGTCCTCTTCGATCCAGTCGGGGATCTCCACACCGTAGCCCGGCGTGTTTTTGATGGCCTCGTCCACGGTGAAGTGGGAGCGGACCAGCCATATGCCGCCGCCCACAAGGCACAGACACAGAGCGGCAATGGCGATTTTGTAGCCTTTTTTCAGCCGTCTGCGGCGGTAGGGGTGCTGGGACATGAAACGCCTTCTTTCTCTTTGGTTGCAGGGGGAAAGCCCCTATTTCTTTTTGATGGTGCCTTCATGGGGGAATTTCATGCCCCGGCGCGGCCTGCTGTTGCCGCCGGTCCTGGCGGTAGAGGAGGGTGCGCACCCTCCGGGGGCCTACTTTTGTCGCTGAACAAAAGTAGGCAAAAGTCAGTTTAGGGGCTCTGCCCCTAAAGACCCCGGTTTTTGGAACAGGGTCGTGGAGGGGTTTATATTAGAAACGATGTCGATAGAGGGATTACCTACGGACCCTGGCACTCTCCCAAGTCCGCCTGCCGGCCTGTTGTGTAGTGGCCCCTAAGACAAGATGGCAGTTGCTTCTCGACTTCTCTTGCTGTTTATGGTGTGGTGGGGACTTGCAGGAAAGGTTTGGCTCTCCCGTTACCCACCGCAGTAGCGCCTAGCGGAGCGGAAGGCGCGGGGCCAGGAGCAGGGACCTTTCAAGTTACAGCGAAAGCCGCTGAGAACCGGTTGAGAGGTCAAAGCTGTCCCTGTTTGCCAAATAGGTTTTTCTTTTGGACCGGCCGCGGCCCGTTTTCTTTTTCTGAAAAAGAAAATGGGGGGCGGATCCGTCCCTCGCGCCCGGGGGCGCGAAACGTCCCCGCCGTTCTGCCGGGAACAGGACGGAACGGCAGGGACCTCCCGGCCCCCGCCGCATTGGTCCTTACGCCTGCTCCGTGCCGGGCAGGGTGTAAAAGGTCTTTTCGTCCGTCGGGACGGGGAACGCCCCCACGTCCTCCAGGGCCTGGATGGTGTGCTCCATGGTCTCGTAGACGTTGATATTCAGGCCGTAGATGGAGTTGGAGTACCCATCGGAGTCCCCGGTCTGGGGACGGCGGCTGATGGTATAGTCGAAACTCAGGTTCCCCAGAACCTCTGCGGGATCAAAGGGGTCTGTCTCCTTGATGTTCCCCTCCCGGGCGTCCTGGAGGACCGCCTCATATACCGCCTGGGCCTGGGCCTGGGCCTGGTCCCCGTAGTAGTCCTCCCCCGTGTCGGGCTTCGTGTCGGGCACATCCGCAGGGCCGGGAGTGCTCACCGGCATGTTGTAGAAGTCGAAGTAGCCCATGGTGATGGTGGCGCCCTCCGGGAGGCTGTACATGGCCGCCTGGGTATCGGGGCTGTTGAAGAAAGTGTTGACGGCGTTGACGTAGGTGCCCGTTGTCTCCCAGTCCTCCCGGGTCATGTAGAGGTAGTACTCCCGGTAGAAGGTCCGGCCGCTTTGCAGGGTGTAGGCAAAGCGCAGGTTCACCCCCCGGCGCTCCTGGGCGGAGCCTACGATTTCGCTGCTCCACATCTGGATGCTGTCGCTGTCGGCCCGGATGGCGTCCTGGTTCTGGATGATGGCCTCATGGAGGGCCAGGGCGTCCGCCATCAGGGGGTCCCCGGACTGGAGCAGCAGGTCGCCGCTGGAGTAGTTGAGGGAGACGCCGACCTCCCGGATGTCCCCCTCCGCCGGCACCGCGGAGGCGATGCCGAACAGGTCAAAGGACACGCAGCCGCACAGGATGACGATGAGCGCCGCCACCGTCACCGGGCCCTGCCAGTCCCCCCGGAACACCCGCAGGGACTTCTTCAGCAGCATGGAGGCGATATAGTACCCCAGGATGGCGGCGATGACCATGCACACCCCCATGGGGAGCATCTGGGCATAGGCCCCGGTCTGGAAGGGCATCCGCCAGAGGATTTCATAGAGCAGCTGGCCCAGGGTCAGG
>CAJFQQ010000075.1 GCA_904419145.1 uncultured Oscillospiraceae bacterium | reverse complement strand
CATATCAAGGCTTGTCCAACCTTGCTACGGCGTTTTAGGTGTAATCATAGGGGCTGTTTAATTGTCTTTAAGATAGTGGAAAGCCGCATGGTTACGGCATTTCTCGTGTTGTGCATATATTGACGGAGCAGTAGGTCCGGTGGGGCCGGTGGGGCCGGTTGGACCGACAGGCCCCTGGGGTCCGGTGGGCCCGATCGGACCCGGTCCTGGGAAAGGCGGCGGGAAGGGCGGCGGCGGACAAGGCGGCGGGCAGTTGCCCGGGCCGCAGGAGGGCCGGTTGCCGCAGGAACTATTGGAGCCGCAGCACCGGTCCGAGGGATAATAACGGTTCATACTTCTCTCCTCTGTCCATTTGAAAGTTGCGTATGGCAGTGCCACAGTTCATTTTATGTGGGGGCAGGGCCGGCCGTTCCCCGTGCGCCCCTCTTTCCCCCTTGCTTTTTCCGCGGAGATAGGCTATAGTAACAGTAAGGAATCAGAAAGCGTTTGCGGAAGGGGTAGTAAATCCGCAAACGCCTTTTTTGATTCTTCGTTATCCTTTTAGAAGAACAACAAAATGGAGGGAAATCAATGGAGAGAGACAGTTTTTGGAAGAAGTACGGATTGCTGCTCCTCACCGGCGTGCTGGTGGGGGCGGCGGCGGTGGCCCTGACGGCCCTGGGGAACCCCCAGAACATGGGGTTCTGCATCGCCTGCTTCCTGCGGGACATCGCCGGGGCGCTGAACTTCCAGCGGGCCGGGTTTACCGCTGAGACCGGCACGGGCATCGTGCAGTACGCCCGGCCGGAGATCATGGGCCTGGTGCTGGGGTCCACGATCATCGCCTTTGCCAAAAAGGAGTTCCGGCCCAAGGGCGGCTCCTCCCCCATGCTGCGGTTCGTCATTGCCGTGTTCGTGATGATCGGGGCCCTGGTGTTCCTGGGCTGCCCCCTGCGCATGGTCATCCGCATCGGCGGCGGAGACCTCAACGCCGTGGTGGGGCTGGTGGGCTTTGTGCTGGGCATCCTTACCGGCGTGGTGTTCCTGAAGCGGGGCTTCTCCCTGAAGCGGGCCTATGCCCAGTCCATGGCTGAGGGGCTCATCTTCCCGGCGCTGATGCTGGCGCTGCTGGTGATCCTCTTTGCCGCCCCGTCCCTGCTGCAGTTCAGCGTATCCGGCCCGGGCTCTATGGCCGCCCCGGCCCTGGCGGCCCTCGTCATCGCCCTGGTGGTGGGCGTCCTGGCCCAGCGCTCCCGGCTGTGCATGGTGGGCGGCATCCGGGACGCGGTGATGTTCCGGGATTTCCGGCTCATCTCCGCCTTTCTCGCCATCATCGTCACGGTGATGGTGGGCAACCTTCTGGTGGGCAACGGCCTTACCTTCTCCTTTGAAGGCCAGCCCATCGCTCACAGCGAGGGGCTGTGGAACCTGCTGGGCATGGTGCTGGTGGGCTGGGGCTCGGTGCTCCTGGGGGGCTGCCCCCTGCGGCAACTCATTCTGGCCGGGGAGGGCAACACGGACTCCGCCGTCACGGTCACCGGCTTTATCGTGGGGGCCGCGGTGTCCCACAACTTTGGCCTGGCCTCCTCTGCCGACGGCATCGGCGCCGGCCCGGTGGCCGTGGCCGTCATCGGCGGCTTCGTCCTGTTCCTTGTGATCTCCCTGGCCAACACAAATAAGCTGGAGGTGTAAGCATATGATCGACGCCAGAGGATATTCCTGCCCCACGCCGGTGGTGATGGTGCAGAAGGCTGTGAAAAACGGCGCGCCGGACACCCTGGAGGTGGCGGTAGACAACCAGTGCTCGGTGGAGAATGTGACCCGGTTCGCCAGAAACGCCGGGTACCAGGTGGAGGTCCGGGACTTTGAGGGGGACTTCAAGCTGGTGCTGACAAAATGAACTTCGTAGCCACGTTTTACACCCACCTGTCCGCCCTGCGCACCGCCCGGGCTTTGGAGGGGGCCGGGGTACAGGCGGAGCTGGCCCCGGTGCCACGGGCCCTCAGCTCCTCCTGCGGCACCTGCGTGCGCTACAGTGCCGAGGATCCCCTGCTGGAGCGGATGGACGCGGACACGGAGGCGGTGTACCGCCGGGAGGGGGACGGCTACGTCTGCCTGCTGAGAAACGAATAACAAAAAGAGCGGCGGGCGGTCAGCCCTGCCGCTCTCTGTTTTGTGCTGTCCGCGGTGCGGCGGTTTGCTCCGAAAAGCCCGTCTGTGGTCGGGTGTCCTCTCCCCACAAAATGCGGCGCAGGATCGGCAGTGCCTGCCAGAGGAGGGTTCGCGTCCCCGGGCACGGGATGTTTCTGGCATACCCCTGCCAGGGGAGATTTCGCGCTCCGGCGCGAGGCCCTTTTGGCACGGCCCAAAAGGGCCGAAAAGGCCGCTTAGGGGCTGCGGTCCCTAAGGACCCCGTTGATGTACAATATCGTGCCTGCGCCTCTTACCGGCGCGTGGATATCGTTTTGCCTCTGCGCCTCCTTCCGGGCCTTCCGCTTCGCTAGGCCCTACCCGGACAGGTATCCCGGCCTCTTTTCCCCCGATACCGCGCCTGGTGCGGTGGGTAACGCGAGCACCAGTCTCTTCTCACAAGTCTCCGCCGCACCCCAAGGGCACTCTTCCTCGGCCCTTCGGGCCTCACAGCGCACCATGAACGGCAAGAGAAGCCGAGAAGCAACTATTCTCTTGTCTTAGTGGGTCACCGTTTCACAGGCCGACAGGCGGACTATGGAAAGTGCCAAGGTCCGTAGGTAATCCTTCTACCGATCCCATTTCTCAAATAAACCCCTCCACGACCCTGTTCTTAAAAACTGGGGTTCTTAGGGGTGAAACCCCTAAGTGTGTTTTTGGTGACTTTTTGCACAAGCAAAAAGTTACCCCACGGAGCGTGGGCACTCCCCTCTCCGGCAAAGCTGCCGAAATAAGCATACGCCCTTGTCAAACGTCAGCGCGTCCTCTCCGGGCACAAAATCCGCCCCGCGCCAGTGGGCGCAAAAAAGAAGGGCCCTGCGGCCCTTCTCTGTATTTATTTCTTCAATTCCCCGGTGGCGCTGGCGGTAAGGTAGGCATTGATAAAACCGTCCAGATCCCCGTCCATCACGCTGTCGATGTTGCCGGTCTCGAAGCCGGTGCGGGTGTCCTTCACCATCTGATAGGGCATGAACACATAGGAGCGGATCTGGCTGCCCCACTCGATCTTCATCTGCACGCCCTTGATGTCGG
>CAJFQQ010000074.1 GCA_904419145.1 uncultured Oscillospiraceae bacterium | reverse complement strand
TTAGTAGCTTACCGTTTCACAGGCCGTCAGGCGCAGGATGGAAAGTGCCGTGGTCCGTAGGTACTCATTCTACCGATACACTGAGTAAAATAGGCCCCTTCACGACCCTGCTCCAAAAACCCGGGGTCCTTAGGGGTGAAACCCCTAAGTGTGTTTTTGGTGACTTTTTGCACAAGCAAAAAGTTACCCCACGGAGTGTGGCCACTCCCCTCCCGGCAGGCACTGCCGAACCCTGCATACAGCCACGGCAAAAAGGTCGTGCCCGGGGACACGAACTCTCCCCGGGCACGGTCAGGCTGGCACCCCTCCCGGAATGCCCCTGCCAATCTTAATAGGCCAGCTTCTCCTCCAGCCAGGATTTCAGCTCAGAAATAGGCACCCGCACCTGCGCTCCCACAAACGCAGGCGTTTGTGGGGCCCCAAGGCAGATTTGAACTCCTCGGGCGGAGTGAATCCGCCCTGCGGCGAGATTTTGGCTCACGCCAAAATGCTCGTATCGCGCCGCTGAGCGCGGCGGTATGGACCAGGTGCCGACATACAGGGCTCTTAATAGGCCAGCTTCTCCTCCAGCCAGGATTTCAGCTCAGAAATAGGCACCCGCACCTGCTCCATGGTGTCCCGGTTGCGGATGGTGACCGCGTTGTCCCCAGCCTTCTCAGCGTCGCCCATGGTGTCAAAGTCCACGGTGACACAGTAGGGGGTGCCGATCTCGTCCTGACGGCGGTAGCGCTTGCCGATGCTCCCGGCGTCGTCAAAGTCCACCATCCAGTACTTGCACAGCTCCGCCTGGAGCTCCCGGGCCTTGTCGGAGAGCTTCTTGCTCAGTGGCAGCACCGCCACCTTGTAGGGGGCCAGGGCGGGATGCAGGTGGAGCACCGTGCGCACATCGTTCTTGGCCGGATCCACCACCTCCTCGTCATAGGCGTCAATGAGGAAGGCCAGCACCACCCGGTCTGCGCCCAGGGAGGGCTCCACGACATAGGGAATGTACCGCTCCCCGGTCTCCTGGTCGAAGTAGGTCATATCCTTGCCGCTGGTGTTCTGATGCTGCGTCAGGTCGTAATCCGTCCGATCCGCCACGCCCCACAGCTCGCCCCACCCGAAGGGGAAGAGGAACTCAAAATCCGTGGTGCCCTTGGAGTAGAAGCACAGCTCCTCGGGGCTGTGGTCCCGCAGGCGCAGGTTTTCCCCGTTCATATTGAGCCCCAGCAGCCAGTCCCGGCAGAAGCTGCGCCAGTACTGGAACCACTCCAGGTCCGTGCCGGGCTTGCAGAAGAACTCCAGCTCCATCTGCTCGAACTCCCGGGTGCGGAAGGTGAAGTTGCCCGGGGTGATCTCATTGCGGAAGGATTTCCCCACCTGGCACACGCCGAAGGGTAGCTTGCGGCGGGTTGTGCGCTGGATGTTGGGGAAGTTCACAAAGATGCCCTGGGCGGTCTCCGGACGCAGGTATACCGTGTTCTTGGCGTCCTCGGTGACCCCCTGGAAGGTCTTGAACATCAGGTTGAACTGCCGGATATCGGTGAAGTTGTGCTTGCCGCAGGTGGGGCATGGGATCTGCTTTTCCTCGATAAAGGCGGCCATCTCCTCCTGGGAGAAGGCGTCGATGGGCTTGTCCAGCTCGATCCCCTGCTCTGCGCAGTAGTCCTCAATGAGCTTATCTGCCCGGAAGCGCTCCTTGCACTCCTTGCAGTCCATGAGGGGGTCGGAGAAGCCGCCAAGATGGCCGCTGGCCACCCAGGTCTGAGGATTCATCAGGATGGCGGAATCCAGTCCCACGTTATAGGGGTTCTCCTGGACGAACTTCTTCCACCAGGCCTTTTTCACGTTGTTCTTCAGCTCCACGCCCAGGGGGCCGTAGTCCCAGGTGTTGGCGAGGCCGCCGTAGATCTCGCTGCCGGCAAAGATGAAGCCCCGTCCCTTGCACAGAGCTACGATCTTGTCCATCGTCTTTTCGGTGTTTTTCATCATGGCTGATTCTCTCCTTTGATTTGGATAGGGTCTATCTGGAATAAAAGCTTTGTCTGACAGAAAAGTTTTCCACACGCTGTGGAAACAGCGCCGGGGAATACCGGAACCTCAACCGATCCCAGCAAATAAAAAAACGCCCTGAGCCGTCTCCAGCCCAGGGCGAATCAAACGATCCGTGGTTCCACCTGAATTTGCCCCGGATCTCCGGGACACACTCTCTGTCCTATAACGCGGACCAGACGGCGGAGGATTTCCCCTCCGCGGCTCCCGGGCGCCTTCCCTCCCCCGCCGGCGGGGACTTGCACCGTCCGTCCCCTCTCTTGCGCCGGCCCAAAGGGGGTACTTCTCCCTTTCACAGCCTGTAACGTGGGTACTGTATCACTTTTTTGAGGCCTTGTCAAGGGCCGGTTCGGTTGTTGCGGCAGTGCCTGCCGGGGGAGGTTTCGTGCCTCCGGGCGCGGGGTGTTTCTGGCACACCCCTGCCAGGGGAGATTTCGCGCTCCGGCGCGAGGCCCTTTTGGCACGGCCCAAAAGGGCCGAAAAGGCCGCTTAGGGGCTGCGGCCCCTAAGAACCCCTTTGATGTACAGCAGGGTGCCTGCGCCTCTTACCGGCGCGTGGATATCGTTTTGCCTCTGCGCCTCCTTCCGGGCCTTAGGCCCTACTGTGTGGGCATCCAAGCCGCTCCTCCCCCCGATACCGCGCCTGGTGCGGTGGGTATAACGGGAGCACCACTTCCTCGGCCCTTCGGGCCTCACAGCGCACCATGAACGGCAAGAGAAGCCGAGAAGCAACTATTCTCTTGTCTTAGTGGGTCACCGTTTCACAGGCCGGCAGGCGCAGTTGCGAAACCTCCAAGGTCCGTAGGTAATCCCGCTGCCGACATCGTTTCTGATATAAACCCCTCCACGACCCTGTTCCAAAAATTTGGGGTCCTTAGGGGCGCAGCCCCTAAGTGTGTTTTTGGTGACTTTTTGCACAAGCAAAAAGTTACCCCACGGAGTGTGGGCACTCCCCCTCCCCGGCAGCTCTGCCGATATTAGCAGCCAACTATGGCAAAAGGTGGCCGCCCCAGGGGCGCGAAACCTCCGACCGTTCCCTTGCCCCTCCTCTCCCCACAAAATCTCCGATTTTGCGGGGGCCCCGGATGGGGCGACTGGCGGGATCCTCTCAGGAAACCCTTACAAATTCTCCAGCTCCTCCATCCACAGGGAAGCCACTGCGTCACTGGGCATCCGCCTCGTCGGGGCAAAGTCCGCTCCCCTCCGGTTCCGCCTTTCGGCGAAACCTCCGACCGCTCCCTTGCCCCTCCTCTCCCCACAAAATCTCCGATTTTGCGGGGGCCCCGGATGGGGCGACTGGCGGGATCCTCTCCGGAAGCCTTTACAAATTCTCCAGCTCTTCCATCCACAGGGAAGCCACTGCGTCACTGGGCATCCGCCAGTCGCCGCGGGGACTGAGGGCCACGGAGCCCACCTTAGGCCCGTCGGGCAGGCAGTTGCGCTTGAACTGCTGGGAGAAGAACCGCCGGTAGAAGGTCCTGAGCCACTTGAGGATGGTCTCCCGGTCATAGGCTTTGCCGAAGGCCTGCTCCGCCAGGCGCAGCACCTTTTTGGGCGGGAAGGCCCAGCGGACCACATGGTAGAGGAAGAAGTCGTGGAGCTCATAGGGGCCCACCAGATCCTCCGTCTTTTGGGCGATCTTCCCCTCGATGGCGGGGAGCAGCTCCGGGGACACCGGGGTGTCCAGGATGTCCTCCAGCACGCTCGTCAGATCCTGATCCTTCTCCAGGTTGTCCTTGGCCACATAGTCCACCAGATAGCGCACCAGGGTCTTGGGGATGGAGGCGTTGACGCCGTACATGCTCATGTGGTCGCCGTTGTAGGTGGCCCAGCCCAGGGCCAGCTCGCTGAGGTCCCCGGTGCCGATGACCAGGCCGCCGGTCTGGTTAGCGATATCCATGAGGACCTGGGTCCGCTCCCGGGCCTGCCCGTTTTCAAAGGTCACGTCGTGGTTGTCCATGCTCTGGCCGATGTCCTGGAAGTGGGACTTGACGCTCTTGCCGATGTCGATGATCTTCAGCGTGGCCCCCATCCGCTCCGCCAGCACCTCGGCGTTGGAGCGGGTCCGGTCCGTGGTGCCGAAGCAGGGCATGGTGACAGCGATGATATCCGTGGCCGGGCGGTTCAGCATCCCCATGGCCAGCGCCGTGATGAGGAGGGCCAGGGTGGAGTCCAGGCCGCCGCTGAGCCCGATGACCGCGGTCTTGGCGTGGGTGTGCTCCAGCCGCTTTTTCAGCCCCAGGGACGCGATGAGCAGGATCTCCTCGCACAGCGCCGCCCGATCCTCCGCGTTTTCCGGCACAAAGGGGGCCTGGGAGATATACCGGGTGAGACGGGTCTCCTCCAGAGGCAGGGAGAAATAGGAGCGCCAGACCTCCTTCTCACCCTCTCCGGGGGTGAAGGTGGTGTTCCGGCGGCGCTCATAGACCAGCCGGTCCACGTCGATCTCGCTGATGGTGAGACCCGTGGCAAAGCGGCGCTCCGCCAGGAGGGTGCCGTTTTCCGCCACGGCGTTGTGGGCGCCGAACACCAGATCCGAGGTGGACTCCCCCTCCCCGGCGTCGGCATAGACGTAGCCGCAGATGAGGCGGCCGCTCTGGCCCACCACCAGGGACCGGCGGTAGTCCGCCTTACCCACCAGCTCGTTGGAGGCGGAGAGGTTCAAGATCACCGTGGCGCCCTTCCGGGCCAGCTCCACAGAGGGGGGCGCCGGGGCCCACAGGTCCTCGCAGATCTCCACACCGATCACCAGGTTGGGCACGCTCTCGCAGGCAAAGACCTGGTTGGACAGGAGATCCACCTCCTGGGAGCAGAAGGGGATCATGGCCTCCACGCCCACGCCGCTGTTGAACCAGCGGCGCTCATAAAATTCCCCGTAGTTGGGGAGATAGCACTTGGGCACCAGCCCCAAAATCTCTCCTTTTTGTATTACCGCGGCGCAGTTATACAGTTTGTTGTCATATGGATTCCGCACCGGAAGCCCCACAGCCGCCACCAGATCCAAATTCCGGGTGGCCTCCAGAATGGTGGAGAGGGCGTCCTCCGCCCCCTTCAGCAGGGTATCCTGGAAAAACAGATCCCCACAGGTATAGCCAGTGATGCACAGCTCCGGCAGACACAGCACCTTCACGCCCTGCTTGGCGGCCTCCCGCATGAGGGTAAAAATCTGCTCCGCATTATAGCGGCAGTCGGCCACCCGGATCTTCGGGGTGCCGGCGGCCACGCTGATGAATCCGTCTCGCATGGTCCATCCTCCTTTTGACATGTCCTTCGTGTTGGTGATTGTATTGTAGCGCACACGGGGGAAAAAAGCAAACGAAAAACCCCCACCGGATGGTGAGGGTTTTCCGCTGTGTGTTGTGTGTGTTTTAGGAGGGA
>CAJFQQ010000073.1 GCA_904419145.1 uncultured Oscillospiraceae bacterium | reverse complement strand
TGATTGTATTGTAGCGCACACGGGGGAAAAAAGCAAACGAAAAACCCCCACCGGATGGTGAGGGTTTTCCGCTGTGTGTTGTGTGTGTTTTAGGAGGGAGAAATCGCATCGGGTTGTTGTACCCTTTGCTTGATTGTATCTTACAATAGGTTTAAGAAGAAATCATGTACACGCTATGAACAATTTGTAAACAAAAGGGGATTTTCCAGAAAAAATCCGGCTGTTTTGGTGAAATGTGGTTTGCCCGCCGAAGGGGCGGGGAGATTTCGCGCCCTCGTGCACGGGGTGTTTCTGCCACCCCTTTGCCAGGGGATGGTTTCGTGCCCCCGGGCACGACCTACTTTTGCCGCCAGGCAAAAGTAGGCAAAAACTGGCTTAGGGGCTGCGGCCCCTAAGAACCCCTTTGATGTACAATAAGGTGCCCGTTTCTCCTTCCGGCGCGTGAGCATCGTCTTGCTCCTGCGCCCCCTTCCGGGCCTTCCGCTGCGCTAGGCCCTGCCTGGGGTGTGCATTCAGGCTACTCCTCCCCCTGATACTGCGCCTGGTGCGGCAGGTATCGGGAGCTGGGTCCTTTCCCGCAAGTCTCCGCCAAGCCATAAACAGCAAGAGAGAAAGAGAAGCTACTGCCATCTTGTCTTAGCGGCCACTACACAACAGGCCGACAGGCGCAGTTACGAAACCCTTCAAAGTTCGTAGGTAATCCTGCTACCGATAGCGTTGGTAAAATAGCCCCCTCCACGACCCTGTTCCAAAAACTTGGGGTCCTTAGGGGTGAAACCCCTAAGCTGACTTTTGCCTACTTTTGTTCAGCGACAAAAGTAGGCCCCCGGAGGGTGGGCACCCTCTCCCTCCGGCAAGGCTGCCGAAATAAGCATGCGCCCACGGCCAAGCCAAGCCGCGCCGGTTCAGGGCCACGCCGGACCCGCTACCGGTACTTCTGGCTCTCCGCCACCGCCAGCTCGTCGCACCGGTTGTTGTATGGGTTCTCCGCGTGGCCCTTGACCCAGTGGCAGCGGACCGTATGGATCTCGCACAGGTCCAGCAGCTTCTCCCAGAGATCCGGGTTCAACGCAGGCTTCTTGTCCCCCTTCACCCAGCCCCTGGCCCTCCAGCCCTTGGCCCAGCCCTTGGTGAGGGCGTCGATCACATATTTGGAATCGGAGTACAGCTCCACGATGCAGGGCTCCTTGAGAAGGCTCAGGGCTGCGATCACCCCTGTGAGCTCCATGCGGTTGTTGGTGGTGTGCTCCGCCCCGCCGGAGAGCTCCTTCTGGTGCGCCCCGTACTGCAGGATCGCCCCCCAGCCTCCGGGCCCGGGGTTCCCGGAGCAGGCTCCGTCCGTATAGATGGTGACTGTTTTCATATTGCTCTCCTTCCGGGGCGCCATGCACAGATGGAACCCCTGAACGGCTGTCTGTGACAAAGCGCCCTCCCCCTCAAAGGGGGAGGGCGCTTTTCCCCTTTCCCGCCCGCGCAGAACCGACGCCTGGTGATCCTTCCAAATTGTAAGGGTGCTCATGTAACAATACCGGACGTAATTGTATTGTTGGGAGTTGAACCCAGCGAATGTCCCGTCTCGCTGCCAAACCAGTAATGCCTCATCACTCCGGCACTGGGAGTTTGACGCCCGCCTTCTGCGCAACCAAAGACAGCCTACTTCTCCAGAAGCTCTGTGGTCCAGTTGGCCTCCTGGATCGTCTCATCCAGCTCCCGCAGGGCCTTGGACGCGGCGTCCAGCTGCTTCTGCATTTCCCGTACGTTGACGGTGCTGCGGATCTTGATCTCCCCCACCGTCCGGCGGGTGGCCAGATCGCTGGCGCTGGAGAGGAACTCCCGCAAGATCTGGAGCTTCTGCTTCCAGACATCCCGACAGGCCAGCAGATCGGAAAGGGCCCTTCCCTTCACCTGTGTGGCGCTGTTGGTGCGGTTGATGCGGCCGATCAGATCCTCCAGCTGCCCGCAGCAGGACTCCAGCTCTGCCAGCAGCTCCTCCGGGTCCTCGGCGGGCTGCTCCCCCTCCTGGACCCTGGCATTATCCAATAGGCGCGCCTCCAGCTGCCGGATGCGCTCCTGAAGCTCCGAGCGCTGGGAGAGGGCGTTTGCCAGTTTCATATTGACATCCTCCTATCTGTTCTTCCGGTGGCGCGGCCCATTACTCCGCCCCACCCTGCTCTGGGGTACTTGCCTCCCCCTCCGTCCCCTGGGCCTGGGCAGGGGAGCCGTCCTCCTCGTCATTTTCCCGCTCGGTGAGGGCCAGGGAGATCACCTGGTCCCCCTCCTCCTTCATGCGCATGACGATGACGCCCTGGGTGGCGCGGCCCGCGGTGCGGATGGTGTCCACGTGGGTGCGCATCAAAATGCCGTTCTGGGTCATGAGCAGCAGGTCCTCGCTGCCGTCCACCACCTTGATGCCCACGATCTTCCCGGTCTTCTCGGTGACGGCGTAGTTCTTGATGCCGATGCCGCCCCGGCTGGTGATGCGGTAGTCCTCCACCGCCGTGCGCTTGCCGTAGCCCTTCTCGGTGATGGTGAGGACGCACTTGCCCGCGTGGGCCCTGGCGGCCCCCACCACATAGTCGCCCTCCCGGAGCTTGATGCCCCGGACGCCCACGGCCTCCCGGCCCATGGGCCGCACGTCGTTCTCATCAAAGCAGACGGCGGACCCGTCGTGGGTGGCGATAAGGATCTTCTGCTGCCCATCGGTCTCCCGCACGGAGATCAGGGCGTCGTCCTCGTCCAGCTTCAGGGCCCGGATGCCGTTGTTGCGCAGGTTCTTCAGGGTGTTGGCCGGCAGGCGCTTCACGGTGCCGTTCCGGGTGACCATGAAGAGGAAGCGGCCGTCGTCCTCGATGGAGCGGGTGTGGATCATGGCCTGGACCCGCTCGCCGCTGTCCACCTGGAGGATGTTGACGATATTGGTGCCCTTGGCGGCCTTGCCGGACTCGGGGATCTGGTAGCCCTTCTTCCGGTAGACCTTGCCGGTGTCGGTGAAGAAGAGGATATAGTCGTGGGTGGAGGCGGTGAACACCTCGGCCACGCTGTCCTCCTCCCGGGTGGTGATGCCCTTGCGGCCCTGGCCGCCCTTGCCCTGGGCGGCGTACTCGCTGACCGGGGTGCGCTTG
>CAJFQQ010000072.1 GCA_904419145.1 uncultured Oscillospiraceae bacterium | reverse complement strand
CTTCTTGGTGCCGCCCACCTTGAAGTCCATCTCGCCGTGGAAGTCCTCCACGCCCTGGATGTCGATGAAGGTGGTGAAGGAGCCGTCGTCGTCCTGGATGAGGCCGCAGGAGATGCCGGCCACCGGGGCCTTGATGGGCACGCCCGCGTCCATGAGGGCCAGGGTGGAGCCGCAGATGGAGCCCTGGGAGGTGGAGCCGTTGGAGCTCAGGACCTCGGATACCACGCGGATGGCGTAGGGGAACTCCTCCTCGCTGGGGAGGACGGGCAGCAGGGCCCGCTCGGCGAGAGCGCCGTGGCCGATCTCACGACGGCCGGGGCTGCGGGAGGCCTTGGCCTCGCCCACGCTGTAGCCGGGGAAGTTGTAGTGGTGCATGTAGCGCTTGGTCTCCTCGGGCCAGATGGTGTCCAGCTTCTGGGCGGCGGCCAGGGTGTCCAGGGTGCAGACGCTGAGCACCTGGGTCTGGCCGCGGGTGAAGAGGCCGGAGCCGTGGACCCGGGGCAGGACGCCCACCTCGGCGCTGAGGGGACGGATCTCGTTCTTGGCGCGGCCGTCTACACGGTGGCCCTCCAGGAGCCAGGCCTTGACGATCTTCTTCTGGAACTTGTAGGTGAACTCCTCCAGGTACTTCTCCATGTCCGGATACTGCTCCTGGTACTCGGCCAGCCACTTGTCGATCATGGCGTTCCACCGGGTCTCCCGGATGTTCTTGTCGTCGGTATCCATGGCGGCCTTGGCCTCGTCCATGTACTCGGCAACGATCTTGTCAAAGAGCTCCTGGTTGAACTCGGCGTGGGGGTAGTCGAACTTGGGCTTGCCGATCTCGGAGACCATCTGGTTGATGAGGGCCACCTGCTTCTGGTTCTCCTCGTGGGCCTTCTGAATGGCCTCGAACATCAGGTCGTTGGGCACCTCATTGGCGCCGGCCTCGATCATGACCACCTTTTTGGCGGTGGAGACCACGGTGACGTCCATATCGCTGACCTTGGCCTGCTCCTCGTTGGGGTTCACCACCAGCTTGCCGTCCACCAGGCCCATCTTCACCGCGCCCACAGGCCCGTTCCAGGGGATGTCGGAGATGGCGAGAGCCGCGCTGGTGCCGATGAGGGCAGCGATCTCGGGGCTGCAGTCCCGGTCCACGCTCATGACCGTGGCCATGATGGCCACGTCGTTACGAAAGTCGCCGGGGAACAGGGGGCGGATGGGCCGGTCGATGACGCGGCTGGTGAGGATGCCCTTCTCACCGGGGCGGCCCTCCCGGCGCATGAAGGAGCCGGGGATGCGGCCCACAGCGTACATCTTCTCCTCAAAGTCCACGCTCAGGGGGAAGAAGTCGATGCCGTCCCGGGGCCGGGGGGCGGCGGTGGCGGTGACCAGGACCCGGGTGTCGCCATAGCCCACCATGACGGCGGCGTTGGCCAGCTCGGCCAGCTTGCCCACCTCCAGGGTCAGGGGGCGGCCCGCCAGGTCCATGGAGTATTTGCGGTAGTTGGGGAAGGTTTTTTTCTTGATGATGGTTGCCATTTGCATGCTCCTTTTCTTTTGGATTGGGCGGGAGCCTGCCTTTTAGCACTTGATCCCAGCGCCGAGGCTTCGGCGGCAGGATCAACTGCTAAAAAGGGGATCGGCTCCCGTTTTTTGCTGTTTTATCCCGGAAAAACACCCGTCAAGAGAACGAAACGCAGGGGGGAAGCGGTTTCCCCCCTGCGGTATCGGTTTACTTACGGATGCCCAGCTTTGCGATGAGGGTACGATAGCGCTCGATATCCTTTTTGGCAAGATAGTCCAGGAGGCTGCGGCGCTTACCGATCATCTTGTACAGGCCACGGCGGCTGTGGTTGTCGTGGATGTGGACCTGGAGATGGGCGGTGAGCTGATTGATCCGCTCAGTGAGGATGGCTACCTGGACCTCCGGGGAGCCGGTGTCTGTGGGATGGGTGCGATTGGCCTCGATAATGGAGGTCTTTTGATCTTTCTGCATCATGGTTTGTGTTTCCACCTTTCATTGAATTGCTCCGCAAGCCGCGTGCGGGGTAGGTGTCACCACCGGACGAGGCCAGGGAAGGGCGGGTCATCCCGCGTACTTCACAACTATAGCATAGAACCGCGCCCTTGTAAAGAGAAATTTTGCCTGGAATGAGGGATTTTATTCCAAAATGGCGGTAAAACAGGGCTGAAAGGCAATCAAACACCAGATGTTGTGCCCGGTTCCCGCAGACTCACCAGGGATGGCCGGAGCAATGGAAAAAGCCCCTCCACAAGACTGCGGAGGGGCGATCAGATAGGAGTGGCTGAAAGGGGTCAGACATTGACAGGAGTTCCGCTCTCGGCGGCGCGCTTGGCCGCCTCCTCTTCCTCCAGCACCCGGTAGGCCACCTTGCCCACCAGGGTCTTGGGCAGCTCCGCACGGAATTCGATGTCATAGGGCAGAGCGTACTTGGCGATGTGCTTGCGGGCGTAGGCCATGAGGATGTCCTTGTTCTCCTGGCTGGGGGCCACGCCGGGCTTGAGCATGATGAAGGCCTTCACCTTCTGCATCTTCAGCTCGTCGGGCACGCCGATGACGCAGCTCATCTGCACCAGCTCGTGGGCGTCGAAGATGTTCTCCAGCTGGGAGGGGTAGACGTTGTACCCGCTGGTGACAATCATGCGCTTGAGGCGCTGCTTGAAGTAGACGAACCCATCGTCGTCCATGGTGCCAAGGTCCCCTGTGTGGACCCAGGTCAGGCCGTCGGGGTGCTTCTGGAGGACCTGGGCGTTCTCCTCCTCGTGGCCGAGATAGCCGATCATCACCGTGGGGCCGCTGAGGCAGATCTCGCCGGTCTCGCCGTAGGGGACCTCCTCCTGGGTGCCGGGCTTCACGATCTTGAAGTAGGTGTCCGGGAACGGAAGGCCGATGCTGCCCTCCTTGGCCATGTGGATGGGGGTCAGGCAGGAGGCGGTGACGCACTCGGTGGTGCCGTAGCCCTCCCGGATCTGGATGGAGGCGTGGTGGTCGTAGAGGAACTTGTCGAACCGCTTTTTCAGCTCCACGCTCAGGCTGTCGCCACCGGAGTAGACCCCCTTCAGGCAGCTGAGGTCCGCCCCGTCCATCTTGGGCAGGCGCAGCAGGGCCTCGTAGAGGGTGGGGACGCCGGCGATCAGGTTGCAGCGGTACTTCAGGAGAAGCTTGGCGTAGCTGTCCGCAGTGAACCGGGGCACCAGGATGCAGCAGCCGCCGTTGACCAGCATGGAGTGGATGGATACCCCCAGGCCGAAGCCGTGGAAGATGGGCATGGCGGCCAGCATCTTGTCCCCGGGGCGGAAGAAGGGGTTGGTGGCCACAATCTGGCAGGCCAGGGCGTTGAAGTTGTAACTGCTCAGGAGGATGCCCTTGGTGGTGCCGGTGGTGCCGCCGGAGTAGAGGATGACGGCGGGGGCCTTGGCGTCCACCTCCGCCTTGTACTTCCAGTGGTAGGTGCGGCCCCGCCGGATAAATTCGTTCCAGCGGAGGATGGGGGCGTCCTTGGGGATCTTCTGGAGCTTGCGGCCCTCGGTGAGCATGTAGCCGGCCTTGATGGGCTGGCTCAGGGCATCCTTGATGGAGGCGATGATGATGTTGTCCAGGTTCACGTTCTGGCGGATGGCCTCGAACTTGTGGTAGAACTGGTCCAGGGTGATGGCGGAGATGGAGCCGGACTC
>CAJFQQ010000071.1 GCA_904419145.1 uncultured Oscillospiraceae bacterium | reverse complement strand
TCCGCAAACAGGGCGTCGGCCTGTGCCTTCAAATCCGCGTCCATGCGGATGCTGATGTTTGTGGTATTTCCAGCCATATCATCAACCCCTTTCTGCTGGCACTTTTAGTATATGCCATTTGCACGAAGAAAGCAATACTTTGCACGAATATTTAGCAGCAAATTCATTGAAGGAGGTCACTGTATAAAGCAGATTATTTTACCCGTCACTGTCCACCTGAATATCCGCCTGCCCTTTGCCCTCCTGCACCCGAAACCGCCAGACGCGCCCACCGGCCCGGAGCCGAAGGCCCATGCCTGTCAGGGCTGCGGCAACTGCGGCGGGTGTGGGAAGTGCCAGCATGAAGAAAAGCAAGCCTGCACCCATCCCCGTCATGGACTATCGCCAGTAACATGAATTGATGTAAAATACGCGCTTGTGATTTGTAGTGTCGCTCAATAAATTGGGGTTATCTATAAGAACCGCTTGCAATCTCGCAGCGATCTAGCGATCTAATATAATAATTATTAGATTACTAGATCGCATGCCGGAGGTTTGTTATGTTCACGGAAAGCAAAACGACCGAACTCAAACGGGAGTATGTGGGCAACATCAAGAATACCGCCATTGCCTTTGCTAACTGCGACGGCGGCACCATCTATGTGGGCATTGAAGATAACGGCACGGTGCGCGGGGTGGACGATACGGACGGCATCATGCTCCGGATTACCAACGCTATCCGGGACGCCGTGTGCCCGGACCTGACGATGTTTCTGGACTGCCGCCGCAAAACCATGGAGGGCAATCCAGTGATCTGCGTCCGGGTCCAGCGGTGAACAGCCCGGCCCAGATGCGCACGCTCCACCTGATCGGTCCGGACGGCACCTATACGAACCTGGCCTTCTGCTCTCAGACCAGTGCAGCCACACCGCCAAACTGGCGGTCTTCGAGGGCAGCAAAAAATCGGCATTCAAGGGCCAGCAGGAACCGAGCGCCTCTCTGCTCCAGCAGACGGAAGACGCCTACGGCTATATCGACCGATTCAACCGCACCCAGACGGAGTTCTCCGGACTGGATCGGGTGGACATCCGGGGTCACCCGCCCGAGGCTGTGTGGGATGCACTGCTCAACACCCTGGTCCACCGGGACTATGCCTTCAGCGGCCCACCCCCATCAGTATCTTTGAGGACCGCATCGAGTTCGTCACTATCGGTGGCCTGGCCAAGGGCATCGGGCTGTGCAAAGAGATCGGCTGGGTCGTCCGGAAGGACGTAGGGGCGGCACTAGGCGTCTCCCAGGCCACGGCAATCCTGCTGCTGCGGGAAATGACCCGGGATAGGCTGCTGGAAAAGCGGGGATTGGCGAAGAATCTGCGGTATTATCTTGCGGGAGCGTGACGACGGAGAAGTTGCAATCAGCCCGCCGACTTCATTTGGAGCCGGCGGGCTGACTTTCTGTTAGTCTATTATACACTGTGATCTGTTGCCTGCGCCTGTGAGTTTTTCTGGAACAAGAAGGATTTTTGAATACTTGTGAAACCAGTCTCCTGCCTTACATCCCCATAGGATTGCCGTGGGATTTTCTATATATTAACTGTTCTTATGAGCATCTGCTTGCTTGGGCAGGGGCAGGGCGCTCATGCTGTGGAGGCTCACGCCCAGGGTGGACAGGTTATGCAGCATGGCGGAAGTAGCCGGGGGCAGGATACCCGCTACGCCCAGGCCGATGAGCGTCCCATTGAAGCCGATAACAAAGCGGTAGTTGTTCTGGATGCGGCGCATCAGGGCCACGGCCAACTGCCGCAGGCGCACCAGTTCCCACAGGCTGTCGGCGGCGATGGTGATGTCGGCGATCTCCCGGGCGATGGCCGCCCCGTCGCTGATGGCGATGCCGGCGTCCGCCTCGGAGAGGGCTGGGGAGTCGTTGATGCCGTCCCCCACCATGAGGACGGTGCGGCCATCCTTCCGCAGGGCGGCCACATACTCCGCCTTGTCCGCCGGGAGCACGCCCGCCCGGAAATCATCTACCCCCAATTCCTTGGCAATGGCGGCGGCAGTGCGGGGGCTGTCCCCGGTGAGCATGACGGCGTTCTTTACGCCCAAGCCCCGCAGGGCGGAGAGCACGTCCTTCGCCTCATCCCGAAGGGGATCGGAGATGCAGATCACAGCGGAGAGCACCCCGTCGATGGCGAGATAGAGCTGGGAGAACTCCGGGGGCAGTGCGTCGAACTTTTCCTGCTCCCCTTCGGGAATTACGCACTTCTCGTCCTCGAAGATGAAGTGGGCGCTGCCGATGCGCACCTGCTCCCCGTCCACCGAACTGGCGATACCGTGGGCCACCAGATATTCCACCTTGGCATGGCGCTCCTCGTGATGCAGGCCCCGGCGGCGGGCCTCCTCCACCACGGCGTTAGCCATGGAGTGGGGGAAGTGCTCCTCCAGGCAGGCGGCCAGGCGCAGCACCTCATGCTCTTCTTTCCCGTTGAAGGGGAAAATCTTTGCTACTCGAGGGCAGGCGTGAGTAAGGGTGCCGGTCTTGTCAAAGACAATGGTGTCGGCTTTGGCCACAGCTTCCAGGAACTTGCCTCCCTTGACGGTGATGTGCTCCCGTCCCGCCTCCCGCATGGCGGAAAGCACCGCCAGAGGCATGGCCAGCTTCAGGGCGCAGGAGAAGTCCACCATGAGCACCGACAGGGCCCGGGTCACGTTCCGGGTGAGGGCCAGGCTCAGCAGACTCCCGGCGAAGGTGTAGGGCACCAGCCGGTCCGCCAGGCTGGACGCTTTGGCCTCGGCGGCGGACTTCATCTGCTCGGACCGCTGGATCATCTCCACGATCTGGTCGTACCGGCCCTGGCCGGAGACTTGTTTTACCTCAAAGACGCACTCGCCCTCCTCCACCACGGTGCCGGCGTAGACCGCGCCGCCGGGCCGCTTGGCCACGGGGACGGACTCGCCGGTAAGGGATGCCTGGTTGACAGTGACCTCTCCTTCTGCTACCACGCCGTCCAGGGGGATGACGCCCCCGGCCCGGACCACCGCCCGGTCGCCGGGCTGGATCTGGCCGATGGGGGTGAGTACCTCCCCGGCCCCTGTTTTCAGCCACACCCGGTCCACGTGCAGAGACAGGCTCTCCGCCAGGTCGGCTACGGACTTCTTTCTCGTCCAGTCCTCCAGCAGCTCCCCGATCTCCAGCAGGAACATGACGGTGCCGGCGGTTCCGAAGTCCCGGCGGCAGGCGGAGATGCCGATGGACAGGGCATCCAGCAGTTCCACCTTGATTTTCCGCCGTCCCAGGCATCGAAGGCCCTTGTGAAGGAATGGGATCATGTGCCAGATGACCCGGGCGATGCGCAGCGGGGCGGGCAGGAACAGGGCGGCGGCCCCCTTCATCAGCACCTTGCCCACCAGTTTTTCTTGAAACTCCCGGTTCAGTTCCCGGATGCTGTGGCTGGGCAGTGTGACTGTCTCTTCCGCCCCGGCCCAGGTGAAGCCGCCGATGGCGGATAGCACCGTTTCCCGATCTCCCGCATAGGTCACGATGACGCAGCCGGTGCGCTCATGGACCACGGTCTCTCTTGTCCAGGGCTGTCCCTTCAGCCAGGTCTCCAGCAGGTCTGCCTGCCGGAGTGACATATTTTTCTGCCGGAGCCGCAGGCGCATCCGCCCCCGGCTCTCGTGTACGATGGTCGCTCGCATAATCGATCTCTCCTCATGGAAAAAGGGAGCCGCTTACCGGCTCCCTTCCGCGGTTTTTCAGGCCTCCTGGCCCTCTACCTGAGCCTCGGCTTCCTT
>CAJFQQ010000070.1 GCA_904419145.1 uncultured Oscillospiraceae bacterium | reverse complement strand
CTCCTGCAAGTGCGTGCTGGCCAACGAGGAGGTAGTGGAGGGCGTCTGCGAGCGGTGCGGCAGCCCCGTCATCCGCAAGGAGAAGAGCCAGTGGATGCTGCGCATCACCAAGTACGCCCAGCGCCTCATCGACGATCTGGACGACCTGGACTTCATCGAGCGGGTGAAGATCCAGCAGAAGAACTGGATCGGCCGCTCCACCGGCGCCGAGGTCACCTTCAAGGCCACCACTGGCGATGACATTGTGGTCTTTACCACCCGGCCGGACACCCTGTTCGGCGCCACCTACATGGTGCTGAGCCCGGAGCATGAGCTTATCCGCAAGTGGATGCCCCTGCTGAAAAACGCCCAGGAGGTCCAGGACTACCAGGCTGCGGCCGCCTCTAAGAGCGACCTGGAGCGGACGGAGCTGAACAAGGAAAAGACCGGCGTCTGCCTGGATGGTGTGAAGGGCGTCAATCCGGTGAACGGCCGGGAGATTCCCATTTTTATCTCCGACTATGTTCTCTCCACCTACGGAACCGGCGCCATTATGGCTGTGCCCGCCCACGATGACCGTGACTGGGAGTTTGCCAAGAAGTTCGGCTGCGAGATCATTGAGGTGGTCAAGGGCGGCGACGTGGAGAAGGAGGCCTTCACCCTCAAGGACGATACCGGCATCATGGTGAATTCCGATTTCCTCAACGGCCTGACCGTGAAGGAGGCCATCCCCGCCATCACCAAGTGGCTGGAGGAGAAGGGCATCGGCCACGCCAAGGTGAACTACAAGCTCCGTGACTGGGTGTTCTCCCGCCAGCGCTACTGGGGCGAGCCCATCCCCATGGTGTGGTGCGACAAGTGCGGCTGGCAGCCCCTGCCCGAGGATCAGCTGCCCCTGCTGCTGCCGGAGGTGGAGAGCTATGAGCCCACCGACGACGGGGAGAGCCCCCTCTCCAAGATGACCGACTGGGTGAATACCACCTGCCCCTGCTGCGGAGGCCCCGCCAAGCGGGAGACGGACACTATGCCCCAGTGGGCGGGCTCCTCCTGGTATTTCCTCCGGTATATGGACCCCCACAACGACAAGGAGCTGGCCAGCAAAGAGGCCCTCAACTACTGGAGCCCCGTGGACTGGTACAACGGCGGCATGGAGCACACCACCCTGCACCTGCTCTACAGCCGGTTCTGGCACAAGTTCCTCTATGATATCGGCGTGGTGCCCACCAAGGAGCCCTACCACAAGCGCACCAGCCACGGCATGATCCTGGGCGAGGGCGGCGAGAAGATGTCCAAGAGCCGGGGCAATGTCATCAACCCCAACGACATCATCGAGCAGTACGGCGCGGACACCATGCGCACCTATATCATGTTCATCGGCGACTTCGAGAAGGCCGCCGCCTGGAGCGCCAACGCCGTGAAGGGCTGCAAGCGGTTCCTGGACCGGGTGTGGAACCTCAGCGAGATGGAGCACACCGGCGAGGAGTACTCCGCCGCCAACGAGAGCGCCGTCCACAAGGCCATCAAGAAGGTCAACGAGGACATTGAGGCCATGAAGTTCAACACCGCCATCGCCACCCTCATGGCCCTGGTGAACGACTTCTACGCCAACGGCGCCAGCCGGGGCGACATGAAGGCCCTGGTTCTGATGCTCAGCCCCTTCGCCCCCCATATCTGCGAGGAGATGTGGGAGCAGATGGGTTTTGCTGCGGAGACTGGGACAATGGCCTGCCAGCAGCCCTGGCCCGCCTATGACGAGAGCAAGACCATCGCCGCCACCGTGGAGATGGCCGTGCAGGTCCAGGGCAAGCTCCGGGGGACCATCCAGGTGGCCCTGGACAGCGACCAGGAGACCGTGGTGGCCGCCGCCAAAGAGAATGAGAAGGTAGCCAAGTTCCTGGAGGGCATGGAGATCGTCAAGGTCATCCACGTACCCAACAAGCTGGTGAACCTGATTGCAAAACCGAAGAAGTAAGTCTCACGGAATGCTTCGCCGGGAATCCGGCGTGCGAGTGTTCGCGGAGCGAACCTCGGAGGAGGGCGGATTTATTCCGCCCTCCTCAAGTGAAATGGGGTCCCCGGGGAATGGAACATTCCCTGGGGCCATCCACGTACCCAACAAGCTGGTGAATTTGATCGTGAAGCCTAAGAAGCAAGGCCTCATACCGGGGGAGCGCGAGGGGGCGGTAGCCCGCCTCGCATAGGATCGAATGCCCCGGCGCTACAGCGCCGGCGAGCGGCGCGAGAACTTTTCCGGCCGGATGTGGCCGGAAAAGTACTGGCATTTTAATGGTGAACCTGATTGCAAAACCGAAGAAGTAAGTCTCACGGAATGTTTCGCCGGGAATCCGGCGTACGAGCGGTTGGAACCCTGAAACGGGTTGGATGGATTTCGAGCCGTTCAAATGAAATGTTCGGGCCCCGCCGGATGGAGAAGATCCGTCCGGCGGGGCTGTCCATCCCGGACGGGAGAGCAGGGGCCTGTTTGGATAAAAGTCAGGGCCGGCGGAGGGCTGCACCGGCGATTTTTCCGCAAAATTTAAATAATTCCCTTGACAACCGGCAGGCTATTCTGTATACTGTTACAGGTAAAGCCATGATATTGGCCCTTAAAGTATCCTGGATTGAGCCGGATACATCGGAGGGAGGGAAATATAGATGTCGGAAGTTCGTGTCAAGGAAGGCGAGTCCCTGGACAGCGCCCTGAAGCGTTTTAAGCGCAGCTGTGCCAAGGCTGGTGTCATCGCCGAGGTCCGCCGCCGTGAGCATTACGAGAGCCCCAGCGTGAAGCGCCGCAAGAAGAGCGAGGCCGCCCGTAAGAACCGCAATAAGCGTTATTATTAAGCACTAAAAAGACCGCTGTCTTTGGACAGCGGTCTTTTTCTCTTCCAAGTTTGCCCACCGGACGGCTTGTATTCCCGGACCGGGGATGGTATACTAACCCCAAAGCCAGTCAAAGGAGGTGGCCGCCATGCGGGAGGCCATATTGTTGTTCGGCGGGGAGAGCATCCTGCCCCAGCTGCGGCGGGCGCTGCTGCCGCTGAAGGTGTTGATCCGCCCGATTCCAGAGGAAGAATATACCTGTACCCTTGACGCACTGACCGGCGGAGAAAAGGGGGAAACGGAGCCCTATGCCGGCCCCGCCTTTCCGGAGCCTATGGCGGTGTTCGTCGGCTTCTATGGCAACCGCATGGACATCACCCTGACGGCCCTGCGGAAAGCGGGCATCCGCATCCACCGCAAGGCTGTGCTGACGGCCACCAACCGCCAGTGGACGGCCCTGGCGCTGTACGATGAGCTGGGCCGGGAACACGAGGCTATGCAACAGCACCTCCGGGCCCACCGCCCCAAGGAGGAAGCAAAGGAATAGCCTCACCAATCGGTTTTTGCAAAGAAGGAGGCCCCGGCTATAAGCCGGGGCCTCCGCTGCTTTTGGAATTTATTTGCCGTAATAGGCTTTCAGATACATCTCCTTGATCTCGCTCATCAGGGGATAGCGGGGGTTGGCGCCGGTGCACTGGTCGTCAAAGGCCTGCTCCACCATAGCATCCAGGTTGTCTAAGAACGCCTTCTCGTCCACACCATAATCCCGGATGGTCTTTTTGATTCCAACCGCTTCTTTCAGCGCCTCGATCTTCTCGATGAGCTTCTGTACGGCCTCCTCGTCGCTCCTGGCGCTGATGCCGCAGAACCGGGCGCACTCGGCGTACCGCTCCATGGTGTGGGGATACTGGTACTGGGAGAAGGTGCCCATCTTGGGCGGGCACTCGGCGCTGTTGTACTCCACTACCAGGGAGATCATCAGGGCATTGGCGATGCCGTGGGGCAGGTGGTGGAAGGCGCCCAGCTTGTGGGCCATGGAGTGGCAGACGCCCAGGAAGGCGTTGGCAAAGGCCATGCCGGCCATGCAGGAGGCGTCGGCCATCTTCTGACGGGCGGTGACATCGCTGCCGTCGCGGTAGGCGGCGGGGAGATAGTCAAACACGTTCTTCATGGCTTTCAGCGCCAGACCGTCGGTGTAGTCAGTGGCCATGATGGAGGCATAGGCCTCCAGGGCGTGGGTCAGCACGTCGATGCCGCTGGCACTGGTGAGGCCCTTGGGCTGGCTCATCATGTTATCTGTGTCCACGATGGCCATGTTGGGCAGCAGCTCGTAGTCCGCCAGGGGGTACTTGACGCCGCTCTCCTGGTCGGTGATGACGGCGAAGGGGGTCACCTCGCTGCCGGTGCCGGAGGAGGTGGGGATGGCGACAAAGTAGGCCTTTTCCCCCATCTTGGGGAAGGTGTAGACACGCTTTCTGATATCCACGAAGCGCATAGCCAGATCCTGGAAATCCACCTCCGGATGCTCATACATCACCCACATGATCTTGCCGGCGTCCATGGCGCTGCCGCCGCCCAGGGCGATGATGGTGTCCGGGCCGAATTCCCGCATGGCCTTGGCGCCCTCCTGGGCATTGGCCAGGGTGGGATCGGGCTGGACATTGGAGAACACGGTGTAGGTGATGCCCAGCTCCTGGAGCTTGTCGGTGATAGGCTTGGTGTAGCCGTTCTGATACAGGAAGGTGTCCGTGACGATAAAGGCCTTCTTCTTGCCCATCACGTCCCGCAGCTCGTTGAGGGCCACGGGCAGGCAGCCCTTTTTGAAATAGACCTTCTGGGGGGTGCGGAACCACAGCATATTCTCTCTCCTCTCCGCCACGCTCTTGATGTTCAGCAGGTGCATGGGCCCCACGTTCTCGCTGACGCTGTTGCCGCCCCAGCTGCCGCAGCCCAGGGTCAGGGAGGGCCGCAGCTTGAAGTTGTACAGGTCGCCGATGCCGCCGTGGCTGGAGGGGGTGTTGATGACGAT
>CAJFQQ010000069.1 GCA_904419145.1 uncultured Oscillospiraceae bacterium | reverse complement strand
GAACTCCTTGATGGCCACTTTCGCGTTCAGCTGCGTGTCCAGGGCCAGGTAGGTGATGCCGAAGCCGCCCTGCCCCAGCACCCGCCCCACGATATACCGACCGTTTAGAACCGTCCCGGCCCGTAGGGCCACCGGGTACTTCTTCTCATTTTCCGCCAGGTCGAACCCGCAGTGGGGGCAGGGACCTTCTGCGGATTCCCGCTCCTGGAAACAGTTGTAACACATTTGGCCCTTCTGGGTAATGCTCTGCACGCTATTCACTCCCTGTGCTGTGGATTTCATTTACCAATTCATCATACCGTTTTTTCCATCCTGCTGCAATATGCTGGCTGCATAGGAAAAAGTCTCAGGCACTGCTCGTTAGAGCAGTGCCTGAGACCAACATGCTTTATGGGCCTCCCTGCGTAGATGTTTACAGGGTAGCGAGCAATATAAAGTTCAGAATAAACAGAATTGTGGCACACCAGAGGATGGGGTGGATATCCTTGGTTTTTCTGGTACAAATTTTTACCAAGCAGTAAGAGATGAAGCCAAAAGCGATACCATAGGAGATGCTGTAACACAGCGCCATGAAAATACCGGCAAAGAAAGCGGGGACCGCCTCGGCCATGTCATCCCATTTGATGTCGATAAAGGAGGAGATCATCAGGATACCGACCACCACAAGGGCAGGTGCGGTAGCAGCATAGGGGATGGCACTGACAAAGGTGGAGAGGAAAGCGCTGGCGATAAAGCACAGGGCTACCACAACGCTGGTCAGGCCAGTCCGCCCACCGGCGCCGATACCCGCAGCGCTCTCCACGAAGGTCGTGGTGTTGGAGGTCCCGAAAATGGCGCCGATAGAGGTGGCGGTGGCGTCGGCAAACAGGGCGCGATCCATCTTGGATTTAAAGCCCGTGTTGGTCTCCAGAGCCTTTTCATCCGCCTCACTGAAGATCCCGCTGCGGCGGCCGGTACCAATGAAGGTTCCGATGGTGTCAAAGGTATCGGAAAGGCTGAAGGAGAAAATCGTGATCAGCACCAGAGGGATCTTGGCCGGATCAGAGAACAGGGATCCAAAGCCCGCCTCCGTAAAGATAACGCCAAAGGTGGACGGCAGGGCGGCGCATGCTTCTGTGAAGCTGACCGTGTCGCCGGTGACCGTAACGCCCATGGGAATACCGATCAGGGTAGTGACTACGATGCCGATGAGGATACCGCCCTTGACCTTCATCACTTCCAGGACAATAATCAGTGCCAGACCGATGAGGAACAGCCAGAAAGCGGGCTGGTTCAGGGTCGCCAGAGCGGGGACGCCGCTGCCGAAGTTCACAATGCCTACATTCAGCAGGCCAATATAGGCAATAAACACGCCGATGCCGCCGCCGATGGCGTTCTGCAGGCTGCGGGGGATGGCCTTGATGATATGTTTACGAATCTTGGTAACAGTGATGAAGATGTTGATGAGTCCGCAGATAAAGACCATGGTCAATGCCTGCTGCCAGGTGAATCCCAGGGTAAAGCACACCGTGTAAGTAAAGAATGCATTAAGGCCCATACCGGGTGCCTGGGCATAGGGGACGTTGGCCACCAGGCCCATAATCAGGGTTCCGATGACCGAGGCAATGATCGTGGCCAGAAATACGGCGCCCCATTCCATGCCGGCCTCACTGAGGATGCCGGGGTTGACAACAATGATGTAGGCCATGGCAAAGAAGGTTGTAATGCCAGCCACGATCTCAGTGCCCACGGTCGTTCCATTTTCCTTGAGTCTGAAAAATCGGTTCATAGTATCTCTCCTCTCATAACACAGGTTGGGGGCACCGGCCCTGCGGGGCGTTGCGGAGTCGCTGCCCTCCTATATTCAGATTTTACTATGAAACTGTTAGAAAAGCAATCAAAAGATTTGTCTGCCCTATCCGATATACCAACGGCAGGGCCGCCCCCTGCAAAAATTACAAGGGGGACAGCCCTGCCGTTAAAAACTGTATAAAATGGTCAGGCGGTCCGCCGCCGGGCCAGGGAACGCTGAATTGCCTTGACAATTTCCACCACAGGAATGACACATACTGCAAAGCCCAGAGCAACTACATACTCCAGCAGGCTGATGTGCTCAAAGCCAAAGGCATCTGAAATACCCGGCAGATAAATCACCGCAGTGGTGAGAACCAGGCTGAGGAGCATGGCACCCCAGAGGAATTTATTATGGCTGTGGAGCTTGAAAACGCTGTTGCGCTGGGAGCGCATGTTGAAGCTGTGGAAAATCTCCGCCATATTCATGGTGAGGAAGGCCATCGTTACACCGTCAGGACTCTGGGTGATTTCCCAGACACCCGCCTCCAAATAATGGCCCACAAAGTAGGCTGCCATAGTGAGGACAGTGACCAGAGCACCCTGATAGAACACATCAATACCAAGCCCGCCGGCAAAAATCCCATCGCTGGCCTTCCGGGGGGGACGCTGCATCAGGTCCGGCTCCCCCTTCTCCACGCCCAGGGCCAGAGCCGGGAAGCAGTCGGTAATCAGGTTCGTCCACAGCAGGTGGACCGGCTCCAAAATGACAAAGCCCATGAGGGTAGCCAGAAAGACGCTGAGCACCTCGCTCATGTTGGAGCCCAGCAGGAACTGGATAGCCTTACGGATGTTGTCGTAGATCCGGCGCCCCTCCTGGACAGCGCCTACAATGGTGGCAAAGTTGTCGTCCGCCAGCACCATGTCCGCCACATTTTTGGTGACGTCGGTGCCGGTGATGCCCATGCCCACGCCGATATCCGCGGACTTGATGGAGGGCGCGTCATTGACCCCGTCGCCGGTCATGGCGGTGATGCAGCCGTTCTTCTTCCAGGCGTTGACGATGCGAACCTTGTGCTCAGGCTGAACCCGGGCATAGACGCTGTAGTGGGTGATGGTCTTGTCCAGCTCCTCGTCGCTCATTTTATTGAGATCTGCGCCGGTGATGGCCTGATCCTCGTGCTCCAGAATGCCCAGCTGCTTGGCGATGGCGACAGCGGTGTCCCGGTGGTCGCCGGTAATCATCACAGCCCGGATACCGGCGGTCTTGCACTCGGCGATGGCGTCCTTCACCTCCGGGCGGATGGGGTCGATCATCCCCGCCAGCCCCAGGAAGGTGAGATCGTGTTCCAGTGCCTCCGGGGACTGATCGGCGGGCAGTTCGGTATAGATCCGCTCCGCGGCGGCCAGCACCCGCAGGGCTTGGTCGGCCATGGCCTTGTTGTGGGAGAGGATCTCGGCGCGGGCCTTGTCGTCCAGGGGCAGGACCTGACCATCCTGCTCATAATAGGTGCACTTTTTCAGGATCTCATCCGGGGCGCCCTTGGTATACTGGACAAAGCGGTCTCCCATCCTGTGGATGGTGGACATCATCTTCCGGCCGGAGTCAAAGGGGGCCTCGCCCACCCGGGGTGTCTCATGCTCCATCTCCGGCTTCAGGAGGCCCTCCTTGGTGGCCCAGTTCACCAGGGCGCACTCGGTGGGCTCGCCCACGGCGTTCCCGGTCTCGTCGGGGTTGGCGTCAGAGCACAGGGACATGGCCCGTGCGGTGTGCTTGGCATCGCCGAAGTGGTCCACCACGGTCATCTTGTTCTGGGTCAGAGTGCCGGTCTTATCCGAGCAGATCACCTGGGCGCAGCCCAGGGTCTCCACAGCGGTGAGACGGCGAATCACGGCGTTGCGCTTGGACATGTTGGTAACGCCAATGGAGAGAACGATCGTCACCACGGTAGCCAGCCCCTCCGGGATGGCGGCCACGGCCAGACTCACCGCCACCATAAAGGTGCTGACGACGGTATCCAGATGGAAATCACCAGCCCGGAGCAGGCTGAACGCAAAGATAAACACGCAGATGCCCAGCACCAGCACGCTGAGGATCTTACTCAGCTGGGCCAGCTTGCGCTGCAGCGGGGTCTGGCTGTCCTCCGCTTGGGCCAGGGCATCGGCAATCTTTCCCATCTCCGTATCCATGCCGGTGGCGCAGACTACAGCCCGGCCACGGCCATAGACCACCGTGCTGCCCATATAAACCATGCAGTGCCGGTCTCCCAGAGGGATATCGCCCTCTTCCGTAATGGCGGCTGCATCCTTCTCTACGGGGACACTCTCGCCGGTGAGGGCGGCCTCCTCCGCTTTCATGCTGGCGCTCTCCAAAATCCGGCAGTCAGCAGGGACCGCGTCGCCGGCTTCCAGAATCACCACATCACCAGGTACCAGTTCCTCGCTTTTGAGAAGCACCATTTTGCCATCCCGCACCACCTTGCTGGTGGCAGCAGTCATTTCCTGGAGGGCTTCAATGGCCTTCTCCGCCTTGCTCTCCTGATATACGCCCAGTACCGCGTTGATTATCACCACGATAAGGATGATAACGACATCGGCGAAGCTCTCCCCGGAATAGGCGGCGGTAATTCCGGACACCAGGGCAGCGGCCAGGAGAATAATGATCATGGGATCGCTGAGCTGCTGGAGGAAACGCTGGAGCAGAGTGACTTTTTTCCCCTCGGCCAGCTTATTGGGGCCATATCGGTCAAGCCGCTGCTTTGCTTCTTGACCGGTGAGGCCCTCCGCGGAACTATTCAACTGTTCCAGGACCTGGCCGGGGCTCTGCTGATGGTAATTCATGATAACGCCATCCTTTCTCAATTCGTTTGTTGTAACCTCCCGGCAGAGGTTACAGCACAGATTTTGCCGTTGTCATGCCTTGTAGAGCATTATACTATATAGAGTTGGAAATACAAGGCGGTCTATAAAAATTTACAATCTTTTTAAAGTTCCCACGACGACTGAAAACGATACGCACGCTTGTTTACAATAATAGTTCTGTTGCCCTGCGCCGTGCAACAAAAAGCCGGTACACAGGCTATGTGTACCGGCTTTACCTCCAAAGCAAAGCGGCGGAGCCGCTTCGCTTTGAGACAAACGCAGCCAGCCGGGAACCCGCCTGGCTGCGAAATTTTTCTCCGGACGGTTTGCCGTCCGGAGAAAAAGCGCCCCTCTGCGCGCACGGCGTTCCGCCGCACACTGGAGGGGC
>CAJFQQ010000068.1 GCA_904419145.1 uncultured Oscillospiraceae bacterium | reverse complement strand
ATAAAAGGGCAGGCAGACGCGTCCGAAGTTGGATGCGTCTGCCTGCAAATTAGGGTTTCTTCCGATTGGGCGGCTTTCGCTCATTGACAGGCCGCTTCTGAGGCTGTGTGTATCGGGACGGTGTTGATTTATAGCGCATGGTCTCCACTGTCGTCGTCTGCAGCTTGTCGCCGTCATAGACCGGCTTTCCGTCCTCATAGACGGGCCGGCGCTCCACGGCGGGAGTGCCGGGAATGGCATACCACTGGCTGCCGCCGCTGTCCTCGAACACATGGTAATCGCCACGGGGCGCCTGATACATAGTCCGGTCGTAGAAGGCCGTCCCGGTACCGTCCTCGTGGCGCACCTCCAGAATGCCGTCGGCGGACCGGGAACTGTCCACGGATACCACCGGCTGGTCGAAGCCAGGCATGAACTGTCCAAAGAGCGCCGCGTTGTACTGGGCGGATGGGCTCAGGCCGCCGCCCGATGGCGCCGGTGTCGCCGGCTCGAACTCCGGGACGGCGGCGGCCGGCGTCATCGCGTACCAACTCAGGCCGTCCGCACCCTGGATAACCTCATGGGGCGCATCCGGCTCTTGGAAGTAGGCGCTGCTGTACCAAAGGCTGTTACCACCATCTGGGTAACTGGCTTCCAGGGTGCCATCGTCCACCTGCCGCAACAGAGTGCCCTCCGGTGCGCTGGGGAATGCCTCAGACACTTGTGCTGCCTCAGACACATCGCCGGTAAAGGCAGGAGTGGCATAAAATGCACCCATGCCCTCCCCTGATGCGACCTGATACCAAACCACCGTGTGTGGCGTGTTGGGCACCTCATGCTGGGCTGCGCTGTATAGATCCACCTTAGCCTGCCGCCCGTCCGGCGTGGTGGCGGTAGTACTGATATGGCCGCCAGTAATCTGAGTACCGGAATAGGTCATATTAGCCATCGAACCGCCCGCCAGTTGGGGCATATAGCCCGAAATGCTTCGATCTGCTATCTCACCGCCGATGGTTCCGGATACGTTGGGCGGCCGCGTGGCCACAGAGGAGATGGAGTTTGGCGTCAGCGTTGCTCCATTGCGGGCCGCCATGCCGCCGAATGCCCTGCCTACAAAGCCCACACCGCCGCCCGCGCCCATACGGCTCCCGCCGTCCACAACGGCGTCGCGGACAAAGCTGTTAGGCCTGTAGCGGTTCATAAAGCCGGACAGGATTCCGCCCGCGGCGACACCCCCGGCCGTGCCAGCAGCTACTACTGCCGGTCTGGGCAACAGACAGGCCCAGTGCCGCCAGATAACTGTCACATTTCTGGGCAATCTTCAGCAGTGCAAGAGCGCAGAAGAGCCATAAAAAGACGTTGCCCTGGCCGTTGGTCAACGCGCCGCCGTTTGCAATGAACTGGCCAACTGACGAGTTGAAGGCGCGCAGGAACCACACATTGAGCACCAGGAGCAGAAGTTGGGAACCCACCATTCGGCACCAACTCTGGAAGACCCGAGAAGTGGCTTTGGACACGCCCATTGCGTAGGCAAGTGGTGAAGTATAACAAAGAACGCCAACAAGCACATACCGCTCTACAGTTTCCAGGAGCAGTTTGAAGTAGTTCCATGCCAGGGCAATCATTAGGATAATCAAAAGGATAAGGCCGACCACTGTAGATACGGAAACCAGTGTGGTCAGTCCGCTTGAGAGCGCCTGCTCAATCCCCGCGAAGGTAAAGTCACCGGGATCCAGTGTGGAGTCCATGAGCGCCGTGTAAGGCGCCCGTGCGATGTCCAGGGCGAGACTGAAGATGGGTTTTGCATAAGCAATCAGAAATCCGAAAATAGCGCCTCGCACAAGAATGGTGAGCGGGTTTTCCGTTTCGGCCAACGGGCCGCTGAAGGCTCGGAAGATTTGCCAGACTGCCACAAGGAAGAGTAGTGCCCAGGCCGTGTACTGGATGATGGTGTAGGCGCTGACTGCGAAGGGGAAATATTCCTCCATCGCAGTCATATCTGTACCCAGCGCACCTATGAACACTCCAGAGATGGCGTCCATGATCTGGGTCATCACGCTGGCTACCCAGGTTGCTATTCCCTCAAAGATCCAATCTAACATGGTTTCGTTTCCTCAACATGGATGGGAGCGGCGCATAGGCCGCTCCCATCTTCGGATGGCAATACTTAATAGCCTGTCCGGGGCAGGGTCGGGACAGGACCGCCGCGGTAAATGATAGTCACCCAGCGGTCTGTCGCCTGGATCCACTGGTTCTTCCACATTCCGCCCACATCGCACTTGTTGGCAAAGCGGTATTCGTGGGGCAGGTTGGACAGGACATCACAGTAGATATACGGTGTCTCCACCTGCCGGAAGCCGCCTGGGACGCGGCCGAACAGGAAGGTGACCTGGGTCACATACTCGTTGGATGCCAGACCAAGTGCCGCCGGGGAGGCATCGAGAGTGTAGTTCTGCAAAGTGTTCAGGTTGTCTGCCAACACCCGCTGGGTATTGGAGAGATTGGTCTGGAACACGACTTTGTAGTTCAGCCGGGCTGAGTAGGTGCCGGTGATGATCTTATCCAGCCGGACGGCGTCAGTCGGCAGCGTGTCGCGCCAGTAGAAACTATCCAGCGGCACAGTGGAGTTGTTCCCAATATCCTTAAAAGTGTAGCGAATCTCCTGGCCGGGCACAACCTCTGTATAGCCGCTCTTGCCAATAGACACATTGGTATAGACGCTCTCATTCAGGAACTCGATCTGTACGNNNGCTCTCATTCAGGAACTCGATCTGTACGATCTGCCCCTCATGCTCCAGGTAGACCGTCACCTCTTCGTCGCTGACGGAGTAATACTGGGGACTGGACACTTCTTTCACAATGTACCGGCCCAAGGGCAACGGCTTGGAGACTGCCAGGCCTCTGCTGTCGCTCTCGATGGTATCTACAAGGGCATTGGCCTTGTTATAAATCTCAAATATCGCGCCTTCCAGCGGTGTGCCAGCTGGGAAACCATTGATGGCATTGTCGTCAGCGGACTTCTTCCAAATCTGGAGCTGACCGGTGATAGCCTCGTTGACCCACTCAATCTCCGCGGTATGGCCCGGCCGCACATAGACAGTCTTGTACTCTTCGTCTAAAATGTAGCCTTCTGCAGCCTCCAGTTCTCTTAAATAAAACCGACCGTTGGTATTGGCGCCGTCCGGCAGGTCATCGGCGGTGATGTAGACCCAGCCGTCATCATCTGAGGTAAATTCACCGATTGGATTGCGGTTCTCATCATAGAGCAGGAACTTGACGCCGTAGATGCCCTCGCCGGATGTGTCCACCTTGTGGATCAAAATACCGGACCGCGCCGCATTGGTCAGGCGCAGAGTGGTCACCTTGCCGTCCTTGACTTCAAAGTAGTGCGGGGTATCATCCAGCACGAAATCAGGATTGGCCTCAATCTCAACGGCGTAGTAAGAGCCGTCCCCCAAGGAGAGGAAGGCTCGGCCATTGCGGTCCGTTGTGATGGTATCTACCAGTGCGTCGTCCATCCGGCGGATTTCATAAGTAGTGTCCGGGATGCGCTCAGAGGTCTTGCTTTGATTGACCTTAATAATTTCGACACCGCCTACAGCGTTGTTATAAAAACGGAGGGTCTGGGTGTCATTGGGGTTGATGGTGACGGTCTGGGATTGGCTGTCCGGGTCGATGGTATAGCCCGGCACACTCTCCAGTTCCGTCACGATCACAGTGCCAGTGATGCCTGATAGGGTAATCTTTCCTGTGGAGTCTGTGTAATAGATCCCGTTAGAGGACAGGGTGCCGCCAGCAGCGTCCACATACTGCCCGTTGGCGTATTTGATCTCAAACTTGACGCCCTCCAGCGGTACGGTCGTGGTCCCGGTCCGCCCCCACTTCTCGATGACGAGGTTACCCAGCGGCTGGTTTCGGAACTCCAATGGGACCGTCTGGCCCGCCTGGATGGTCGCCACCTGCGGGGTGTCGTCCAGGAGATAGCCCGGTTTTGCCCGGACTTCGCGTACTACCAGCGTGGTTCCGGGCTCCAAATTCTCCACCAGGAAGGAGCCGCTGCTGTCTGTCACATATCTTCCGTTGCTGCCGCCAACCAGTGTGCCATCGCTGGTGGTCACCAGGAACTCCACATCGGACAGCGGTGTCTTCTTCTCATCATCCGAGATTTTTGTCACAAGCAGGCTGCCCATGGGGCTGTTGCCGAAAAACACCCGGACCGTTTCCTGCTCCTCGCCGGAGAGGTAGACGGTCTGGGGCGGGGTGTCGATGACGTGAGATCCGTCGCTGGAGAGTTCCTCGATGATATAGGTGCCAGGTTTGCAATTGGTCACTGTGAAGGAACCGTTGACCGAAGTGCGGTATGTTCCGATGACTGTACCGCCAGTGCCGCTGGTGTTGCCGGAGAGGTAACGGACCTGGAACACAGCCCCCTCAATGGCGGCCCCGCTTTCACTGTCATATTTCCATACGCAAATGGCCGAATTTGGCCGGTTATAGATACGGAAGGTATGCCCCTCGCCAGCGGCGACAAATGCCTCCTGCTTGCTGGACTCCGTTAGGGAAAATCCGGCTGGCGGCTCCAGTTCCTCGATTCGGAACCAGCCGTCCCGAAGGGAGAGGTCAGGGTCAGAGAGCACGATTCGGCCTTCCACATCCGTGTAGAATACGCCCAGGTCGTTGTACTCGCCTGTCTCTGTATTGTTACTGGCGTACCAGACCTGTACAGGGACATTTTCGAGAGGATCGTGGGTGATTTCGTTTTCCTTGATGATCTCGATGACCGGCCGCTTATGGTTCTCGAAATACACATCCCGGTCCCGGTTGGGATAGAGGGTCACGGTCTGGGACTCCTCTGCCAGCAGGTAGGGCTCCGGAACCGATTTTTCGATAATTTCTACTACCCCGGGCAGGAGATTTTCTACCACCGCGACGCCATTTTCGTCCGTTTCCACCTCTGCGATGGAGTGACCGTCCGCACCTTTCACGAGGTAGACCGTCTCGGGAATCGGATCTCCCGTGTCCGCGTCCGATTTGTGGATATACAAATTGGGCCGCTTGTTGTTCTCCAGTGTGATGGTGCTGGTTTTTCCGGGGAACAGTTGGATATGGTGTTCAATAGGGTCCAAAATATGGTCTGAAACGGTGGCGGTTTCAATTAAAGAGTAGACGCCGGGCTCCAGGCCCTCCCACAGGATGGTTCCATCGGTCCCAGTGGTGCGGTCTAAGTAGTGTCCGCCGTCCTCGATCTTCGCCAGGCGATAAGAAACCCCTGCCAAGGGCGTGCCATCCGAACTGGTTTTCGTCAATTCCAAAGAGGGAAGTTTGGAGTTTGTAAAGACAAATTCAGCCGTTTCGTTGCCGTCCAGATGGATGATCCGCTGGGCGTCGTCCACCACATAGCCCGGGCAGTCCAGTTCCGTGATGACGAAACTGCCCGCCGGGAGGTGGGAGAGGTCTATGGTCCCATCCTCCCCAGTCGTAAACTCCTCAGGCCCCCAGGAGCTGTCCACCGCCTCCACCCGGAACCGTGCATTGGGGAGCGGCGTGGAGAGGTCATTGGCATCCAGTTTCAGGATGTGGATGCCGGGCTTGAGATCATTGAAGAAAATGAGGCGCCGGACCGGGTCGCCTACATGCAGTTCAATGGTCTGGGGTGCGCTGTTTACCAGGTGGTCATCGTCCGAGGCTTTCTCAACCGCGGTCCAGGTGCCCGGCTGGATGTTGTTGAGATAGATGAGTCCGTTTTCGTCCGTCTGGAACTCGCCGTACAGTTCCCCATCGTGATAGACAGAGAAGGTCACCCCTTCCAGGGGCTGCAGGCTGGTCCGATCCAGTTTCAGAATCTCCAGACCCAACTTGCGGTGGTTGATGACGGTCAATTCATAAGGAATGGTCATGGTGCTGCCTGGCTCCACATAGATACTGTGGGGCGTGGCGTCCAGGATATAATTGCCCTCGCAGGCCACCTCCACGAATTTGTAGGTGCCCTCACTGAGCCCGGAGAGGGTGTAATGCCCATCTACCCGGACGGTGCCGATGAGCTGCTCATTCTTAAATACATCGAATACGGCGGACGTCTCAGCCCCACTCTCGGCGTCCAGTTTGTAGAGTTCAATGATCGCCGCGGGGGCGTTGAAGAAAGTCAGGTTGACGGCGGTTTGGCCGTCAAAGTGGAAGGTCTGGATCTCATCACTGGGGAGGTACCCCACCGGCGGGGCCTCCTCAAAAACCTCGTAACTGCCGGGCAGGAGGCCCTCTACCACCGCGAAACCGCTGCTCCCGGTGGTGACGGAGTTGGTGTAGCCGTTGTCAATACCTTCGACGCGGTAGGTGGCCCCTGCTAAGGGATCATTGGTCTTGCTGTCCCGCTTGATGATGGTGACAAGGCCGGGATCTTCCGGGGGCTCCGGATCGTCACCCGGCTCATCGCCAACAACGACGATCCGCTTCTCATTATAATTAAAAAATCCCTGCCTGCCGCTCACGCTGGAGACGGCAAATAACGCCCACTGGGAGTCTGGATCCGCTTCAATATGGGCACTGATGCCCTCGGCGGCATAGTCGGCAATTTCTCGCTGGAGGGCTGCATCTTCCTCGGCTTTGATGGTCAGCAGGTCTGTATAGATCTGCACATATTTCTCGTAAGTCGCAGGATTTGCATACCCGCCATCATCAATCTGGCCGCCGTCACTGGTGTCACCATAACTCTTATAAGACATGTTATCCCAGACGTATGTCTGGATGCTCATCATATAGGCGCCCAGGTCAGGAATGTCCATAGTGAAGTGCTGATTGACATAGCTCATGAGCCACTTCACATTCTCCAGGACCTCATCGGAATATTCATACATCCCGGAAACTGTGACGGCGCGCTCCAGCAGTTCCTCTGCATCCGCGCCGGTGGCCCGGGTCCATGTGTAACTTCCGAGAAAGGTGCTGTTGGTGCTGTAACTGTAGCCAAAATCTACGCAGTAGGCCAGATTGCCGTCTACCAGAGGAGGACGGTAGGTGTAGGTCTGGCCGGCGTGGTTATTGCGCTGAATCCAATGGTTGGTGTTAGTGCTGTAACTGATGCCCGTTCCCGTGGTGGTGGCCGCAAAAGCGGTTGTTGGAATCAGACCCACGATAAGAAGGGCAGAAATCAGAATGGATAGTAGCCTTCGCTTTTTCATGTAGAACTCCTTTTCGATAAAAAAGAGCAGCCTTTCGGCTGCTCAGGTGGGTTGGAGATTTACTTGACAAAGCGGGACGTACTACTATAATGAAATGTGGCAAAAGGCGATGCCGCTCAACGGATAGCCTGGTTGCTGCGTATGGAGACAGCCGTTACCTTGGCCGGGGCGGCTGTCTCGCTTTTTGCTTAGGATTAACTGATAGAGTGCGTCATATTGATTATATTTGGCTATTCTCCGTATTGCTGTTTCTCCTTTCCAGGAAGATTCAAACGATAATCCGTTAAGACAGCGCCTGCCACAATTATGCAGGACGCCTCATTTTGTCACGGGCAGCCACGCCTTACGGGTGACCGCCTTGCTGCTTTTAAGGGAGTATAGGCTGGTCAATTCCTGTGATGACATAGTTGCCGCCGGCCATGAGCAGGACGACATAGTACATGCCATGTCGGTCCTGTGCGATCCCAGTTCCGGCCGCAGTATAGGCATCATTCGTCATGTTTTGAAAATGGCCGCTTGAATTGCACCAGGAATTGACCTGAATTTCGGCAAGATTCTCGGGAACACCAGTTAAATTATCATCTTTCATCCCAAGGTTCTCGCCGGCATCCATGGAACCGTTGTACTGAAGGACACTTTTGAAACTGCTGCCG
>CAJFQQ010000067.1 GCA_904419145.1 uncultured Oscillospiraceae bacterium | reverse complement strand
ATAGGGCATGAACACATAGGAGCGGATCTGGCTGCCCCACTCGATCTTCATCTGCACGCCCTTGATGTCGGAGATCTTCTCCGCGTGCTGCTGCTGCTTGAGCTCCACCAGCTTGGCCCGGAGCATTTTCATACAGTTGTCCTTGTTCTGGAACTGGCTGCGCTCCTGCTGGGACGCCACCACGATGCCCGTGGGCTTGTGGATCAGGCGCACAGCGGAGGAGGTCTTGTTCACGTGCTGGCCGCCGGCGCCGCTGGCCCGGTAGACCTGCATCTCGATGTCCTCCTCCCGGATCTCCACCTCGTCGTCGTCCTCGATCTCCGGCATCACCTCCACCGCGGCAAAGGAAGTCTGGCGCCGGGCGTTGGCGTCAAAGGGGGACACCCGCACCAGGCGGTGGACGCCGTTCTCGCTCTTGAGGTAGCCGTAGGCGTTCTCCCCCTCGATGGCGATGGCGGCGGATTTGATGCCCGCCTCGTCGCCCTCCTCGTAGTCCAGGATCTTATAGGTAAAATTGTGGCGCTCGGTCCAGCGGGTGTACATGCGGTAGAGCATCTGGGCCCAGTCCTGGGCCTCGGTGCCGCCGGCGCCGGCGTGGAAGGTCATAATGGCGTTGTTGGCGTCGTACTCCCCGGAGAGGAGGGTGTCCAGGTTGGCCTCCTCCACCTCCTTCTCCAGGCGGTCGTAGCTCTCGGTGATCTCCGGCAGCAGGGAGTCGTCGTCCTCCTCAATGGCCATCTCCACCAGGGTGGTCAGATCCTCCCAGTCGCTGTGGAGCCGGTCATACTTCCCCACCTTGCTCTGCAGCTGCTTGGTCCGGCGCAGCACCTTCTCGCTGGCCTCCCGGTCGTTCCAGAAGCCGTCCTCGGCGGCCTGGGCCTCCAGCTTGGCGATTTCGCCCCGGGCGCTCTCCAAATCCAAGGCCGCCGCCAGCTTCTCCAGCTCGGGACCCATGGCCCCCAGCTTCTGCTTATAAGAATCGTACTCGATAACGGGCATGGTTTCCACTCCAAATCTCAGTATTTCCCACCTATTATATCCAAAGGAACCCGGTCTGTAAAGAGAAACGTGCCCTTTTTTCACTTGCCAAGGGCCTCTCTTCGTGCTATGATGGACGGCGAGTCAAAATAGGGGGGTGCGGCAATGGATCTGGTATTATATGGCGCGGAGCTGGTGGGCACGGTGGCCTTCGCCCTGTCTGGGGCCATGCTGGCAGCCCATAAAGGACTGGATTTGTTCGGCGTGGTGTTTTTGGGGGTGGTCACCGCCCTGGGCGGCGGCACCGTGCGGGACATCCTGCTGGGAATTACCCCGCCCCGGATGTTCTACAACTATGAATATGTGGCGCTGGCCGTGCTGACAGCCCTGGTGCTGTTTCTGGTGTTCCGCCTGTTCCCCAGGGCCCGGGCGGGCCTTGCCGGGCAGATGGACCTGCTCTACAACCTGTGCGACGCCGTGGGGCTGGGCGTCTTTGCCGTCATCGGCACCCAGGCGGGCATGGAGGCCGGCTTTGCGGGAAACGCGTTCCTGTGCATCTTCCTGGGGATGACCACCGGCGTGGGGGGCGGCATCCTGCGGGATGTCATGTGCGCCGACATCCCCGGTGTGCTCCGCAAGCACATCTATGCCGTGGCCGCCATTGCCGGCAGCGGCGTGTTCTACCTCATGGCGCGCCTGGTGACCGGCGGCACGGCCGCCGCCCTATGCGGCATGGCCGTCACCGTGGTGCTGCGCCTGCTGGCCCGCCACTACCGCTGGAACCTGCCGAAGGCCGAGGAGGAATAGACCGTGGAATTCAACTATCCCATCACCTATCTCAAGTGCCAGTCCTGCGACGCCAAGAACCACTGCCGCCAGTGCGCGGAGGAGGCGGAGGCCGCCCTGCTGCGCGGCGGCGCCGTGGAGAGCGTCCACCTGGATTTCCAGCTGAAAACCGCCGCCGTCGCCGGCGCGGACGAGGACGCCCTGCTGGACGCCCTGGATGCCGCGGGCATCTTTGCCGACTGAACTACGAGACCAGAGAGGGCCGCCCCTGCCGGGCGGCCCTCTCTCAGCCTGTCAAAAAAGTGGCTCCCGCCACTTTTTTGACAGGGATGCGCGCAAGATAGGCCTCGATTCCTGCCGGAAAAGTCGGCCCATCTTGCGCGAGAAGTGTCATTTCCGAGGCCGCAGCGTAAAGAAAATGTGCCGGTGGCACATTTTTAGCATAGGCCGCGCAGCTATGCTGCGCGGGGAAGGTCGGTGTCCCCGGAAATGACAGAGTTACATTGAATTCCTGCGGCTGCGGCCGCAGGAACTCTGCGAGGCTTTCCTTCGGGGATGGTTTTTTGACAGTCTGGAGCGGTCCGGCCCCATCCGGGGCCCTCAGGCCAGGAGCGCGTCGATGTCCGCCACCGTGAGGCCCCGCTGGAGGGCCAGGTTCACGGCGTACCCCACCACCTTCCCCAGCTCCCGGATCTGCTCGTCCACATCCTTGGGGGTGACAAAGAGGCTCCGCCCCCGCCGGCGCAGTTCCTCCGGCACCGCCGCCTCCCCCTCGGGGAGGAGGTCCGCCGTCAGGGTCAGGGCGTCCACCACCGTGGGCACCCCGATGGACACCACCGGCACTCCCAGGGTCTCCCGGTTCAGCGCCATGCGGGCGTTGCCCACGCCGCTGCCGGGGATGATGCCCGTGTCCGAGAGCTGCACCGCGGCGCACAGCCGCTCCAGGCCCCGGGCAGCCAGGGCGTCGATGACAAGGACCGCCGCCGGCGCCACCCGCTCGGCCATGCCCCGGACCCACTCCGCCGCCTCCATGCCCGTGGTGCCCAGCACCCCGGCGGCGGCCCCCGCCACCGGCCGGAGGGCCGGAACCATCGCCCCCAGGTGGCGGGTGATGAGGAGGTGGCCCACCGCCGCCGGGCCGATGGCGTCGGGGGTCATGGCGGCGTTTCCCAGCCCCGCCACAAACACGGCCCCCTCCTCCGGCAGCAGGGGGCGCAGCTCCTCCGCCAGCGCCTCCGCCGCCGGGGCAAACTGCTGGGAGCGGTCCTGGAAGTAGGGCCGCAGGTCCACGGTGGTGTAGGTCCCCACAGGCTTGCCCAGGGCCTGCGCCCCCCGCCCGTCCAGGATCTCCACCCGGGTGACGGGAAAGCCCCGGCGGCGGTAGTCCCGGGCCTCCACCCCCGCCAGCTCCGCTGTGTTCCCGGCGCTCTCCTGCCACAGCGCCCGGCTCTCCGCCGCCAGATCCGTCCGATGCCGTCCCGTCATTTGTGAAGCCGCTCCCCTCTCAGCCACTAGATATTGTGTGCGTCCCCTATTTTTTGCACTGGCCGGGGTTTTATGCAAAAAAAGTGGGGAAAAATTGAAAAAAAGCCTTGCAAAATTGCTTCTGTCATGCTAAAATACATTTCTGCGTGGGAGAAGTGTTTCTCCACCCTGCAAATTTCCCATTGGAGGAGGTGTTTGGTTTGCCGAATATCAAGTCTGCGAAAAAGCGCGTGCTGCTGGCCGAGGCCCGCAATGCCCGCAACAAGGCCAACAAGTCTGCTCTGAAAACCGCCATGAAGAAGTTCGAGGCTGCTGCCGCGGAAGGCAATCGCACCGAGGCCGAGGGCGCTTACAAGGTTGCAGTGAAGATGGTCGACCAGTCTGTGCGCAAGGGCATTCTCCACAAGAACAATGCCGCCCACAAGAAGAGCGCTATGACTTTGAAGCTCAACCGCATTGGCTAATGAACCAAACCAAGGGGCCACCCACACCGGGTGGCCTTTTTCCTGTCTGCCGGGGTGTCTTTTGCAGCGGGGCCCGGGGGAAGGGCTCCGCTTGTTTTAAGATTTCTTTAAGGATCGGAAAAAGTATGGTACAAGCCGGGGGTTTCTGCTATACTAAGATGTTGTTTCTTGCAAATTCAACGAGGGAGTATCACAGACGATGGAAAAGAGAAAGCGCCGCTGGGGCGACCGGCGGGATGGGACACTGCTGCGGAATCTGGATTCCCTGCATTTTATCACCGGCATTATCTACCCCAACCGCTGCGATAACGAGGCCTATATCTCCGAGACCATTGACCTCACCAATATCAACGCCTATCTCAAAAAGAAAAATGAAACCGCTGACTTCCACTACACCCTGTTCCAGGTGATCGTGGCGGCCATCGCCAAGACCATCACCCTGCGGCCCAAGATGAACCGCTTTGTGGCCAACCGGAACTTCTATCAGCGCAACGGCGTCTCCCTGTCCTTTGTGGTGAAGAAGCAGTTCTCCGACCATGGGGCGGAGGCCCTGGCTGTCCTCCATGTGAAAGACGGGGACACCATCGAGGCCGTCCACGACTACATCGAGGAGCAGGTCACCTTCTGCCGCAGCGAGAAGGTGGACAGCAGCACCGGAGCCATGGACATGCTCAACAGCCTGCCCCGCTTCATCTCCAAGTCGGCGGTGCGCCTGCTGTGCTGGCTGGACAGGCACGGCTGGGTGCCCCCCTCCATGATCGCCACCGACCCCTACTACACCTCCTGCGTGGTCTCGAACCTGGGGTCCATCGGCCTCAAGAGCGGCTACCACCACCTGACCAACTGGGGCACCTGTTCGATTTTCTGCATCATCGGGGAGAAGAAGCGCGCCCCCTTCTTTCAGGACGACGGCACCGCGGAGATGCGGGAGACCGTGGAGCTGGGGCTTACCATCGACGAGCGCCTGGCCGACGGGTACTACTACTCCAAGTCCGTCCGCCTGCTGAAAAAACTGCTGGAGTGCCCGGAGCTGCTGGAGCGCCCCATGACGGAAGAGGTTGATTACTGATATGAAAACCGCCAAGGAACCCATTGTGGTCAAGACCCCCTGGGTGAAGAACCTGGGGGACGTGCCCGCCCACCTGGAGTACCCCGACTGCTCCCTGTACGAAGCCCTGGAGCACTGCGCCGAGAAGTACCCCAACCACACGGCCTATGTGTTCATGGGGCGAAAGACCACCTACCGCACCCTGGTGCAGGAGGTGAACCTCTGCGCCCGGGCCCTGAAGGCCACGGGCATCCGCGCCGGGGATAAGATTACCATCGCCATGCCCAACTGCCCCCAGGGCGTCATCATGTTCTACGCGGTGAACCTGGTGGGGGCTATTGCCAACATGATCCACCCCCTGTCCAGCGAGAAGGAGATCGAGTTCTACCTCAACGAGTCCGGCTCCATCTCCGCCATCACCCTGGACCAGTTCTACCACAAGTTCGAGGCCATCCGCCAGAACGTGAACCTGGACAACATCATCATCGCCTCC
>CAJFQQ010000066.1 GCA_904419145.1 uncultured Oscillospiraceae bacterium | reverse complement strand
CAGCACCCGGATTATCCTGAAGAAGCCCAAGACCGATTCCAGCATCCGCAAGGTGTGGCTGCCCAAGACTCTGGCCTACATTCTGCTGGAATGGAAGAAATCCCAGGACGAGCTGAAAGAGATGCTCCGGGACGAGTATCAGGACTACGACCTAGTGGTGGCGCTGCCCAACGGGCGACCCTGTGAAGACAGGGTGCTCCTAAAGGAGTTTGAAAAGCTGCGGGAGAAAGCTGGACTCCCGAAAGTGGTCTTTCACTCTCTCCGTCATTCCAGCACCACCTACAAGCTGAAACTGAACCACGGCGACCTGAAGGCCACCCAGGGCGATACAGGACACGCCCAGATCGACATGATTACCAGCGTGTATGCCCACATTCTGGACGAGGACCGTAAGGTGAACGCCCAGAAGTTCGAGGACGCCTTCTACGCCAGCGCCAATCCCGACCTGCGGACGGTGCGCCCTCCGGCAAAGACCAGGGGGCCGAAGGAGCCGGAGAGCGTGTCACTGGATCTGGAGGCCCTGGTGGAACAGCTCCGCAAGTCGCCGGAACTGGCCAACACACTGGCCGCATTGCTGGCGTCGGCCCCATCCGGAAAATAGTTCGGAAAAATCGTGTTAGCAAATCCGCGATTTTCATTAGCAAACCCGGAAAAAATGTTCGAAGCCAATTAGCAGGGACACAGCGGAAAATGTATAAAATCGTTCCGGCGGAGCGGCAAGGCCGTTCAAAAGAGACGATAACAAAAAACCGCTGTAAACCATCAAAAAACGGCTTACAGCGGTCATTTTTGGCACCCCCGGCGAGACTCGAACTCACTACATTCCGCTTAGGAGGCGGACCCTCTATCCTGGTGAGGTACGGGGGCATATACAGAAATTATTCAGTTATACATGGCTCCGGGATTCGAACGGTTCGATTGTTAGGAGGCGGTCGCTCTATACAACTGAGCTACAGGGGCATATTTTACTATTGCAGTCCGCCACGAAAGGCGCCTTGACGGGGCCGCTCTGCTGGCTGGAATCTGCACACTAGCACTTACAACTGAGATATTGTACTCAAAAAATGAAAAATTGTCAACATTGTAAATTGCAAAGTCAAAAATTTTATAATACAATACTAAAGTTGTGAAAAGTATACCTTTTAATTGGAAAAGAAAGAGGTTTTTACGTTGCGGAACGAGAAGCTGAGAAATGTTGCCATTATTGCCCACGTAGACCATGGGAAGACCACCCTGGTGGACCAGATGCTCAAGCAGGGCGGCGCCTATCGTGAGAACCAGGAGGTGGTGGACCGGGTCATGGACTCCGGCGATCTGGAGCGGGAGCGCGGCATTACCATCCTGGCCAAGAATACTGCCATTCAGTACGGCGATACCAAAATCAACATTGTGGATACCCCGGGCCACGCCGACTTCGGCGGCGAGGTGGAGCGTATCCTGAAAATGGTCAACGGCGTCATTCTGCTGGTGGACGCCGCCGAGGGCCCCATGCCCCAGACCCGCTTTGTCCTGAGCCGTGCCCTGGAGCTGGGACACCGGGTGATTGTGGTCGTCAACAAGATCGACCGTCCCGACCAGCGTATCCATGAAGTCATTGACGAGGTGCTGGAGCTGCTGCTGGATCTGGATGCCACCGACGAGCAGCTGGACAGCCCCATGCTGTTCTGCTCCGCCCGCCAGGGCATCTGCTCCTACACTCCGGATGATCTGGGTACCGACCTCAAGCCCCTGTTTGACACGATCCTGGAGTATATCCCTGCCCCGGAGGCGGATGTGGACCAGCCCTTCCAGATGCTGGTCAGCTCCATCGACTACAACGACTTCGTGGGCCGCATCGCCATTGGCCGCATCGAGCGGGGTACCATCAAGCAGAACCAGGAGATTGCGGTGTGCAACTACCATGACCCCGACGCCGCGCCCCGTAAGGCCAAGGCCACGGCGATCTACGAGTTCGAGGGTCTGGGCCGTAAGGCAGTGACCGAGTCTTCCGCCGGCAATATCATTGCCATGAGCGGCATCGGTGACATCACCATTGGCGATACCATCTGTGATCCCAGCGCCCTGGAGCCCATTGAATTTGTGAAGATTTCCGCCCCCACCATGGAGATGACCTTCTCGGTCAATGATTCCCCCTTCGCCGGGCGGGAAGGCAAGTTTGTCACCTCCCGTCAGCTCCGGGACCGGCTGTTCCGGGAGACCCTGAAGGACGTAAGCCTGCGGGTCAGTGAGATTGAAGGCTCCACAGATGCTTTCAACGTGGCGGGCCGCGGCGAGATGAGCCTTTCCATCCTCATTGAGACTATGCGCCGTGAGGGCTATGAATTCCAGGTGTCGCCGCCCCGTGTCCTCTATCAGGAGATCGACGGAAAGAAGTGCGAGCCCATTGAGCGGCTGGTGGTGGATGTGCCCAGCGACAGCGTGGGCGCGGTGATCGAAAAGATCGGCTCCCGCAAGGGTGACCTGGTGGAGATGACCCCTGTAGGGGACCGGATGAAGATTGAATTCCTGGTGCCCTCCCGGGGCCTCTTCGGCTACCGCAATGAGTTCCTCACCGACACCAAGGGCGAGGGTATCATGGCCTCTGTCTTTGACTCCTACGCCCCCTTCAAGGGCGAGCTGAGCCGCCGCAATACCGGTTCCCTGGTGTCCTTTGAGACCGGCGAGAGCGTCACCTACGGCCTCTATAACGCCCAGGAGCGGGGCGCCCTATTCATTGGCGCCGGCGTCCCGGTCTATGCGGGCATGGTGGTAGGCGTCAGCCCCAAGAGCGACGATATCACCGTCAATGTCTGCAAGAAGAAGCAGCTGACCAACATGCGGGCCAGCGGCAGCGACGACGCCCTGCGTCTGGTGCCGCCCCGTCAGCTCTCTCTGGAGCAGTGCCTGGAGTTCCTGGCCGACGATGAGCTGCTGGAGGTCACCCCCAAGAGCCTGCGCATCCGCAAGAGCATCCTGGACCACGAAAAGCGGATGAAGGCCGTTATGAAAAACCGCAAATAATCAGAAACAGCTGCCCAGACCGTGGTCTGGGCAGTTTTCATAATTTTATTCGATACGTTTTGTGCCATTTGCCCGGGAACCTTTTTTTCATCCCCCCGTCTAATCCAGTGACAGGCGGTACAGGATACCGCAATGACAGGAAAAAGGACGGTGTTTTGATGAAAAGAAAGAATTTCTTTAGTTTGCTGCTTGTTTCTCTCCTCGCGGTACTGCTGTGTGTCCCGGCTGCGGCCACGGACAGCACCACCGCCGGAACTTCCAAGTATCAGGCGCCTGTCTGCGTCTGGGGGACGCTGACCAAGCAGGCGGACGGCGGGCTGCTGATCCAAAACGACAGTGAGGGCGCCGCCTATCCGGAGATTATCCTCCACGGGGAGAGCATCCTGTTTCTGGATGCGGTGACCGGCGAGGAGATCTCCCAGGATTCCATCTCCGACGGCAGCACGGTCTACGCCTATGTGGGACCGGCAATGACCATGAGCCTGCCGCCCCAGGCCACGGCCCATCTGATTTTGGCGAACATTCCGGAGGACTTCGGCGTGCCCCAGTATGTCCAGATCTCTTCGGTTACACCGCAGGTTATGATCGCCATTTATCCCACGCCGGCACTGACGTGGACGGAGTTCACCACCACCGGCGGCGATACATTGAAGATTACAGACGAGGCCACGCTGTCCCGCTTCCAGTCCGAGGACGCGGTCCGTCTGGAGGATCTGGTGCCCGGCACCCGGATCCTTGTCTGGTCCAACAGTGAAGGGACGCCGGAGCGGGTGATGGTGTTCGACTATACCTATCGGGGCTATGTGACCTGTGATGACGCCGGCGTGGTGTCTGTCAGCGGCACGCCCCTCTCCCAGCGGGCAAAGACCATCGGGGAGAATCTGGCGCTGCTGCCGGTGCGGGCTGTGGCAGAGGCACTGGATCTCACCGTCTCCTGGGTGGACCGCCAGGCGGTGGTATCCGACGGGGAAACCGACCTGCTCACCATCTCCCCCGACCTTGCGGGAGATATCTGTGTCATGGAGAACGGCACGCTGTATCTGGATGCAAGCACACTGGCCCGGTCGCTGAACCTGTTCCTGGCCGCGTAACATCAGGAGCCATAAAAAATGGGAGGGACGATATCCGTCCCTCCTATTTTTATCGCCATGCCAGCCACAGCCCCAGCGCCGTCTCAAGGACCAGGATCGCCGGGAAACCCCAGCGAAACGTCCAGTGGCGGGTCTTGTGGTGAAAGAGGAACATCCCCGCGGTTCCCCCCAGGCCGCCCCCCAGGAGAACCAGCAGAAACAGCCGTTTTTCCGGGATGCGCCGCTTCCCGGGCTGTTTCGCGCGGTGCTTGTCCCAGCCCATGGCGAGAAAGGCCGCCAGGTTGATGGCGGTCAGATACAGCGCCAGCAGGCCCGCTGGTGTTACAATGCGTTCCATCCGGTGTTGCCGCCTCCTTTTCCTCTGCGCCCTCTATCATGGCGGAAAAGTTCACGGCTGTCAAGGGGGCCTTTTCCCGCCTTTTCCGGCAAAAGCACTTGTAAAATACCGCCAATGGCGATATAATACTTTTACTTTTGAAATTACCCCCTAATTTTCGAGTGATACAGGTGAATCGTTATGGAAAGAACAAAGATTGCGGCGATCTACGCCGACAGCGAAACCCTGGGCGGCCAGCAGGTGCTGGTCAGCGGCTGGGCCCGGACAATCCGGGATATGAAGACCTTCGGCTTTATTGAGCTCAACGACGGGTCCTGCTTCAAGAACCTCCAGGTGGTGATGGACGCCACGGTTCTGGACAACTACAAGGAGATCGCCTCCCAGAACGTGGGCGCCGCCCTGACGGTGGTGGGCACAGTGGTGCTGACCCCGGAGGCTAAGCAGCCGCTGGAGGTGAAGGCCGCCTCCATTGTGGTGGAGGGCCCCTCCACCCCCGACTATCCCCTGCAGAAGAAGCGCCACACCGTGGAGTACCTGCGGACCATCCAGCATCTGCGGCCCCGCACCAATCTGTTCTCCGCCGTGTTCCGGGTGCGGAGCGTGGCGGCCCACGCCATCCACTGCTTCTTCCAGGACCGGGGCTTTGTCTACGTCCACACTCCCATCATCACCGCCAGTGACTGCGAGGGCGCCGGGGAGATGTTCCGGGTCACCACCCTGGATCTGGACAACATTCCCAAGACGGCCGACGGCGCCGTGGACTACAGCCAGGACTTCTTCGGCAAGAGCGCCAACCTCACCGTGTCCGGCCAGCTCAACGCGGAGAACTTCGCCATGGCCTTCGGCGATGTGTACACCTTCGGCCCCACCTTCCGGGCGGAGGTCTCCAACACCCAGCGCCACGCCGCCGAGTTCTGGATGATCGAGCCGGAGATGGCCTTCTGCGATCTGAAGGGCGACATGGACGTGGCCGAGGCCATGAT
>CAJFQQ010000065.1 GCA_904419145.1 uncultured Oscillospiraceae bacterium | reverse complement strand
TCGGAGATTTTGTGGGGAGAGGAGACGCAGTGGAACGAGTGAGTTTTGCCGCTTGCGGCGAAACGAACGATGTGTAACTTGCGTCGACGACGACCGTCCACGGCCCGTTTTCTTTTCGGCAAGACGAAAAGAAAATGGGGGGTGGAAAAACGTTCCCCTATGGCAATGGGGGCGGAACTCGTCCCTCGCGCCGGAGCGCGAAATCTCCCCTGGCAGGGGTGTACTAGAAACGCCCCGCGTCCGGGCACGCGAAATCTCCCCGCCCATGGCAGGGAAAGCCTTGTAAAAAAAGGAGAAACGCCTATGAAGTGGCTGGAACTGCACATTGACACCACCCCCGCCGGTCTGGAGCCGGTCAGCGACCTCCTCCGGGACCAGGGTATCGAGGGCCTGGTCATCGAGGACGAGGGGGATTTCCACAACTTTCTGGAGCAGAACCGCCAGTACTGGGACTACGTGGACGAGGGCCTGGAGCAGTCCATGGCGGGGAAGTGCCGCATCACCTTCTACCTGGAGGACAGCGAGGCGGGGTACCGGACCCTGGCCATGACCCGCATCGCCCTCCAGCCTTTCAAGGAGGCCCACCCGGCGTTCGGCTCCCTGCTCCTCACCATGGAGAATGTGGAGGACGCGGACTGGGAGAACAACTGGAAGGCCTTCTACAAGCCCATGGAGATCGGGGAGCGGCTCATCGTCATCCCCGACTGGGAGGAGGCCGACCCCAACGGCCGGGTGGCCCTGCGCCTGAACCCCGGCCTTATCTTCGGCACCGGCAGCCACGCCACCACCCGCCTGTGTCTCCAGGCTCTGGAGCGGCTGGTAAAGCCGGGGATGCGGGTGCTGGACCTGGGCTGCGGCAGCGGCATTTTGTCCATTGCCGCCCTGCTTTTGGGGGCGGACAGCGCCTTTGGCTGCGACATCGACGACAAGGCCGTGGACGTGGCCTATGAGAACGCGGCCCTCAACGGCATCGGGAAGGACCGCTATACCGTCCGGGCTGGGGACGTGCTCTCGGACAGGAAGCTCCGGGCCGACATGGGCGCGGGGTACGACATCGTGGTGGCCAACATCGTGGCGGACGTCATCATCGCCCTGGCCGCCACTGCCCGGGACCTGATGTCGCCGGACGGGTACTTCCTCTGCTCGGGCATCATCGACGACCGGGCCGCGGAGGTCAAGGGGAAGCTGGTGGAGAACGGCTTCACCATCCTGGAGGAAAATTCCTCTGAGGGATGGTACAGTTACCTCTGCCAGTAAGGATTGAAAACAAGGGAACAGGCCCCGCCGGAACTGATTCCGGCGGGGCAGCGTGTCAAAAAAGCCCTCCTGCAAGGAGTTCCGTCGCCCGCAGGCGGCGGAATAAAATGAAATCCCGTCATTTCCGAGGACATGCGCCTCGGAAATGACACTTCTCACGAAATTTTTGCCGACAATTTTGCAAGAAATCGAGGTGAAAATTTCGTGCAGCCTGACTCGAAAAAGTGGCTCGCCACTTTTTCGACAGTCTCCCCCGACGGAACAAATTCCGTCGGGGGTTTTTATGCCGCCGGGGCGTTTTGGAGGGTCTCCGCCAGGCCCGCCGCCAGCAGCCGGGCGGAGAGCAGGGCCTCGTCCAGGCTGTTGCCCGCCGCCCCCACCTCCACCAGCAGGCTCCCGGTGGTGCAGTGCTGGTTGTACCGGGAGTTGCGCACGGTGATGGGCCGCATGAGGGTGGGATAGTCCGTCAGCAGCGTGTCCTGCACCGCCGCGGCCAGCTTCAGGTTCTCCTGCCAGTTGTCGTTGGGGAGGCCCGAGCCGTCGGTGCCGATGACAAAGGTCATCTGGGCCGCCCGGCCCTCCGCCACCTGGGACACCACCTTGTAGGGGCTGCCCTCGCCGTCATAGATGGCGTCCCGGTGGATGTCCAGCACAATGGAGATGGAGGGGTATTTCTCCAGGTAACTTTCAATGGACGCCAGGGAGCGGTCATAGGCCCCGTTGTACTCCGGGTAGTCGTGGAGGGTCCGGTCGTGGACCACGGAGATGCCGTACTCCCCCAGCACGCTGGCGATCTCGTCCCCCACCCGCACCACGTTGTAGGTGGTGTCCGTGGTGCGGCTCTCGCCGCTCGCCTCATACTCCTCTCCCGGCGGCATGGTGTAGGCCTCGCTGCCGTGGGTGTGGACAATGAGGACCTGGGGCTCGGCCTCGCTGAGCCGGGCGGCAAAGGTGCCGTCGAAGAGGGAGGCGTCAAAGTCGTTGTCCGAGTAGTTGTTGATGTAGGTCCGTCCGGTGACGATGTACCCGACCGTGCCGGTGGGCACCAGGGTCTGGGGGGTGACGCCGTTGTCGGCAAAGGTCAGATCCGTTCCGGTCTCCGCCCCCGTCGGGGCCTCCTCCGGCTCCACCGGCGTCTCCCGAATGGGCTGGTTGGTGTCCGGGGGCTCCTGGGCCTGGTCGTCGCCGTCGGAGCGGGAGTGGAGCTCCAGAATCGCCTCCCGGCTGCTGAGGAGCAGGGGGGACTGGCTGATGACCATGGCGGTGGCGGTGGTGAGCCAGTCGCTCTCCGGGCGGCTGTCCCCCAGCTGGGCGCGCAGCAGCGCCACCGCCAGGCTGCTGCGCTGGCTCAGGGCGTCCAGAGCGCCCCGGAGGGTCTCGCTGCCGGCGGTGGCGAACACCACCCACAGCACGGTCACCGCCAGCGTGACGGCGGCCAGACGCCGGGGGACGCCGGTTCGTTTGGATGGCTTCTTCATTGGTAGGACCTCCTGAAAAACGGGATAGGGGGAGCCCGGCCGCAGCACAGGTCCCTTGCTGCCATCCTATGGCCTGTCCGGCGGAAAAAGAACATTGTGCGGCGGAAAAATCCATGGTAAGATAACAGCAGATGTTTCGGAAACAGGAGGAGTTTTACAATGGGAAAATTTGACGGGGCGCTGCTCATCAGCGATTTTGACGATACGCTGCTGCGCACCAGCGCCGCGGTCTGGTCCGGCCAGGAGCTGCCGGAGATCCCGGCCTACAATCTGGAGCGCATCCGCTATTGGATCGACAACGGCGGCCGGTTCGCTTTGGCTTCAGGCCGGGTTTGGATCTCCTTTGTCCACTTCCTGCCCATGGTGCCCACCAATGCCCCCTGCGGCACCGGCAACGGCGCGGCCATCATTGATCCGGCCACGGGGGACAACCTGTTCCTCCATCCGCTGCCCGACTCCATTGGGGCGGTCCTGGAGGATCTGGAGCGCCTCCATCTCACCTGCGCCTGTGAGCTCTATCGGGCGGACAACGGCTCCGACGTGATCCGCCCCAACGATCTGACCCGCAACCACGCCCATATCAGCCGCTATACCTTCCGGGAGATCACCCGCTTTGAGGAGAGCCGCCCCCCCTTCCTGAAGGCCCTCTTCGAGGGGCAGCCGGAGGAGCTGCAGGCCCTGCAGCAGTATATGGTGGCCCAGCCCTGGTATGCGGACTACGAGGCGTTTTTCTCCTCGGACACCCTGCTGGAGCTCATCGCCCGGGGGGCCAACAAGGGGACAATGGCCGTCAAGCTGGCGGAGCTGTGCGGCGTCAGCCTGGAGCACACCTACTGCATCGGCGACAACGCCAACGACCTGCCCATGCTGGAGCAGGCCAGGATCGCCTTTGCCCCCTCCAATGCTGTCCCCGCCATCCTGGAGAGCGGCGCCGTCATCCTCTGCGACTGCATGGAGGGCGCTGTGGGACAGGCCATCGACTACCTGGACAACCTCTATTGATCAAAAAAGCCACCGGCGCCCCAACTGCTCTTCAGCAGCCGGGGCGCCGGTTACTTTTGTACACTTTTCCCCTCAGACCGGCCCCTCCAGCGTGAATTCCCAGGCGCAGGAGCAGGTCTCATCGGTGACCTCCGGGTAGCAGGAGAGGCACCGGCAGGTGATGCGGTCGTCGATGGTCCGGGCAAAGCCGCCGTACTCAATGAGCCCGACGCTTTTGCAGGGGTGGAGGGGCATGCCCTTGCGCGTCCGGGCGGACTGGACCCGGCAGTCCGCCACCCGGTAGACGAGGGTATTGCCCCGGAGCTCCGGCTCGGCCTGGTTCAGATTGCCGTAGAACCGCAGGGAGAGGGCCTGGGCCAGCCCCTCCAGGCCCGGATGCTCCGGCAGGCCCAGGAAGGCTTTGATGCGCCGGGCCTCAATGACCGTGAACCGCTCCCAGGCGGCCGCGTCGTGGGCCATGGCCTCATCCATTCCGTATTTCCGCTCCACGGACTGAAACCAGACGCCGTCCATAGCCAGCCAGTTTTTGGCGTAGATCCCAATGAGCTCCATGAGCTGCTCCTTGGAAAAACGCTCCAGCACCTCTTGATGGTTCATATCTGTCTCCTTTTTTCTATCGAAAGGCCCCCGTGAGATCTCTCACGGGGGCCTTGTGCGCTGGTAGTAAGAAGCCTCTTACTTGTACAGCTCGGTCTCGTCGGCACAAGCTGCAGATCCCTCGGCTCCGCATATCCTGCGAACCCTCGATCCTTCCGCTGCGCCTCCTCTCCCATACCCACCCGCTTCGCTGGGCTGGGTATGGGGCAGACAGACCCTGCCTTACTTGTACAGCTCGGTCAAACGGGTCAGGTGCTCGTAGCGCTCCTTGGCGGCCTCCTCGTTGCGCTCGAAGAGGACCTTGGCGCGCTCGGGGAACTCCCGGGTCAGACGGGCATAGCGGGCCTCGTTCATCAGGAACTCCTGGTAGCCGCCGGCAGGGGCCTTGCTGTCCAGGGTGAAGGGGTTCTTGCCCTCGGCCTTGGCGGCGGGGTTGAACCGGAACATGTTCCAGTAACCGCAGTCCACAGCCTTCTTCATTTCCTTCTGGCAGTTCATCATGCCGCCCTTGATGGAGTGCATCTCGCAGGGGGCGTAGCCGATGATGAGGGAGGGGCCGTGATAGGCCTCGGCCTCGGTAATGGCCTTGATGGTCTGGGCGGTGTTGGCACCCATGGCCACCTGGGCCACGTAGACGTAGCCGTACTGCATGGCGATCTCGCTGAGGCTCTTCTTCTTCATCTCCTTACCGGCAGCGGCGAACTGGGCCACCTGGCCGATGTTGGAGGCCTTGGAGGCCTGGCCGCCGGTGTTGGAGTACACCTCGGTGTCGAAGACAAAGACGTTGACATCCTCGCCGCTGGCCAGGACGTGGTCCAGACCGCCGTAGCCGATGTCGTAGGCCCAGCCGTCGCCGCCGAAGATCCACACGGACTTCTTGTTCAGGTAATCCTTCTTGCTGAGGATCTCCTCCACCAGGGCGCAGGCGGCGCAGTCGCAGAACTGCTTGCCGGCAGCCTTCAGCTCCTTGCCGTGGGCCTCGAACTGGGCGTTGCCGCTGGCGATCAGCTCGTCCACGGTGCAGATGCTGGCCTGGAGGGCGGCGATATAGGCCTTGGCGGCCTCCTGGTTGGCGTTGCCGTCGTCATAGGTATCCAGCCACTTCTGG
>CAJFQQ010000064.1 GCA_904419145.1 uncultured Oscillospiraceae bacterium | reverse complement strand
TTGCCAGGGGACGTTTCGCGCCCCCGGGCGCGAGGCCCTTTTGGCACGGCCCAAAAGGGCCGAAAAGGCCGCTTAGGGGCTGCGGCCCCTAAGAACCCCGTTGATGTACAGCAAAGTGCTATCGTCTCTTACCGGCGCATGGATATTGTCTTGCCTCTTCACTCCCTCCCGGGCCTTAGGCCCTGCCTGGGCGGGCATCCGAGCCGCTTCTCCCCTGACACCGCGCCTGGTGCGGTGGGTAACGGAAGAGCCAAGCCTTTTCCGCAGGTCACCACCGCACCATAAACAGCAAGAGAATCCGAGAAACTACTACCATCTTGTCTTAGTAGCTTACTTAGTAGCTTACCGTTTCACAGGCCGTCAGGCGCAGGATGGAAAGTGCCGTGGTCCGTAGGTACTCATTCTACCGATACACTGAGTAAAATAGGCCCCTCCACGACCCTGTTCCAAAAATAAGGGGTCCTTAGGGGCATTGCCCCTAAGTGTGTTTTTGGTGACTTTTTGCACAAGCAAAAAGTTACCCCCCGGAGGGTGGAACCCTTCCCGCCCCCGGCAGGGCTGCCGAAACAGGCATAAGTCCGAAGCAAACATCCCCCCGGTCGGATGATGCTCCCCATACACATAAAAAGGAGCCGCTGTCGAGTCTCCTCAGCAGCGGCCCAGCGGGTGGGATATTGGAAAGCTTCCATGAGTATAATACCAAACTCGTCCCAAAAAGTAAATAGGAGCTTTTGTCGCCTCCTGTCGATCTGACCAAAATGTGAATAAATTGTATATCTTTCACAGGATGCAAAAGTTTCTCTGGACGTAAGCTTGTACATATGGTACAATACAGTCAACCCCAGTATCGGGGCTACGAAAGGAGCGATACCATGAAATTTACATTCACATGTAAGAAGGTCAGTCTGAACGATTCCATCAAGGCTTTTGCCGAGAAGAAGATCAGCAAGCTGGATCGTTACTTTCAGGAGGAAGCCACCGCACTTGTGGTCTTCGCGGTGGAGAAGGACCACCGCTGTGAGGTAGAGGTAACCATCCGCAGTGGGAAGATGATTTTCCGCGCGGAGGAGATTGCTAAAGATGGGGACATGCGCAGCGCCGTGGATGCGGCTGTTGCCACCATCGACCGCCAGATCCGCAAAAACAAGACCCGTCTCAGCAAGCGCCTGCGCCAGGATTCTCTGGTGACGGATATCCCCGCCGAGTTCGACGTCAGCGAGGAGAAGGAGTTCGACGTGGTGCGCACCAAGCATGTGGCTGCCAAGCCTATGAGCACCGAGGAGGCCATCATGCAGATGAATCTACTGGACCACGACTTCTTCATCTTCCGCAATATGGAGGATGTGGTGTGCATTGTCTACCGCCGCCGCAACGGCGGCTACGGCCTCATCGAGACCGACGGTCTGGAAGAGGAATAAGGAGGGCTTTCTCCGGGGGCGCACGGCTCTGCCGTGTGCCCCCTTTTGCCGCTGTCCCTGCCGGGGGAGTTGCCATCTAGCCGCCGGTCTGGTACAATAAGAGCCACTTGAGCGCCCTGCCGCGCAAGCGGGCAGGGGAGGGAAGGGGAATCTCCATGAAAAAAATTGCGTTTATTACCGGGTCCTCTCGGGGGATCGGCCGGGCCGTGACGGTGCGTCTGGCGGAGGAGGGCTACGCTGTGGGCATCAACTGCCTGCATTCGAAGGCCCTGGCGGAGCAGCTGGCGGAGCAGCTTCGGGCCCAGGGCCGGGAGGCGGCGGCCTTCCAGGCCGACGTGGCGGACCGCGCCGCCATCACCGCCGCCATCCGCGCCGCGGAGGAGGCCCTGGGCGGGCCTGTCTCCCTGCTAGTCAACAACGCCGGCATCGCGGAGCAGCACCTGTTCCAGGACGTGACGGACGCCTTCTGGCGCCGGATCTTCTCCGTCAATGTGGACGGGGCCTTTCACGCCATCCAGGCGGTGCTGCCGGCTATGCTCCATGAAAAGGCCGGTTGTATCGTGAATATCTCCTCCATCTGGGGGCAGCGGGGGGCCTCCTGCGAGGTGGCCTACTCCACCACCAAGGCCGCCCTCATCGGCCTCACCCGGTCCCTTGCCATGGAGCTGGCCCCCTCCCATATCCGGGTCAACTGCGTGGCTCCGGGGGTCATCAACACCGATATGGTCCAGGTGCTGGGGGAGGAGACCCTGGCGGACCTGGCCCGGGAGACGCCCCTGGGCCGCCTGGGCACGCCGGAGGACATTGCCAACGCCGTGGCCTTTCTGGCGGATGAGCGCGCCTCCTTCCTGACCGGGCAGGTCCTCACCGCCGACGGCGGCTTCATCCTGTAGCGCAGAGCCGGGCAGGACGCTTCCCGCCCGGCCGACCAAAAAGCCCTCCCGCAAAAGCGGGAGGGCTTTCCATTTTCACCATTTACATCAGCTTCGTGGTGTAGTACACGGCAAAGGCAAACAGCGCCACGCCCAGCACCCACATGCTGTAGTAGGTGGTGCTCACCACCACCATCGCCAGTAGGATTGCCACAAAGGAGAGCGCATAGGCGATGTACAGCATCCGGTAGTCACAGTCCGCGGGAAGCAGCCGCACCTTGACGCCGGCCATCCACCGGCCGTCCTGCTTCTGGATCTTGGCCGTCAGCGCCGTCAAGACCACCAGCCCCACCAGCACCAGCCCGGCGCCCACCAGGGCCTTGCCATTCCAGTTGACCGTGCCCACACCCTTACGGCAGACCCAAACGGTGAACAGCGCGCCGCTGAGGATCACCGCGATGAGGAAAAACTCCCGCTGGAACAGCAGGTACACCATCCCCAGCACGGTGAGAATGGGGACCAGCACACACAAATAGGTGCCGCCGTTGGGGTAGACCAGATACAGCACCAGGCTGCAGATGGCCACAAAGGCGCCCACCCCTGTGATCCAGCCGTACACCTTGCGGACGAGGGGGCGGACCTCCCGCTTCTTCAGCAGCAGTACGATCCCCACCACCACGGCCACAAGGCCCACCGCGCAGGCGTAGGGCAGGCTGTGATAGATCGTCACCAGGGTCTGGCCGGTGCCATTGAGATAGAGATTGTTAAAGAAAAACAGGAAGCACTCCGCTACGATCCCCAGCAGGAACAGCCGGAATACCTGTCCCAGCACCTGGTTGTCCCGCTGCTCACGGGTCAGCTTCTGTTGCTTTTTATTATGATAATTGGACTGTTTGGCCATGGAATATAACCTCCGGAGGAATTTCTCTCCAAATATAGACACACTTAAGTATTTTATCAAAGATTCACACAATTTGCAAGTGGAATCTTGGGAATGTGCAAAGCATACGGGCACACACCGTGTACCCGTATGCTGTGGGAAGCTCTGTTGTCCGTCTGTCCGTCAGTTCATCTGCTTGGTGCGGGACAGGTTCATGGTGCCGTCCTGCATGGAGCTGACCCAGTCCAGGCTCTTGCCTGTGCCCAAAGCCACGCACTGGATGGCGTCGTCAGCCACCCGGGTGGCGATGCCGGTGCGGGACTCAATGAGCCGGTCAAAGCCGTCCACCAGGCTTCCGCCGCCGGTCATGACAATGCCGTTGGTGGAGATATCCGCCACCAGTTCCGGGGGCGTACGCTCCAGCACGGAGTGGATGGCCTCCAGGATCCGCTCCACCGGCTCCTCAAAGGCCTCCAGCATCTCGGAGGAGGTGACGGTAATGGTCTTGGGCAGGCCCGTCAGCAGGCACCGGCCCTTGATCTCCATGGTGCTCTCCTCCTCCTTGGGATAGACGCAGCCAATGGTCATCTTCATCTCCTCCGCCGTCCGCTCACCCAGGAGGATGTTATGCTTACGGCGCATATATTTGATGACAGACTCGTTAAACTGATCCCCGGCCACCTTGATGGAGGCGGACTCCACCACGCCGGAGAGGGAAATCACGGCGATATCGCTGGTGCCGCCGCCGATGTCCACCACCATATGCCCGTCGGGCTTGGCAATGTCAATGCCCGCGCCGATGGCTGCCGCCACCGGCTCCTCAATGAGATAGACTTTCCGGGCGCCGGCCTGGATGCCCGCGTCAATGACCGCGCGCTCCTCCACCTCCGTGATCCCGGAGGGCACACAGATAATGACCCTGGGCTTAAAGAGCATAAAGCCGCTGACCTTGCGGATGAACTCCCGGAGCATCCGCTCCGTCATGTCATAGTCGGAAATGACGCCGTCCCGCAGGGGGCGGATCGCCACAATATTGCCGGGGGTACGGCCCAGCATCTGGCGGGCATCCTCCCCCACCTTCAGCAGCTTCCCAGTATTCTTGTCAATCGCCACTACGCTGGGCTCATTGAGCACCACGCCCTTGCCCTTGATATATACCAAAACGGAAGCGGTACCCAGGTCGATCCCGATATCTTTCGCCAATGCGCACATATCTTCCACCTCATAACTTTCTGTTGCTCTATATTTTAAGCAGATTTGCCTGCTTGTACTCCGAAACTTTCCTAATATATGATTATAACCAGAGAGGGAAATTTTTGCAAGTATATCACATTCGATTTTTTGACCATTTTCCCGCCGTTTTTGCTTTATTTATTGTTTTTTCATCCAGTGTCCCGCTGTTTTCCCGCGCTCCGGGCGTGGCCAGGGCGCAGGAGACCACGCCGGCAGCCCCGGCGGCCAGCAGCGTGGCGGCGCACTCCGACAGGGTGCTGCCGGTGGTGAGCACATCGTCCACCAGCAGGAAGCGCTTTCCCGCCACCTGGGCCCCCTCCCTGATCCGATAGACGCCCCGGACGTTGTCTCTTCTCGCCCCGGCACCGCTGAGGCCCGACTGGGCCGGGTTATCCCGGACCTTCTCCAGCACCGCCTCCTCCTTAGTGTCCCACAGGGCCGCCATGCCCTCTGCCAGCAGGCGGCTCTGGTCATAGCCCCGCTGCTTCAGCCGCCGAGCGCTCACCGGAACAAAGGTCACCGCGTCAAAGGCCCCGGCCAGGTGCTCCGCCGCCGTCTGGGCCATGTACCGGGCAAAGACCGCTGCCGAGGCCCGCCGGCCGTGAAACTTCAGGCCGTGGATACCCTGGCGGACCATGTCCTCATAGTAGAAGGTGACGGCGCAGGGGCCGAAGGGCAGGGCGCAGAGGATCTGACCCTCCTCCACATAGGGGAGGGCCTTTTCACACGCCGCGCAGACGCCCTTCTCCCCGTCCTGAAGGAGCGCGCCGCAGAAGGCGCATTTGGGCGGGAACAGCAGGTTCAGGAGCTTTTCCCAGAGGCTCATTTCTTTTTCTTCCGGGGGTAGGGGCGCCGCTCATCGGTGAGGCCCAGGAGATAATCGACACTGGTCTGATAAATCTCCGCAAGGTGAATCAGATGCTCCAGCCCAATCTCCGTTACACCGTTTTCATAGGCGCAGTAAGACGTACGGCTGGTATGCAGCATTTCAGCAACCTGCTTCTGCGTCCAGTCGTGATCTTCCCGCAAATTCCGAATTCTTTCATAAATCGCCATGGATCATCCTCCATGGCCCAAAGTATAAAATGTCAGAAATCCCGCCATGGTATTATGACAGGAATTCTGACATTCTATGCAGTATTCGTCATCCATCGCCGGATGGAACAGGGAGGGTGCCCACCCTCCGGGGGCCTACTTTTGTCACTGAACAAAAGTAGGCAAAAATCAGCTTAGGGGTTCCACCCCTAAGTACCCCAGTTTTTTGGAACAGGGTCGTGGAGAGGTTTACTTTAGAAACTATCTCGGTAGCAGGATTACCTACGAACCTTGGCACTTTCAGTAGTCCGCCTGCCGGCCTGTTGTGTAGTGGCCGCCAGGACAAGATGGTAGTAGTTTCTCTTTTTCTCTTGCTGTTTATGGCTCGGCAGAGACTGGCGGAAAGGACCCAGCTTTCGCTACCCACCGCACTAGGCGCGGTATCAAGGGAGAACCGGCTTGGATGCCCGCCCAGGCAGGGCCTAGCGAAGCGGAAGGCCCGGAAGGGGGCGCAGAGGCAAGACGATATCCACGCGCCTTGTACATCAATGGGGTCCTTAGGGGCCGCAGCCCCTAAGCCAGTTTTTGCCTACTTTTGCCTGGCGGCAAAAGTAGGTCGTGCCCGGGGGCACGAAACCTCCCCTGGCAAAGGAGTGCCGGAAACACCCCGCGCCCGGGGGCACGAAATCTCCCGCCTGTTCGGGCAGACAAACGCCCCTCTTTATCCCTCCAGCTCCGCTGCGGCCTTTTTCAGCCGCCGCCGCAGGCCGCTGTAGCGGCGCTGCTGCTTGTCGTTGGCGGCCATCTGGAGGATGGCGCTGTCGTCGCCCACCATCACCAGCAGCTCCCGGGCCCGGGTGATGGCCGTATACAGCACCCCCCGGACCATGAGGGAGGGGGCGCAGCGCATGCAGGCAAACACCACCGCCTGGTACTCGCTGCCCTGGGCCTTGTGGACGGTGATGGCGTAGGCCATATCCAGCTCATTCAGCATATCCGTGGTGTAGACCGCCTTCCGGTCGTCAAAGGACAGCGTCAGTAGCTCCCCGGAGGGGTCCACCTCCAGGACTTGTCCCACGTCGCCGTTGAAAATGCCGGTGCCCACGGTGCCGTCGGGACGCTCCCACACCACATCGTAGTTGTTCTTGGTCTGCATGACCCGGTCCCCCACGCGGAACACCAGATCCCCCCAGATCTTCTCCCCCTTGCCGGGGGCGGGCGGATTCAGGGCCGCCTGGAGCCGCCGGTTCAGCTCCACCGTGCCCCAGGCGCCCTTCCGGGTGGGGCAGACCACCTGGATCTGGCTCTGGTCGATCCCCATGTTCTCCGGAAGCCTGGTCTGGCACAGGCCCACCACCGTATCCACCAGGCGCTGGGGGTCCCGGCGGCACAGGAAGAAGAAGTCCCCCTGGTTGCTGGCCAGGTTGGGGGCCAGGCCGGCATTGATGGTATGGGCATTGCGGACGATGGCGCTCTCCTGGGCCTGGCGGAAGATCTCCGTCAGGGACACCGTGCAGATGGCACCGCTGCGGATGAGGTCCGAGAACACGTTCCCCGGCCCCACCGAGGGCAGCTGGTCCGGGTCCCCCACCATGACCAGCCGGGTCTCCGGCCGCAGCGCCGCCAGCAGGGCCCGCATCAGGGGCAGGTCCACCATGCTCATTTCGTCCACGATCACCGCGTCCGCCTCCAGAGGCTCCCGCTCATTTTTGGCAAAGGTCAGATCCCCGGTCTGCTCGTTGTACACCATGCCCAGCATCCGGTGGATGGTCTGGGCCTCCCGGCCGGTGAGCTCGCTCATGCGCTTGGCGGCCCGGCCCGTGGGGGCCATGAGGGCCACGTCCATGCCCAGGCTGTCGAACATGGCCACCACCCCCCGGACGGAGGTGGTCTTGCCGGTGCCCGGGCCGCCGGTGAGGAGCAGCAGCCCCTCTGTGGCGGCCAGCTCCACGGCCTGACGCTGGGCGGGAGCGTAGATGATGCCCTGCTGGGCCTGGATACGGTCGATGATGGCGTCGATGTTCTTTCCGACATCCGGTTTGAAGGACAGCATGGTCTTGAGTTTGGAGGACACATAGAGCTCCGCCTCGTAGAGCCGCCAGAGGTAGCAGCCCTCCACCTTGCCGACGGCGTCCGCCACCACGGTCTGCCGGGCGATCAGGTCGTCCAGGGCCCGCTCCACCTGGTCCTCCGAGGCGCCGATGAGCTGCTGCGCCGCGGCCAGCAGCTTCTCCCGGGGGAGAAAGACGTGGCCGTTGTTCAGGTTGTGGGAGAGCTCGAAGAGGACCGCCGCCTCCACCCGGCGCTGGTTCTCCCCGTCAAAGCCCATACCCAGGGCGATCTCATCCATGACCGAGAAGTCCACCCCGTAGAAGTCGTCCACCAGGAGATAGGGATTCTGCAGCACCGCCTCCATGGATTCCAGGCCGTAGCGCCGGTAGAGGCGCATGGCCAGGGACAGGGGCAGGTCGTTGCGGGAGAGGAACTCCAGCAGCCGGCGCATGCCGGTCTGATAGCGGAAGCTGTCGCCGATCTCCCGGGCCTTTTTGGCGGTGATGCCCTTGATGGCGGCGATGCGCTCCGGCTCCTCCTCCAGCACCTGGAGGGTGTCCACGCCGAACCGCTCCACCAGCCGCTGGGCGGTGGCGGGCCCCACGCCCTTGATGACCCCGGAGGAGAGATAGCTTAAGATCTCTGTCTCCGTGGTGGGCATGTGGCGCTCCACCTGCTCCGCCTTCAGCTGCTCGCCGTGGGTGGGGTGGTTCATCCACACCCCGGTGACAATCAGGTTCTCCCCCGGCGCGGCGCAGGGGATGCACCCCACCACGGTGATGATCTCCCCGTCGCCGGTCACCAGGCGCAGCACGGTATACCCGTTCTCCTCATTCTGGAAGATCAGGCTCAGTATGGTCCCATCAACGGTGTCGCGCTGCATATCCTATGTACCTCACTGAAAATAGTCGGCTGCCTGTTCTTTGGGGCAGAGGACCACATAGTCCTCCTCCCGGGTCAGGAGCTGCGCCAGCTCCAGCCCCTCCTCCGTCAGCCCGCAGTCCAGGATCACAATGGTCCCGAACGCCCCCCGGTCGTAGCGCACCTGGGAGAGGGTGTGGACCGTGTACTCCAGGTCGCCCCCCGCCCCGTTGGCGGGAACCACCGCCGTCACCCTGGAAAACAGTTGCCGCCTGTTGCGGAGAAAGAGGCTCACGATCATCCAGAGGATCGTGGCCAGCCCCACGGCGGCCAGCATGGCCACCAGTCCGTCCTGCAGAAGTCTCATATGCTTTTCACCTCTGCCCATCCTATGCAAAACGCCGCGGGGCGGTGCGTTTTCCGGCCGGGGCCGGGGAGATTTCGTGCCCCCAGGCACGATCTGCCTTTGCCGTGGGTCGTATGCAGGTTTTGGCAGTGCCTACCGGGGATGAAGGTCTCCGACCCTCCGGGGGCCTACTTTTGTCACTGAACAAAAGTAGGCAAAAGTCAGCTTAGGGGTTCCACCCCTAAGAACCCCAGTTTTTTGGAACAGGGTCGGGGAGTGTACTGTTTTGCACGCCGTATCGACAGTAGGATTACCTACGGACCTTGGCACTCTCTGTAGTCCGCCTGCCGGCCTGTTGTGTAGTGGCCGCCAGGACAAGATGGCAGTTGCTTCTCTTTTTCTCTTGCTGTTTATGGCCCGGCGGGGATTTGCAGGAAGGGATTGGTGCGTCCGGTGCCCACCGCACGAGCGCCTAGCGGAGCGGAAGGCGCGGGGCAAAGCGCAGGGGGTGGACTAGTTACGGCGAAAGCCGATAAAAGCTCGGTTAAGAGGACAAGTCTTTCTCTGTTTGCCAATAAGCGCCCTTTTCTTTTGGACCGTCCACGGCCCGTTTTCTTTTCGGCAAGACGAAAAGAAAATGGGGGGTGGAAAAACGTTCCCCTATGGCAATGGGGGGCGGGACCCGTCCCTCGCGCCGGGGGCGCGAAATCTCCCCTGGCAGGCACTGCCAAAATCCCCACGCCGGGGTATGGCAAGTACTTCTCACCGTACCAGCATCTTTTTGAGATACTGCCCGGTGTAGCTCCCCTCACAGGCCGCCACTTCCTCCGGCGTGCCGGTGCAGACGATGGTGCCGCCGCCGTCGCCCCCCTCGGGGCCCAGGTCGATGATATGGTCGGCGCACTTGATGACATCCAGGTTGTGCTCGATGACCACCACCGTATTCCCGGCGTCCACCAGCCGCTGGAGCACCTCCAGCAGTTTCCCCACATCGTCGGTGTGGAGGCCCGTGGTGGGCTCGTCCAGGATATAGATGGTGCTGCCGGTGGAGCGTTTGCTCAGTTCTGTGGCCAGTTTCACCCGCTGGGCCTCGCCGCCGGAGAGGGTGGTGGAGGACTGGCCGATTTTGATATACCCCAGGCCCACGTCGCACAGCGTCGCCATGCGGTTGCCGATCTTTGGGATGGCCTTGAAGAACTCCCGGCCCTCCTCGGCGGTCATCTCCAGCACCTCGTAGATGTTCTTGCCCTTGTAGCGGACCTCCAGGGTCTCCCGGTTGTACCGCCTGCCTTTGCACACCTCGCAGGGCACATAGATGTCGGGGAGGAAGTGCATCTCGATTTTTAAGAGGCCGTCCCCCTGGCAGGCCTCGCACCGGCCGCCCCGGGTGTTGAAGGAGAACCGCCCCGGGCCGTAGCCCCGGGCCTTGGCCTCGGCGGTGGAGGCGAAGAGGTCCCGGATGTCGTTAAAGACCCCGGTGTAGGTGGCGGGGTTACTGCGGGGTGTGCGGCCGATGGGGCTCTGGTCGATGTTGATGACCTTGTCTAAAAACTCCTCCCCCTCCATGGCCTCGTGCTTCCCTGGGCGGCACTTCATGCGGTTTAGGTCCGCCCCCAGGCGCTTGAACAAAATCTCATTGACCAGGGAGGACTTGCCGCTGCCCGACACCCCGGTGACGCAGGTGAACGTCCCCAGGGGGATGGACACGTCGATGTGCCGGAGGTTGTTCTCCGCCGCCCCACGGACGGTGAGGACATGGCCGTTGCCCGTCCTGCGCTGGGCAGGGACGGGGATCTTCTTTTTCCCGCTGAGGTAGAGCCCGGTGAGGCTCTTGGGGTTGCGCATGACCTCCTCCGGGGTGCCGGCGGCCACCACCTCGCCGCCGTGGATGCCCGCGCCGGGGCCGATGTCGATGAGGTAGTCCGCCGCGCGCATGGTGTCCTCGTCGTGCTCCACCACGATGAGGGTGTTCCCCAGGTCCCGCAGGCGCTGGAGGGTGGAGAGCAGTTTGTCGTTGTCCCGCTGGTGGAGGCCGATGGAGGGCTCGTCCAGGATATACAGCACCCCCATGAGGCTGCTGCCGATCTGGGTGGCCAGGCGGATACGCTGGCTCTCGCCGCCGGAGAGGGTGCTGGCGCTGCGGGAGAGGGTCAGATACTCCAGGCCCACGTTGCGCAGAAAGCCCAATCTTGCCTTGATCTCCTTGAGGATGCGCCCGGCGATCATGGTCTGGGTCTTGCCCAGTTCCAGGTGGTCCATATAGTCCAGAGCGTCACTGACGCTGAGGCGGGTGTACTGGTCGATGTTCATGGTCCCCACCGTCACCGCCAGGGACTCCTTGCGCAGCCGCCGGCCCTGGCAGTCCGGGCAGGGGCACTCACTCATGCACTCCTCCAGTTCCCGGCGGGAGGCATCGCTCTGGGTGTCCTTGTAGCGGCGCTCGATGTTGTTGCAGATGCCCTCAAAGGGCTGGCGGAGCACCCCCTTGCCCCGGGGCTGGTCGTAGTGCAGTTCCAGGTTCTCCCCCTTGGTACCGTAGAGGATCACGTCCCGGGCCTCCTTGGTGAGGTCCTTCCAGGGGGTGTCCAGCTTAAAGCGGTACTGCTTGGAGAGGGCGTCAAAGTACATCCGGGAGATGCCGTCCCCCCGGATATTGTTCCAGCCGCTGGCCTGGATGGCCCCCTCCAGGATGGACAGGTTCTTGTCCGGCACCACCAGTTCCGGGTCCGCCTTCAACTGGCTGCCCAGGCCCGTACAGGTGGGGCAGGCGCCGAAGGGGTTGTTGAAGGAGAACATGCGGGGGGTCAGCTCCTCAATGGAGATGCCGCAGGATGTCCCGCTCCTCCTCCCCCAGCACGTTCACCAGCACCAGCCCCCCGGAGAGGCCGGAGGCCACCTCCACGCTGTCGGCCAGGCGCTTGTGCATGTCGGGGCGGATCACCAGGCGGTCCACCACGATCTCGATGTTGTGCTTCTTGTTCTTGTCCAGGGGGATGTCCTCGGTGAGGTCATAGAGGGAGCCGTCGGCCCGGACCCGGACGTAGCCGGAGCGGCGGGCGTCCTCGAAGATCTTCTGGTGCTCGCCCTTCTTTCCCCGGATCACCGGGGCCATGACCTGGATGCGGGTGCCCTCAGGCAGGGCCGTCACCTGGTCGATGATCTGGTCCACGGTCTGCTGCTTGATCTCCTTGCCGCACTTGGGGCAGTGGGGCACGCCCACCCGGGCCCACAGCAGGCGGAGGTAGTCATAGATCTCCGTCACCGTGCCCACGGTGGAGCGGGGGTTCTTGCTGGTAGTCTTCTGGTCAATGGAGATGGCGGGGGAGAGGCCGTCGATGTAGTCCACGTCCGGCTTCTCCATCTGGCCCAGGAACATCCGGGCATAGGAACTGAGGCTCTCCACATACCGCCGCTGGCCCTCGGCGTAGATGGTGTCGAAGGCCAGGGAGCTCTTGCCCGAGCCGGAGAGGCCCGTCAGCACCACCAGCTTGTCCCGGGGGATGGTGACGTCGATATTTTTCAGGTTGTTTTCTCTTGCGCCTTTGATATAGATCTTATCCTGCATGGGGTTGGTTCTCCTTTATTGAGGGCCGGGTGTTCCGGCCGGAAAATGCAATATGGAATCGGCAGGCTTGCCGGAGAGGGGAGATTTCGTGCCCTCCGGGGTGGGGCATTTCGTTCCCCCAGGCATAAGCGGTTACTCAGCCGGTCCTGGTGGCGGAGGAGGGTGCCGACCCTCCGGGGGCCTACTTTTGTCGCTGAACAAAAGTAGGCAAAAGTCAGTTTAGGGGCTCCGCCCCTAAAGACCCCAATTTTTTGGAACAGGGTCGTGGAGTGTACTGTTTTGCCCACCGTATCGGCAGCGGGATTACCTACGGACCTTGGAGGTTTCGCAACTACGCCTGCCGGCCTGTGAAATGGTAACCCACTAAGACAAGATGGTAGGTGCTTCTCTTTTTCTCTTGCTGTTTATGGTGCAGCAGAGACTTGCGGGAAAGGGTCTGGTGCTCCCGTCGGACACCGCACGAGCGCCTAGCGAAGCGGAAGGCGCGGGGCCAAATGGTAGGGGCCTTTCAGGTTACAGCGAAAGCCGATAAAAGCTCGGTTGAGCGGTCAGGGCTTTCCCTGTTTGCCAAATAGGTTTTTCTTTTGGACCGGCCGCGGCCCGTTTTCTTTTTCTGAAAAAGAAAATGGGGGGCGGAACCCGTCCCCCTATGGAATAGGGGCGGAATCCTCCCAAGGGATTTAGGGCAAAGCAGAGCGCCCCGCAGGGCGCCTCCTGTAGGAATCAGCGGTTGACCTCCCGGTTTTCCGTGCGGCCCAGGAGGTAGTCTGCGGACACGCCGAAGTAGTCCGCCAGCTTCAGCAGCATCAACGACGGTATGTTGATCCGTCCCGCCTCAATATCTTGGTAATGGCGCTCCGTTTTATCCAAAAAAAGCGCCATTTCTTTCTGTGTCAGCTTTTTCTCTTTTCTCAATAATTTTAACCGCTGGGAAAAGAATTGCAAGTCATTTTCCATGATTCAATTCCTCGTTGACAGAACTGAAATCTCGTGTTATACTAAAATAAACACGAGATTAAATCTCATATTTGGAGGCTTCTATGGAGAACATCTACGAGTGGCTCTACGACCACTACTGCCGCCCCTATCAGGAAAACGTGAGGGCCCCCTTTGCCTCCCATATCCAGTCCGCGGAGCAGCTGCTCATCCGCGGTGGCGGGACCGCCCTGGACCGGGAGGACGCCCTGAATTTCTGCCTGGACGGCGCCGGCATCAGCGCCTTTGCCGCAGGCATCCGGTTCTGCTACCAGCTCCTAGCGGACCCGACCTTCCCGGCCCATTAGACCACGTCCGCCACCTGGGCCCCCACCAGGGCGATCAGGTCCTCCGGCTTACAGCAGATTTGATAGCCGATCTTCCCGGCGGACACGGTGATGGTATCCCCCTCCAGGGCGGTGGCGTGGAACGTGGTGGGGAAGGGCTTCTTCATCCCCACCGGGGAGCAGCCCCCATGGACGTACCCGGTGAGGGGCAGCAGCTCCTTCTGGTGGATCATGGCGATGGACTTCTCCCCCACGGCTTTGGCAGCCTTTTTCAGGTCCAGGGTCTCCGCCACCGGGATGTCGAACACGTAGTATCCCCCGGAGGCCCCGCGGGTCACCAGGGTCTTGAACACCCGGGCCGGGTCCTGGCCCATGCTCTCCGCCACGGTGACCCCGTCCACCGCCACCCCCGGCTCATGGGGGTAGGTATAGGGGGTGTAGGGGACCTTCTTCTGGTCCAGGATGCGCATGACGTTGGTTTTTTCTTCCTTTTTTGCCATATGGATTCCTCATTTCTGCCCATGGGCAAAGGGATGGGGTGTTTTGTACCCCCCGAGCACGACCACCTTTTCTGTGGCTGTATGCAAGTTTCGGCAGCACTGCCGGGGGAGGGGAGGGTTCCCGCCCTCCGGGAGAGGGGCGTTTCGCGCCCCGGCGCGACCTCCTTTTGCCGCCAGGCAAAAGGAGGCAAAAGCTGGCTTAGGGGTTTCACCCCTAAGGACCCCGTATTTTTGGAACAGGGTCGTGGAGGGGTTTATCTTACAAACGGTATCGGCAGCGGGATTACCTACGGACCTTGGAGGTTTCGCAACTACGCCTGCCGGCCTGTGAAACCGTAAGCCCCTAGAACAAGATGGTAGTTGCTTCTCTTTATCTCTTGCAGTTTATGGTCCGGCAGAAACTTGCAGGAAAGGAACCAGCTCCCGCTACCCACCGCACCAGGCGCGGTATCAGAGGAGAATCCGGTTTGGATGCCTGCCTAAACAGGGCCTAAGGCCCGGAAGGGGGCGCAGCGGCAAGACAATTCCCACGCGCCGGAACGAGAAGGGATTGCCCCATTGTACATCAATGGGGTCCTTAGGGGCCGCAGTCCCTAAGCGGCCTTTTCGGCCCTTTTGGGCCGCGCCAAAAGGGCCTCGCGCCGGAGCGCGAAATTCTCCCCTGGCAAAGTGTGCCAGAAACACCCCGGGGGCGCGACCCCCCCGTCATAGCTGGCGAAAACAACAGGCCGTTTCCGGAAAAAGAGGCCTACCCCTCTTTCCGCAGCTCGATGATGCGGTCTCTTAACACAGCGGCATACTCGAACTCCAGCATCTTGCTGGCCTCCTTCATCTGCTTCTCCAGCTTGGCGATCTCCGCCGCCCGCTCCTGGGCGGTGAGCTTCTTGCGGCGGCGGGTGCGGACGTTGTCCCCCTCGCTCTTGGAGATCTCCAGCACCTCCCGGACGGACTTGATGACCGTCTTGGGTACGATGCCGTGGGCCTTGTTGAAGGCGTCCTGCTTCTCCCGGCGGCGCTCCGTCTCATCCATGGCCCGGCGCATGGAGGGGGTGATGGTGTCGGCGTAGAGGATGACCATGCCGTCGGCGTTCCGGGCGGCCCGGCCGATGGTCTGGATGAGGCTGGTCTCGCTGCGGAGGAACCCCTCCTTGTCCGCATCCAGGATGGCCACCAGGGAGACTTCCGGCATGTCCAGGCCCTCCCGCAGGAGGTTGATGCCCACCAGCACGTCGAACTCCCCCAGGCGCAGGTCCCGGATGATCTCCATGCGCTCGATGGTCTCCACGTCGTGGTGCATATAGCGGACCTTGATGCCCGCCTGGGTGAGATAGACCGTCAGGTCCTCGGCCATCTTCTTGGTGAGGGTGGTCACCAGCACCCGCTCGTTGCGGGCGGAGCGAACGTTGATCTCACCGATGAGGTCGTCGATCTGGCCCTCCACCGGCCGCACCTCCACTTTGGGGTCCAGCAGGCCCGTGGGGCGGATGACCTGCTCCACGATCTGGTCCGCCCGGCCCCGCTCATACTCGGCGGGGGTGGCGGAGACATAAATCACCTGGTTCAGGCGCTCCTCAAACTCATGGAACTTCAATGGCCGGTTGTCAAAGGCACAGGGCAGGCGGAATCCATACTCCACCAGGCTCTCCTTCCGGGCCCGGTCGCCGTTGTACATGGCCCGGACCTGGGGCAGCGTCACATGGCTCTCATCCACAAAGAGGACAAAATCCTCGGGGAAGTAGTCCAGCAGGGTGTGGGGCGGGGAGCCCACCGGCCGCCCGTCCAGGATCCGGGAGTAGTTTTCAATGCCGGAGCAGTACCCCAGCTCCCGCATCATCTCCATGTCGTATTCCGTCCGCTGGCGGATGCGCTGGGCCTCCACCAGCTTGTCGTTCTCCTCGAACCAGGCCACCCGCTCCTCCAGCTCCTTCTGGATCTCCACCAAGGCCCGGTCCATCTTGTCCTTGGGGGTGACATAGTGGGTGGCGGGCCAGATGGGCACGTGGCTGAGGACCTTGGTCACCGCCCCGGTGAGGGGCTGGATCATGCTGATGCGGTCCACCTCGTCGCC
>CAJFQQ010000063.1 GCA_904419145.1 uncultured Oscillospiraceae bacterium | reverse complement strand
GATGCAGAACCCCATATTTTGGGGGTTCCCCAGGGCCGTCAGGGCCACCGCTGCCGCCCCAACCAGGACGCCGGGCAGGAGCAGCAGACCGTACTTCTTCCAAAAACATTCTCTCTCCATACACATTCCCTCCATTTTTTATTATTCTTAGAAAAGAATAACGTAGAATCAAAAAAGGCGTTTGCGGATTTACTCCCCCTGCCGCAAACGCTCTTTGATTCCTTACTGTTACTATAGCCTATCTCCGCAGAAAAAGCAAGAGGGGAAAGTGGGCGCACGGGGAACCGCCGGCGCCATCCCCACATAAAATGAACTGTGGCACTGCCATACGAACCTTCCAATGGACAGAGGAGAGAAATATGAACCGTTATTATCCCTCGGACCGGGGCTGCTGCTCCAACAATCCGTGCGGGAACCGGCCGTCCTGCGGCCCAAACAACTGCCTGCCGCCTTGTCCGCCGCCGCCCTTCCCACCACCTTTCCCCGGGCCAGGTCCCATTGGGCCTACCGGACCCCAGGGGCCTGTCGGCCCCACTGGTCCTACTGGCCCGACCGGACCCACCGGCCCTACCGGGCCCATCGGCCCCGCCGGCGCAGGCATTGAAAACGCCAGCGCCTTTGTTCCCGGCTTCCCCTATGCGCAGGGCGCCATGGTGTACTACGACGGAGGCCTCTATCAGGTCACCCGCGCCAATCCCACCGGCACACCGGGTACCTCTCCGGACTACAGCCTGGTGACCGTCACCGGGCCCACCGGACCCACCGGCCCTGCGGGCATCAACGGTGCCACCGGGCCCACCGGACCCACCGGCCCTGCGGGCATCAACGGTGCTACCGGGCCCACTGGACCCACCGGCCCTGCCGGCCCGTCCGGCGGCGCAACCGGCCCCACCGGCCCTGCCGGGGCTGCCGGGCCTACCGGTCCCACCGGCCCTGCCGGCGCCACTGGTGCGGAAGGTCCCACCGGGCCCACCGGCCCTGCCGGCGCTGCCGGCGCCACTGGTGCGACGGGCCCCACCGGCCCCACTGGCCCCGCCGTTCCCCTCAATGCTCTGAGCGCCACCAATGTGGGCTCCCAGACGCTGAGCAGTGACGGCGACCCCGCCACCTTCGACACCAACCAGGTGCAGGAGGGCACCGCTATTACCCACACCGCCAGTTCCAGTGACTTCACCCTGGTGGATGCGGGGGTGTACCGCATCACCTACAATGCTGTGGGTACCAACAGCAGTTCTACCGGCACGGTGGGCCTGGAACTCCAGGACGACAGCACCGCCATCCCGGGCAGCGAGAGCACGGCCACAATCAGCACCACCAGCAATGTGGTGCCCCTGACGGCCACTGTACTGGTCGATGCCGGGGCGGGCTCTGTGATTACCCTCAACTCCACCGAGGCCAACACCACCATCACCAACGCCTCCATCACCATCCAGAAACTGGAGTAAGGGCCCTTTTGGCCCCAGCCGAGGCGCAGGCGGGCCGGGCAGCTGCCCGGCCCGCCGCATACATAGCCCCACAGGAGGGAAAAGGCATGAAGATTGTTGTATACGCCATCTGTAAAAACGAAGAAGCCTTCGTCGAGCGCTGGATGGACTCCATGGCGGAGGCGGATGAGATTGTCGTCCTGGACACCGGTTCCACCGACGGCACCGTGGAGGCCCTCCGACGGCGGGGGGCGGCGGTGACCGTGGAGTCCATCACCCCCTGGCGCTTTGACGTCGCCCGAAACCGCTCCCTGGACCTGGTGGGGGAGGACGCGGACATCTGCGTGTGCACGGACCTGGACGAGGTGTTCCACCCCGGCTGGCGCGCCGCCCTGGAGCGCGCCTGGGTCCCCGGCGCTGCCCAGGCCTCCTACCGCTACACCTGGAGTTTTAACGCCGACGGCACCGAGGGGGTGGTGTTCTGGCAGGAGAAGATCCACGCCCGCCGGGGCTACCGCTGGGCCCACCCGGTCCACGAGGTTCTGCGCTGGGTGGGGCCGGGCCGTCCGGGGCGCAAGGTCATGGCGGAGGGCGTCCAGCTGGACCACCACCCGGACCCGAAGAAGTCCCGGGGCCAGTACCTGCCCCTGCTGGAGCAGTCGGTGGCCGAGGAGCCCGACGACGACCGCAACGTCCACTACCTGGGCCGGGAGTACCTGTTCTACGGCCGGTGGGACGACTGCATTAGCACCTTGCAGCGGCATCTGGCCATGCCCGGCGCCACCTGGCGGGATGAGCGGGCGGCCTCCATGCGCTACATCGCCAAGGCGTACCGGGAGAAGGGGGAGGGTGGCCCGGCCCGGGACTGGTATCTCCGGGCCATTGCGGAGGCCCCCTATCTCCGGGAGGGGTACATGGATCTCGCCTGGATGCTCTACGAGCAGGGGGACTGGGAGGGGGTACTCTACTTCACCGGCTGCGCCCTGGCCATCCGGGAGCGGCCCCGGACCTATATCTGCGAGGCCTCTGCCTGGGGGAGCCTGCCCCACGACCTGCGGGCCATGGCCTACTACCGCACCGGGCGGATCAGGGAGGCTCTGGGAGAGACGGAGCGGGCCCTGGCGCTCTCCCCGGGAGACGAGAGATTGCAAGGCAATGGGGTATTCTATCGCCGGATTCTGGACGGGGCGGGGGAATGCGGGATGCCCGCCGGATAGAGCCGGACGCTCTCCTGCGGCCGGCATGCAGAAAAGGGGACGCCCACTCAGGGCGTCCCCTCGCTTCTCTTCCGCCGCCGCTGTTTCGGCAGGGGCGTCACCGCCGCCACCCGGGCCGCTGCGTCCCGGCATTGCTCCGCCTTGTCGATATCCAGCACGTAGTAGGCCGGTCCGTCCGGAAAGGGATGGCCGGTCTCCAGCGCCAGATCCTCCAGCACCGGCAGGCACTTGACATAGGCGGTATTTTCGATCACCAGCACCGCCGGCCTCTCGTCCACATAGATCAGGTACTCCCCGAACATCTTCCGGTACCGGACCGCCCCGGCGCCGGCGATCTGCTCGCAGACATACCGAACAAACTCCGGCGTGGAGGCCATGTCACACCTCCCGGGCCGCCAGGTCCTCAAAGGTCTCCCGGCGCACGGCCACATAATCCCGCTCCCCGTCCACCATGACGATGGGGGGCCGGGGGATGGAGTTGTAGTTGGAGGACATGGAGTAGTTGTAGGCCCCGGTGGTGCACACGGCCAGAATATCCCCCCGCTCCGGCTCCGGCAGGGGCACGTTCTCCTGGATCATGTCCCCGCTCTCGCAGCACCGGCCCCCCACAGTGCAGACAAAATCCCGGGGCGCGTCCATCTTGTTGGCCAGATACACCGTGTAGGCCGAGCGGTAGAGGGCATAGCGGGGGTTGTCGGTCATGCCGCCGTCAATGGCCACATAGCTGCGGTAGCCGGGAATGCGCTTGGTGGACTGGACGGTATAGAGGGTCATCCCCGCGTCGGCCACGATGCTCCGGCCCGGCTCCATGAGCACCATGGGCTCGGCGAGGCCCAGGCGCGCGCAGCCCTCCTTGATGTGGCGGCCCACGGTGGAGAGCTCATAGCCGATGTCCACAGTGGGGTCCTGCTCGGTGTAGCGCACCCCGTAGCCGCCGCCCAGGTTCAGCATCTCCGCCTCCCAGCCCAGCTTCTCCTTCAGTTCCGCCAGGAAGCGGAGCATGATGTCGGCGGTGTCGTAAAATACCGTGCTGGCAAACACCTGGGAGCCCACGTGGGCGTGGAGGCCCATAACCTGCACATGCTCCAGCCCCAGGGCCTGCTGCACAAACTCCAGGGCCTGGCCGGTCTCGATGGGGATGCCGAACTTGCTGTCCACCTTGCCGGTGGAGACCGCCTCAAAGGTGTGGGGGTCGATGCCCGGCGTCACCCGCAGCAGGATCTTCTGATGGATGCCCCGCTCCCCGGCATAGCGGTCCACCGCCGAGAGCTCATCGGGGTTGTCCACCACAAAATAGCCCACGCCGCAGCCCATGGCAAACAGGATATCGGCGTCGGTCTTGGCATTGCCGTGGAAAAAGACCCTCTCCATGGGGAAGCCGGCACTTTTGGCCAGATACAGCTCCCCGGGGGATACCACATCGGTGCCCAGGCCCTCCTCCGCCACGATCTCATACAGGCGCCTGCAGGCGAGGGCCTTGCTGGCGTAGAGGGGCAGGGCCCGGGTAAAGTGCCGGTCCATGTTCTCCTTGTAGATCCGGCAGTTGTGGCGGATGCGCTGCTCGTCCATCAGGTACAAGGGAGTTCCGTATTGCTCCGCCAGCGCCACCGTGTCCCGGCCGGCAAAGGTCAGGCGGCCCCCCGCCTGGCCGATATTGCTGCAAATCATAGGGGTTCCTCCTCTGTTGTGCGGAAATCTTTTTGTCATTTTAACACGTTTTCCCCCATAAGAAAACAAATTTTTTCTGTTTTCCCGGGCGCCCCCCGCTGCAATGGCCGTTTCTTTTTCCTGGAATGGAAAAAATCCGTTTTTTTCCCTTGACTTCCCGGGTCTTTGCCGTTATAATAGTGTCTGCTGCTGAGCTGGCAGGAACAACTGCATCCCATTTGGAGTAGTATCGAAGTGGTCATAACGAGCACGACTGGAAATCGTGTGACGGTCAAAAGCCGTCCGAGGGTTCGAATCCCTCCTACTCCGCCAAAAAGAGAAGCATCCGCATTGCGGATGCTTCTCTTTTTTTGGTGCCGGTGGCAGGGCGCTGCTGGCCGGAGGGGAAGGCCCGGCAGCGCGGGAGATGGGCGCCCAACATGTTTGCCTGCCGTTTCGTCCGGGACCTGTTTTCAATCCATTTAGGGGATCTTGCCAATTGTTTTGCGTTGGGGTATACTGGGCTTATTCTGGTCAAAAAGGAATTGTCGCTATGGTCTTTTCCAGTTACACGTTTCTATTTTATTTCCTGCCGCCTCTTTTGATCCTTTACTACCTCATCCCCCGGCGCTCCCTGGGGGGGCGCAACCTGGTGCTGCTGGCCTTCAGCCTCTTTTTCTACTTTGCCGGCGGGCCCAGGCACCTGCCCCTGATGCTGCTCTCTATCGCCATCAACTATGTGGGGGGCCTCCTCTGCGCCAAGCGCCGCCGGTGGGCCCTGGTGCTCACCATGGCGGTGAACCTGGGGCTTCTGGGGTGGTTTAAGTACGCGGGCTTCGTAGGGGAGAACCTCCGGGCCCTGGGCCTGCCCCTCTCCGTGCCGGAGGTGGTGCTGCCCATCGGCATCTCCTTTTTCACCTTCCAGGGCATGAGCTATGTCATCGACGTCTACCGGGGGGACACGCCGCCGGCCAAAAATCCCCTCCAGGTGGCCCTCTACATCGCCCTCTTCCCCCAGCTGGTGGCGGGGCCCATTGTCCGCTATACCACCGTGGCCGAGGAGCTGGTCTCCCGGCGGGAGACCTTTGACGACTTCGCCGCCGGGGCCCTCCGGTTCTCCTTCGGCCTTGCCAAGAAGATGCTCCTGGCCAACAACCTCTCCCTCATGGCCGACGAGGCCTTCTCCACCGCCCCCATCGGGGCCGCGGCAGCCTGGCTGGGGGCCATCGCCTACACCGGGCAGATCTACTTCGACTTCTCCGGCTACAGCGACATGGCCATCGGCCTGGGGCGGATGTTCGGCTTCCACTTTGAGGAGAACTTCAACTACCCCTACCTCTCAAAATCCGTCACCGAGTTCTGGCGGCGCTGGCATATGTCCCTCTCGGGCTGGTTCCGGGACTACGTCTATATCCCCCTGGGGGGCAGCCGGGCTGGAACGGCCAAACAGGTGCGCAACATCCTCCTCGTCTGGACCCTCACGGGCCTGTGGCACGGGGCGGCCTGGAACTTCCTGCTCTGGGGCCTCTACTTCGGCGTACTGCTGCTGGGGGAGAAGTTCTGGTGGGGGAAGGCCCTGGAGCGCGCCCCCTCCCCCCTGCGCCACCTCTACGCCATGGTCATCGTGGTGCTGGGATGGGTGCTGTTCCGCTGCGAGGGGCTCTCTGCCGTGGGCAGCTACCTGGGGGCCATGTTCGGCCTCTCCGGCGCCGGGTGGGGACAGGCTCTCTACTTCCTCCGGCAGTACGGGGTGTTCCTGGCCGTGGGGGCGGTGGCCTCCCTGCCGGTGAAGGATGCCCTGCGCGCCGCCCTCCAGCGCCGGAAGGCGGAGCGGGCCATCCAGTGGGGCAGCGCCCTGGCGGGCCTGGGGCTCCTGGGGCTCTCCTTCCTGCAGCTCATCAGTTCCACCGCCAACCCCTTTATCTACTACCGCTTTTAAGGAGG
>CAJFQQ010000062.1 GCA_904419145.1 uncultured Oscillospiraceae bacterium | reverse complement strand
GCCCAGATCCCGGAGCATGAAGTAGTTGTTGCCGCCGATGTTATAGGCTGTGAGGCTGGCGGCTTCCCCGTCGATGGTGAGGGACTGGCTGCTGCGGACGGCGGTGGCGGACTGGTCCTCGCCGGCGGAGAGCTCGCTGCCGTCGGGGGTGTAAGCCTCGCCGGTGGTGAGGACGATCTGACGGGCGGCGGCATCATACTCCAGGGCGAACTGGGAGCCGGTGCCATTGAGCAGGGCGGCCACGTCCCGGAGCTTGAAGTAGTTGCTGCCGTTGATGTTGTAAACCTGGGCGCCGGTGACGGCCTCGCCGTTGACTTGGAGGGCCTGGTTGGAGGGCACCACCACGTCCTCAGCAGGCTCGGCGGGGGTCTCCTCGGCGGGGGGCTCCTCAGCGGCCACCTCAGCGCGCTTCTCCGCTACGGCAGCCTCGTCAAGCAGGATACGGACGAGGCGGAAGCTGTTATGAGTGCTGTCCGGGCCGTCGGGATAGTTCATAATCGCCTGCATCTCGTACATCAGATCATCGCCGAACCGGTCAAAGGGGATGGTGAAGGTGGCCGAATCACCGGGAGCTAAGAGCGCGTTCCGATAATCGACAAATCCATATCCCTCTTGCATCGCACGTTCTGAATTGTCGGCGAATTCCGACAGCGGATGGAAGTTCCCGTCGGTGCAGTAATAGATGTAGTCAAGGTCGGTATAGGGGTCGCCGTCCGCCCACATCTCGTAAAAGGTAGCCTCCTCCAGAGCGGAAACATAGGAGCCGTCCGCCTGCAGGCGATAGGGGATGAGAACAATTTGGATATAAGCGTCGTCCCCGGCGGGATTGTCGGCCAGATGGGTGACGGTGATGGAGGTGTCCCGCTCAAAAGCATAATAGCCGGTGTAGGAACGCGTCTGGTCCCAATAGGGGTCATAGTACTCCGTTGCATCCGCATCGTCGATGTAGGTATTGGTGTTCACATCCAAGTTGATCTGGAGGTCGATGTACTCCAAGGCCTCCTCATGGGTCAAATAGTAGGGCTCGGAAGCGGCAAAAGCGGAGGTCAGGGACAGGGACAGGACAAGTGCCAGCGCAAGGGTCAGGGAAAGCGCTTTTCTATGGCGTGTCATGTGATAGTTCTCCCTTTCTGATTGGTTTCCCCGGTTGGCCGGGGCTCTGTTTCCTATTTTAGATAGGATAGAAGAAAATTGCAAGAGCTGGGGGCAAAAAATGGGATATTTTGCCGAAAAGGGCCCGGGACATGTGTCCCGGGCCCTCTCCGCTTTGGAATCAGGGGAAAGAATATTACCGTTCGTAATCCATTACGCGGCGCTGTTGACGATCATGGTGCGGGTGGCGGCGTCGTAGTCCACCTCAAAGCCCAGGGCCTCGCCCAGATCCCGGAGCATGAAGTAGTTGTTGCCGCCGATGTTGAAGGCCTGGAGGCTGGCGCTCTCCCCGTCGATGGTGAGGGACTGGCTGCTGCGGACAGCGGTGGCGGACTGGTCCTCGCCGGCAGTCAGTTCGCTGCCGTCGGGGGTGTAGGCCTCGCCGGTGGTGAGGACGATCTCGCGGGCGGCGGCGTCATATTCCAGGGCGAACTGGGAGGAGGTGCCGTTCAGGAGGGCGGCCACGTCCCGGAGTTTGAAGTAGTTGCTGCCGTTGATGTTGTAAACCTGGGCGCCGGTGACGGCCTCGCCGTTGACCTGGAGGGCCTGGTTGGAGGGCACCACCACGTCCTCAGCAGGCTCGGCGGGGGCCTCCTCAGCAGGGGTCTCTTCCGCGGGAGCTTCCTCAACGGCGGGAATGGAGCCGTTGTCAAAGGCGTAAAATACCGCCTGCTCGGTGGCGCTGGTAGCCAGCTCATAGAGCTCCGCCCAGGCGTTTGACTCGGACTCCGTCCACTGACTGCCGATCTGGCCGCCGCCGCTCTGCTCGTAGGCGCCGTCCGTCAGGGTGTAGCCGAAGTTGCCGGCCAGCTCGTCGCTGGTGGTAATCACGGCGCCGTCGGCAATGTAATAAATGGTGATGGTCTTGTCCTCAGTGACCCGATTGCCGCCGTCATACGCGGCAAAGGGGAGGGTCCTGGTCTCCTTGCGGATCACATTGGTGATGGTCACGCCGTCGATGGTCTCCGTGGTGACGGCGGCAGCGGGGATGGCCAGCCCCAGGCACAGGGCCAGCGCCAGCAGCAGGGTGACAAATTTTTTCATAACATTGGATTCCTTTCCAGTTCTTTCTTTAATCTCTTTGCGTTTGCACCGTAGGCTTCTCCTCTCCCAACGTCTCCCCTTTCCAGTTCTCCCCTCCCGGCGGCGCGGCAGGAGGGAACCCCATGTGGTTTTCAGTATGATTCTAACCGAGAGCCGGCGGGATTGCAATAGCCATTGATGCCGGAGGCAGAAAAAGGCCTCCGCACCAGCCGTCAGGTGCGGAGGCCTCGCAGCCGCCGGGCAGAGGGCACTATTTTTCCTTCCAGGTCCGCCACAGGAGGCTGCCCCCGGCGTAGAGCAGAAAGATCCCAAAGGGGATGCGGAGCAGCTCCGCGTCCAGCCGCAGGGCCAGGAGCGCCCCGGCCAGGGCCGCCAGCACCCCGGGCAGGGCGGCGGTTTTTACGGTGGGTTTGTCCAGATAGCCGTTTTTCCGGTGGAACAGCAGGCTGACCCCCGCCGTGGGCAGGAAGAACAGCAGGTTGATGGCCTGGGCCTCCCGCTGCTCCACCCCGAGAAACAGCGTCATGCACAGCAGCAGCAGCGTCCCTCCGCCCACGCCCCAGGCGGAGAGGATGCCCGTGCTCAGGCCGCACAGGATGGAAAGCAGAATGTCCTTCATGTGAGATACCGCACCCCTCCGTAGAGCAGAAACAGGCCGAAGAGCACCTTCAGCCACTTCACCGGCACCTTTTCAAAGGTGAGCCCCCCGATGAGGCCGCCCCCGACGCCCCCCAGGAGATAGGGCCAGGCGGTCTCCCAGCTGAGCTGGGCGTGGAAAAAGTAGACGGCGGCGGACACCAGGCAGATGGGGAAAATAATCGCCACGGAGTTGGCGAACAGGCTCTTGGGCCGCAGCGCCCCCCACCGGCCCATCAGCGGCAGCAGGAGCATGCCGCCCCCGCCGCCGAACACGCCGTTGACCAGGCCCCCCAGGGCCCCGGCCAGGCGCAGTTTGTTTGCTCGGCTCACGGGCCGCGCCTCCCCTCTCGCAGGTAGCAAAAGAGCGCCGTTTCGCGGCGCCCCCTTGCTCCGGTTATTTCAGCTTGAAGCTCTGGCAGTCGGTGCACTGGTCCTTGGTGGGGTTGGTCTCGTGGGTGCCCACCTGGATGCTGTTCAGGCCGCAGTACTGCTCGCCCTGGCAGTGGTTGGCGCAGGAAGTGACGGTGCAGCGGATGGCCTTGTTGGGGGTGCAGGAGCACCCGTCGTTGGTGTAGTTGTTCATGGTGTGGTTCCTCCTTTGAAAAAATCGCTGGATTGGGGAGTTGCTGTGGATAGTTTGCACCGCTCGCCATGTTTTATGCGAAAAAAAGCGGGGCGATTTCGCCCCGCAGAAGTTGACCATTCTTGTTATTGAAATAGTGCAAAAATAAAAAAATTGTCATGTTCAAGGAATGGATGCGGCGGAACACCTTGCGCAGTCTCCCGGCACGAGGGAGCGCGGCCACTTTTTTGAAAATGCTACAGCCCCAGGATCAGGGAGGCGAAGGCGAAGTAGATCAGCAGGCTCATGACATCCACGATGGTGGAGATAAAGGGGCTGGCCATCACTGCCGGGTCCAGACCGATCTTCTCCGCCAGCAGCGGCAGCATACAGCCCACCACCTTGGCGCAGAATACCGTACACACCAGGGTCAGGCAGATCACCAGGGCCACCGGGATGGTGACATCCAGGTTTTGCAGGAGCCATCGGTCCACCACCAGGAGCTTGACAAAATTGGCGCAGGCCAGCAGTACGCCGCAGACCACCGCCACCCGGCTCTCCTTCCACACCACGGAGCAGAGATCCCCGAAGTCAATCTCATTGAGGCTCAGGCTCCGGATGACAGCCACGCTGCTCTGGGAGCCGCTGTTGCCGCCGGTGCCGGTGAGCATGGGGATGAAGCCGATGAGCACGGAGTAGGTGGCCAGGGACTCCTCAAAGCTGTTGATGACGATGCCGGAGAGGGTGGCCGAGAGCATCAGCAGCAGCAGCCACGGCAGGCGGCTTTTCACGGTCTCAAAGACACCGGTGCGCAGATAGGGCTTGTCTGTAGGGAGGATGGCGGCCATGCGCTCGAAGTCCTCCGTGGCCTCCTCCTCCATGACGTCCATGGCGTCGTCCACGGTGACGATGCCCACCAGGCGGTCCTCCGCATCCACCACAGGCAGGGCCAGGAAGCCGTATTTATTCAGGGTCTGGGCCACGTCCTCTTTGTCGTCCATGGTCCGGGCGTAAACCACGTTGGTGTCCATGATGTCCTCAATGACGTCGTCCTCCTCCGCCAGGAGCAGGGTACGGATGGACACGATGCCCAGCAGATGGCGGCTGGGGTCGGTGACATAGCAGTAGTTGATGGTCTCCTTGTCCGTTCCGGTGCGGCGGATGCGTTTGATGGCGTCGGCCACGGTGAGATTCTTTTTCAGATCCACAAACTCCGTGGTCATAATGGACCCGGCGCTGTCCTCGGGGTATTTCAGGATCTCGTTGACGCTGCGGCGGGTCTCCGGGTCCGTGTGCTGGAGGATGCGCTTGACCACCGTGGCGGGCATCTCCTCGATAAGGTCCACCGCGTCGTCCACGTACAGCTCGTCCAGCACCTCCTTCAGCTCCGTGTCGGAGAAGGACTTGATGAGCAGCTCCTGCTGCTCCGGCTCCATCTCCACGAACACCTCCGCCGCCAGCTCCTTGGGCAGCAGGCGGTAGAGCAGGGGGAGCCGGTCCTCGGGCAGCTCGCTGAGGATCAGGGCGATATCCGCCGCCGGCAAGGGAAGCAGCACTTCCCGGAGGGCGGGCCATTGTCGCTGCTCCACCAGTTCCTCTACATGGCTGATGATGGCGTCGCTGTCAAATTCCATTGCCCTTGGGCCTCCTTCCCTGCTTCGCTTCATTGTATGGTGATGGCAAAAAGAAAAACCACAGCTCTCACATGACGGTTTTCCGTCCGTGGCTGCGGCGCTGCGGATCCAGCAGCAGGGCCGGCCGGCAGGCGGGACACGGCCTGTACTTTTTGCGCAAATTTGTCTTATTATATGTTATGGTATGCCTTTATCAGCATACTGTCAACCTTTTTTATGTGTGGGAAATGAAAAATTTATGATAAATACGGCTTGTGAGGGGGTACAACTCATGGTATAATAGAACGAATGATTTAGTATTAGTGGCCGGAGGGTACAGCGCCCCATCCCGGCATGAGAAGGGGGCGGGAGCGTGAACCCACATCAAGGCCACCGGGAGCGGAAGAAGCGGCAGTTCCAGGACTTTGGGCTGGATGCGTTCGCCGACCATGAGGCATTGGAACTGCTGCTGTATTATGCAATTCCCAGACAAGACACGAACCCGCTGGCCCACGAGCTGTTGCGCCGTTTTGGGAGCTTGGAGGCTGTATTGGATGCCTCCCAGGAGGATCTGACCACAGTGCCCGGGATTGGAGAGAATAGTGCCCTGCTTTTGCGTCTGGTTCCCCAGCTTTACCGTCGGGCGCTTGCCGGACCCAGGGGTAAAACCGTGATTCTCAACACGCCGGAGAAGATCGGCCATTACCTGCTCCAGCGCTACGCCGGGGAGGTCCGGGAGGTGGTCTATGAGCTGTGCCTGGACCAGAAGGGCAAGCTCCTCACCTGCTGCCGGGTGGCTGAGGGCAGCGGCGCCAGCGCGGATTTCAACGTGCGCACGGTGCTGATGAACGCCATCCGGTGCGGGGCGTCCCTGGTGGTGCTCTCCCACAACCATCCCAGCGGACTGGCGCTCCCCTCCGCCGCGGACCAGACCGCCACAGACCGGGTCCAGCGGGCCCTGGACACCGTGGGGATTCAGCTGCTGGACCACATCGTGGTGGCGGACGGGGACTATGTCTCCATGGCCCAGAACGGGACGCTGCGCCGGGCGCCGCTGTAAGCGGGGAGGTTTCGTCCCTCCGGGCACGACCTACTTTTGCCCGCTAGGCAAAAGACGGATCCGCCCCCCGTTTTCTTTTTCAGAAAAAGAAAACGGGCCGCGGACGGTCGTCGTCGACGCAAGTTGCACATCGTTCGTTTCGCCGCAAGCGGCAAAACTCACTCGTTCCACTGCGTCTCCTCTCCCCACCGGACCCGCTGCGCTGGGCTCCGGCGGGGGCCCCGTGTGAGCCCAGCCCCTTCCCGCAAGTCTCCGCCAGGCCATAAGCAGCAAGAGGAAAAGAGAAGCAGCTACTCTCCTATCTTAGTGGGTCACTGTTTCACAGGCTGTCAGGCGCAGTTGCGAAACCTCCAAGGTACGTAGGTAATCCCTCTACCGACATCGTTTCTAAAATAACCCCCTCCACGACCCTGTTCCAAAAATTTGGGGTTCTTAGGGGTGGAACCCCTAAGCTGATTTTTGCCTACTTTTGTTCAGTGACAAAAGTAGGTCGTGCCCGGGGGCACGAAATTTCCCCGCCCCGATAAAGCTGCCGGCAAAACGCTTGTACGCCGCGTCCGCGGCGCCGGGCTGATCCCCGGCGGCAGGCGCTATAGAACATTTAGGAGAGAACCGCCCATGCCGAAATTTGAAGTGGTTTCTGAATACAAGCCCGCCGGGGACCAGCCCCAGGCCATCCAGGCCCTGGCCCAGGGCATCGACGACGGCCTCCGGGAGCAGGTGCTCCTGGGCGTCACCGGCTCGGGCAAGACCTATACCATGGCCAAGGTCATCGAGCAGATCCAGCGCCCCACCCTGGTGCTGGCCCACAACAAGACCCTGGCCGCCCAGCTGTGCGCGGAGTTCAAGGAGTTCTTCCCCAACAACGCC
>CAJFQQ010000061.1 GCA_904419145.1 uncultured Oscillospiraceae bacterium | reverse complement strand
TCAGGCCTCCTGGCCCTCTACCTGAGCCTCGGCTTCCTTGGCGGCCCGGGCCTCGTTGATGTCCTTGGCGGCGGCCAGGATGTCGGCGGCGTTCTCCTGAACGGATGTAACGGTTTCCATCACGCTGTCCTTCATCCGCAGGCCGGCGGCAGTGATATGGGTATAGGCCTTCTTGGCGTCTTTGCTGGCAAGCAGCTTCACGCCGACGGAGCCAAACAGGGCTCCGCCCACGAAGCAGGCCAGTCTGACATAGTGTTTCATCATGGGGGTTCTTCCTTTCTGCTATGTACTTATTTGCGTTTGTAGCCTGTGATCATCACCATGACCATGCAGATCACGGCGCCCCAGGCCCAGAAGCGATGTTGTTTCATTGAGATCTCCTCCTGTTGGGAAACAAACATGTCTCTTTGCGTATTGAAGTATTATAGCAGACACCCCGCGCAGCCGCATTGCCAAATCAGTCAAACGGTTGCCTGTTCAGACATTTTTTCGGTATTGGCCCGGAGTCACTCCATATTGCTGACGAAAAGCGGCGGCGAATTGACTGACGCTGCTGTAACCCACCGCTTTTGCCACTCTTTCCAGATTTAATCCGGGCGTACGCAGCAGTTCCGCCGCCCGCTCCATCCGCCGCTGCCGCAGCCAGGTGTGGACCGGCAGGCCATAGAGGCGGCGGAACTCCTCCTTAAACGCGGTGGCGGAGAGGCAGGCCCGGCGGCTTAGGGTGGAGATGGTAAGGGGCTCGTCCAGATGCTCTTCCATGTACCGGCAGGTCTCCGCCAGCGACCGGGTAATATTCCGATCCGGCATTGAACCCGGGAGCGTATCCGTCCCCGGTTCATCCTGTGTGGAGAGCAGATAGAGCAGTTCCACCGACTTCCACACGCACCAGCGGGCCCACTCACTCTGGGGCAGGCGACCCAGGTCGGCAAAGGCCGCACGGCTCCAGTGGGTGGGGCCATCCACGGCGCAGCCGCCCCGACTGGTCATCCACCGCCGTACCCGGCCAGTGTCCAGGGTCAGGCCGCCCAGGAGACTACATATAGTTTCCAAACTCTCTCGGGCGCCCCGGGCGTCTACCGCCACCAGGACGCCTTCTATAGGGGCATCCACGCTGGCCCCGGTCAGATTGGAGAGATCGGTGAGGATCAGCACCTGCCGGGCGCCGGCTGTCAGGGATGACCCGTCCCGCCGGGTCAAGGTCACAGATCCCCGCAGACAGAACAAAGTCTCAAAGTTCAGGGGGGCCAGTTGGAGAGGCAGGGGGAACGCCCCCTCCTCCAGAAAGAACAGGCAGGCCCGTGCGCCGGACATTACCTGGGTCCAGTCTCCCCGGTCCGCCAGAAATTCCGTCAGCAATGTTCTGCCCCCTTTCCGTCTGTCAATATCCCGGCTTTTTACCGGCCGAACAGCCCCTTCTTTTCCCAGGGCTCCTTTCGGATCTCCCCCACCTCATAGCCGGTGGCGGAAATGGCCGCGCGCAGGGCATCCTCGTCAAGTTCCGTTTCCGCGATCACCGTGGTTTCTTTTTTGCTCCGGGATGAGGTGACCTTCTTCACCGGAAATGCCTTCCGCACCGCGTCGTTCACATGGCTTTCGCACATGCCGCACATCATGCCGTCCACCGCTATTGTGTATCGGATCATTTTGAAAAGCCTCCCTCTATAATATTGTGTCGTATTAGAGAATATAGAATTACCAAGCGGTTCCGAATAAAGCAGTAAGTCTAGCGTATTTGCCGCGCCTGTACCGTGTTGAGATAGATGTTAAACTCATAGTGTATGCGAGTTCTCCAGTTCAATTCTTCTCGTTATACTGCCGGATTTTCAGGAAAGGCGCATTGACAACCACAGGCGCTACATACTTCCAACTGAAAATTGAGCGCAGACTTTCTACCGATTTCCAGTTCCATTTTCCCACTGGAAAACCCATTCCCCATCTTCCTTAATCACAAACTGTGGAGACTGCTCTGTAAGCAGGGTCTGATCCATTTCCACTTGGACATCCTCTGGGAGTTCAGAAAAGCCCTCTGGATCGAAGTGGCGAAACAAGTCTCCCCAAGTGGAGTCTGCTGTCGGCATGAAGTCTTCCGTCGCTGCCGGTTTCTCTAATGGGGGAGGGGATGTTTTTTCCGTATCCCCGTCAACTGTTGTGCCGCAGCCGGTCAGCAGGCAAAACGATACAAGCATCAATAAAAGGCTCCCCCATGGTTTCAAGACGCTCCCTCCTCATGCGTTGCTTTGTAATATGTGTTCCACAGATAGCAGTACATGCGCCATTTTCAAAAAACTGCTGTGGCAAATATCAGCAGCGCCATCATAAGACGGAGACCTCAGCGTTTTTCTCTCCAAATTTCTCTCGGAGCATCTGGCAAATCTGGGGCCGCTCCGCCCCCTCTGTTTTTCCTGCTGCTTGATCAGCTTATAGGCTTGGAACAGAGTGGAGGGACCGATCTCCGAACTGAAATAACCGATCCCCTGGTTCCAGGCCAGCAGTTCAAACACATCGTCCAGCGCTGCGGACTCCACCCCACAGGTATAGGCTTTGACCAGTTCGCGGGTGGCCTGCCGCATCCGCCCGGCCCCTACGGCGTTTGCCAGAGACAGGAGCAACCGCGTTTCATAGGGCAGCGTCCGCTTTTCGCTCTGCCAGGTCAGTGACCAGAAGTCCGCCGCGATCCGGCCCAGTTCCTCGTCGATCATGGGATAGTTGAGCAGGGCCAGGGGCTTGAAGGGCGTGTCCTCCCCACCGTCCTTTTTCTCCACGCGGCAGAACGAAACATGAAATTCAGCCGGCCCAGTCTGCTCGGTATGGTGTTCAAAACCAAGGGCCTCCATAGCGGCATAGAGCGGGTGGGGTTCAAAGGTCTGGATGACGGTGAAGCCTTCGCCCACTTCCAGTCCCGTTGCTTTCTGCTTCAGGCCCGGGAAAAAGTTCCCCTGCAGATGGCGTACATCAATGACCGGAAAATCCTGTGCTTGTGTTTTCCAATTCTCGTAACTCATGCGTTGCTTGTCTCCTTGATGCGGTATTCATAGATGATGGTCCGGTTCCCGGAGCCATCCCGGAACGGCTTTTCGGCTACCCTTGCGAAGCCGCGCTTTTTATAAAATTCCCATGACGCCAGCGTATTGGTCAGCAGGCGCACGGTGTCCGCGCCGTCAGCCCTGGCTCTGGACAAAAACTGTGTGACCAAAGCCGTCCCAAGCCCTTTCCGATAAACTGCTTTGGATGCAAGCGCCACAAGCTCCAGGTCGCAGGTCCCGAAGGTCTTGCTGTCCCGCTCCTGTAATTGGGAGAAGAAATGATCCCATTGCTTCTGAAAGGGCTCCGACATTTTATACCGTTTCAAATAGTATTTGAGGAACATCCTGCACCACAGTCCATAGTGCTTGGGGGTTTCATATCGGTTTGCCAGCGCCCGGTCAAACTCTTTGTCATATTTCCCGCAGATAAATCCCACAACCTGCCCCTCATCCGTTTCTGCGACATAGGTGAAGTTGCACTTTTCAATCAATACCTGGGCGTAGTCCCGCAGCAGGATCTTGTCGCAGTCCTCTACGGGAGCCGTGAAAAAACCTTCATACATGCACTCGCCGCATGCCGCAGCGTCTTTCTCTGCGTAGGGCCGTATCGTAAACATGCTGGTCACACTCCTATTCTACGAGTCATACCCCGGTTGCCCCTGGATAGTCACCACATCCTGCGCGGCGAGATACTCCGGCGGCGTCCACCGGCAGGCGGCGTAACAAAGGGGCAGCACACGGCCGCCCAGCAGCGCGTGCTCCACCACCCAGAAATCGTGCATGGACAGATAGGAGACAAACTCTCCGGCGTTCCAGCGGTGGTAAACACGGAAGCCAATCCGCTCCATACACCAGGTGCGAAGCCTTGCCAGCCTCCCTCCGCTATGGACGAAGGTGGGGGCAAACAGCCATCCACCTGGCTTCAGCACCCGCCGGATCTCCCGGAGCACGCAATCTGGCTCCGGCAGGATTTGCAGGGCGTTAGCGATGACCACCGCGTCGAAGGACTCCGGCGCGTAGGGCAGATGGGCGGCATCCTGGACAGAGAAGTGGAGACGGGAGGAACCGATCCGCTTTTTCGCCTCCTGGATCATGGCGGGAGCGGCGTCCGTGGCCTCCCAGAGCCGGACATAGGGCGAGAGCGGAAAGGACAGTTGCCCCGTGCCGCAGGCCAGCTCCAGCACGTTCATATCCCGGGAGAGATGGGGCCGAATCCGCTCACACACCGCCGCGTACAGCGGTGCGGAGCGGTCCATGAACTTGGTATAATGCCGGGCCATCTTCTGCCAAAAAGCCAATTCAGATCCCTTCATAGTGCGATGCCTCTTTTTTCGGTTAGTTTTTGCTAACCATAAGATACTACAACCTGTAAAAGATTGCAAGGCCCGGCAAAGAACAAATATGTTGAGAGAAACGAGCGGCTGATTATACAGGGTGCCGGTTTCACCCTGTTATCTCAGGCGAGGGCAGCACCCAGTTCCCTGCAGGCCGACAGGGCCTCCTCATCCGGAGCCTCGTTGCAGATCACGCTGTCACAGACGAGGTTGGCCCCGCCGTCGTTGCAGCGGGCCTCCCAGCTGCGCATCCATTCGCCGTCGCCCCAGCCGTAGGAACCAAACAAGGCGATGTTCTTCCCGCTGAGCCGGCCCTCACAGACGGTGAACATGGGCTCAAACTCACTCTCTTCCAGCTGCTCGGACCCCATGGAGGGACAGCCAAAGGCGATGGCGTCATAATCGTTGATCTGATCGGCGGAAAATTCAGCAGCAGGGACCAGGGATACCACGGCGCCTTTGTTCTTAGCGCCTTCCACAACCGCTGCGGCCATGGCTTCGGTATTGCCGGTACCGCTCCAATAAACAACTGCGATTTTGCTCATAAGACTCTACATCCTTTCTGACTTTTTAGATTGGGAAACATCAGCCTGCTACCGTGAGCTGCTCGATGGACTTCCCTTGTTCCCACTGTTGGGAATAGATTTTGCTGCATTTCTCGTATTTTTGGAAGATACACTTGGCCGCCTGTTCATCACCGTAGACTTTCCAGCATCCGACACACTTATGATTGCACGCTTTATTGAGAATGAAACCCAGGACATCCTCCGGCGGATAACTGAGAAACAGGCCAATTTCATGAGGAAATTCTCCGTTCGATTGCAGACGGCGGATCAGGTGGACGACACATCGGTCGGGATCTCCAGGCGTATAGCCATACCGCAGAAGAAGCCCTCTGGAACGGTCATCCGCTAAATCGCACCCCAGCGCGTTAGGACGATAGACATAGATAAGAGCACGGCCTTTCCTGATCTTCAGCGGCAGGATGCGGATTCCCTTGGGAACCAGCTTCCTGTTCAAGCGGCATAGTTCTTTTGTCAGCGCGGCTTTGCATGGGCAGGCACAGGAAAAAAGGTTCCCGGTTTTGATCCCTGCCAAAGTCGGAGCACAGTGGCGAATGACCAAATCTTCTGACATACTCTTTATCCCCCGAAAAGAAAAGGACTTTCTGTTTGATGCTGCGCGTTATTCACGTCAAAACAGTTTTTTATGACTGTTATGAGGCTGTGACTTTTCATGGTGCAAGAACCAATATGCGATTTTTTTGATCTTCTGACAAATCAAGCAGATGACAACGCAAAACAGCAAAGCGGCCAACCCATAGCCAAAAGACTGTATGGCCTCGTTCACGATAACGCCTCTTTTCTAATCTTTTCCGCACAATATTGATGGCCTGTATTTCTGACTATATTATTCCAGCAGTTCCAGCAGTTGCCGGACATTTTTCTTGCCGAAGGACACCTGTTCCCCACCATTGACCACCAGGCAGGGGACGCTCATAACCTGGTACTTTTCCCGCAGGTCTGGGAAGTGGTTCAGGTCATAGACCTGGGCGGTGATGTTCGGATTTTCCGCAGCAATGCGCTGGGCGGCAGTCACCAGATCCGGACACATGGTACAGGATAGTGACACCAGGATCTGCAGATCTGTCTGCTTCTGAATTGCCTGAATCGCGGCCCGGCTCTCCTCATCCAGGGCTTGCCCCGGCCCAGCGGCGTTGTAGAGGCCCAGAACGAAAGAGGTGAACTCGTGGCCGCCGGGGACGCCGTGGAAGGCAAGGCCCGTCCAGCCGCCGTCCGCCCGGCAGACCCGGACACAGGGCAGGTGGTCTGCGTCGTCAGCGCCGCCAATCTCCACCGACAGCTTGCCGCTCTGGGCAGCCAGTTCCTCCATGTATTGCCGCAGTTCGGCGGAGAGGGGCGTTTCGTCCAGATAGAGCCGCAGGATCAGCGGCGCGGCCATCCGGGCGAACACAGTATGGAGTTGGGCGAGCATGTCCCCAGTGAACAGTGAACTGCCTGTTTCAGCAGAAACCGCCGGAACCTCTGATCGGCTTGCTGCCCGCTGGGGATGAAGGCCGGTCTTGGCCTGCATGGCGGCACACAGCCGCTCCAGCTCCGTGGCGGCCAGAGCGCCGTCGCCCACAGCGGTGACCACCTGCCGCAGTGGCTTGACGCACACGTCCCCGGCGGCATACAGGCCGTCCGCCGTGGTCTTCTGGCTGCGGTCTGTGAGGATATATCCCTGCTCGTTCAAATCCGCCAGGCCCTGTACCAGTTCCGTAGCCGGCTCATATCCGGCAAAGACGAAGACGCCGAAGGCCTCCCCGTCCGCTGCGTGGTGTTTGGTCACCTGGCCGGTCTTTGTGTTGCGATAGCGGATGAAACGCAGGGCGGTGTCGCCGGATACATCCTCCACCACTGTATTGGTGAGGACGGTGATCTTCTCATGGTTCCGGGCGGCGTCCGCCGTGGCCTGGGCGCAGGTGAAGTCCTCGCCCCGGATCAAGATGGTCACATGGCGGGCGTACTTGGTGAGAAACACGCTCTCCTCGGCGGCCGCGAAGCCGCCGCCCACCACAAAGACGTCCTTGCCGGTGAAGAACTCCCCGTCGCAGGTGGCACAGTAGGCCACGCCCCGGCCCCGGAACTGCTCCTCCCCCTGGAAGCCCACCATGCGGGGATGGGCGCCGGTGGCCAGCAGGACGCCGAAGCACTTCAAATCGCCCCGGCTGGTCCGCACGGTTTTCACATCGCCGGTGAGATCCAGCCCGGTGACCTCCGCCAGGAGAAATTCCGCACCGAAGGAATCGGCCTGCTTCCGCATGGTCTCCGTGAGGGCGGCGCCGCTGGTCCGCTCCACGCCGGGGAAATTGACCACCTCGGAGGTGATGGTGATCTGGCCGCCGAAGTGGTCCTTTTCCACGACCACCACCCGGTAGCGGGCCCGGGCCAGGTAGAGGGCGGCGGTGAGGCCCGCCGGGCCGCCGCCAATCACCACCACATCATAGAGGTTTTCCATCTGCGCCATGGCTTACAGCTGTCCCACCAGGTCCAGGCTGGGCTTCAGAGTCTCGGCGCCAGGCTGCCACTTTGCCGGGCACACCTCATCCCCGTGCTCCGCCACGAACTGGCAGGCCTGGACCTTCCGCAGCAGCTCGTCGGCGTTGCGGCCCACGTTGCCGGCGTTGACCTCGTAGGCCACGATTTTTCCTTCGGGATTCACGATGAAACTGCCCCGCTCCGCCACGCCGTCGGACTCGATGTAGACCTCGAAATCACGTGCTAAGGTGTGGGTAGGATCAGCCAGCATGGGGTATTGGATCTTCTGGACGCGCTCCGAAGCATCGTGCCATGCTTTGTGAACATAGTGGGTATCACAGGAGACCGAGTAGATCTCGCAGCCCACCGCTTGGAACTTGTCATAGAGGTTGGCCAAATCCTCCAGTTCCGTGGGACAGACAAAAGTAAAATCGGCGGGATAGAAGAAGAAAACGCTCCACTTGCCCAGGATGTCCGCCTTAGTGACGGCGCGGAAGGCGTTGTTCTGGTAACACTGGACGGTAAACTCCGCAAGTTCTTTCTGGATCAGTGACATAAAAGTGCCTCCATTCTTTATTTGAGTTAGTGATAACTAACCGCAAGCAAAATTATACAGGAGAATGCGGCAGCAGTCAAGAGAAAGCTGCGGGACTCTTGCTTTCATATTGCTTTTTCATACAGGACAAGGTATACTGGATATGCAGTAGTTAGTAAACACTAACTCATTGATTTACTTGCAGGCGAACGGGGATGTATATGAACTGGACGCGCACCATCTTGGACAGGCTCGCCATGGCGGCCTATTTTTTGACCTGTTCGCCGCGGCGGTGGCGCTTTATAAGCCCCGGATGATGTTTCCCTGCTATCCGCCCGCCATCATCAAGGCGGCGAAGGAGCCGCCCACGAAACGGGAAACTGCCGGATATTGGCGGTGGATCGTCTTTGGGGAATGGCTCCCGCTGGTGCTTTACGGCGCCCTCAGCGCGGCGGAGAGCGGAACACATGGATTTTGGCGTCTGGCGTTGACGGGCTATATCCAGTGGATGATGGTCAACGTAAGCGATCTGCTTTTCCTGGATATGTGGCTGATTCGGAAAAAGGCGAAAAACTGTTTTGTGATCCCCGGCACTGAGGGCCATCCCGGCTATGGGTTCAAAGCCTGGATGAAGGGTTACGCTCTGCCGGAGCATTTGCTTCAGTGGCCGCTCATGGCGGCGGCCCAGGCGGGATTGTGTCTGCTACTTCAACAAATATGGTGAGGAGATGATTGGGATGAAACACAATAGTTCCCGGCATGGGGAAATCCACCTCGGCACACACGGAGAGGACTACGGAAACTGGATGCCCTCCTCGATGCTCTGGCTGGTGGGCGGCCTGGCGGCTTTGGCCGCGGTGCTTTCTGTGCTGTCCTTTGCGGTGTTCCATATCACGGCGCTGGGCGTGGTATTCGTGATCGCCGCCCTTCTTTTGCTGGCGTTGCTCTTATGGATCACCTGGATCAGGCGGCAGTATGCCTTCGGAGGCGGCGGCATGATGAAACGGGTCCACCATGTTGTCCTCTCCCATCTGGATTTTGACGGACAGGGACAACTTCTGGATGTGGGCTGCGGCTCCGGTGCGCTGTCCATCCGGGCAGCCCTTACCTGGCAGGCGGCCCAGGTGGTGGGCATTGACTATTGGGGTGCGGCCTACGGCTACGGCCAGGCCATGTGCAAGAAAAATGCCGAGAGCGAAGGTGTAGCGGCCCGATGCCGGTTCCAGCATGGGGACGCCAACAGGCTGGACTTTCCGGATGAGAGTTTCGACGCCGTGGTGAGCAACTATGTCTACCACAATATCACAGGTGCGGACAAGCGGGCCCTGCTGCGGGAGACCCTGCGGGTGCTGAAAAAGGGCGGCGTGTTCGCCCTTAACGATGAGCACATCATCGACACGGCCCAGGAGGCCTTCGGCTCCCGCCGGCGGGCGGCCAGGATGATGCTGGGAGACTCCAGGATGCTGGTGGGACGCAAATAACGCCTGCGCAAAGGCTTTCCATGACGTAAACAAAACACAACCCCTTTTATATTCTGTTGACTGGACTGTATGCGAATGCTGTACTTCGGCCAGCAGTAACGAATTTAGCACAGGATGGTGCCGATGAAATACCACATTGAGAAAAACACCATACAAGAGACGCTGGTGATCCCCCTGTACGCCCGGGCGCTGTGTACCCGGCGGTTTCCCCACCTGTTTTCCGATCCGCTGTCTGTGGAACTGCTGGAGCGGCTGGACTACGGCTTCTCCACCTTGGAGCAGGCGTCCGGCGGCCTGATGCAGACCTTCGGGGCTATGGAGGCGGCCATGCGCCAGAGCGATCTGGCCTGGGAGGTGAAGGACTACCTGCGGGACTATCCCCGTGCAACTGTGGTGAACCTGGGCTGCGGCCTGGATCAGACGGGCCGGTCCTGTGACAACGGGCAGTGCCGCATCTATAACATCGACCTGCCCGACGTCATAGCCGTACGAGATTCTCTTCTCCCTGCCGGGGAACGGGAGAAAAACCTTGCCGCCGATTTGAACGACCTCACTTGGTTCGACGCCATTGACACGCCGGCGGAGGACGGAGCGGTGTTCTTTGCCGCCGGGGTGTTCTACTACTTCCGAACGGAACAGGTGCGCGCCCTCTGCACAGCCATGGCGGAGCGGTTCCCGGGTGGACGGCTGATATTTGACGCCGCAGGCCCAGCGGCGGTGAAACTGATGCTGAAAACCTGGGTCAGGCAGGCGGGCATCCGGGATGTGGGGGCATACTTCTCCGTACAGGACGCGGAGAAGGAATTGCCCGCCTGGTCAGACCGCATTACCGTATCCAGCCGGGGCTATATGCTGGGCTATCAGGATCTACGGGGGCCCGGAGTCCGCGCCATCCACCGCTTGCTTGCCAAGATCGCCGACGGGCCGCTGAAACTGCGGATCGTGCGGATGGAGTTCCAGGCAAGCGATAGTGAGCGCTCCACACACAATTCTGAGTAAAGAGCGGATTA
>CAJFQQ010000060.1 GCA_904419145.1 uncultured Oscillospiraceae bacterium | reverse complement strand
CATTTTCCGTGGTTACCACATAGGATAACTGAACAGCGAAAAGTCCGGAAAAGCCCGAAATACCAAGGAAAAACGGCTCAAAAACGAGCGCAGTACGGTTTGAAGGCCGCTCGCCGCGCACCTCAGTTCTCCAAGCGCTGATTGGCAAATTTTACCGATCAAGAGGCGCTGCCGCAATTGTGATGGCGCCTTTATGTCTTGTTTCAGAAGGTTTTGCCGGGGTGGCTGCGCGCCCGATGAACCTGGGTTCTATAAATATCTTGCTTTTTCTGCAAGAGAGTGCTATAATTTATTGCACTTGATACTTTTAACAATTGAATCGGGCCGTGTCGCCCCGTTATCCGCATGGGTCTTGCCCAGGGCGGGGCGTAGATGGAATGGGGTGGAAAGCCCCGCGTTACCGGCACTGTGAGCGCGAGGACGTACTGAAGCGGTATTACACCGTGTGGACGAAAGTCAGCCACTGTGGGATAGATCCCATGGGAAGGTAGGATACGGACGCAGGAGAACATTTTCTCCACAGCGCGAGTCAGGAGACTTACGCGATGCCCGAGAAGACGACGAGAGGCTGGTGGCCTTTCTCGTCAATGGTGTACAGAAATACGGCTGTGCCAGTTTGATCAAAACTGGCACAGCTTTTTTTGTGAATGGGAGGGCTTTGGATGAATATTCGGCCGCGAATCCAATCAGGCAAGCCGATCCGACGGCTGCTGCATATTCTGGTGGTCCTGCTGGGGGTGACTTTCCTTACCTTCCTGCTGCTCTATTTGTCTCCAGGGGATCCGGTACGAGCTATGTTTGCGGTCAGCGGGAATATTCCCAGTGAAGAAGTATTGGAGGAAATGCGGGAGGAGTTGGGCTTGAACCGCCCATTTTTGGTGCAATATGGTTCCTGGCTGTGGGATTGCCTCCATGGGGACTTCGGCACCTCTTATTCTGAGGGAAAGCCGGTGGCAGAGCTGCTGCTTGCCCGTGTCATGCCGACCATCCAACTGGCGTTGCTGTCATTGGTGATGATGTTGGCGATGGCGGTGCCGCTGGGTGTGCTGTCGGCGCTGCACCAAAACAGGCCGCTGGACTACATTATGCGGGGGATGACCTTCCTGGAGATCTCTATGCCCAATTTCTGGGTAGGGCTGCTGCTGCTCTACATTGTGGCCATGAAATTAGGCCTGGTTCCAGTTGTATCGACTCGGATGGATCTTCAAAAAATGTTGCTGCCTGCGTTTACGCTGGCGTTTGCTATGGCGGGGAAATATGCCCGGCAGGTCCGTGCCGCCATTCTGGAGGAGCTGCACCAAGACTATGTGTCTGGAGCCCGGGCACGGGGCCTGTCCTGGCGGCGGGTCCTTTGGTACCACGTGTTTCCAAATGCCATTTTGCCACTGATTACGATGTTGGGGCTGTCTCTGGGATCCCTGCTGGGGGGCACGGCGGTGGTGGAGGTTATCTTTTCTTACCCTGCCTTGGGAAGCCTGGCCATTTCAGCGATTACTTCTATGGACTATCCGCTGATCCAGGGATATGTGCTGTGGATTGCTCTGATCTATATGCTGGTGAATCTGGCAGTCGATTTCTCTTATCAGCGGCTGGATCCGCGCCTGCGCAAGGAGGTGGTTCGATGAAGGCAAGCCGTGGCCGTTTTCGCTTTATGATATTTCTGGTGCTGGCCCTGATGTTGCTGGCTGTGGCGGTGCTGGCCCCGGCACTGGCGCCCTATGATCCCCAGGAGGCGGTGCTGGCGGACGCGACGCAGCCGCCCAGCGCAGAACATCTTTTTGGTACCGACCGAATGGGGAGGGACCTCTTTTCACGGGTAATCTACGGAACCCGCACTTCTATCGCATCGACCCTGGTGCTGGTAGCCAGCATCCTGGTGGTTGGAGGAGTCCTGGGTACTGTGGCGGGCTATGTGGGCGGTCCAGTGGATGCTCTGATCATGCGGGTGGCAGATATGATGGTATCCTTTCCGGGCATGGCGCTTGCCATTGCGCTGGCAGGTATTCTGGGCCCCAGCATTACCAACGCTATTTTGGCAATTATGGCGGTCAGCTGGACAAAATATGCCCGCTTGGCCAGAAGCCTGGTGCTGAAGACACGGAGCCAGGACTTCGTGCTGGCAGCCAGGCTGGCCGGTACCCGGGAGTTGGATATTTTGAGGCGATATATGGTTCCCTCTGTTCTGCCCACACTGATTGTTACTGCGGCAACGGATGTGGGAGGCATGATGCTGGAATTGGCCGGATTTTCCTTCCTGGGCCTGGGTGCCCAGTCCACTTCCATTGAGTGGGGGTATATGCTCAACGAGGGCAGGGCGTATATGGAATCTGCGCCCTGGATGATGCTGTACCCGGGCTTGGCAATTTTCCTGACGGTTGTCATTTTCAATCTGCTGGGCGATGGACTGCGGGATCTGATGGATCCCCGCGAGGACAGCGACCAAAACAATCCAAACAAACAAAAAAGGAGATGGTTCCCCATGAAACAGCATCATCGGGTTGCCGCGCTTTTACTGGCGGCGGTCCTGTTCACCGGCCTCCTGTCCGGCTGCAGCGGCAGCGGCGGAGCGGACTCCGAATCCGGCACCCATCTGAATTTTGGATGCTACAACTATTCCGACTCGCTGGATCCAGCGACAAATGTCAACTCCAGCTGGTGCGGCCTGCGGTACGGTATTACAGAGTGCCTGTTCCGCTTTGACAACCAGGTGGTGGCGCAGCCCAATCTCTGTGACACCTATGAGGTATCTAGCGACTACCGTACCTGGACGCTCCATATACGGGATGGGGTGGAATTCTCCAACGGGAAACCTGTCACGGCAACCGCAGTCATGGAATCCCTGGAGCGGCTCTATGCACAGACGGATGCAGATCAGGGCGGGGAGGGCAACTCCAACCCGGAGATCTATCTTACCTATGAGTCCATTACTGCTGACGATGCGTCTGGAACCGTTTCCATCACCTGTGAAAATCCCACCAGCAACCTGCCGGGCATCCTGGCATATCCCTACTTCGCCATCATTGACGTAGAGGCGGCGGAAGAAGGTACCATTATCGGCACCGGGCCCTATAAAGTGGACAGTATACAGGCAAGTGTCAGTATTGAAATGAGCCGCAATGAGCACTACTGGAATGGAGAAGTCCCATATGACACGGTTTCCGTGGTGTTCATTGACGACAGCTCCACCAAGGCTATGGCGCTCCAGAGCGGAGATATGGATGTGGTGGAAAACATTACGACCGCCAGCGATTTGGAAAAGCTCTCCAGTGACAGCACCTACTATATTTCCACAGCGGCGGGTGTGCGTACCGGGAATGCCTACCTCAATTTCCATGGCGTTTTGGGCAATGATGCTCTGCGCCAGGCGATCCTGATGGCCCTGGACTTTGATACCATGTGCAGTACAACGGTGGCGGGAATGTATACACCCGGTTTTTCCGTGCTGCCCTCCTCCCTGGCGTATCATTATGATCAGCTCGACAACCCTTACCACTATGATCCACAGGGGGCGCAGGCTCTTTTGGACGATGCGGGCATTGTGGATACCGACGGCGATGGTATCCGGGAGATAAATGGTGAAAATATTGACCTGAATTATGTGACATATACCAGCCGCAACTTGAATGACTTTGCCGAGGCCACAGAGCTGCAGCTGGAGGAGATTGGTATTGGCGTAACAGTGACAGTCTGCGACTATGATACTGCCTTGGCTCTGCAGAATGCGGGGGAATTTGACCTGATCTCTGCCAATACCATTACTGTGGGGGTGGGGGATCCCCAGGATTTCTTGGGGGGATGGTATTCCGGCCTCTCCCAGAGCTATGGGTTTTACCAGAATGATACCTTCGACCAGCTCTATGAGGAGCTGATGGTGTGTTTGGACAATGATGAGCGCCTGGCGCTGATTACCCAGCTCCAGCAGATCCTTATTGACGATGCGGCGTCTATTGTCTACGGTTATTACAACAGCCGGATGTTCAGCCGCAGTGATCGCGTTACCGGAGCGGAAATTGCTACCATTGATTATTACTGGATTACTACCGATATAGTACCGGTGGCCTGAGAGGGGAGCCCTTTATGCTGGATATCCAACAACTGAGTGTAGCCTACGGCGGCGGGGGACCTGCCCTGGAGGATTTCTCCCTTCACATGAAGACGGGCGAAATTGTGGCTCTGGTGGGGGAAAGCGGCAGCGGAAAGACCACGGCGATCCGCACTGTGATGGGCTTGCTTCCTCCAGGCGGGTATATCACCAGCGGCACGATCCGATTTGCCGGCCAGGAGCTGACAAGGCTGCCGGAACGGCAGTGGCAGGCCCTGCGGGGGCACGAGATTGCCATGATTTTTCAGGACTCCGGAGCCATGCTCAATCCGATCCGCACAATCGGCGGCCAGTTCATGGAATATATTCGGGCGCATGAGCGAGGGGTCTCACGGAGGGAGGCCCGCCGCCGCGGCGGTGAAATGCTGGAGCGGATGGGACTGCCAAATGTGGACAGCATCCTCTCCTCCTACCCCTTTCAGCTCTCCGGCGGCCAGCGTCAAAGGGTTGGCATCGCTATGGCGATGACATTTCGCCCCAGGCTGCTTCTGGCAGACGAGCCTACCAGCGCCTTGGATGTGACCACACAGGCTCAAATTGTAGCACAGATGATGGAACTGCGCCGGGAGTACGGTACAGCGATTTTGCTGGTGACGCATAATTTGGGGGTAGCTGCGTATATGGCTGACCAGCTGCTGGTGATGCGCGGCGGCCACATAGTGGACCGGGGGGACCGGGGGGCCATCCTGGGGCCCCATGGAGCCAGCTACACCCAGGAACTTCTGGGGGCAGTTCCGGATTTGAGGAGGGAGCGCTATGTCTGAGTGTCTGCTGGAAGGGCGGGGGCTAACCCGGCGCTACCGCCGGGAAGATGGCCGCACACTGACTGCCTGCCGGGAGGTGGATTTGAAGATGTACCCCGGCGAAACGCTGGGGATTGTCGGGGAGAGTGGGTGTGGGAAGAGCACCCTGCTTCGGATGATGGCCCGCCTGGAGTATCCCGACAGCGGCCGGCTGTTCTTCCGGGGGGAAGATATTACAGATTTGCGGGGCGAGGCGCTGCGCCAGCATCGCCGGCATATCCAAATGGTGCTTCAGGATCCCGCAACCGCTTTTTTCCCCAGAATGCGGGCGGGGGACGCAATAGCGGAGCCTCTTAGGAATTTTTATCATCTCAACCGGCAGCAGCTCAGCGACAAGGTGGCACGGCTGCTGGAATTGGTAGAGCTTCCAGCGGATTTTGCCAGCCGATATCCCCATTCTATGAGCGGCGGCCAGCGGCAGCGATTGGGGCTGGCCAGGGCGCTTGCATTAGAACCGGAGATCCTGCTGTGCGACGAGGCTACAGCTGCGCTGGATGTATCCACACAGGATCGGCTGATCCGGCTGTTGGTGAGCATTCAGCGCCAGCGTCAGCTGTCCATTCTGTTTGTTTGCCATGACCTGGCCCTGGTTTGTTCTCTGTCACACCGGATCATGGTGATGTACCTGGGGACCGTGATGGAAGTGCTTCCCGCAGCTGAGGCGCAGGAGCAAGCCGTCCATCCCTATACGAAGGCCCTGCTGGGAGCAGTATTTTCCGTGGATATGGTGCCGGGGAGCCCGCTCTCTCTTCTGAGCGGAGAGGTGCCCAGCCCAATTGACATGCCCCAGGGCTGCCCATTCCATACCCGGTGCCCCCATTGTATGGAGATTTGTTGTCAGCAGCGTCCGGCTTTGTTGGAAATCGCACCGGGGCACCAGGCGGCTTGCCATTTGCTTCAAAAACAGCAAAAACAAGATAGGGAGGGTAGCAATGCACTTGCTTCAGGAATATGAGGTAGCGCCAGGCCGGCGGCGGGGGCGGCTTCCCACTGGATTGGAGGGAGTGGATCTTCCGGTCTGGACGATCCAGGGCGGACAGCCCGGTCCCACCCTGGTCTTGACGGCAGGGGTTCACGGCTGTGAATATGTGGGGATCTTGGCGCTGCGTGCGCTGTTTGATCAGATTTCCCCGGAGAAAGTGAAGGGGCGTCTTTTACTGCTGCCCCTGGTCAACTCTGGCGGATTTTATGCGGGCGCAAAGCGGGTTGTCCCCGGTGACGGAAAAAACATTAACCGGGCCTTCCCGGCTCGAGCCAACGGCACGGTCACAGAGCGGATTGCCTACGCCATCCAAACACAGATTTACCCGGAAGCGGATTTCCTGCTGGATCTTCACGGAGGGGATGCCAACGAAGCCATGACGCCGCTGATTTTTTATCCGGCTGATGCTGAGCCGTCAGTTCGTAATACGGCCCTCTTGGGCGCCATGCATTTGGAGGCGGGCTACCGGGTTCCATCTACATCCAGAGATGGGTTATACAGCTGTGCTGCCCGCCGGGGAGTCCCTGCCCTGCTGATGGAAGTAGGAGGCCAGGGCCTGTGGTCTCAGGAACAGGTGGCGATGGAATTGCGGAGCATTTACAGCTTGATGGGGGCCCTTGACATGGGGGGACAAGCAATCCCAAATGATACCCAAATGGAGGTGCTGGAGGCGTCCTATGATGTGGCGGAGACAGCGGGGCTCTGGTTTCCAGAGGTTTTTCCGGGCCAGCGAGTGGCTGCTGGCGCAGTATTAGGGACAGTTGTGAGCCTGGACGGAGGACTGCTTCAGACGGTCAAAGTCCGGTGGGACGGTGTGGTTTTGTATCACACGGTAGCGCTTGGGGTGGAAAAAGGCGAGGCTTTGGTGGCCTGCGGGCGCTTGGCGGGAAATTAGGGGACAGGGGAAATTGCCATAGCGCAAGCCCCCGGCTCTGTGGAATAATAAGAAAGGACCCCGCCTTTTACAGACAGAGGCGGGGGAGCAAGAGCGGCGCGGGAATAAATTTTCCCGCGCCGCTCTTATTTTCATAGGCTATGCAAAGGTTACTGCTTGCTGCGCACCTCAGTACCGGTGATCTGCTCATAATACTTCAGAATGGCACTGTGGTCATCGCTGCCGCAGCCGTGGTTGTGGAGCCAGTAGAGCATCTCCTGAACCTGTGCGGTCAGCGCC
>CAJFQQ010000059.1 GCA_904419145.1 uncultured Oscillospiraceae bacterium | reverse complement strand
GTACTTGCCGCAGTGGCACTCCCAGTCCTTGGTGGGCCCGAAGATGCGCTCGCAGAACAGGCCGTCCCGCTCGGGCTTCAGGGTGCGGTAGTTGATGGTCTCAGGCTTTTTGACCTCGCCGTAGGACCACTCTCGGATCATCTCAGGAGAAGCGATCCCGATCTTAATAGCGTCAAAGGTTGCGTAACTCATAATTTATGCTTCTCCTCCCATCAAAATTCATCGTCGCCGTCGTCGCCGTCGTCGTCGATATCATCGTCAGCAGCGTAATCCCCGTCGCCCTCGTCGGTGTCGTCGCCGTCATCGGCGGCGGAGTAATCGTCGTCAACGGCCTCGGCGTCCTTGATGCCATAGCCGGAGCGCTCAAAGTCCGCGTCCTCGGACATGCTGCCGTACATCTCCCGCTCCCGGTCTGCATCCATCCGGGAGAGGTTGAAGGTGGTCATGTCATCGTCGTCGTCCTTCAGCTCAATGACGTTGCCCTCCTTATCCAGGACCTGGATATCCAGGCACAGCGCCTGCAGCTCCTTCACCAGCACCTTGAAGGACTCGGGCACGCCGGGGGTGGGCACGTTGTGGCCCTTGACAATGGCCTCATAGGTGCGGACACGGCCGGTGACGTCGTCGGACTTGACGGTGAGGATCTCCTGCAGGGTGTAGGAGGCGCCGTAGGCCTCCAGGGCCCACACTTCCATTTCGCCGAAGCGCTGTCCGCCGAACTGGGCCTTGCCGCCCAGGGGCTGCTGGGTCACCAGGGAGTAGGGGCCGGTGGAGCGGGCGTGGATCTTATCATCCACCAGATGGTGGAGCTTGAGGAAGTACACATAGCCCACGGTGACCTTGTTGTCAAACCGCTCGCCGGTACGTCCGTCGTAGAGCCAGCTCTTGCCCTCCGGATCCAGGCCCGCCAGCTGCAGGGCCTCCTCTGGCCGATGTTCATACGGCTGGGCACGCCCAGGGGGTTCAGCACGATGTCCAGGGGGGTGCCGTCGGGCAGGAAGGGCATATCCTCCTGGGGCAGGATCCGGGAGACAACGCCCTTGTTGCCGTGGCGGCCGGCCATCTTGTCGCCCACGCTGATCTTCCGCTTCTGGGCGATATAGACCCGAACCACCTGGTTGACGCCGGGGCCCAGCTCGTCCCCGGCCTCCCGGGTAAAGACCTTGGCATCCACGATGATGCCGCTCTCGCCGTGGGGCACCTTCAGGGAGGTGTCGCGGACCTCCCGGGCCTTCTCACCGAAGATGGCCCGCCTCACCGAAGATGGCCCGCAGCAGCCGCTCCTCGGCGGTGAGGTCGGTCTCGCCCTTGGGGGTGACCTTGCCCACCAGGATGTCGCCGGAGCGGACCTCGGCGCCGATGCGGATGATGCCCCGCTCGTCCAGATCCTTCAGGGCATCCTCACCCACGTTGGGGATATCTCTTGTGATCTCCTCGGGACCCAGCTTGGTATCCCGGGCGTCGATCTCGTACTCTTCAATATGAATGGAGGTATACACGTCCTCCCGGACCATGCGCTCGTTGAGGAGGACGGCGTCCTCGTAGTTGTAGCCCTCCCAGGTCATGAAGCCCACCAGGATGTTCCGGCCCAGGGCGATCTCGCCCTGATCGGTGGCCGGGCCGTCGGCCAGGACCGTGGGATCCTCCACCTCGCCGTCCGGGCCAATGCGCTTGCCGTGGACCCGCTCGCCCACGGACACGATGGGCCGCTGGTTGATGCAGGTGCCGTGGTTGGAGCGGAGGAACTTGGTGAGCTTGTAGTCCTTGGTCTCGCCGCTGTCGTACTGAACGGTGATATGGCGTGCGTCCACATAGGTGACCTCGCCGTCGCTCTCGGCCAGAACGGCGATCTCGGAGTCGATGCAGATCTTGTGCTCCATGCCGGTGCCGATGATGGGGGCCTCCGGCCGCAGCAGGGGCACCGCCTGGCGCTGCATGTTGGCGCCCATCAGGGCGCGGTTGGCGTCGTCGTTGGGCAGGAAGGGGATCATGGCCGTAGCGATGGACACCATCATCCGGGGGGAGATATCCACGTAGTCCACCTTGCTGCGCTCCACCTCGATGATCTCATCCCGGTGGCGGCAGGTGATACGCTCGTTCACCAGGCAGCCGTTCTCGTCGGTGGGCTCGGCGGCCTGGGCCACGATGTACTGGTCCTCCACGTCGGCGGTCATATAGGTGACCTCATCGCTGATCTTGCCGGTGGCATGATCCACAGCCCGGAAGGGGGCCTCGATAAAGCCGTACTCGTTGATGCGGGCGTAGGTGGCCAGGTAGGAGATCAGGCCGATGTTGGGTCCTTCAGGGGTCTCAATGGGGCACATACGTCCGTAGTGGCTGTAATGCACGTCACGGACATCCATGTTGGCCCGTTCCCGGGAGAGGCCGCCGGGGCCCAGGGCGCTGAGGCGCCGCTTGTGGGTCAGCTCTGCCAGGGGGTTTGTCTGATCCATAAACTGGCTCAGGGGGCTGGAGCCGAAGAACTCCTTGATCGCGGCGGTCACGGGCCGGATGTTGATAAGGCTCTGAGGGGTGACAATATCCAGATCCTGGATGGTCATGCGCTCCCGGATGACACGCTCCATGCGGGAAAAGCCGATACGGAACTGGTTCTGCAGCAGCTCGCCCACACTGCGCAGGCGCCGGTTGCCCAGATGGTCGATATCATCCTTGGTAGCCAGATTCTTGGCCAGGGCATTCATGTAGTTGATGGAGGCAAAGATATCGTCGATAATGATGTGCTTGGGGATCAGCTTATCCTTGTTGAGGCGGATCTGCTCCTTCAGCTCCTCCCCCTCATACTGGTTCAGCAGCTCCTGCAGCACGCTCAAGCGAACCCGCTCCTTGATACCGCACTCGGCCAGGGGGTCGAAGTCCACGTACCGGGAGATGTCGCACATGTTGTTGGAGAAGATCTTCACGCTGGCGCCGTCTACATCGATGTTCACCATGCCCACACCGATGGCATCCAGCTCCCGGGCCTCATCCCGGGTCAGGACATGGCCGGCCTCGTAGAGCAGCTCGCCGGTGACGGGGTGGGCCACCGGGTCCACCAGGGCGTGGCCGGCGCAGCGGGTCCACAGCACCAGCTTCTTGTTGAACTTGTAGCGCCCTACAGTGCTCAGGTCATAGCGCCGTGGGTCAAAGAACAGATTATCCAGCAGGGTCTGGGCGCTGTCCACTGTGGGGGGCTCACCGGGACGCAGGCGCCGGTAGATCTCCAGCAGCGCCTCCTCATAGGTCTTACAGGTATCCTTCTCCATGGTGGCAACAATCCTGGGATCATCGCCAAAGCGCTCCAGAATCTCTGCATCGGTCTTGAGGCCCAGAGCACGGATCAGGCAGGTGATGGGAAGTTTGCGGTTTTTATCAATACGGACCCAGAAGATCTCGCTGGTGTCCGTCTCATACTCCAGCCAGGCGCCCCGCCCAGGGATCACCGTACTGGTGAGCAGGGGCAGATCGGTCTTGGGGTCGATCTCCTTGCCGTAATAGATGCCGGGGGAGCGGACAATCTGGCTGACCACCACGCGCTCCGCGCCGTTGACGATAAAGGTGCCCGCATCGGTCATCAGGGGGAAATCTCCCATAAAGATTTCCTGCTCCTTGATTTCCTCCGTCTCCTTGTTGCGCAGGCGTACGCTGACCTTCAGCGGGGCGGCATAGTTTACATCCCGGGCTTTGCACTCCTCCACATCATACTTGGGTGGCTCATCCATTTTATAGTCAATAAAGCTCAGCTCCAGGATGCCGGCGTTGTCTGTAATACTTCCAACATCGGCAAATACCTCCCGCAGCCCAGTGTCCAAAAACCACTTGTAAGAGCTTTTCTGGATGGCCAGGAGGTTTGGCATCTCCATAACTTCCTCGTAGCGAGCGAAGTTCTTACGCACTGTATTGCCGTATCTCTTGTCCTTTGCGTTCAAAACCCTCATCTGCCTTTCCGTCAAGATTCTGCCGCCCATCCCTGCCAGTTCTTCGGGCAGCCCGTCCAATGCTATAAGTTTTCGACTTTTTCCACTGGATTTTCCACAAGTTTCATCCGAAACCCCCAGGAATCCAGCGTCCCTCCCGTTTTGAAACGCACGGCAGAGTTGTTATATTTCAAAACTTAGCTCTTGCGTTTCCTTGGAGATTGTGCTAACATTGCGATAGTAGGTGGGGAAGGCAGATCACCTACCATCAAACATAAGTGCCTTATGATAGCATGTTTTTTTTATTTTGTCAATATCTTTTTTGCGTCCGGCAGGTTTGCCGGACGCTTTTTCTTAAAAAAACCGGCCCGCCGGACTCCTGTCCAGCGGGCCGGATCACCTTCTGCCTGCCCGAGCGCTTATCCTCTTTTTGCCTTTCGCTGTAATCTGATACGGTCGGAAATCATAGCGATAAACTCGCTGTTGGTCGGCTTCCCTTTGCTGTTGCTGACCGTATAGCCGAAAAATTTCTGCAGAGTTTCCAAGTCGCCCCGATCCCAGGCCACCTCAATTGCATGGCGGATGGCACGCTCCACCCGCGAGGGCGTTGTTCCAAAGCGCTTTGCCACCTCAGGGTACAAAACCTTGGTGACGGAATTGATCACATCCATGTCTTCCACAGCAATCATAATTGCTTCGCGGACATACTGGTAGCCTTTGATATGCGCCGGGACACCTACCTCGTGAATGATGGATGTGACCAGATTTTCAAGTCCCGGCGCGTGTAGTTCCGGCTCTGCATTTGCCAGGATCCCGCGCATCCGCTCAAAAAGAGACTGCTCGTCACAGGGTTTCGAATAGAAGAACGCCACACCCATCTGTCCTGCGTCAGCCAACAGCTGCGGGCTCGCAAATGCGGAGATCATGATGGTGTGGGGCTTGTCTTCTCCCATGTCCCGCAAGCTGGCCAGTACGCCCAAGCCATCCAAGCTCGGCAATACATAATCCAGCAACAAAAACGACGGTTTTGTCTCCTCTACGATTCGGACCGCCTCCGGGCCGTCCCCGGCCATTCCCACCACATGAAATTCTCCTGTCTTTTCCAGCGCCTCGGCCAACATGCCGCGGTACTCTTCACTTGCATCGGCAATGACAACAGTTATTTTGTTCTCCATGTCTCCCTCGATCCTTTTTAGCAATTTCGGCCCCATGTTCGATTCCGTGCTGATTAGACGAAATCTAAAAGTTTCATGTTACCTTGGCAATAAATTAGCATAATCGGACAGGATTTTCAAGTCGAATTTCGGAAGTTTTCGGTAAAAATATACTAAGAATTTCGACATTTTTCCCTAATTGCACGATTTTTGTCGATTGATGTCGAACGATGTGCTTCCATTGGCATTCAGGATACCCGCAGGCTGTCCACACAATATGCCTGCTCCAGCATATTGGCCACATAGATGCCGTAGCCGCTGGTAGGATCGTCCACCATCACATGGGTGACCGCCCCCACCAGTTTCCCATTTTGCAGAATGGGGCTTCCAGACATGCCTTGCACAATGCCGCCCGTGGACTCCAGCAGCTGCCGATCGGTCACTTTGACGATAAAATTCTGGGTGTCTGCTGTAGTGCTGCAGATCCTTGCTATTTCAATGTCATATTCCTCCACCGTGTCACCACGGATATTGGAGAGGATCGTGGCCGGCCCCGTCTCGACCTCTTCCGGACGGGCCACCGGCATTGCCGCACGGGCCGTCAGTGCGCTGGGTTCCATGGTTCCGAATACACCGCAATTTGTATTGGCGTACAGTTCCCCGCAGTCCTCCGCCAGATTGAAGCTGCCCTTCAGCTCTCCCGGATCCCCGGCCGTTCCCTTCTTAACCGCTTTTACTGTGGAATCCATGATAGCACCTACCTCCAACGGCATCAGCAGAGCGGTATCCACATCGTTGATCCCGTGGCCCAAAGCGCCAAACACATGGTTTTCCGGGTCATAGAAGGTCATGGTGCCGATCCCGGCCAGGCTGTCCCGAATCCAAGCGCCCAGCCGCCAGATGCCATCTTCCCCCTGGATACACGCAGCTTCCAGCTCCATCAGCCTGCTTCCCCGCTTCACCTGAAGCAGCACCGGCTTTCCGGCCTGCTCCTGTATCAGATCCTGGAAATGCTCTGTGCTCTCCACCTCCGTGCCGTCTGCCTGCAGGATCAGGTCTCCAACCTTCAGCCCGCATTCCTTTGCAGGGGCCCGTTCTCCCTTTGCACTCTCCAGCTCTGATAATCCCACTACCAGCACGCCGTCGGAAAACAGCTTGATCCCAATGGTGTGGCCAATAGGAACCAGTGTTTCGGGTATACTACTGACAGCCGCCGTCTGCCGTACCGCCCCGTAGGCCGACGCATTCTCACTTCCGAAAACCGCCGACAGCATCAGCAGTGCCATTGTCAGGGAGAGACACTTTCCAAATTTTGCATGTTTCATCCATTCAACCACCTCTTTTCCAAAATATCCGCCGCATCGTGCCCTGCGGCATCTCTTACTGTCCCCTTTTTGCGGCGAAAAAAGCGGCACCCGGATTTCTAAAAAGAGGGCAACTTGACATGGAAGCCTTTTCCAAGTCCGTTGTCGCGGACGCCCTCCGCACTTGCCGGAGAAATTTTTATGAGGTTTCGGGACAGATTTCCACCCTTGCTTTGGAAAATCTGTCATTCGGTGGCGACATCGTTTTTCCAGCGGATAGAACGCATTTTTGAAAAGTTTGCCAGTTTACGCCATTGCATCCCCCCTCATTTTGTGCTATATTACGGGTATCAAACTCGTGAAATGGAGGGACTCCTATGGAAAAACGGATCATCACCATTGGTCGTGAGTGCGGAAGCGGTGGGCATACCATCGGCAAGCTGGTGGCGGAGCGGCTTGGCATCGCCTTCTACGACAAGGAGATCGTGGAGCTGGTGGCGGCAAAGACCAAACTCTCGCCGGAGTTTATCGCCGCCCATGGGGAGTACTTTCAGGGTGGGTCCCTGGGACACATCATTGGCTATGGCGGCCGGTTTGCCGGGGCCTCCATGCGCAGCCAGAGCAGCCTTCAGGATCAAATGTTTATTGTGCAGTCCGATCTGATCCGGGAGATCGCGGAGAAGGAGCCCTGTGTGATCGTAGGGCGCTGTGCCGACTATATCCTCCAGGACCGCACGGACAAGCTGGACGTCTTTATCCACTCCGCGATGCCGTTCAAAATCGAGCGCTCTGTCCGGGAGCACGGCCTGGACCCGGAGAAGGCGGAGTCCATTTTGAAAAAGCGGGACCGGGCCCGGAAGCACCATTACAATTTCTATACCCACAGCAACTGGGGCATGGCGGAGCACTACTCCATCACCCTGGACAGCGGGGTACTGGGCGTACCCAAGTGCGTGGATCTGATCTGTACCGCCGCCCGCTGACGAAGTATGGTTTCAGCCAAAAACCGGACTGCCCGACGGCAGTCCGGTTTATCGTTGCTTCTCCCCTGCAAATGTGGTACACTGGGGAAAATGCGCCTAAGTGACAAGGAGGAACCTGCTATGAGCTATGCTGACCAGGTTTTTATCTCGGTGTGCCGGGACATCCTGGAAAACGGTTTCCGGGATGTCGGCCTGACTGTCCGCCCACACTGGGAGGACGGCACCCCCGCCCACACCATCAAGAAATTCGGCGTTGTGAACCGCTATGATCTGCGGAAGGAATTTCCGATCATGACGCTGCGCCGGACCTATTTCAAGTCCTGTGTAGACGAGCTGCTGTGGATCTGGCAGAAGAAGTCCAACGACATCCACGACCTGCACAGCCACGTGTGGGACGCCTGGGCCGATGAAAACGGCACCATCGGCAAGGCCTATGGCTATCAGCTGTCTGTCAAACATCGGTACAGCGACGGCTGGTACGATCAGGTGGACCGGGTGCTGAAGGATTTGAGGGAGAATCCCGCCAGTCGCCGGATGCTCACCAACCTGTTCAACCACCATGATCTCAGCGAGATGGGGCTTTACCCCTGCGCCTATTCCATGACCTTCAATGTCACCGGAAACACGCTGAACGCCATTCTGAACCAGCGCAGCCAGGATATGCTCACCGCCAGCAACTGGAACGTGTGCCAGTACGCCGTGCTGGTCCATATGATGGCCCAGGTCAGCGGCCTGGAGGCCGGGGAGCTGGTCCATGTCATTGCCGACTGCCACATCTATGACCGGCATGTCCCCATCGTGGAGCGGCTCATCCAGCGCCAGCCCCGCCCGGCACCGAAGCTGGTCATCGACCCGTCGGTGAAGAATTTTTATGACTTCACCGTGGACAGCTTCCAGCTGGAGGGGTACGATCCCTGGCCCTTTGACGAGAAGATCGAGGTGGCCATATGAACGCCATTGCCGCTGTCAGCCTCAACTGGGGCATTGGGCGGGGCAATGACCTGCTCTTTCACATCAGCGAGGACATGAAGCGCTTCCGGGCCCTCACCAGCGGCGGGACGGTGATCATGGGCCGCAAGACGCTGGAATCCATGCCCAACGGAAAGCCCCTGCCCAAGCGGCGCAACATCGTCATCACCCGCAACACAGACTTTGTGCAGGAGGGCGTCGAGGCAGCCCACTCCGTTCAGGAGGCCCTGGACATGGCTGCCGGGGACGATCCGGACAGGGTCTGGGTCATCGGCGGCGGCGAAATCTACGCCGCCCTCCTGCCCTACTGCCGGCTGTGCTATCTGACACGGGTCTATCAGCAGCCCCCCTGCGACGTCTTTTTCCCCAACCTGGACGCCCGGCGGGAGTGGCAGATCCTGCGCTCCGGCGCCATCGTCAGCGACGGCAGTCTGGACTATCAGTTCATTGAGTATGTAAACCAGTCGTTCTCTCTGCCTTAATTTTCTATCCAATCATGTATGCCCGCCCTATAGCCCTCTATTCGGGCGCCGCCGCTCATCGCTATCTCCTACAAAAATAGCACGCCCCTCCAGGATCGTTTTTGAACCGGTCCAGTAAAAACGGACAGTGACAAAAGGCCCCCTGATGTAGGAAAATAGACTACATCAGGGGGCCTAGTCATGGAGAAACGGAACTACACA
>CAJFQQ010000058.1 GCA_904419145.1 uncultured Oscillospiraceae bacterium | reverse complement strand
CATCGACGCAAACAGAAATTCATAAAAGGAGTGTTTTCACATGACGACCATCACACTGAACGACGGCAACAAGATCCCCGCAGTCGGTTTTGGGGTATTTTTAATCCCCGCCGACGGACCCACCTACGACGCGGTACGGACGGCCCTGGACGCCGGGTACCGGCACATCGACACGGCGGCGGCCTATTTCAACGAAGCGGATGTGGGCCGGGCGGTCCGGGACAGCGGCATCTCCCGGGAGGAGATCTTCATCACCAGCAAGCTGTGGCTCCAGGACTACGGCTATGAGGCGGCAAAGAAGGGCCTGGATACCTCTCTGGAGAAGCTGGGGATGGACTATGTGGACCTCTACCTGCTCCACCAGCCCTACGGCGATGTGGCCGGAGCGTGGAAGGCGCTGGAGGAGGCCAAGGCCGCGGGCAAGGTCCGGTCCATCGGCGTGAGCAACATGACACCGAAAATCTGGAAGGAGTTCATTCCCCAGTTCAAGACCCTCCCGGCGGTGAACCAGGTGGAGTGCAATCCCTTCTTTCAGCAGCGGGAGCTTAGAGAACTGCTGGCCAAAGACGATGTGAAGTTGGAGGCCTATCAGCCCCTGGGTCACGGGGACAGCAGTCTGCTCACCCACCCGGTTATCACCAAGCTGGCGGAGAAATACGACAAGAACGCTGGACAGGTCATCCTCCGCTTTGAGGTGCAGGACGGGCTCATCGTGCTGCCCAAGTCCACCAACCCGGAGCGGATTGCCGGGAACCTCCGTATTTTTGATTTTGAACTGACGGAAGATGAAATGAATCAGATGTACGCTCTGGACACCGGCAAGGGCCACCACGACCCGGAGGCCCCCGGCGTGGCGGAGATGCTGCTCCAGAACTATAAGATCCACGATTGATGCAGGAGAAAAATCACTAACTATAGGAAAGGACTCTGGTGCAAAGCCCTATCTGTCCCCCAGCAGGCGGCGATCATCGGCTCCTAAATGAAATAGGGCGGGCAAAACGATGGTCAAAATTGGGGGTCTTTCTCTGATCCTCTTATTGACGGCGTTTTTTATTGAAGGAATGGAGTGCGGATAAACGGGGTGTCCTCTGAGCCAATCCCCGGAAAGGTGATCGTCCTCTCTCTGCACCAGCGTTGGAAGTCATGTGGAGATCCACATGACCTTTGCTCAAGCAACAACCGTCCGACCCCCACAGGAATGGTGCGTGTCGGACGGTTTCCTTATTGGCTGGAGCAGTGTATCAAAAACCGCAGCGGATCGCCCATATGCCCCTTCATTCCAAGGATTTCTTATGTATCGCTGGTTTTCGTGGACTCCTGCGGCAACGCCTCTTTTTTCAGCAGATCAATCTCCCGACGGATCTTCCGGCAAATACTGTAGTTTTCCTTTTTGTTTCTTTCCAGCCGGTTCAACCGTGCTTCCAGCAGCGCAATGCTCTGATGATTCTTCATGTTTCATAACCGCCCTTCCTAACAAATTCACGCAAACTGGCTGTAATAGAGGGCTGCATAGGCGCCCTTCTTCGCCAGCAGTTCTCTGTGGTTGCCCTGTTCGATAATAGTTCCGTTCTCCATGAACAGGATCGTATCCGCATCCCGGATGGTCGAAAGCCGGTGGGCAATGACGAAACTGGTTCGCCCGTCCATCAGCTTTTTCATGGCCTTGCCGATCTCCACCTCCGTGCGGGTATCAACGCTGGAAGTCGCTTCATCCAGAATGATGATCGGCGGGTCACAGAGGAACACCCGGGCAATGGTAAGAAGCTGCCGCTGTCCTGCCGACAGGTTGGCCGCCTCGTTGTCCAGCATGGTATCATACCCCTTGGGCATGGTCCGGATAAAGTAATCCACTTTAGCTGCTTTTGCCGCCCGGATGATCTCCTCCCGTGTGGCATCCGGTTTGCTGTAAGCGATGTTTTCCGCCACTGTACCGCCAAAGAGCCAGGTATCCTGCAGCACCATGCCGAAATTCCTTCTAAGGCCGCTGCGAGCCATCTTTGCGGTGTCGACGCCGTCCACCGTAATCCTGCCGCCGTTGATTTCATAAAACCGCATGAGCAAGTTGACCAGGGTGGTTTTCCCTGCGCCGGTGCTGCCGACCACGGCAATCTTCTGGCCCGGCTTTGCCTCAAAACTGATGTCTTTCATCAACAGATGTCCGGGATCATAGCCGAAGCTGATATGTTCAAAGGCGATCCGCCCCTTTGCGCGCTCCAATACGGCGGGTGTTTGTGGATCCGGGATCTCTTCCTCTTCATCCAGCAGTTCAAAGGTGCGCTTTGCCGATGCCAGCGCAGCCTGAAGGGAGTTGACCATGAAGGATGCCTCTGTCAGCGGCTCTGCCGTCTGGTTCACATACTGGAAAAACGCCTGTACGACGCCTACCGTCATACTGCCTTCCAGCATGGCCTTTCCGGCAATGATGGCGATCACCACATTGGCCAGACGGGTCAACAGGCGGATCAGAGGATTGACACAGTTGGTCAGAAAGTCCGCTTTCAGGTTTGCTGCCCTGTTTTTCTCAACAGCCACAGCAACCTGGTCGATGCTTTCCCGTTCATGATGATAGGCCTTGATCACGTTCCGGCCGTTATAGTATTCTTCCACAATGCCGGTCAGTTCTCCAATGGTCTCCTGGCGCTCCGCAGCGCAGCGAAGGTTCTTTTTCGCTACGGTCTGGGTAATCACCATGCTGATGAGCATAAAAACCAGGAAGATGATCGTCAGAGGTACACTGTAATAGAGCATCATGGCCAAAGAGCCGATCATAGTTCCAATGGCAACGATCAGCTTCAGCAGGCCGGTCTGGAGCACATCAGCAATCTTATCCAGGTCACTGGTCACACGGCTCAGTATTTCACCGGCTTTATTCTGATCGAAAAAGCGCAGGGGGAGACGGTTCAGTTTGCGAGCGATCTGCCGACGCAACTCCAAGTTCAGGCTTTCAGCCACATTGGCCATTAACCAGGACTGCAAATAATAGAAAATCCAGGTGAAGAAATACTGGATACTGAGTCTCACAAGTTCTTCGCCCATATTAGCCCATGTGATGGCAAAGGGAGCCCCTTCTCTCCATGCAGCCTGAATACTCTGCCACAGGCGGTCAATGACCAATGCGCTGTACATGGGCGTATAAATACTGAGTCCCACATAGATCACGATGGAAACAGCGACCACAGCAAGCCGGATATGCTGTCCTTTGATCTGAGAAAACAGACGGACAGCCGTGCTTTGCCGCTTCTTCTGATTCAAAGACTGCTTCATGCTTCCTGCACCTCCTTTGTCTGAGATTCATAGATCTCCCGGTAAACCGCACAAGTTCTCAGCAATTCCTCATGGGTTCCGATCCCAGCCATCTGCCCCTCATGGAGCACCACAATCTGATTTGCATGCTGAATCGTACTGACGCGCTGGGCGATAATCAGTACGGCGGCGTCCTTCGTCTCTTTGGCCAGAGCTTTGCGGAGCGCTGCATCCGTTTTGAAGTCCAGTGCGGAAAAACTGTCGTCAAAAATATACAGTTCCGGCTTCTTTACCAGCGCCCGGGCAATAGACAGACGCTGCTTCTGCCCGCCGGAGAAATTGGTGCCGCCCTGCGCCACAAACGAGTCCAGTCCATCCGGCAGAGAGCGGATAAAATCGCCGGCCTGTGCCACGTCTGCTGCGTGCATCATTTCCTGCTCGCTGGCGTTTTGGTTGCTATAGCGCAGATTGCTGGCAATGGTTCCAGAAAACAGCCAAGCCTTCTGCTGGACGTATGCAAGATGGTCCCGCAGATAATATTGGGTCACCCTGCGAATATCGACGCCATTCAGGCAGACTGCGCCATTGGTTACATCGTGGAATCGGAGAATCAGCGACGCAATGGTGGATTTGCCGCTGCCGGTACCGCCGATGATGGCTGTGGTCTCGCCACGGCGGCAGACGAAATTCAGGTGACTGAGGGTATCTTCTTCCGCGTCTGCAAAGCGGAAGGATACATCCCGGAAGGCCAGCACTTCATCGGTCCTTTCCTTTGGGATGACCGGATCCTCGGACACCATATCCTGGATTTCAGGCGTATGCTCCAGCACCCGCTGAACCCGTTCACAGCACTCCAACGCACGGGGCATAGTCAAAATCACCATCTGGGCCATCATCAGGAAAAACAGCACCATCAGGGCGTATCCGATAATGGCAGTAATATCACCAATCTGCAGGTGGCCGGAATAGATCCGTCCGCCACTCAGCCAATAGACGATGACCACAAACAGGTTAATGAAAAAGAAGGACAGGCCGTCCAGGTTGGCAAAACGGCGGTTCGCCTTGATGGATGTTTCCGCATAATCTCCGAAGGCCTCGCCCATCCGCCCTTCTTCCCTGTTCTCGTTGTGAAACGCCCGAACAACGCGGACGCCGGTGATATTCTCCAACAGGATCGTGCTCATCCGATCCAGGAGTTTTTGCAGGCGTTGGAACAGAGGGGCTGCGCTTTTCATGATTGCCAAAGCCAGCAGAAACACAACGGCTACCACTGCAAAGAGAATGAAGCCCATCTCCATGTCCAGGCGGAACGCCAGCGTCAGGGCGACAATAAAAATGACCGGCACAGGCAGGACCATCTGAATAAAGCTGGTCAATGCAAGCTGAATGGTCGTCACATCGGATACCGTCCGTGTTGTAATGGAAGCCGTGCCAAAATGGCGGAAATCATAGATGGACAGCTTCAAAGACTTCTCATAGAGCGCCATACGAATATCCCTGCCAACCTCTGCTGACAGAGCGGCGCAGGTATATCCTCCCAGAATAGCACAGATGCTGGAGATCAGAGAAGCCGCCGCCATTTTAACCCCCGTAGCGGCCAGGACTTCCATAGTGGCGCCGGATGTCCCCAGATTGAGCATTTCCGCCGCAAAGGTAGAGATCACCAACGCGCCGGATACATCCACGATTAAAAGCAGGATCGTGACGGCGCACAGTTTCCAGTGCGGCTTTAGAAATTGTGAGATCAGTTTCATAGTTCGATCATATCCTTTCAAAGAAAAATAAAGGGCCCGGCCGCAAAAATGCAACCGGGCGCACCCGACATCTTCCTCGACATTTGCCAGATCCGTTGATCTGACAGGCCATTGCGATGGTCTGTCCTCCGATGACGAAGTGATGAAATTGTCTGTCCGGCGGCGGAGACCGCCCGCAAAACGGAAAAAAGATCAGAATGTATCGTTTCATAGAACCTCCAAACAAAAAAATGCCCGGTTACGTTTCCATAACCGAGCGCACTCGACATCTTCTCCGGCTCCTGCGGCTACGGCCGCAAGCCTCCGATGAACATCAGACCGTATTGATTTTGGAACGTTCCAGCTCTGCCTGCATCAGGCAGCTTATTTTCTTCGTCAGGCCGATCAGGGCGCTGCGTTCCTCGCTGCTCAATTCTTTCCAGGCATTTTCTTCCATGCGGTGCATCCGCATGATATGCTCCTCAACAAATGCTCTTCCTGTGTCTGTCAGAAAGGACTGCTTGGAACGCTGGTTTTCCTCATAAGGTTCCAGCCGGATCAATCCTTTTTTGCGGAGTTGCTTGAATGCGGAATTCAACGTCTGCTTGCTGATGAACAGCCGCTCGCTGATCTGACTCTGGGTAGCGACCCCCTCATAAATCAACAGCAGCGACCAATACTCCGCCTCGGACAGCCCACAAGATTTCGGGAACCTGGCGTAAATATTATCCAACTCCCAGGTGGCGTCTCGAAAAGCTGCTAAGGTGGCTTGGATTTCTGTGTCGCTCCCCATACATCGCCCCCCAATCATCCGAAATCATATAATATGATTTCGGACGATTAGAAGTATATACTACCTCCCTCGCTTTGTCAAGGCTTTTTTTCAGTATAGACGATAACTGCGCTCTGCAAAATCCTGCACATATAAAACAAAAGATCGGTGCTCCCGGAAATGTATTAAGCCGCTGTTTTCAACGAGATGGCGAGAAACGACTTTTCTTCTTCATCCACTCAAATCAGAAATTTGTCTGCCTCCCTTCTGTTCTTGGGCTTCCATGCAGAGCATGCATTACCTGGGATGCAGTCTGGTATGACATCCCTCTGCTGAAGGTCTGTGCGAAAATTGACTGCAGCACAGGTCCATCAGCAAATCAGAATGAGAGGATTGACCCAACAAGCTAAATGGAGAAAGTACTTGACAACCAAAAGGCCATTGTGTATGATAAAACAAATTTAATTATCAAACCGTTGAAGCGGAGATAACGTCAGGTATGCCTTTACAGAGATCCCGCGGCGCTGAGAGTCGGGTGAGAAACAGCTTGGCAAATGGACCGCTGAGGGCGCGGGGAAAGGCCGTGTACGCCGAGTATTCCGCGACGTGTGGGCATACGTCAGTTGCCGGGGATATGTTGGTATCCCGCTAAGGGCACGGCAGGCAACAGCCGTGAAGCAAGGTGGCACCGCGAGCGTATGATACGCCCGTCCTTGACAAGAATTGTCAGGGACGGGCGTTTTTGTGTTTTGTCCCGGAAAAGGAGGTTCTCTCATGTACTACCCAACCTTGAAGGAGGCACGGTCTCTGGCCGTCGACGATTACCGGGAGATTCCGGTGACTCGGGAGCTGCTGTCCGATTTCCTCACCCCCATCCAGGCCCTGCGGATCCTCCGGGCGCAGGACAACCACTGTTTTCTCCTGGAATCCGCCGCCGACAGCGCCGGGCGGGGCCGCTGGTCCTTTTTGGGCTTTGAGCCGGAACTGGAGATCACCTGCAAGGACGGCATCCTCCAGCTGCGCAGCGGGACGGCGGTCTCCACACAGATCCAGCAGCCGGAGGAGGCCCTGCGGCAGCTCCTGGCGAACCATAAAAGCCCGAAAATACCCGGCCTGCCCCCTTTCACCGGAGGCCTTGTGGGCTACTTCTCCTACGACTACATCAAGTACGCCGAACCCACTCTGCGCCTGCGGGCCAAGGATGAGGAGAGGTTCAAGGACATGGATTTGATGCTCTTCCGCAGCGTCATTGCCTTTGACAATTTCCGGCAGAAGCTCATCCTGATTACCAACGCGGACGCCTCCGACCTGGATGAGACCTACCCCGCCGCCTGCGCCCAGCTGGACCGGATGGCCGAGCTCCTCCGCCACGGCGCTCCCGCCCCCCGGCGGCCGGCCCGACTCACCACGCCGGTGGAGGCCCTGTTCGGCCGGGAGCAGTTCTGCTCCATGGTGGAGCAGGCCAAGCACTACATCCGGGAGGGAGACATCTTCCAGGTGGTGCTGTCCAACCGGCTGGAGGCGGGGTTTGAGGGGTCCCTGCTGGATGTGTACCGCATCCTGCGCACCATCAACCCCTCCCCCTACCTGTTCTACTTCACCAGCGACGACATGGAGCTGGCCGGGGCGTCTCCCGAGACATTGGTGAAGCTGGAGGACGGGGCGCTCCACACCTTCCCCCTGGCGGGTACCCGGCCCCGGGGAAAGACAGCGGAGGAGGATAAGCGACTGGAAGAAGAACTCCTGTCGGACGAAAAGGAGCTGGCCGAACACAACATGCTGGTGGACCTGGGGCGGAACGACATCGGGAAGATCAGCCGCTTCGGCTCCGTACAGGTGGAGAAGTACCTGTCCATTGAGCGCTTCTCTCACGTCATGCACATCGGCTCCACCGTCCGGGGGGAACTGCGGGAGGACTGCGACGCGGTGGACGCCATCGACGCCATCCTCCCAGCGGGCACCCTGTCGGGAGCCCCCAAGCTGCGGGCGGCGGAGATCATCGACCAGCTGGAGCACAACAAGCGGGGGGTGTACGGCGGGGCCATCGGCTACCTGGACTTCACCGGTAACCTGGACGCATGCATCGCCATCCGCCTAGCCTTCGCCAAAAACGGGAAGGTGTTCATTCGCTCCGGGGCTGGCATCGTAGCCGACTCGGAGCCGGAGAAGGAGTACCAGGAGTGCATCAACAAGGCCCAGGCGGTGGTCCGGGCCCTGGAGCTGGCCCAGAAAGAGAGGGACCTATGATTCTGCTCATCGACAATTACGACAGCTTTTCCTATAACCTGTATCAGCTGGTGGGGAGCCTCAGCCCAGACATCCAGGTGGTGCGCAACGACCAGGTGACGGTGGCGGACATCCGGGAAAAAGCCCCAAGCCATCTGATTTTATCCCCCGGCCCCGGCCGCCCGGCGGACGCCGGAGTGTGTGAGGCGGCCATTCGGGAACTCTCGGAGGAGCTGCCCATCCTGGGGGTGTGCCTGGGACACCAGGCCATCTGCGAAGCCTTCGGGGGCACCGTGTCCTACGCCAAGGAGCTCATGCACGGCAAGTCCTCCCAGGTGGCGCTGGATTTGAACTGTCCCCTGTTCCGGGGGCTTCCGGACACCATCCAGGCGGCACGGTATCACTCCCTGGCGGCGGTGGAGGACACCCTGCCGGAGTGTCTGACCGTCACCGCCCGCACCGATGACGGGGAGGTGATGGCGGTGCAATATAAGGATCGCCCCGTCTATGGATTGCAGTTCCACCCCGAGTCCATTCTTACGCCTGTGGGCAATCAAATTTTGAAAAACTTCTTGGAGGGATAAGCCATGATTAAGGAAGCCATTGTAAAGATCGTCAGCAAGGAGGACCTGACCTACGACGAGGCCTACACCGTGATGAACGAGATC
>CAJFQQ010000057.1 GCA_904419145.1 uncultured Oscillospiraceae bacterium | reverse complement strand
GGAGAAGCCCAAGGCCCCGGGGATGAAGTACCGCCACTACGCCCCCAAGGCCCCGGTGACGGTGGTGCTGGGGGAGCCTTCGGCAACGGCGGACTATATCGCCGCCCATCTGGGGGAACATACCGGCGTCATCTGCTTTGACGAGTGGGCGGGCCGGTTCGCGGGACATGTGGTGGAGAACATCGGCTCCGCCGCCCGCAAGGACGAGCAGGCGCGGCGGGTGTTCGACGCCCTCCGGGCCTTTGACCACACCGACGTGACGGAGATCTATGCCCAGTGCCCCCATGAGGACGGGCTGGGCCTGGCGGTAGCCAACCGGCTGAAGAAGGCCGCCGGGTTCCATGCGGTGGAGGTGTAGGGATGCCTGAGGAGAAGAGAGCGCCCCTGTGCCGCCTCCAGGGGACGGTGGTCCACGGGAAGGGCAAGGGGCACACTGTGGGGATGCCTACGGCCAACCTGCAGCCGTCCCCGGGACAGGTCCTGCCGGAGGAGGGGGTCTACGCGGCCCTGGCACAGGTGGAGGGGCAGACCTACCGGGCGGTGACCAACGTAGGGAGGCGCCCCTCGGTGGACAGCGACAGCCGCCAGACGGTGGAGTCCCTGCTCCTGGGCTACACAGGGGATCTCTACGGAAAAGAGATGGAACTGACGTTTTACCGCTACCTGCGGGGGATTCGGAAATTTTCCTCCCTCCAGGCGGTGAAGGAGCAGGTAGACCGGGACCGCCTGGCGGTGGACAGGGGGGAGCGCAATGACCGTCATCGGCCTCACCGGCCCCACCGGCGCCGGCAAGACCACGGCCCTCCGGGTGCTGGAGGACATGGGGTTCACTGTGGTGGACTGCGATGCGCTGTACTATGAACTGCTGAAAACGGACGAGGGCCTTCGCAGGCAGCTGCAGGATACCTTTGGCAACGTGTTTTTGCCCGACGGCCGGTTGGATCGGCCCGCCCTGGGCAGACTGGTATTCGGGGACAAAAGGGCCCTGGACAAGCTCAACGCCATCGTGTTCCCCGCTGTGACCGCCGCTGTCAGGGAGAAAATTTCAGCCTGCTCCGGCCGGGGGCTGGTGATCGACGCCATCAACCTCATCGAGAGCGGCCTGGGAGCGCTGTGCGACTGCACCGTCGCCGTTACCGCGCCGCCGGAGGTGCGGATCCGGCGCATCATGGCGCGGGACGGCATCAGCGAGGATTACGCCAGAAGCCGGGTGGCCGCACAGAAAAGCGACAGCTTTTATCGAAAACGCTGCACCTTGGTGCTGGAGAACCGGGCGGGAAGCCGGGGAGAATTTGAACAGCTGATCCGCTCGTTCTTCAAAGATTTTTTGGAAGCCATGGAGGCATGAGTACTGAAAACGGCTGGGAAGCACCCGTCGGCCCGCCGGAACAGGGGCAGACGGCTTTCCTTTGGAAATTATATAGTAATGGATGCCGCGCACAGCGGCGGAATGGAGGATTATCATGGAGACAAAGGATTGGAAGGAAAAGCTCCTCTATCAGCCGAAGAACGGCTGGGAGCGCACGGACGCGGCGCAGGAGGCCGCCATGGAGGACTACTGCCGGGGCTACAAGGCGTTTCTGGACGCGGGCAAGACCGAGCGGCTGTGCGTCCGGGAGGGCATCCGCCTGGCGGAGGCGAGCGGGTTCAAGCCCTACACCCGGGGCATGGCGGTCAAGCCGGGGGGCAAGGTCTACTATAACAACCGGGGCAAAATGCTGCTGCTGGCGGTGATCGGCAGCGAGACACTGGACCACGGTGCCCAGATCACCGCCGCCCACATTGACAGCCCCCGCCTGGACCTGAAGCCCAACCCCCTCTACGAGGACGCGGAACTGGCCTATTTCAAGACCCACTACTACGGCGGCATCCGCAAGTACCAGTGGGTGACCATCCCCCTGGAGCTGCGGGGCGTGGTGGCCACCGCCGACGGGCGGGTGGTGGACGTGACCATCGGCGAGGGGGACGACCCCAAGCTGGTGATCAACGACCTGCTGCCCCATCTGGGCGCCGAGCAGAACAAAAAGACCCTGGCCGACGGCATCAACGGCGAGCAGCTCAATCTCCTGTTGGGAAGCCGTCCTCTGGCCGGGGAGGAGAGCGACCGGGTGAAAACCGCGGTGATGAAGCTGCTCTATGAGAAGTACGGCTTTACCGAGGAGGATTTCATCTCCGCGGAGCTGGAGGCTGTGCCGGCGGTGAAAGCCACGGATATCGGTCTGGACCGCAGCATGATCGGCGCCTACGGCCACGACGACCGGGTCTGTGCCTACGCGGCTCTCAAGGCTCTGCTGGATCTGGAGGGAACGCCGAAGAAAACCGCGGTGTGCGTGCTGGCGGACAAGGAGGAGATTGGCTCCGACGGCGTCACCGGCATGCAGACCGCCGCCTTTGACACCTTTATGGAGGACCTGTGCCAGAGCCAGGGCGTGGCCGTTCGGGTGTGCCTGGAGCACTCCTTCTGCCTCAGCGCCGACGTGACGGCCGCCTATGATCCCAACTTTGGCGAGGTGTTTGAGAAGCGCAACGCCGCCCGCCTGAACTACGGCGTGGGCCTGTGCAAGTACACCGGCGCACGGGGCAAGTCCGGCTCCAGCGACGCCAGCGCCGAGGTGGTGGCCTATACCCGCCGGATCCTGGATGAGGCGGGGGTCATCTGGCAGATGGCAGAGCTGGGCAAGGTGGACGCTGGAGGCGGCGGCACCGTGGCCCTGTTCATGGCCAACCGGAACATTGATACCATCGACGCCGGCGTGCCGGTTCTGAGCATGCACGCCCCCTTTGAGACTGTGTCCAAGCTGGACTGCTACATGACCTATCGGGCCATGATGGCGGTGTATCAAAACTGAAAGAGATCCCGGAGGGCATTGCCCTCCGGGATCTCTTTTAGTGTGTCAAAAAAGTGGCTTCGCCACTTTTTTATGGAAACGAATCAGTAGTCGATGATCCCCAGCATCTGGAGCAGGTTGTTCAGGGTGGCGGCGGCCTCCTCCCGGAGCACGGTGGCCTGGGGGTTGATGTCCTCCAGCGCCACGGGGAGCATGGAGACCACGCTGTCGTCGGCGCTGCTGCGCATCATCCGGGCCATCACGTCCACACCGGACTTGGCCCAGGAGGAGAATGCGGCCAGTTCCGCGTCCTCCGCAAGGGCCTGGGCGTCCTGATCCTTGACATATTCATACACGTCCAGATTCAGGTAGGCAGCAAGCCTGCTCATAAAGGTGATAAACTGCTCGTAGGTCAGCAGAGCGTCAGGCTGGAAGGTGCCGTCGCTGTATCCCTCCACAAAGCCCAGCTCCGCCATGGCGTTGACGGCGCTGGCATACCAGCGGTCCGCCGACACGTCGCTGAACTGGCTCTCGCCGGTGTATCCGATGCCCAGGGCCTGGGCCATCAGAGCACACAGCTGGGCCCGGGTCAGCTCCCCGGTGGGGTTGAAGCTGCCGCTCCTGTCGCCGTTGAGGATGCCATAGGTTGCTAAGGTGTTGATAGCGTCGGCATAGGGGCTGTCCGCCACATCGGAGAACCAGCGGCTCTGGAAGTTCTCGCCGCCGTAGGTCTCCACCACCTCCCGGGCGGTGGTCTCCACCCAGAGGCTGCCCGCGCCGATGGCGATATCCACATCCGGAGGCAGGGCGGAGAGCAGGTCGCTGAAAGCGGCCTGGTATTCCTCGGCCTGGGCTTTGTCCAGATCCACGTAGAAGTACCAGCCGTTGAGTCCCAGGCGCAGGTAGCCCTCGGGGCGGCTGGGCTCCTCCTCGGCCAGGAGCTTTGCCACATCCTGGGCTAGATTGCTGTTCACCAGCAGGGTGGGGAAAACGCCGATGAGGTCATTGGTGTTGCCGTCGGCGGAGTAAAAGCGGTAGGCGGTGATTTTCAAGGCGTCGCCATCGAACAGGCTGGGGTGGGTCATCCAGTTGTAGACCACCTGGGCCACCCCCTTGCCATAGGTCCGCCCTCCTAAGAGAATACCGGCGCCGCAGTCCCGGATGTCGGCGGCAAAGATCTCGGCGGCGCTGGCGGAGTAGGCATTGGTCAGAACGATGACCGGGTCCTCGGTGAGGGCGTCATAGTAGTTGACGCTCTGGCGGTAGGTGCCGGCCTTGTCCCGCAGATACAGCAGAGCTGCCGGGCCGGTGAAGGTGCCGGTAGAGTACACGGCGGAGGAGGTGACGCCGCCGGTGTTGTTGCGGATGTCCACCACAAAAATATGGGCGTCATCATCATAGTCCTGGATACCCTGGGCAAAATAGGTGCCGGTGTCGCTGCCGAAGCTGTCGCAGTCGATGTAGGCGATGCCGCCGTCCCACAGGGCGGTGGAGGTGTTGTGGATCTCCACCAGACGGCGCTCGATGCGGTAGTCCTCCTCCCGTCCATCAGCGTGGCGGACGGTGACATTCACATAGGTGCCCGCCTCGCCCACCAGCAGGGCCCGGTGGGCCTCCCCGGCGGGGGCGCAGGATTCCCCCTCGATGGCGATGATCACATCTCCGGCCTGGAGCCCCACCTCCTCGGCACCGCCGCCGACAAGCACGCCGGTGAGGAGGATGCCCTCGTCGGTGTAGTTGATGGCGGCGCCAATGCCGGTGATGGAATCCTCATGTTCCACGCTGCTGAGAAAATCGGAATATTCCTCGGCAGTCATATAATAGGTATAGGGGTCGCCGATGGCGGCAAACAGCTCCTCCAGTGTGTCGGCCTCATAGGCCGCCTCGGGGAGAGCGTCCACATAGGTCTCCTCCAGCAGGGCGCGGGCGTCCTCCACAGACAGAGCCGCAGCGGAGGTGATCAGCAGCGCCAGCACACAGCAGGTAGCGGCCAGCCGCCGCAGGAAGGTCTTGCATTTCATAGCGCGTTCTCCTTTGCGTTGCTTTGAGATGGTCCCATTATACTGCGTTCTTCGGCAAAAGAAAAGGGGAGAGTTTCCCTCTGAATGGCGGCCTGCGGTCGCATGAGCCTTTTGGATGATGCGCCGCCCGCCGATAACATATCACTCGAAGCCGATTCCTTCGATGCGGGGAAGCTGTTCCAGCGGTACAGGGAACATGAGGAGCCCCGGCGGGAGGCAACGCCTCCCGCCGGGGCTGGCTGCGCCGGGATTTACGCGTCAGGGTCCTCCGTCGAGACGGCAGCGGTGGCCTGGGCGGCCTTGCCGCCGGCAAAGCCGGCCAGCACCGCCTGCAGGTCGATGCCCGTGGACTCCTTTACGCCGTCCACAATCTGGCTGGCGCTCTGCATCACGTCCTTCACCAGCTTGGTGGAGTTGCCGTCGCCGTACATGACGATCTTCTCCGTCTGGGCCAGGGGGGTGGCGGCGTTCTTCACCACCTCGGGCAGGGCGTTGAGGTACATCTCCAGGACGGACGCCTCACCCATCTTCCGCTGGGCCTCCGCCTTCTTCTCGATGGCCTCGGCCTCCGCCAGGCCCTTGGCACGGATACCCTCGGCCTCCTGCTCCATGGCGAAGCGGGTGGCCTCTGCCTCTGCTTTGCGGGCCTCGGCCTCCTTCATGGCCTCGTAGGCCTTGGCGTCTGCGTCCCGCTGGCGGCGGATCAGTTCGGCCTCGGCCTCCTTCTCCGCCTGGTACTTCATGGCGTCGGCCTGCTTGCGGATCTCGGCGTCCAGCTGGCGCTCCTTCAGGGCGATCTCCTTCTCCGCCAGCTCCGCCTCCTTCTCCTTCTTGGCGATGTCCGCGTTGGTGCGGGTGACCTCGATGGTCTTGCGCTGCTCCTCCTGCTGGATGGAGTAGGCGGCGTCGGCCTCGGCCTTCTTGGTGTCGGCCCGGACCTGCATTTCCGCCTGCTGCACTGCCAGCTCCGCGTTCTGCTCGGCGATCATCTTCTCGGCCTGAACCTTTACGGCATTGGCCTCCTGCTGTGCGTTGGCGGTGGCGATGGCGATATCGCGCTGGGCATTGGCCTTGGCGATCTGGGCTTGCTTGCGGATCTGCTCCACGTTGTCGATACCCATATTCTCAATGGTCCCGGCCTCATCCTTGAAGTTCTGGATATTGAAGTTTACCACCTCGAGGCCCAGCTTCTGCATGTCGGGAACCACGTTCTCCGTGATCTTTTTTGCCACGCCCTGGCGGTCCTGGACCATTTCCTTCAGGCCCACGGAGCCCACGATCTCCCGCATGTTGCCCTCCAGCACCTGGGTCACCAGGCCCACCAGCTCCTCCTGGCGCTTGCCCAGCAGGCTCTCGGCGGCCAGCTTCAGCAGCTCCGGGTCGCTGCTGATCTTCACGTTGGCCACGCCGTCCACGCTGACGTTGATGAACTCGTTGGTGGGGACGGCGTCCGTGGTGCGCACGTCCACCTGCATCACCCGCAGGGACAGCTTATCCACCCGCTCGAAGAAGGGAACCCGCCAGCCGGCCCGTCCGATGAGGATGCGCTTTTTGCCAAGGCCGGAGATGATGTAGGCCGTATCCGGCGGCGCTTTCAGGTAGCCCATAATGAGCAGCACAATGACGACGATGACCCCGATGGCAATGGGGAGCGCGGGCATGAGATTGTCCAGCATTTCTGTTACCTCCTAAAATATAGATGTGTATGGAATGGGATTGCTTTGCCGGCAAATCAAAGGGAAGGAGCCGGATATGAAAAAAACGAGGCTTTCACCCGGCGGTAAAAGTCTCGTTTTGATTTGTGCAATCACTGCGGTACCCGGACCCCGTAAGGGCCGTATAGTCGAGCACCGCACCACCTTCCAGTGAGGAAAGTGGAACTACTCCCTTTTGACACTTGTAGCATATCACAACTTGAATCCGTTTGCAATCCATATTTTGATGGTTTTTGAGGGACGCTTTTGTGCGTTCTATCTAAATCGGGTGGAAAAATCGGTGGATTTTGTGGAAAACGCGGCCTTGACACAAAATGGCCTTTACAAATCTGCCTGCTTTTTCTATGATACAGGTATCATGCCCGCGCTGCGGAGCTTTTGCGGCGGGATCTGCCGCCGGAATGGAGGATCATCCGTATGAAGATCAGCTGTCTGCCGGTTTCCCTGTTTGATACCATCTGCTCCGGAGGGATGTCTGTGCCCCAGTGGGCCCGGGAGGCCAAGGCCATCGGCTTTGACGGGTTCGACATCAGCTCCATGTTCATCCAAAACCACACCCCGGCCTACCTCCGGCCCCTGGGGGAGGCCGTCGCGGAGACGGGAATGCCCATCGCCATGATGACCACCTATCCGGACTTCACCCACCCCGATCCGGTCCAGCGCCGCCGGGAGCAGGACTATCTGGCCCGGGATATCGCTGTGGCCTCCCAGCTGGGGGTGGAGCACGTACGGGTCCTGGCGGGGCAGGCCCACCCGGAGATGGGTGTGGACGAGGGGGTGGACCTGGCCATCCAGGGACTGCACCGGGCCGCGGAGGTGGCGGACGCCTACGGCGTGCGCCTGGTCTATGAGGACCACGCCAAGCCCGGCGCCTGGGACTACATCGACTTCAGCTATCCCCCGGAGCTGTTTCTCCGGATCGCCCGGGGCATCCGGGACACCAGCGTGGGGATCAACTACGACACTGGCAACATCACCGCCGCCGGCGGGGATACTCTGGCGGTGCTGGAGCAGATCATTGACCGGGTGGTCACGGTCCACGTCAGCGACATGGCGGAGAAGGGGACCTTCCGCCCGGTGGCCATCGGCACCGGCGCGGTGCCCAACCGGGAGATCTTCCGGCGGCTGAAGCAGTTCGGCTTCGACGGCTGGCTGTGCATTGAGGAGTGCAGCGGACAGGGGCTTGCGGGGATCGCCCAGGCTTACCGCTTTGTCCGGGACACCTGGGACGCAGTCTGAGAAGACGCTTACCCCATTTCCCGAAAAAAACGGGAAATTTCCGGAAAAGAAAAGGCTTGACGCGGAATATCACATATGGTATAATCACAAACTGCGTGGGCATGTTCTGCGAATTTTGCTGTGCCCAAATGGAGGGAAGTCTGTGCTGCGCGATTGGAACGGTCAACCGAAGGTGGTGGGCGTCAAACAGTCCCGCCGGGCCATCCGTGAGGGCCGCGCCGCCCAGGTCTTTCTGGCTGTCAATGCCGACCCGGCGCTGACGGCGCCGCTGGCGGACCTGTGCAAGGAGGAGGGAATCCCCGTGGAGCAGAGGTTCACCATGGAGGAGCTGGGCAAGGCCGCCGGCATCCAGGTGGGTGCCGCCGTGGTGGCAGTTTTGCGTGCCTAGCCAACAAATTTTGGTTTTTGCGGGATATTTTTCTGTATCCTGTCAAAAATATAGGGGCATATGCCCCAAAAATATTTGTAAGAAAGGAGAAAACTATGCCTACTTTTAACCAGTTGGTTCGTAAGGGGAGAGATCAGGTGACTTACAAGTCCAACAGCCCTGCTATGCAGCACGGCCTGAACACCCTGAAGAACAAGGAGACGAACCTGCCTTCTCCTCAGAAGCGCGGCGTCTGCACCGCTGTTCGTACTACTACCCCGAAGAAGCCCAACTCCGCACTGCGCAAGATCGCTCGTGTGCGCTTGACCAACGGCTATGAGGTCACCGCCTACATTCCCGGCGTGGGCCACACCCTGCAGGAGCACTCCGTGGTCATGATCCGCGGCGGCCGTGTCAAGGACCTGCCTGGTGTTCGTTACCACATCATCCGTGGTACGCTGGATACCCAGGGTGTCCAGGGTCGTATGCAGGGGCGCTCCAAATACGGCGCCAAGCGTCCCAAGAGCAAGTAATTTTGCGCTCGCTTTGCCGAATTGGTAGGCATGGTTTCACCATACGACCTCTTTGGCAGGCCAAACGCTGCGCATTTCGCGCAGAGAGTACCTATGAATTCATAATTTTTAATGAAGGAGGGAAGCAAAGTGCCCAGAAGAGGTAACGTTCCCAAGAGAGAGATCTTACCCGATCCTATGTATAATAGTGTTCTGGTAACCAAGCTCGTCAACAGCATCATGGTGGACGGCAAGAAGGGCGTGGCCCAGAAGGTTGTCTATGGCGCTTTTGACATTGTCCGTGAGAAGACCGGCAATGATCCTCTGGAGGTATTCAATACCGCCATCGAGAACATCATGCCCTCCCTGGAGGTCAAGGCCCGCCGTGTGGGCGGCGCCACCTATCAGGTGCCTATGGATGTCCGTCCCGCTCGCCGCCAGACCTTGGGCCTGCGGTGGCTGACCACTTACTCCCGTGCCCGCAGCGAGCGGACCATGGCCGAGCGCCTGGCCGCTGAGATCATGGACGCCGCCAACAACACCGGCTCCGCCGTGAAGAAGCGGGAGGATACCCACAAGATGGCCGAATCCAACAAGGCATTCGCCCATTTCCGTTGGTAAGTTCGTATTCACAAGCAATTTTAAGTTAGGAGAAACAAGTATATGCCGAGAAAGGTATCTCTGGAAAACACAAGAAACATCGGCATTATGGCTCACATCGATGCAGGAAAGACCACTACAACGGAGCGAATCCTGTATTATACCGGCGTTAACTACAAGATCGGTGAGACCCATGATGGTACCGCCACCATGGACTGGATGGAGCAGGAGCAGGAGCGCGGCATCACCATTACCTCTGCCGCCACCACCTGCTACTGGCAGGGAACCAAGAATCAGTTCCCCCAGACCCGTATCAACATCATCGACACCCCGGGCCACGTGGACTTCACCGTTGAGGTGGAGCGCTCCCTGCGCGTGCTGGACGGCAGCGTGACCGTCATGTGCGCCAAGGGCGGCGTGGAGCCCCAGTC
>CAJFQQ010000056.1 GCA_904419145.1 uncultured Oscillospiraceae bacterium | reverse complement strand
CTGGACCGGACGAAAACCGCCATGGGGGGCCGGATGCTCCGGTCCTGGCTGGAGCGGCCGCTGCTGGACGTGGCGGCCATCACCCGGCGCAGCGGCGCCGTGGGGGCCCTGGTGGGGAACACCGTGGCCCGGGAGGAACTGATCCTCGCCCTCACCGGCATCGGGGACATGGAGCGGCTCATCGGCCGCATCGTCTACGGCACCGGCGGCGGGCGGGATCTGGCGGCCCTCCGTTCCGCGGCAGAGAAGCTCCCGGCGGTGAGGGCGCAGCTCTCCGCCTTTGCCTCGGGTCGTCTGGCGGAGCTCCGGGCGGAGCTGGACGAGCTGGGGGACGTGGCGGAGCTGATCGCCCGGTCCATTGCCGACGACCCGCCCTTTTCCGTCCGGGAGGCCGGGTTCATCCGGGACGGGTACAACGCCGAGGTGGACCGCCTCCGGGAGATCCAGAAGGGCGGCACCGGCTTTCTGGCCCAGATCGAGGCGAGAGAGAAGGAGCGCACCGGCATCCGCACCCTGAAAGTGAAGTTCAACAAGGTATTCGGCTACTATATCGAGGTCTCCAACTCCTTCAAGGACCAGGTGCCGCCGGACTACATCCGCAAGCAGACCCTGGTGAACGCCGAGCGGTACATCACCCAGGAGCTCAAGGACCTGGAGCACACGGTGCTCACCGCCAAGGACCAGCTGGAGGCCCTGGAGTACAGCCTGTTCCAGGACATCTGCGCCAAAATCAGCGCCCAGACCGAGCGCATCCAGCGCTCCGCCGCCGCTGTGGCGGAGGTGGACGCCCTCGCCTCCTTTGCCGCCGTGGCGGTGAAGAATAACTACTGCCGCCCGGATGTGGACGAGAGCGGCGTCATTGAGATCCACGACGGCCGCCATCCGGTGGTGGAGCGGGTGCTGAAGGACAGCCTCTTTGTCCCCAACGATACCTTCATGGGGGAGAAGGAGGACCGGGTGGCCATCATCACCGGCCCCAACATGGCCGGCAAGTCCACTTATATGCGCCAGGTGGCCCTCATCGTCCTCATGGCCCAGATCGGGTCCTTTGTCCCCGCCCGCTCCGCCCGCATCGGCCTGGTGGACCGGATCTTCACCCGCATCGGCGCCAGCGACGACCTGGCCAGCGGCCAGTCCACCTTCATGGTGGAGATGAACGAGGTCAGCGAGATCCTCCGCTGCGCCACCAGCCGCAGCCTCCTGATCTTGGACGAGATCGGCCGGGGCACCAGCACCTTTGACGGCATGTCCATCGCCCGGGCGGTGCTGGAGCACTGCGCGCTGAAGCTGGGGGCCAAGACCCTTTTTGCCACCCACTACCACGAACTCACCGCCCTGGAGAACACCCTCCCGGGGGTGAAGAACTACAACATCGCCATCAAGGCCCGGGGGGAGGACATCATCTTCCTCCGGAAGATCATCCCCGGCGGCGCCGACCGGAGCTACGGCATCGAGGTGGCAAAGCTGGCGGGCCTCCCGGAGGCGGTGGTAAAGCGCTCCCGGGAGATCCTGGAGGAGCTGGAGAGCACCGCGGGCCGCCCGGCCCCGCTGCTGGCGGAGCCGGCGGCGGACCAGGTGAGCCTGGGCTCCCTCCGGGAGGCGGAGGTCATCGACGCCCTGCGCCGCTGCCAGCCGGATACCCTGACGCCCATTGAGGCCATGAGCCTCCTGTACGAGCTGAAACAGAAGCTCTCATAAACTCCCCAAGGAAAGGACATTTCCCCCATGGCGACCAAAAAGGTAAAAGGCTCCTATCTCACGCCCTTTGAGCGCATCGGCGGCGGCATCTTCTTTTTCCTCTACCTGCTGGTGATGCCCCTCATCATGGACTATATCTTCCTGGGCATCGAGCGGCTGCTGGGCACCGCCATCTCGGAGACGTCGGAGCAGTGTATCTACTACTATGTGATGTTTGCCGTCACATTGATCATCTTCTATAATTTTATCGGCAAGAACACCCAGCGGTTCTTCGGGAACCTGAACCAGACCCTCTCCACCTGGGGCATGGCCCTGGTGGCCTTCTACGGGCTCAATGAACTGCTCTTCCGGGTGGCCAGGCTCCTGTGGGGCAGCGCGGTAAACTTAAACGATGTGTCCATCAGCGCCCAGATCCCCGGAGAGCCCCGGGTCACAGTGCTCATTGTGGTGTTCCTGGCCCCCTTCATCGAGGAGGTGCTCTTCCGGGGCTATGTGTTCGGCTCCCTTCGGGACCACAGCCGCGTAGTGGCCTATGTGGTGTCCTGTGTGCTCTTCGCCTTCCTCCACGTGTGGCAGTTTGCCGCCGGGGACCTGCTCAGCATCAGCCGCATCCTGCTGCTGGTGCAGTATCTGGTGCCCGGCCTGGTGCTCTGCTGGAGCTATGACCGCTGCGGGAACCTGTGGGCGCCCATCCTCACCCACATGACGGTCAACGCCCTGTACGTGTGGGCCAACTGGTAAAAATTCCAATGCAGGTTTCGGCAGCCCTGCCGAGGATGAGGGCCTCCGACCCTCCGGGGGCCTACTTTTCCCATGCCGGAAAAGTAGGCAAAAGGGCACTTAGGGGCTCCGCCCCTAAGAACCCCAAATTCTTGGAACAGGGTCGTGGAGGGGTTTCTTTTAGAAACGATATCGGTAGAACGAGTACCTACCTACCCCGGCGGTCGCCCAACTACGCCTGTCGGCCTGTGAAACCGTGAGCCCCTAAGACAAGATAGCAGTAGATTATCTTGTTCTCTTGCTGTTTATGGTGCGGCGCGGAATTGGAAAGCCAGCCCCCTCGCCCGCCGCAGCAGGCGCGGGATAGGGGAGATTCTGCTTGGACATTTGCCCGGGTAGGGCCTAAGGCCCGGAAGGGGGCGCAGTGGCAAGACGATATCCACGCGCCGGAAGGAGAAGTAAGCACCTCATTGTATATCAAAGGGGTTCTTAGGGGCCGCAGCCCCTAAGCGGCCTTTTCGGCCCTTTTGGGCCGCGCCAAAAGGGCCTCGCGCCGGAGCGCGAAATCTCCCCTGGCAGGGGTTTGCCAGAAACACCCCGCGCCCGGGGGCGCGAAATCTCCCCTGCCCTTCGGCAAGACGAAAAGAAAATGGGGGGCGGAAATCGTCCCATTTGCAGCAAGAAACCACCGGCACGTTTAGAAAAGGAGAACACAATGCCTCACATCAAGCAACTGGACAGCCATGTAGCCGATTTGATCGCCGCCGGAGAGGTGGTGGAGCGGCCGGCCAGCGTGGTGAAGGAACTGCTGGAAAACGCCATCGACGCCGGCGCCACGGCCATCACCGTGGAGATTCAGAAGGGCGGCATGGCCTATATCCGGGTGGCGGACAACGGCTGCGGCATCGCGCCGGAGGAACTGCCCACCGCCTTCCTGCGCCACGCCACCAGTAAGCTGCGCACCGCCGCGGACCTGGGGGCCATCGGCACCCTGGGGTTCCGGGGAGAGGCCCTGGCGGCCATCTCCGCCGTCAGCCGCATGGATGTGTTCACCCGGCAGAAGGGCGCCGCCGTGGGGGCCTCCCTGTCCCTGGAGGGGGGCGTTCCCGGAGCCTGCAGCGAGGCCGGATGCCCGGAGGGCACCACCATGGTGGTGCGGGATCTGTTCTACAACACCCCGGCCCGGCTGAAATTTATGAAAAAGGACGCCGCTGAGGCCAGCAGCGTGGCCGCCGTGGTGCAGCACCTGTCCCTCTCCAACCCCCATATCTCCTTTCAGTTCATCAAGGACGGCGGGGAGGTCCTCCACACCCCCGGGGACAACCAGCTCTCCAGCGCCATCTACTCCGCCCTGGGCCGGGACTTCGCCCTGGAGCTGGTGCCCATTGACGGCACCGGCGACGGCATCCGCGTCCACGGCTATGTGACAAAGCCCATCGCCAGCCGGGGCACCCGGGGGATGCAGACCTTTTTCGTCAACGGCCGGTACATCAAGTCCCAGCTGCTGACGGCGGCCCTGGAGGAGGCCTACAAAAACCAGATGATGAAGGGGAAGTTCCCCGGGTGCGTGCTGCACCTGGAGCTGCCCATGACCCAGGTGGATGTGAACGTCCACCCGGCCAAGACCGTGGTGAAGTTCGCCAACGAGCGCCAGGTGTTCTCCGCCGTGTACCATGTGGTCCAGGACACCCTGGACCGGCGGGAGACGCCGGCCCCGGCGACGGCACCCCAGCCGGAGCCCCGCTCCGCGGCGGCCCCCCGGCAGGACTTCTATCAGAAGATGGACGCCAAGACCTTCCGGGAGGAGGCGGAGCGCCGGGAGAAGCAGCAGAGACGCGCCCCCGCCCAGACCTCCTTTGTCACGCGGATCCCTCCGGTAGATTCGGAGCTGGGGGGCCGGGCTACCCTCCACGATGTGGTACAGCCCCGCCAGACACCGGCCGCCGCTACCGCACCCCGGCGGCAGACGCCCCTGGAGAGCCTGACAGCGTCCCCGGCCCCCGCGGCAAAAGCGGAGACGCCGGTGGAGCGGCTCTCCACCGTTTCCACCGCAGCACCGGCCCCGGTGCCCAGCCCGCCGCCAGCCCCCGCCACACCGGCAGCACCGGCGGCCGCGGCGGCGCGGGAGCCGGATCTCCCGGAGCAGACTGCCCTCCCCGCCGGGGAGGTGGAGAACCAGACCACCCTCCTGGAGGAGCGGAGCACCCCCTGGCGCTTTGTGGGGGAGGTGCTGCGGACCTATATCATCGCCGAGGACGGGGAGAATATGTGGCTCATCGACAAGCACGCCGCCCACGAGCGCATGAATTTCGACCGCCTGAAGGCCAATACCGAGCCCATCATGGGCCAGCAGCTGCTCTCGGCGGAGGCGGTGAAATTCTCGCCTGAGGACTACGCGGTGCTCCTGGAGCAGCTGCCGCTGCTGGAGCAGTTCGGCTTCGAGGCCGAGGACTTCGGCGGCGAGAGCCTGATGATCCGCGCCATCCCCTCGGAGATCGACGCCTCCCAGATCCGGGAGACCCTGGAGATGCTCGCGGAGAAGCTCCGGCTCTCCGGCACCGCCGACCCCTCTGCCGCCCGGGACGCCATGCTCCACACCATGGCCTGCAAGGCCGCCATCAAGGGCGGCTGGGTCAGCGACAGCGCGGAGCTGCGGGTGCTCATGGAGAAGGTGCAGAGCGGGGAGGTCCGCTACTGTCCCCATGGACGGCCGGTGGCGGTGAAGCTCACCCGGTATGAGCTGGAGAAGATGTTTAAGCGGGCATGAGGGGCACTCAGCCCGGGTTCTGCAGAAAGTCTTTCCTCTTTTCGATGGCGTCTGCTGGGGGAATTTCGTCCCCCCGGGCACGAGGGACGGGTTCCGCCCCCATTGCCATAGGGGGACGGGATCCACCCCCCATTTTCTTTTCGTCATGCCGAAAAGAAAACGGGCCGTGGACGGTCCAAAAGAAAAGGGCGCTTATTGGCAAACAGAGAGAGGCCTGACCATTCGACCTGGTTATCAGCGGCTTTCGCCGAAACCAGTCTGCCCCCTGCTCCTGGCCCCGCGCCTTCCGTTTCACTAGGCGCTCGTGCGGTGGGTAACGGAAGCACCAGTCCCTTCCCGCAAGTCTCCGCCAAGCCATAAACAGCAAGAGGAAAAGAGAAGCAACTATTCTCTTGTCTTAGTGGGTCACTGTTTCACAGGCCGACAGGCGTAGTTACGAAACCTCCAAGGTTCGTAGGTAATCCTTCTACCGACATCGTTTTTAATATAAACCCCTCCACGACCCTGTTCCTAAAACACGGGGTTCTTAGGGGTGAAACCCCTAAGCCAGTTTTTGCCTACTTTTGCCTGGCGGCAAAAGTAGGTCGTGCCCGGGGGCACGAAATATCCCCTGGCAAGGGCGTGCCAGAAACATCCCATGCCCCGCTGGCACGAAATCTCCCCGCCCCGGCGCCGGCTGGCGCAGAGCAGAAAGGAGCCTTTTATGGCAAAGAAAGACAAGCGGTTCATCCTCCTCCACAGCGAGAGTTCCAGCTTTCAGGACAGCCAGATCTGGGTGGACCGGGAGACTGGCGTCAACTACCTCTGGCACGCCTGCGGCAACGCCGGTGGCCTGACGCCCCTCTTGAAGGCCGACGGCACGCCGGTCATCACCCCAAAAGGGGAACTTCTGGAGGACTGATCCCACACACATTTCTCAGGAAAGGGGGCAACCCCATGACACAACCGAAGATCGTCTGCGTGGTGGGGCCCACCGCCTGCGGCAAGACCAAACTGGGGGTGCTGCTGGCCAAGGCCCATAACGGCGAGGTGGTCAGCGTGGACTCCATGCAGATCTACCGGGGCATGACCATCGGCACCGCCGCCCCCACGGCGGAGGAGATGGAGGGGGTGCCCCACCACATGGTGGCGGTGGCGGACCCGGCGGAGAGCTGGTCCGTGGCCCGGTTCACCGCGGCGGCGGACGCGTGCATCCAGGACATCCTGGCCCGGGGAAAGCTGCCCATCCTGGTGGGCGGGACGGGGCTCTATCTGGATGCCATCGTCTCCGGCCGGGACTTTGCCGCCGGCGCGGCGGGGGGAACCGTCCGGGAGGCGCTGCAGCGGCAGCTGGAGCGGGAGGGCATCGAGCCCCTGCTCGCGGAGCTGCGGCAGGTGGACCCCGCGGCGGCGGAGCGCCTCCACCCCTCGGACACCAAGCGGATCCTCCGGGCGCTGGAGGTCTGGCGGGAGACGGGGGAGACCATCACCGAGCACAACCAGCGGACCGGGAGCCTCCCCAAGAAGTATGACGCGGTCTATATCGGCCTGCGCTTTGCCGACCGGGAGGAGATGAAGGCCCTCATCGACGCCCGGGTGGATGAGATGGTGGAGCGGGGCCTGCTCCAGGAGGTGGAGGCTCTGCTGGCCCGGGGCGTCCCCCGGGATGCCACCGCCCTCCAGGCCATCGGCTACAAGGAGTTCCTCCGCTATGAGGAGGGGGGCTGCACGCTGGAGGAGGCGGTGGCGGAGGTGAAGCTCCGCTCCCGGCAGTACGCCAAGCGGCAGCTCACCTGGCTGCGGCGCAACGGCGCGATCCACTGGATCGTCTGGGACAAGGGCCGCGATTTTGATAAGGCTTTACAGGAAGCGACAGAAATTTTGGCCGCCCGGGGGTAGGATAGACCCGGGGCGGACAAGCATCGGTTGTCTGCCCGACTGACATAGAAAAGGAGCAGACCACCATGACAAAGACCAAGACAGCCAAATTACAGGATCTATTTCTGGCCCGCGCCCGGCGCAGCGAATGCCCGGTGACCTTGTTTTTGATGAACGGCTTTCAGATGCGGGGGACCATCGGCGGGTTCGACAGCTTTACCGTCATTCTCAACAGCGACGGCAAACAAAATCTCATCTACAAGCATGCCATCTCCACCGTCTGCCCGGTGCGGCCCCTGGATGTCTCCGACTGGGAGGGGGAAGGGCCGGACTGAGGGCGTGAGATAGAAAGGAGCCCATGAAAAGCACGTTTGTCACAAAAATTATAACAGCAGCAGGGGTCCTGGCTGTGCTGCTCTACTTTAGCTACAGCATTTTTACTTACCTGGCGGATCCGCTGACCACCACCATCGCCTATGAGTACCGCAGCGACGAAGCGGTCACAGTCTCGGGGTATCTGGTTCGGGAGGAGGAGGTCCTCACCAGCAGCGGCGGCCTGGTCTATATCACCCGGAATGAGGGGGAGCGGATCAGCGCCGGCGGCAGCGTGGCCACCCTCTACGCCAGCCAGCAGGCGCTGGATCAGGCTATGGAGCTGGAGCAGCTGGAGGAGCAGCTGGAGCAGCTGGAATTTGCCCAGAGCGTGGCCTCCGGCAGCCAGCAGGTGCTGCGGCTGGACAGTGACATCATGGACAGCGTGTTTGCTTTGCGGGCCGGCGCAGCCAGCGGGGATCTGTCCGATATCAGCAGCCAGTCCGATTCCCTGCGGGCGATGATCCTCAAGCGCTCTTATACCTACAGCGGCGTGGGGGAGGAGCAGATGCAGCAGCAGATCGACACCCTTTCCCAGCAGATCTCTGCGCTCCGCGCCACCTCCCAGGGCAGCAGCAGCCGCATTACCACGGAGCGCTCCGGCTATTTCTCCGCCCTGGCGGACGGGTACGAGGGCGTGCTGACCCCGGAGAGCCTGGAGACGCTGACGCCCTCCGCGCTCAGGAGCCTCCAGCCGGCCTCGGTGTCGGAGGACAGCGTGGGCAAGATGATCTACGGCACGACCTGGTACTATGTGACCGCTATGGCAGTGGAAGATATGGGCAAGATGGCGGTGGGGGACACGGTGACCCTCCGTTTTATGAGCGGGCTGGATCAGGATCTCTCTATGGAGGTGCATGATATCAGCGACGAGGAAAACGGGGAACGGGTGGTGGCACTCTCCTGTGAGGACTACCTCTCCAACACCACCCTCCTGCGCCACCAGAACGCCCAGCTGATCTTCCACACCTACAGCGGCATCCGGGTGCCGGTGGGGGCCCTGCGTGTGGTGACAGATGTCATTACTGACGAGGACGGGAACCAGACAGAGGTCTCCGCAACCGCTGTGTACTGCCGCATGGGCCGGTGGGCCCGTCTCAAACCGGTCAAGGTGCTGTATCAGGGGGAGGACTACTATCTGGTGGAGGCGGATACGGAGAGCCTCAGCGGCATGGGAGAGACCCAGCGGGAGAGCCGGATCCTCCGGGGCGGCGACGAGGTTATCCTTACCGCCAGCGATCTATATGATGGAAAGGTGATTGATGAATGAGCATCCAGGAAAACATTGAGGCCATTCGGGCGAGGATGGCGCAGGCAGCCCGGGCGGCGGGCCGGGACGGCGGGGAGATCCTCCTGGTGGGGGCCAGCAAGATGAACGACGCGGCGGCCTGCCGGGCAGCGGTGGCCGCGGGGATCGATGCCCTGGGGGAAAACCGTGTCCAGGAGCTGCTGGAAAAGTACGGGCAGGGGGCCTATGAGGGGGTTCCCCTCCACTTTATCGGACACCTCCAGCGCAACAAGGTCCGGCAGATCATCGGCAAGGTGGACCTGATCCACTCCGTGTCCTCCCTGGAGCTGCTCACGGAGATCGACCGCCAGGCGGAAAAGCACGGCCTCACCCAGCCGGTGCTGCTGGAGGTGAACATCGGCAGGGAGGAGAGCAAGAGCGGCTTCCTCCCGGAGGAGCTCTTTGACGCGGCCCGGGCCGCACGGGATTTCTCCCATGTGTCGGTCCAGGGGATCATGGCCATCCCCCCGGTGGAACAGGAAAAACATGGAAATCTCCCTTATTTTCAGGAAGTTGCCCGGCTTTATATTGACATAAGCCATCAATTGTACCATAATGGATTTAAATACCTCTCTATGGGCATGAGTGACGATTTCGAGGATGCCATCGCCGCCGGCGCCAATATGGTGCGGGTGGGTTCTGCGATTTTCGGCGCCCGGAATTATCAGAAATAAGGAGGACAAGTCCATGCGCATTTTTGATGAAATGAAAAAAATCTTCAATCCCTATGAGGATGAGGATGATTATGAGGAGGGGTTTGACGACCAGGATGTCTCTCCCTTTGTAGACGACCGGGATCGCCGCAGCGACCGGGACAGAGACCGGGATCGGGATCGCCGGAACACAAGCTCCTTTGACGAGCGGCGCAACAAGGTGGTGAACATTGCCGCCACCACCCAGCTGAAGGTGGTCCTGGTAAAGCCTGAGCGCTTTGAGATGGCCAGCGAGATCGCCGACCATTTGAAGGAGAAGCGCACGGTGGTCATCAACCTGGAGTCCACCCATAAGGACATCGCCCGGCGGCTCATCGACTTCCTCTCCGGCGTGGCCTATGCCAGCGAGGGGCGCATCAAGAAAATCGCTGCCAACACCTACATCATCACCCCCTATCACGTGGAAATGGTGGGGGATCTGTTGGACGAACTGGAAAACAACGGCCTGTATTTTTAAGAGAAGAACCCGGGGGTAAAGAGAGATGTTGACGCCGCAGGAAGTAAGCAGCAAGACCTTCCCCAAGGCGGTCATGGGCGGGTACGCCATGGCGGCTGTGGATGAATTTTTAGACGCTTTGACCGAGGACTATACCAGCCTTTATAAGGAGGCCGCAGCCCTCAAGGCCAAGGTCAAGACCCTGATGGAGAAGATAGAGGAGTACCGCCAGGTGGAGGACGCCATGCGTTCCACGCTCCTGGCGGCCCAGCGGACGGCCAAGGAGATCGTCTCCGAGGCGGAGCAGAAGCGGGATGCCATCGCTGCAGAGGCGGAAGCCCGCAAGCACAGCCTGGTGGCAGACGCGGAGACTGTGGCAAAGGAGCGCATGGCAGAGCTGGAGCAGCAGGTGGCGGATGAGGAGGAAACGCTTGCCGCCACAAAAGCCCGGGTAGCCGGGGAGATGGCGGCGGAGGAGCAGAAGCTGGAGAAGGCCAGGCTGGCCGTCTCCAAATTCATGGCGGTTACCCGCGCCAACTGCGAGGAGCAGCTGAAAATCCTTCAGCGCCTGGAGGAGCTGGTGCCGGAGGACGTGGCAGTAAAGGCAGAGGCGGCCGCCGCACCACGGGGCGTCGCTGCGCAGGAGGCGCCTGCCCCGGCAGAGGAACCTGTCCCGGAGGCGGCGGAGGAAGAACCGGCTGCCCCGGCGGAGGCAGAGGCGGAGCTGACGCTGGACCAGGATTTCTTTACCACCCCGCTGCCCACCCTGGAGGATATCAAAAAGGTCCAGGCCAAGCAGCAGGCGGATGCGGAGCCGCTGGAGGAGGATATCGCGGCCAATGTCCAGGCGGCGATGGACGAGCTGTCCGTGGAGGGGAACTCCATGTGGGACAGCCTGCCTGAGGACGCCACCCGGGTCATCAACCTGGATGAGCTGCAGTTCGGCCGCAACTACAAGAAGGAGAAATAGGAAAGCGGCCCGCAGGGGCCGCTTTTTGCCTAAAATCGGAGGAACAACGCTATGGAGAGGCTGAAGCCCATTGTCGCCATCCTCTATGACTTTGACAAGACCCTGTGCACCCAGGACATGCAGAACTACGGCTTTATCCCCAGCCTGGGGCTGGCGCCGTCGGACTTCTGGCGCCTGGCCAACAGCTTTGGCTGGCGGGAGAAGATGGACGGGATCCTGGCCTACATGTACACCATGATCCAGGAGAGCCGCAAGCGGGGGGTGCCCTTCACCCGGCAGACCCTGAAGCACCAGGGCCGCAGCATCGCCTTTTTCCCCGGCGTCACCGACTGGTTTGCCCGCATCAACCGCTTTGGGGAGCGGCAGGGGGTGACAGTGGAGCACTATGTGATCTCCTCGGGCCTGCGGGAGATCATCGAAGGCAGCGCCATTGCCGGGGAATTCAAGGAGATCTACGCCAGCGAGTTCTACTACGATGAGAGCGGGGCGCCGGTGTGGCCCAAGCTGGCGGTGAATTTTACCGCCAAGACCCAGTTCGTCTACCGCATCAACAAGGGGGTGCTGGATGTGTCCGACGACCAGACCCTCAACGCCTCCATGCCCGACGACAGCAAGCGGGTGCCCTTTACCAACATGATCTACGTGGGGGACGGCCTCAGCGACGTGCCCTGCATGAAGATGATGCGGGCCTACGGCGGCCAGGCCATCGCCGTGTACCAGGCGGTAAACAAGAGGGGGGTGGAGCAGCTCCTGCGGGACGGCCGGGTGGACTACATCTTCCCAGCGGACTACCGGGAGGGGACGGCGCTGGAGCTCACCATGCAGAACATTGTCCGCAAGATGGCCGTCACCACCCGTCTGGAGGAGGAGACGGCGGAGCAGCTGCGGCGGATTGAAGGGAATTCATAGATATCGGTCGATAAAAGGGCCCCGGCGGGCGTTCCGCCGGGGCCCTTTTGATATCTGCGTTTATCAGAATGGGAGGGTGAGGAGGTTTCGTGCCCCCGGGCACGACCACCTTTTGCCGCCAGGCAAAAGTAGGCAAAAGCCGGCTTAGGGGTTTCACCCCTAAGGATCCCAAGTTTTAGGAACAGGGTCGTGGAGGGGTTTATATTAGAAACAATGTCGGTAGAGGGAGTAGCTACGAACCCTGGCAGTTTCAGTAGTCCGCCTGCCGGCCACGTCGGCACAAGTTATGCATCGCTTGTTTCCGCCTGCCGGCGAAAACACGCTCGCTCCACTGTGCCACTTTGCGACGGTTGCGCTCCGAAACGCCCGCCTGCGGGCGGGTGTCCTATCCCCACCGGACCCGCTGCGCTGGGCTCCGGCGGGGGCCCCGAGCCGCTAGGACAGGAGAGCAGCTGCTTCTCTTTATCTCTTGCTGTTTATGGTCTGGTGGAGACTTGCGGAAAAGGGCTGGTGCGCTCATTACCCGCCGCACCAGGCGCGGTGTCAGGGGAGAAGTGGCTTGGATGCCCGTCTGGGCAGGGCCTAAGGCCCGGAAGGGGGCGCAGAGGCAAGGCGATCCCCACGCGCCGGAGGGAGGCGCAGGTATGATGCTGTACATCAATAGGGTTCTTAGGGGCCGCAGCCCCTAAGCGGCCTTTTCGGCCCTTTTGGGCCGCGCCAAAAGGGCCTCGCGCCCGGGGGCGCGAAACGTCCCCACCTTTTCGGCAAGGACTGCCGACCCTGCGCCGCAGCAGCGCTTAGCGAAGCGGAAAGCGCGGGGCCAGGAGCAGGGGGCAGACAGGTTTCGGCGAAAGCCGATGAAACTCAGTTGAGCGGCTAAAGCTCCCCCTGTTTGCCAAAAGGTTTTTCTTTTGGACCGGCCGTCCCTCAGCCCGGCTTTTCCCCCAGCAGCGCCTTGATCTCCGGGATGGACCGCCCCGCCTCCCGGAGTGCCCGGATCTTCTGGATGCGCTGCAGGCTCGTCTGGCGCCGGTAGCGCCGGGTCAGGTTTTCCTCCGCCTGCTCAAAGGGGAGCAGCCCCTCCTCGGTGTAGAATTTCAGCGTGCTGTACCGGACGCCGGTGAGACGCACCAGCTCCCCAATGGTCACAAATTCCGCCTGCCTGATGACCTCCAGGCTTCTCTGCCGGGACATGGTTCAGATGTTGTTGAGGACGGTGAGGGCCGCCATGGCGGACACCAGGTCCTCTACAAAGCACATCATATCCTCCACCAGCTTGCCGGTCTCACTTTGGGACAGGGCCTTCCGCTTCTCCCGGATGGACTTGCGCTCATAGGGGGAGAAGTAGGTCTTGATGCACCCGCTCTGGTCCAGCAGCACCGCCAGGGCGGCGGCGTCCTCGGTGATGGGGGCGTCCTCCAGCAGCTCTGCCCGGAGCAGCTCCACCACCTGATCCACCGCCTGTTTGGCCGGTTTGAAGGATTTCCGCCCGCCCAGGAGGCCGGGGCCTCCCGCCTCCGCCAGTCCCTGGGCCGCCAAACGTTCCCCCACGGCGTTGAAGAGCTGGTCAAACTTCTTGGAGGTCATCCCCAGGTAGAATTCCTCCGCCACCTTCTCCGGCTTCACCGGGCCCTTTTGGGCGATGAAATCGTACATGGGGCGCAAATCGTCCAGCGCCTCCGGCAGGGGCGCGGCAACGGAGACCTTCTTTTTCTCCGCCGGCGCCACACAGCCCGCCAGCTCCAAGGTCAAAAGCCCCCCGGCCAGGAAACAGATCATGCGCTCGCTGTGGAGGTTGGTGAGCTTGCCGCTGTCGCTGACGGCACAGAGCAGGTACTGCTGGACAAGGGTCAGGTCGTTCATGGTGGAGCCCTCCTGAAAGTGTAATGGTAATTTCCAGTGACTACTTATTACTTATCACTTACTACTTACGATTTGGAGTACACCACATCAGTCCCGTTTGTCAAGAGGGGAGGGGCAAAAATTTTGCGGCCCGGATCGACCTGAGCCGCAAAAGGGGTGGATGGTCATTTCCCAACGCAGAACCGGGAGAAGATCTGGGCCACCAGATCCTCCCGGGCGGTCTTGCCGGTGAGCTCCCCCAGGGCGCTGAGGGCCGCCTCCGCGTCGGTGAGCACCGCGTCGGGGGTGAGGCCGCCCTGCAGGGCGGAGAGGGCGCCCCGGACCGCCGAGAGGGCCCGCTCCACCGCCGCCGCCTGCCGGGGATTGGTGAGGAACTGGCCCCGGGGTGCTGCGCCGGCGGGGAAGAGGTCCGCCATCGCCGCCTCCAGTTCCCCAAGCCCCGCCCCGGTCTTGGCGCAGAGGGCCACCCGGGGCAGGCCGGCGGGCAGGGCGGAGACGTCCAGCGCCTGGGGCAGGTCGCTCTTATTCACCACCGCCAGGGCCGTGGGCGCCTGCTGCGCCATCTCCAGGGCCTCCCGGTCCTCGCCGGTGAGGGGCTGGCTGCCGTCCAGCACCACCAGGCACAGGTCCGCCGCCTCCGCCGCCTGACGGCTCCGGGAGACGCCGATCTGCTCCACCGTGTCCGCCGTGGCCCGGATGCCCGCCGTGTCGATGAGCCGCAGCAGCACGCCGCCGCACAGGACCTTCTCCTCCACCGTGTCCCGGGTGGTGCCCGCCACGTCGGTGACAATGGCCCGCTCATAGCCCACCAGGGCGTTGAGCAGGGAGCTCTTTCCCACGTTGGGCCGGCCGATGATGGCGGTGGGCACGCCGCTTTTCAGCACCCGCCCCCGGTCGAAGGAAGTCAGCAGCGCCGCGAGAGAGCTTTCCGCCGCCGTCAGCGTCTCCAGCATGTCCGACTGTTCCACGTCCTCGATATCCTCGTCCGGGTAGTCCACCACCGCGTAGAACCGGCTGGTGATGGCCATAAGGCGGTCATAGATGCCCTCGATCTCCCGGCGGAGGAGCCCCGAGAGCTGCCCCACCGCGTTCCGGGCCGCGTCGGCGGTCTCCGCCTCGATGAGGTCGATCACCGCCTCGGCCTCGGTGAGGTCCATGCAGCCGCTGAGGAAGGCCCGCTTGGTGAACTCCCCGCCGGTTGCCTGCCGGGCCCCGGCGGCAAAGAGAGCCTGGAGCCCCTCCTGGAGCACCACCGGGGAGCCGTGGCAGTGGAACTCCGCGCTGTCCTCCCCGGTGTAGCTGGCCCCGGCGGCAAAGGTGACGGCCAGGGCGTGGTCGATGGGGACGCCGGAGCGGTCCAGCAGGGCGCCATAGACCATGGTGCGCCGGGGATGGGCGGAGAGGGGCTTCCCGTCGGCCGGGCGGAACACCGCGTCGGCGATGGGGAGGGCCTCCGGACCGGAGAGGCGGAGGATGCCGATGGCGGCGATTTGATTTCCCGTAGAGATAGCGGCAATGGTGTCCATAGGGGACCTCCTTAGAAAATATAGTCTGATACAGACTAAATCCACAAAAAAATTCTGGTGTGTGATATGGTATAGCAGGGTGGTAAAATGACTGAGAAACAAAATGACCTGTGGGAAGAGATACTTGAAAACCTCGTGGATTTAAGAGGAGACTTGCTGGCAATAGAAACTTTTTTGCAATGCAGCGAGAAAAATATCCTAAATCTAGAGAAAGAGATCGGAGCAGTATATCTTCGCCGTCAATTAGACTACATCAATCAACATACACAGGATATCGCAATTTTGACTGGTATTTTGATAGAGGAAGCTCTGGAGCAGATATCGTAAACATATCTCAATAGGAGTGGAGTTCTTCCGAGGTGATGGGGCATCAGAGCATAGCAGAAGATTTCCGACTGGACAGAAGTATCCCGTCTTTCGCCAGCCTGCCGGCGGCGGAGGGTGCCGACCCTCCGGGGGCGGAGTGTTTCGCGCTCCGGCGCGCCCCACTTTTTCCATGGCGAAAAAGTGGGCAAAACGCCACTTAGGGGCTGCGGCCCCTAAGGACCCCATTGATGTACAATGGAGTGCCCTTTTCTCCTTCCGGCGCGTGGATATCGCTTTGCCTCTGCGCTCCCCTCCGGGCCTTCCGCTTCGCTAGGCCCTGCCCGGGCAGGCATCCAGGCTGTTTCTCCCCTGATACCGCGCCTGCTGCGGTGGTCGAGGGGCTGGCTCTTCCAAATCCCCGCCGCACCCCAAGGGCACTTCCTCGGCCCTTCGGGCCTCACAGCGCACCATAAACAGCAAGAGGAAAAGAGAAGCAACTGCTTTCCTATCTTAGTGGCTCACCGTTTCACAGGCCGGTAGGCGGACTACCGAGAGCTCCAAGGTCTGTAGGTAATCCCGCTGCCGGTGCCGTCTGCAAAAGAGAACACTCCACGACCCTGTTCCAAAAATTTGGGGTCCTTAGGGGCCGCAGCCCCTAAGCCAGTTTTTGCCTACTTTTGCCTGGCGGCAAAAGTAGGTCGTGCCCGGGGGCACGAAATTTCCCTGCCCTTCGGCATGACGAAAAGAAAATGGGGGGGCGGAATCGTCCCCGCGCCCGGCGGCAAAAGTCGGCCATGCCGCAAAAAACCGGACGGGCCCTGCAGCCCGCCCGGTCGGCGTTGATGGAAGGGGATGATTTACTTGATGGGCTCGCCGGCGGCCTTCTTGGCCTCGATCTCTTTCACGGCGTCCTTGTGGGAGAGGTTGACGCGGCCCTTCTCGTCGATCTCGGTGACCTTGACCCACATCATGTCGCCGATCTTGCACACATCCTCCACCTTCTCCACCCGGTGGTTGGCCAGCTTGGAGATGTGGACCAGGCCGTCCTTGCCGGGGGCCAGCTCCACGAAGGCGCCGAACTGCATCAGCCGGACCACCCGGCCGTAGTACAGCTGACCCACCTCGGGCACGAACACGATCTGGTCAATGGCGTGCTTGGCGGCGTCGCAGGAGGCGGCGTCGGGGGAGGCGATGCGGATGGTGCCGTCGTCCTCG
>CAJFQQ010000055.1 GCA_904419145.1 uncultured Oscillospiraceae bacterium | reverse complement strand
TTTGGAGCCCATGCGGGAGGAGATTTTGCGGTGAGTTCCGCTTGCCGGTCCGCCGCAAGTGCGGCGTACAGGCGTTTTGCGGAGCAAAACCCTGGTGCCGGGGCGGATTGATTTCGCCCGAACGGGTGTGCAGCAGATAAAGGAGAGAATCTATGAGAATTATCATCGACGCCATGGGCGGCGACAACGCCCCGGTTGAGATCGTCAAGGGGACCCTGGCCGCCGCGACCAAGCGCCCCGATGTGGAGATGGTCCTGGTGGGCCGGGAGGAAGCGGTCCGCGCCGCCATGGGGCAGCAGACGCCGGCCAATGTGACCGTGGTGAACGCCACGGAGGTCATCGAGATCTGCGACGACCCGGCCACGGCCTTCAAGAAGAAAAAGGACTCCTCGATCACCGTAGGACTGAACATGCTGAAAACCGGGGAGGGAGACGCCTTTGTCTCCGCCGGCAGCACCGGCGCGCTGCTGTCCGCGGCCACCCTGGTGGTTAAGCGGATCAAGGGCATCCGCCGGGCCGCCATGTGCCCGGTGATCCCCACCGCTGCCGGACAGGCGGTGCTCATCGACTGCGGCGCCAACGCTGAGTGCACGGTGGAGTATCTGGTGCAGTTTGCCTATCTGGGCAGTTTTTACGCCTCCCATGTCCTGGGGATCAAAAATCCCCGGGTGGGGCTTCTGAACATCGGCGCGGAGCCCAGCAAGGGGGACAGCCTGCGCCTTGCGACCTGGCCGGTGCTCCAGGCCGCCGGGGAGCGGGGCGAGATCAACTTCATCGGCAATATCGAGGCCAAGGAGGCCATCAAGGGCGGCTGCGACGTGATCGTGGCCGACGGCTACAGCGGCAACATCATGCTCAAGACCATTGAAGGCGTGGGCTCCTATCTGGGGGGAGAGGTGAAGAAGCTGTTCCTCCAGTCCGCCAAGACGAAGATCGCGGGGCTGCTGGTGCAGTCCGGGCTGAAGGCCTTCAAGGCGCAGCTGGATCCGGACCGGGTGGGCGGCACGGCCTTCCTGGGGATCAGCAAGCCGGTCATCAAGGCCCACGGGTCCAGCGGCGCCTATGCCATTGAGAATGCCATCTATCAGGCGGTTCGGGTTGCAGAGAGCGCCATTATTGCCGAAATAGAGGCCAATGTAGATAAGATGAAAGTGGAAATCACGCAATCTTAAAATTTCCCGAAAATTCTATTGACAGACCACATGTTTTGGCATATTATCTCAACAGTGACTTGAATTCCCAGAGAGGAGTAAGGAAGATGAATACACAGGACGTACTGGCAAAAATGCAGGAGCTGATCGGTGAGCAGTTCGCAGTGGATGCCGAGGAGATCACCATGGAGACCTCCTTTGAAGAGGATCTGGGCGCCGACTCTGTGGACTTGGTGGAGTTGGTCATGGCGATGGAAGAGGAGTTTGATATTGGCGAAGTGGAGGAGGACGAGGTTTCTGAGCTGAAAACCGTTGGAGACTGCGTCAACTATCTGGTCAATAAAATGAAGTGATTTCAGAAAGCTCCGCATTGGCGGAGTTTTCTTATGGATAAACAGTAAACAGCAAGCATGGAGGCGCGCCTATGGAGGCACTGGAACGAGAATTGCATTATACCTTCCGTAACAGGGCACTGCTGGAGGAGGCGCTGAATCACAGTTCCTACGCCAATGAACACCGCAGCGCCGGAATCTGCAGCAACGAGCGCTTGGAGTTCTTAGGGGACTCCATTTTGGGCTTTGTTACTGCCGAGCACCTGTTCAAGACCTATCCGGAGCTGCCGGAGGGGGATCTGACGCGGATGCGGGCGGCCCTGGTGTGCGAGCAGAGCCTGTATGAGGTGGCACAGCATTTGGATCTGGGTGCGTATCTGAAGCTGGGCCGCGGAGAGGAGGCGGGCGGCGGCCGCAAGCGCCAGTCGATCCTTGCGGATGCGGTTGAGGCGCTGTTTGCGGCGGTCTATCTGGACAGTGATATGGAAGAAATCTCTCGGATAATCCATGATATCTTGCTGGATAAGGCCACCGATCATGTGGTAGAGGAGCGGAAGGACTGCAAGACAACGCTCCAGGAGCTGGTTCAGCGGGAGGAGGGCAGCTCCCTGACCTATCAGCTGGTGGAGGAGAGCGGCCCGGATCACAACAAGCTGTTTGTGTTCGAGGTGCTGGTGAACGGCGTCGCCGCCGGCCGCGGGAGCGGACACAGCAAAAAGGAGGCGGAGCAGTCCGCCGCCCGGGATGCCCTGGAGAAGATGGGGCAGTAAAGCGTCCTACAGGCAGGTATAAAAGGACCCGGTATGGTATTGCCATACCGGGTCCTTCTGTATGTGGCCTGTTATAACTCCCTGAGATACCATACGTCACAGGCGTAGTGTGCCGTGGGGAGATAGGGGGCAGGCAGGCGCTGAAAGCCGTATTTTTGATAGAAGCGGTTAGCGGCCAGCATGGTGTGGAAGGTTTCCAGATAGCACTTTTGGTAGTGCTGAGCGGCAAAGTCCAGGGCCTGCCTCATCAGCACATGGGCAACACCGGCGCCGCGGACCGGCGGGAGGCAGTACATCTTCTGCAGCTCACACACGCCCTCCGCCCCCGCCAGGGGACCGATACCGGCGCCGCCCACCACCTGTCCACTCTGGTCGGTCACCACCCAATACCGCGCCCCGGGGCGGTCATAGATCTGGGAGAAGCGCCCCAAATCCGGGTCGCTCCAGGCAAAGCCCTCACGGTCAGCGCCGAATTCCACCAGACAAGTGCGGATGACGGATTCCACCGCCCTATCATCCCCTGGCTGGATGGGGCGAATCCGGTAAGCACCGCCCACAGGAACTGCTGAGGGGATGCTACTCATTTGCGCTTGCGCTTCTGCTGGCGTTTGCGTATGTATTCCTCCTCGATTTCCGGCCAAAAACGCCGCCGGGCTGTCCGCATCGTCAAGATGTAATAGGTCAGAATCGCGGCAAAGTAGACAAATACGACGATGATAAACCAGCCCTCATTGCCGAAAAAGTAGCTGAGTGCGGCGTAGAGCACCAGCGACAGGCCGGTAATCAGCATCCATGGCAAAATGAAAGACGTGAATTGCTTTTCATCATTACAGTTTTTCAGTGTCATTTCCGCAGGGAGAATGTTTTTCGTGTCCACCGGCTGCTTCTGCACTACAGTGCGAAACCAGCCAAACAGAAAGTAAAGTCCATAAAAAGCAATAAGCAGGGAAAAAATGTCAAAAAAACCATCCATAAACCAGGATCTCCTTTTAATGATTCAGATAGGCCGCACAGACTTGATTTGCTTGGCTGGCCAATGCCGCTTCGTCAAAAGTTTCCAGATGCCCCTGACGAACTGTGATTTTCCCATTGACTACGGTGTAGTCGACCGCTCCGCGGACTCCAACGGTAGCCAGTACATTTTGGGGATCCAGGGCAGCACCAACCAGCTCCAGCCGTCGGCTATCAATGAGGAAGAGGTCCGCGCACTTTCCCACTTCCAGGGAGCCGATATCGGTCCGCCCCAGAAGGCGTGCACCACCGACGGTAGCGATTTTCAGCAGATCGTATCCTGTGGGGGCGCGGCTGCTGCTGGTGAGGCGGTGGAGAAGATAGGCGGTGCGCAGTTCCTCCAGAAGGCTGTTGCCGTCGTTGCTGGCGCTGCCATCCAGGGCCAGCCCCAGGGGAACCCCCAGCTCCAACATGTCCGGAACCCGGCACACACCGGAGGCGAGTTTCATGTTGGAGGCCGGGCAGTGTGCCACGCCGGTTCCGGTGTCCGCCAGCAGCTTCAGCTCATCGTCGTTGAAATGGATGCCGTGGGCGTACCAGACATCGCTGCCAAGCCATCCCAGGGTCTCCATATAGCCCAGAGGCCGCAGACCCACTTTCTCCAGAGTAAAATGCTCCTCGTCTTTTGTCTCGCACAGGTGGGTGTGGAGACGTACGCCATACTGCCGGGCCAGGGCTGCGCTCTGGCGGAGCAGGTCCGCCGTGACGGAGAAGGGGGAGCAGGGGGCCAGCACCACTTGGCGCATGGCGCCGGGGGAGGGGTCGTGGTAGGTCTCGATGGTACGGATGCTGTCCGAGAGGATCTCATCAATGGTCTGAACCACACTGTCCGGCGGGAGTCCTCCGTCCTTCTTGCTCAGGTCCATGCTGCCCCGAGAGCAGACCATCCGCATGCCCAGCTCCCCGGCGGCGGCAAACTGGGTGCCCACCAGGTCTCCAGCCCCTTGGGGAAACACATAGTGGTGGTCAAAACAGGTGGTACAGCCATGCTTCATCATCTCCCCCATAGCAGTGAGGGAGGAGAAGCGGACAACAGTCTCATCCAGGTTTTTCCAGATTTCATATAACGCCCGCAGCCAGTCGAACAGCTCCAGGTTCTGCACCTGGGGAAGATTGCGGGAAAAACACTGATAGAGATGGTGGTGGGTATTGATCAGACCGGGATAGCACAACATACCAGTACAGTCAATGACTTCCTGAGCGGAGTAGTCCAATCCCCGGCCCATGTCGCGGATAACCCCATCTGCACAGTAGATATCCATTTGCTGGAGTAGCCGGTCTTCACTGTCACAGGTAACAGCCGCGGCAATATTCTTCAGCAGCAGTGTGGACATAGGCACCTCCTATCATCGTATATTGCTGTATTGATTATATCGGAAATCCAATCAGAAAGCAACCATTGAAAGAGAAAGGAAAATTTTGCGGATTCTTGTAGTTTTCAGGGAACTATGCTATACTGGGGGTCGTCTAAAATGCAACACCAACGGGAGCGTTGGCGAAACCATTATGGAGGTCGTGGTACAATGGCAGGAAAACGTGTATATAGACGGCGCCGCAGATTGAAGCCTTGGGCGGTAGCGGTACTGGTGCTGATACTGGTGGGGAGCTTGGCACTGCTTGTGAACGGTTGCTCCGGGGCGGATGCGCCTGCTGAAAGTGAGGATCAGACGGATCAACAAGGCGGCAGCGACCAGCAGCTGGATACCACAGTGCCGGACGAAAGCCAGAATGCTGACCAAGGCACCAGTACAGACAGCCAGACGGATGGTCAGGAGGATGAGGGGGGGATTCCCTCCGGCTATACGATCCTTACCATGACAGAGGCGGACATGGGGATCGGTGAGCAGATTTTAGTGAGCAATGAACACAAGTATACATTTCCAGCGGATATTGAGAGCCAGCTGGAGGTGGTGATTACCAATAAGACCAACAGCTACAAGTCCAAGGACTACGAGACGTCGGTCCTGCCGGTGACAGTAGATCATCTCAATGACATGATGGACGACTTCGTAGCCCAGGGCGGCAGCGTCAGCGTGATGGTGGTATCGGGCCATCGGACCTATGACTACCAGCAGGGGCTCTTTGACCGCAGTGCGGCCCGCAACGGCTTGGAGCATGCCCAGCGCTTCGTGGCCCAGCCCGGCGGCAGCGAGCACCACACAGGCTATGCGGTGGATCTCTGGAGCGAGAATACGGGGGACTACCTGGAGTGCACTGGAGAGTATACCTGGATCGGCGAAAATTGCCACAAGTACGGTTTTATCCTCCGCTATACCAGCGAGAAGGAAGAGTATACTAAGATTGGGCCGGAGAGCTGGCATTTCCGCTATGTGGGCGTTCCCCACTCCTACATTATTGTGGAGAACGACTTCTGTTTGGAGGAATACATTGATTACCTCCGTCAGTTCCCCTTTGATGGCGACCATCTGTGGTACACAGTAGATGGCACAGAGTATGAGATCTACTTTGTGGAGGGCCTGGAAGTCCCGGTGCCGGAGAGCGGGGAGTATACCGTATCCGGCAATAATGTGGACGGATTCATTGTCACCGTCACCCATTAAGTATGCCAAATGCACTGGAGGCCGCGCGTCCCATAGTCGGGCGCGCGGCCTTTTCTGTGCCCACAGGGGGGCTACTGTCAAAAAAATCTGGTAATACCCGGTGGGGTGTGCTATACTGTAACATGACTAATTATGAGGAGGCGCAACTGTGTCGCTGTTATCTGCATTTCTATTGGGACTGATCCAGGGGGTGGCGGAGTTCCTTCCGATTTCCAGCTCCGGACATCTGGCAATCGCCCAAAATCTGTTCCACCTCAGCATTGAAGGGGTAGACGACGTGTTTTTCAGCATCCTGCTCCATTTAGGGACGCTGTTCGCAGTATTTGTGGCTTATTGGAGTGATATCAAGGAAATGGTAGTGGAGTTTTTTTGCGGTATCCGTGACGTTGTCCGGCACCAGACCCCCACTCCGGTTCCTCCAGCCCGGCGGCTGATCCTGATGATCGTGGTGGGCACGCTGCCCCTGTTTGCGGTGCTGCCGGTTCAAAATTTTGTAGAGAGCCTTAACAGCAACACCTATTTTATTGGTGCAGCCCTTCTGGTAACCGGCGTGCTGCTCTTTACCTGTGACCGGGTGCGGAAAGGGAAAAAGACAGCCAAGACCGCAACCATGCTGGACGCTCTGCTGGTGGGCGTAGGCCAGGCCATTGCCACAGTGCCGGGGATTTCCCGCTCCGGCATGACCATCTGCGCCGGATGCTTCCGGGGGTTTGAGCGGAAGTTTGCTGTGCGCTTCGCCTTCCTGTTGTCTATCCCCGCAGTGCTGGGGGCCAATATCCTGGAGATCAGCGACGTGATTGCCGCAGGTGGCATTGATACGGCGCTGTTGCCGATATATGCTGTTGGCGTGCTGACGGCGGCGGTATCCGGCTACCTCTCCATTGCGCTGGTGCGTCTGGTAGCCAACAAAGGCAAATTCGGCGCCTTTGCGTATTACTGCTGGGCGGCCGGTGCGGTGACGCTGGTGCTGACGGCGCTGCAGTAACAGGGGGGCGAATTTGCCGCCGCATAGCGGCGTCCAAGCATTTTGCAAAGCAAAATTTTGCCGCAGGGGCGATTCAATCGCCCCGAGGAAGAAAAGAATAGAGAGAGCCCCGATGGGGTCAATTCGGCGCCTTTGCGTATTACTGCTGGGCGGCCGGTGCGGTGACGCTGGTGCTGACGGCGCTGCTGCGTGCGGGCGAGGCACATGTCCACAGGGTCTGCATGCAATATCCCAAGTCAATTTACATAGCAAACAAGAGGTGTTGACAACATGGCAACCACACAAAAGAAACCGGCCTCACAGGGCAAGCGAAAAACTGCCTCCACGTCCTCCAGCCGGAAGAAAGCTCCGGCTAAGCGCCCGATCCGGCGGGAGGTGGGGGGCGTGGCCTGTCTGCTGCTGGCCCTGTGCATCGCCATTGGCTATTTTCAGACAGAGGGCTGGCTCATTGCGCTGTTGCCCACCTGCTGTAAGGGCCTCGTGGGTTGGGGCTACTATCTGATGGCCCCGGCGCTGGCGGTGGCGGCGTACATTCTGCTCTTTCACAAGGGCCGTCCAGTGGTGCTGCGGACGGTTTGTATTCTGCTGTCGCCGGTGATGCTGGGGAGCATCTGCCACCTGCTGCTCTGCGAGGTGAGCTTTGCCTCCTCGGTGGGGATCATCCCAAGAATGTGGAGCACCGGTGTAGCCCTGGAGTCCGGCGGCGTCCTGTCGGGGATCCTGGCCCACGCGTTTCGGGCTGTCTTTGGAAACATCGCCTCTCTGGTGATTTTTATTCTCATTTTAGTAGCCCTTTTGGCAGTGGTGTTCCACCAGGGAATTGCTGCGCTGTGGCGCCGCTGGCAGCAGCGGGAGAGACTGGCATATGAGGCGGTGGAGGAGTCTGCGCCGGTGCCGGCACGGGCGGCAGCCAGCCATGCGGCCGCCTCCCGCCCGGCCGCGCAGGACCGCACGCGGATCGACATTCCGCTGGATGATGCGCCGCAGGAAAAGCGCCCGGGAATTTTGAAGGGTTTTTTCCGCCAGAAGTCCAGAGACCAGCGGACCCCGGACCAGGTCCTTTCCGAGGAGCCGGCGTGCCAGGAGACAAAGGCAGATATGACCATGGATTCGCCTTTTGTGGACGATACCCTGCTGGAACGGGATCCCGGGACGAAGCATGTACCGAACCCGCCGGCTGAGCCATTCGTAGATGCCACGGCACCCCCGCCTCCGCCGCCGGCACCGGCGGCACGGCAGACTGCTGCCGCACAGACCCCGTCTGCGGCTGGTGAGGAGCTTATGCAGGAGGAACATCGCCGCACCCGGCGTACCGATGCCAAGGCAGAGGTGGAGCAGGCGGCGGCCCAGGTGTCTGCAGAGATTGGTGCATCTATGGAGGGAGAGGAGCCAGCCTACAGCTATCCGCCCATCACCCTGCTCAACCAGAGCAGCCAGGGCAATCCCACTGAGGCCGGGGCGGAGCTGCGGACCAACGCCCAGCGCCTGGCGGATACCCTCACCAGCTTTGGCGTGGATGCAACCCCGGGCGATGTGATCCGCGGCCCAGCGGTTACCCGCTATGAATTTGTGCTGGATCAGGGGGTGAAGCTCTCCAAGATTACAAATCTTGCCGATGATATTGCCCTGGCTCTTGGGGCAGGCAGCGTGCGTATTGCCCCGGTTCCAGACAAAATTTCCGTGGTGGGCATTGAGGTGCCCAACAAGCATGTATCTGCGGTGCCGATCCGGGATGTGCTGGAGAGCCGAGCCTTTGTCGCCCATAAATCCTGTGTAGCATTTGTCGTCGGCAGGGACATCGCCAACCAGGACATCATTGGCGATATCGCGAAGCTCCCCCACGTGCTCATCGCCGGTACCACCGGCTCCGGTAAGTCGGTGTGTACCAACAGCTTGATTGTCTCACTGCTCTATAAGTCCACCCCCGAGGAGGTCCGCTTTATCATGGTGGACCCCAAGATGGTGGAGCTGGCACCCTATAACGGCATCCCCCATCTGCTGATTCCTGTGGTCACCGACCCCAAAAAGGCCGCTGGGGCGCTCCAGTGGGCGGTATATGAGATGATGAAGCGCTATAAGACCTTCTCGGAGATGGGGGTCAAGAAGCTGGAGGAGTACAACCATCTGGCTGCCCAGCGGGAGGATCTGAAGAAGATGCCCACCGTGGTGGTGGTCATCGACGAGCTGGCGGACCTGATGCTGGTGGCGGCCAAGGAGGTGGAGGAGTCCATCTGCCGGGTGGCCCAGATGGGCCGCGCCGCGGGCATCCACCTGGTCATCGCCACTCAGCGGCCCTCCGCTGACGTGATTACGGGCCTGATGAAGGCCAATATCCCCAGCCGCATCGCCTTTGCGGTGGCCTCCAGCCTGGAGTCCCGCATCATCTTGGATACTCCGGGTGCGGAGAAGCTGGTGGGCCGGGGTGATATGCTCTACGCCCCGTTGGGCGAGGGCAAGCCCCGCCGGGTCCAGGGCTGCTTCATCACCCCGGAGGAGATCGAGCGGGTGGTGGCATTTGTCAAGCAGTCCGGCGAAGCGGAGTACTCCGACGAGGTCATGCAGAAGATCGAGGAGGCCATGGCCGAAAAGGAGAAGGGCGGCGGCAAAAAGGACCGCTACGACGGCAGCACCACCGCCGCCGTGGAGGAGATGGAGGGGGACGAGCTGTTCCCTGCCGCTGTGGAGGTGGTGCTGGAGACCGGCATGGCCTCTGTGTCCATGCTCCAGCGGCGACTGAAGCTGGGCTACTCCCGGGCTGCCCGCCTGGTGGACCAGATGGAGGAGCGGGGCGTGGTGGGCCCCTTCGAGGGCAGCAAGCCCCGCCAGGTGCTGATTACCAAGGAGCAGTGGCAGGAGCTGCAGATGAAAAAGGACGGCGCCCTGCCGGCAGCGGAGAGCAGCACCCCGCCGTCGGATGTGCCATGGGACGAGGAATAAAACTTCATGCGTTACAGGGGTGCGCCACGATTATGTGCAAAAGAAATGGCGCATGACGTTTTACGCATGTGGGCCGTCCTCCGGCCCATGCGCTTAGATTGCACAGCCGTGCCGCTGGAAGTGGCACATGGCCAATATAGCAAAAAGCCTCCCGGCTCTGAACCGGTCCAGTAAAAACGGACAGTGACAAAAGGCCCCCTGATGTAGGAAAATAGACTACATCAGGGGGCCTAGTCA
>CAJFQQ010000054.1 GCA_904419145.1 uncultured Oscillospiraceae bacterium | reverse complement strand
GGCTATTCGTGATGTATACGGCGAGGCGCTGGCCAAATACGGCAAGGATGATAAGCGCGTAGTCGTTTTGGACGCCGACGTGTCCAGCTCCACCAAGAGTGCCACCTTTAAGGCTGTTGCTCCCGAGCGTTTCTTCAATGTTGGTATCGCCGAGGCCAACATGTGCGCCATGGCCGCCGGTATGGCTGCCTCCGGCAAGATCCCCTTTGTGAACACCTTCGCTGTGTTCCTGACCTCTATCGGCCTCATCACTGCCCGTGCTTTGGGCTCCTATGGCGAGGTCCCCGTGAAGTATGTGGGCGCTTACGGCGGCCTGTCCGATGCCTTCGACGGTCCCAGCCACCACTCCATCGAGGACCTGGCGATCATGCGCGCTCTGCCCAACTTCAAGGTCTTTGTGGCCAGTGACGCCACTATGACCGATTGGCTGGTGAAGAACGCCATTGACGATCCCTCTCCCATGTACCTGCGTATGTCCCGTGATGTCTTCCCCGACATCTACTCCGCCGATGAAAAGTTCGAGGAGGGGAAGGGCAAGATCATCCGCGACGGTAAGGATGCCACTATTATTGCCTGCGGCCTGATGGTGGGCAATGCCCTGGCTGCTGCTGATCAGCTGGCCAAGGAGGGCATCAATGTCCGCGTGGTGGATATGTTCTGCATTAAGCCTCTGGACAAGGATCTGGTCCTCCAGTGTGCCAAGGAGACCGGTGCCATCATCTCCGCCGAGGAGCACAACATCATCGGCGGCCTGGGCGGCGCTGTGGCCGAGACCCTGTGCGCTGCTGACGCTGTGGTTCCCATGGGCTTTGTGGGTGTGAACGACTGCCACGCCGAGTGCGGCCCCTATGCCAAGCTGCAGGCGAAGTATGGCCTGGATGCCAACGCCATTGTTGCCAAGGTCAAGGAGACCATTGCCAAGAAGTAACCGACATCCATCGAAACGGAGCCGTTGGAATATTCCAACGGCTCCGTGTGAAATTGCGAAATTTTGAAAGAGGGAAGTACATATTATGCTGAGAGCAAATTTGGTCGCGCCCTATACCATCAATCTGGAAGAAGTCGAGAAGCCTACCATTAATGACGATCAGGTATTACTGAAGGTTCGTGCAGTAGGCATCTGCGCCAGCGATATGCAAATGTATCATGGCCTGCACAAGTATATGACCTTCCCCGTGGTCTTTGGCCATGAGGTGGGTGCCAGTGTAGAGCAGGTAGGCGCGAATGTAAAGGATTACAAAGTGGGTGACTTGGTCACAGTGGAGCCTCAGGTGTACTGTGGAGAGTGCTACCCCTGCAAAATTGGCCGTTTCAACGTTTGTGAGCACCTGAAGGTGATGGGTGTCCATCAGAACGGTATGGCTTGCGAGTATTTTGCTGTGGAGCCCAAGTATCTGCATCACTGCCCTGCCGGTATGCTCGATGAGCGCATGGCATTGGTGGAGCCCCTGGCTGTGGGTGTGGGTTCTGTGAAGCGGGCTGGTGATGTTACCGGCAAGAACGTTGTGGTTGTCGGCGCCGGTACTATCGGAAACCTGACGGCACAGGCCGCCAAGGCTCTGGGCGCTGCCAACGTGATGATTACGGATGTGTTTGAGCCCAAGCTGGATCTGGCACGCAAGAGCGGCCTGGAGCTGGCGGTGAATACCTCTGATCTCTCCCTGAAGCAGGCGATCATTGACCATTTCGGCGTACAGAAAGCCGATGTTATCATCGATGCCGCCGCTACCCGCGGCTCCTTTATGTCCATTTTGGAGGCCGCCCGCCCCAGCAGCAAGATCATTATTACCGGCAACTACAAGGCTGAGATGAACCTGGAGCTGCCCATTATCCAGCGCCAGGAGATTGAGATGATCGGCCATATGATGTATGTCCGCGAGGAGTTCCAGGATGCGATTGCCATGCTCCATGAGGGACGGGTCAACATCGAGCATGTGGTTACCAAGGCGTTCCCATTCACCCAAGTCTGCGATGCTTTTAAGTACATTGACGACAATGCGCAGACTGTGATGAAGGTCGTTCTGAAGATGTAACTGCGTTCTTATCCATTTGAAAGGGGCTCCCGCTTGTTATTACAGGCGGGAGCCTTTTGCTGTTTAAAACTTTGAAAGTGCCGTAATTTTTAGAAAAGCGTGTCGATTTTTGACCATTGGGAGGCGGGAAGGATAGACTGGGAAGTGGGGAATATTCTGTATACAGCGCATATTTTTACTTGACAAGTGGGGAATAGACAGAGTATTATATGTAGTGGATTCTTGTCGGCAGATAGAAGGGGTATTTGCCGATTTTTCATCCAAATTCCCCATATCGATAGAGTTGCTTGTCGAAAAGAGAATAGGAGGACAGAGAATGGATTTCCCCGTCGTTTATATCATTGTGACGCTTGTCGCAGTGGTGGCGGTTGGCGTGATCTGCTTCCTTCTCGGTATCAGCTATCGGAAAAAGGTTTCTGAAAAGGAAATATCCAGCGCGGAAGAAGAAGCCCGCCGCATCATCAATGAGGCTATCAAGAGCTCAGAAAGCAAAAAGCGCGAAGCCCTGGTGGAAGCGAAGGAAGAAATTCTGCGTAACCGCAGCGAGTATGAGAAGGAAGTAAAGGCGCAGAAAGCGGACCTGCAGAAGCAGGAACGCCGCCTGCAGCAAAAGGAAGAAAACATCGACCGCAAAACGGAAAACATCGAAAAGAAGGAAGAGGCTCTCGCCCAGAAGCATGCAGATCTGGAGCGGGAGGAGGAAGAGATCAAGGTCATTAAGCGCAGCCAGACCGAGATGCTGGAACGGATCTCCGGCTTTACCGCCGAGGAGGCCAAGAACTACCTGATTGCCCAGGTGGAGTCCGAGGTGACCCACGAGACGGCCATGAAGATCAAGGAGATCGAGGCCCGGGCCAAGGAGGAGGCCGACCAGCGTGCCAAGGAGATCGTGGCCACAGCCATCCAGCGCTGTGCCGCAGACCATGTGGCTGAAATTACCGTCAGTGTGGTACCCCTGCCCAATGACGAGATGAAGGGCCGCATCATTGGCCGCGAAGGCCGCAACATCCGTACCATCGAGACGCTGACCGGCGTGGATCTGATTATCGACGATACGCCGGAAGCGATCACCGTCTCCTGCTTCGAGCCGGTCCGTCGGGAGGTCGCCCGGCTGGCCCTGGAGAAGCTGATTGCCGACGGGCGCATCCACCCCACCCATATCGAGGAGATGGTGGAGAAGGCCCGCCGGGAGGTGGATGCCATTATCAAGAGCGAGGGCGAGCGCGCCGCCTTTGAGACCGGCGTCCGCGGCCTGCACCCGGAGGTGCAGAAGATGCTGGGCCGCCTGCACTACCGCACCAGCTACGGCCAGAATGTGCTGCAGCACTCCATCGAGGTCAGCCACATTGCCGGCATGATGGCCGCGGAGCTGGGCGCCGATGTGAACGCTGCCAAGCGCGCCGGCCTGCTGCACGATATTGGAAAGGCCCTGGACCACGAGTTCGAGGGCACCCATGTGAACTTGGGCATTGAGTTCTGCCGCAAGTACAAGGAGAAGGAGGATATCCTTCACGCCATCCAGGCCCACCACGGCGATGTGGAGTGCAAGACATTGGTAGCCTGCCTGGTTCAGGCGGCCGATGCGATCTCCGCCGCGCGGCCGGGTGCCCGCCGGGAGAACCTGGAGAACTATATCAAGCGCTTGGAGAAGTTAGAGGAGATCACCGGGAGCTATCCCGGCGTAGAGAAGTCCTATGCCATCCAGGCTGGACGTGAGGTTCGGGTCATGGTGAAGCCGGAGCAGGTCAGCGAGGATCAGATGGTGATTCTGGCCCGTGAGCTGGCGAAGCGGATCGAGGATGAGCTGGAGTATCCCGGCCAGATCAAGGTCCATGTGCTGCGGGAAACCAAAGTGGTGGAGTACGCCAAATAAACCGGTATCCAAACAAGAAAACAAACCGCCTGCTGCATTGCAGCAGGCGGTTCTTTACGCTTTATGGGAGGATCAGCAGGCAGTAGAAGCTTCCTCTGCGGGGGCCTGCTCCTTGGCGGCGGCAATGAAGCTGCGGAAGAGCGGGTGGGCCTTGTTGGGGCGGCTTTTCAGCTCCGGATGGAACTGCCCCGCCACAAACCAGGGGTGGTCCTCCAGCTCGATCATCTCCACCAGGCGCCCGTCGGGGGAGAGGCCGGATAACACCAGACCAGCGGCAGTCAGCTGCTCCCGGAAGGCGTTGTTGAATTCATAGCGGTGGCGGTGGCGCTCGTTGATCTCTTTGGCGCCGTAGATCCCGGCGGCGCGGCTCCCCTCCAGCAGGCGGCAGGGATAGCTGCCCAGGCGCATGGTGCCGCCCTTGGCGGTAACGCCAACCTGATCGGGCATCAGATCAATGACAGGATAGAGGGTCCGGGGAGCAAATTCACTGGAGTGGGCCTCTTCCAGTCCGCAGACATGGCGTGCATACTCCACCACGGCCATCTGCATCCCCAGGCAGATGCCGAAGAAGGGCACCCGGTGCTCCCTGGCGTAGCGGATGGCGGAGATCATGCCCTCGATGCCACGGTCGCCGAAGCCGCCGGGCACCAGGATGCCCTGGCAGCCATAGAGAAGCTGGGCGGCGTTGTCGTCGGTGACCTCCTCGCTGTTGATCCACCGGATATGGACCTTCACATCGTTTTCAATGCCGCCGTGGGTCAACGCCTCCACCACGGAGAGATAGGCGTCGTGGAGGGAGACATATTTCCCCACCAGGGCGATCTCCACCGTCCCCTGGGGGTGCTTGGCCCGGTGGACCATGGTGGCCCACTCGGTGAGGTCCGGGGCGTGGCAGATCAGGCCGAGGCGGCGAACCACCACATCCGCCAGCCCTTCCCGCTCCAGCATCAGAGGGACGTCGTAGAGCAGGTCGGCGGTGAGATTGGGGATAGCGTTTTCCACAGGGATATTGCAGAACAGGGAGATCTTTCTCAAAATTTCTTGCGGCACAGGCTGGTCGCAGCGGCAGACAATCACATCCGGCTGAATCCCCAGGCTCAGCAGCTCCTTGGCGGAGTGCTGGGTGGGCTTGCTCTTGAGCTCGCCGCTTCCGGGAATGGAGACGATGAGGGAGACGTGAAGGAACATGACATTGTGGCGGCCCCGCTCGGCAGCCACCTGACGGATGGCCTCCAGGAAGGGCTGGCTCTCGATGTCGCCTACCGTGCCGCCGATCTCCACGATGGCCACGTCGGTGCCCGAAACATCCAGTGAGTAGATGTTGCGCTTGATCTCATCGGTGATATGGGGGATGATCTGAACTGTGGCGCCCAGATAGTCCCCGGAGCGCTCCCGATTGAGGACATTCCAGTAGATCCTGCCGGAGGAGACAGACGAATTGAAGGTCAGGTTCTCATCAATAAACCGCTCATAGTGCCCCAGATCCAGGTCGGTCTCCGCCCCGTCGTCAGTGACGAACACTTCCCCGTGCTGATAGGGACTCATGGTGCCCGGGTCCACGTTGAGATAGGGGTCCAGTTTCTGTACTCGCACCTTCAGCCCCCGCTGCTTCAGGAGCCGCCCTAACGATGCGGCTGTGATCCCTTTTCCGAGTCCAGAGACGACACCTCCGGTTACAAAAATGTATTTGACCGCCATGGCTTCGATCCTCCTTTGTGCTTCATTCAGCATGATTTCGGACTATAGATTTATCAGAAAAAACATAGTATAAAATATTACAACCAATCGTTTTTCTCGTCAAGCAAAAATTTTTTTTGGAAAAAAACAAAAAATTCTGCTTGACATTCGCCGGAGAGTGGAGTAATATGCGAACATAATTTGATTTTCAAATTGCCAAAAGCGATGACGAAGAGAAGTACTTGAGGAAGATCACCTGCAGTGAGTGGGGGACAGTGGAAACCCCGCGGCGGAGCCTCGACGAATAACACTTCAGAGCTTCGACCCGAAAGGTTCACACCCAGTAGGGGAGACGGGATGGCCCGTTACAGCCATAGCGTTTACCGGGAGTTTTCCCTTGAGCGCGAAAGGTGGCTGTGAAGAGCAGCAAATTAGGTGGCACCGCGGATTCCGACGATTCGTCCTAAAATTTCAGGATGAATTGACGTCGGGTAAATTCGGAGGTGCATTTTTTATGTGCGCAATTATGGGTTACACGGGGACGGATATCCCCAAGGAAGATCTGATGGTGGCCTTTTCCAAGACCATCAGCCGCGGGCCGGACGATACCCGTATCATGCCGGCCGGGAACGGAGTTTTGATGTTCCACCGCCTGGCCATTATGGGCATCCAGCCCGAGGGGATGCAGCCCTTCACCCACCCGGACGGCAGCGCTGTGGTGTGCAACGGGGAGCTGTACTGGTTCCGGAAGATGAAGAAAGAGCTGGAGGCCAAAGGCTATACCTTCGCCAGCGGAAGCGACTGCGAGCTGATCCTCCCGCTGTGGAAGGAATACGGCGTAGGCATGTTCCCCATGCTGGACGCGGAGTTCGCCATGATCCTCTACGACGCGCCCACACAGCAGTTTATCGCCGCCCGGGATCCCATCGGCATCCGCCCACTGTACTACGGGTACAGCGCCTCGGGAAAGATCCTCTTTGCCAGTGAGCCGAAAAACCTGATGGGCCTCACAGATAAGATTATGCCCTTCCCGCCGGGACACTACTACAAGGACGGAAAATTCACCTGCTACTGCGATATCGCCGCGGTGGACGAGGTGTGCCAGGACGATTTGGAGACCATCTGTGCCAAGATCCATGAGCTGCTGATCCTGGCAGTAGAGAAGCGGCTGGATGCCGATGTGCCGGTGGGCTTCCTGCTCTCCGGCGGGCTGGACAGCTCCCTGGTGTGCGCCATCGCCGCCAAGCTCCTGGGCCGCCCCATCGAGACCTACGCCATCGGCATGAGCACCGACGCCATCGATCTGAAATATGCCAAGCAGGTGGCAGAGCATATCGGCAGCAACCACCACGAAATTTATATTACAGAGCAGGATGTTCTGGACGCACTGGAGACAGTCGTGTATACTTTAGGTACGTACGACATCACCACCATCCGGGCCAGCATGGGTATGTACCTGCTGTGCAAGGCCATCCATGAGCAGAGCGATATCCGGGTCCTGCTCACCGGCGAGGTCAGTGACGAGCTGTTTGGCTACAAGTACACCGACTTCGCACCCAGCCCCCAGGCCTTCCAGGAGGAGGCTCAGAAGCGCCTGCGGGAGCTCCACATGTACGATGTGCTCCGGGCGGACCGCTGCATCTCCGTCAACTCCCTGGAGGCACGGGTGCCTTTTGGGGATCTGGAGTTTGTGAAATATGTCATGAGCATCGACCCGGCGAAGAAGATGAACGTGTACGGCAAGGGCAAGTACCTGCTGCGCCACGCCTTTGAGGGGGATTACCTGCCGCAGTCCATCCTGCAGCGGGAGAAGGCAGCCTTCTCTGACGCCGTGGGCCACAGTATGGTGGATGATTTGAAGGCGTTCGCGGAGAAGCAGTACGGCGACGACTGGCAGCAGCGCGCCGAGCAGTATGCCTACCACGCCAAGCCCTTCACCAAGGAATCCCTGCTGTATCGGGAGATTTTCGAGAAATACTATCCCGGCCAGGCCGCTATGGTGGCAGACTTCTGGATGCCAAACCGCAGCTGGGAGGGGTGCGACGTAGATGACCCCAGCGCCCGTGTGCTCAGCAACTACGGCGCGTCCGGCATCTGAGCCGGATCAAGAATCACGCAGATCGGATTGATGGAAAGCGATACCACATATTCTGCCGCACAGCGGCGTTAGGAGGACGCAAGTATGAGCAAAGTGACCGAAATGTTCGGAAGCCTGGTGTTTAATGAGGAGGTTATGCGCCAGCGCCTGTCCGGCGCCTGCTATCAGGGGTGGAAAACCTGCATCGCAGAGGGCAAGCCGCTGACGCTGGAGATCGCCAATGAGATCGCCAACGCCATGAAGGACTGGGCCATCGAGAAGGGGGCCACCCACTATACCCACTGGTTCCAGCCCATGACCGGCGTTACCGCGGAGAAGCACGACAGCTTTATCACCCCCATTGAAAATGGAAAGGTCATGATGCAGTTTTCCGGAAAGGAACTGGTTCGGGGCGAGCCCGACGCCTCCTCCTTCCCCTCCGGCGGCCTGCGCGCCACGTTTGAGGCCCGTGGCTACACGGCCTGGGACCCCACTGCGTTTGCTTTTATCAAGGACGGCAGCCTCTGCATTCCCACAGTGTTCTGCTCCTACGGCGGCCACGCCCTGGACAAAAAGACCCCGCTCCTGCGCTCCATGGATGAGCTGAGCCGCCAGGCGGTGCGGATCATGCGCCTGTTCGGCGATGAGGGTGTCAAGCGTGTTATGCCTCAGGTCGGTCCGGAGCAGGAGTACTTCCTCATCGATAAGTCCGTCTATGAGCAGCGGGAGGATCTGATCCTCACCGGCCGGACCCTGTTCGGCGCCAAGCCCCCCAAGGGGCAGGAGCTGGACGACCACTATTTCGGCTCCATCAAGCCGCGGATCGCCGCCTACATGGCGGACCTGGATGAGGAGCTGTGGAAGCTGGGGGTGCTGGCCAAGACCAAGCACAACGAGGTGGCCCCAGCCCAGCATGAACTGGCCCCCATTTATACCGATGCCAACACCGCCTGTGACCACAACCAGCTGACCATGGAGGTCATGAAGAAGGTAGCTGAACGCCATGGCATGGTGTGCCTGCTCCATGAGAAGCCCTTCGCCGGGGTCAACGGCTCCGGTAAGCACAACAACTGGTCCATCAGCACCGATACCGGCCTCAACCTCTTTAAGCCTGGCTCCACGCCCAGCCAGAATGCCCGGTTCCTCCTGTTCCTGGCGGCCTTTATTAAGGGCGTGGATGAGTACCAGGAGATGCTCCGCTGTACCGTGGCTATCCCCGGGAATGACCACCGCCTGGGCGCCCAGGAGGCGCCTCCGGCCATCATCTCCATCTTCCTGGGGGATGAGCTGGAGGCTGTGGTGGAGTCCATCATCAAGGGCACCGAGTATGTGGATCAGGGCAAACGAAAGCTGGATATCGGCGTGGCAGCCCTGCCCCGGATCTCCCAGGACAATACCGACCGCAACCGCACCAGCCCGCTGGCCTTTACCGGCAATAAGTTTGAATTCCGTATGCTGGGCTCCAGCCAGTCCATCTCCGGGCCCAACATTGCCTTGAACACCATTATGGCTGAGGAGCTGAGCCAGTTTGCCGACGTGCTGGAGAAGGCCGACGATTTCAACGAGGCGCTCAGCAGCCTCATCAAAGAGACCTTTACCGCCCACCAGCGCATCATCTTCAACGGCAACGGCTATGAAGATGCCTGGGTACAGGAGGCAGAGAAGCGGGGGCTGGCCAACCTGACCTGCACGGCGGACGCCCTGAAAACCTATCTGCTGCCCCAAAATGTAGAACTGTTTGTCAAGCACGGCGTCTACACCAAGGAGGAGTTTACCGCCCGCAGTGAGACCCATTTTGAGAATTACTGCAAGGTCATCAGCATTGAGGCCAATACCATGGTAGACATGGTGAAGCGGGATATCTACCCCGCAGTATGTGCCTTTATGTCTGAGGTAGCAGGCACGATTACCAGTAAGAAAGCTGCCTTGGCGGATATTGACTGCTCCGTTGAGGAGAAGCTGCTCCGGGAGCTGTCCAGCCTCAGCAAGGAGCTGATGGTCCAGTGCGCCGCCCTGGAGGAGGCCATCGCCAAGGTGCCCGAGGGGACGCTGGCTGAGGAGGCCCACTACTACAAGTATACGGTTTTTGCCACCATGGAGAAGGTCCGTGCCGCCGCCGACGCCCTGGAGGTCATCACCAGCGCCGAGTTCTGGCCCTATCCCTCCTATGCGGAGATCCTGTTCAGCATCAAATAAGGAAATGCCATCCCGGCAGCCTCCGATCAAAGAAAAGCCTCCCGGCTCGAGTGCACTGCCCCATTATGTGCGGACAGTACAAAAAAGTACCCTGGTAGGAAATATTGAGTTTTAGTAGGAGAGGCGTCGCTGGCGCGACGCCTCTCCAG
>CAJFQQ010000053.1 GCA_904419145.1 uncultured Oscillospiraceae bacterium | reverse complement strand
GTGTAGTTCCGTTTCTCCATGACTAGGCCCCCTGATGTAGTCTATTTTCCTACATCAGGGGGCCTTTTGTCACTGTCCGTTTTTACTGGACCGGTTCAGTAAGATATCAGGGACTTTTATTAGGTAAGCAAGGCCCTGCAGAGCAAACTGCGCATCGGTGAGTCCAAGTATGAGGCAAAGCAGGAGGGAGGCCCGGATGGGAGATTTCAATCCACGCTCCCCGCAAGGGGAGCGACTATGCTCTCATAGTGAATGAGTGGTTTAGAGATGAATTTCAATCCACGCTCCCCGCAAGGGGAGCGACCGCAAAGCCCTTCTATAAATCCAACCAGCAACCAATTTCAATCCACGCTCCCCGCAAGGGGAGCGACTATGCAAAGGCTGGCAAAGCGCTTGTAATTTCCAATTTCAATCCACGCTCCCCGCAAGGGGAGCGACCGTATCCCTTTTATCAAAATTTGCCTCAGAGTTGATTTCAATCCACGCTCCCCGCAAGGGGAGCGACCAAGGCAGATACATCACCTTGCTGGAAACGCTGGAATTTCAATCCACGCTCCCCGCAAGGGGAGCGACTCGATCACCATGTTGATATCCTGTTCCGGTTTAATATTTCAATCCACGCTCCCCGCAAGGGGAGCGACAATACGGAGAGTCCGTGGATTCCTACAACGGAGTATATTTCAATCCACGCTCCCCGCAAGGGGAGCGACCCTAACCAGTTTGATTCCGGCAAACCGCATCAGACATTTCAATCCACGCTCCCCGCAAGGGGAGCGACTTCGCTCCACGGATAGAGGTTATCAAAGGGGGAGATTTCAATCCACGCTCCCCGCAAGGGGAGCGACAGCAAAACAGCACAAAAGGCAGATGCCTGTTTTGTGATAAATGTGCATTTCGCAAAACTGAACAGCCAGGGATCCATCTGACTTGCCTGTTGAATACACGATTTGGCAGGAACTCTCCAGCCATCCAACCGTATTTCAGTGCGAACCTGCCGGGAAAACGCTGTACGCTTCCCCTTCGCACTCAAAGGATCAAAGGCTCCTCCGGCAGATAGCCGCACGGATTGCCGAAGTGCTCAATCTTGCTTTCATAGCGCTTTCCAAGATAGTAAAACCGCAGACTGTCCTTTTCCAGGTCCATAATGGACAGCAGTTTGGACTGCAGCACCTTGCACTGGGCAGTGTCCAGCATACACTCAAAGACGGAGTTCTGGACCCGCTGGCCGTAGTTGACGCACTGCTTGGCGATCTGCCGCAGGCGCCTGCGGCCAGCGGGATCCTCTGTGTTTACATCATATGTGATCAGCACCAGCATCCGGGCACCTCACTTCCATAAAAAGGGCGGATATTCCTCCAGGTCATCCCGCAGGGTCCGGGCCAACAGCAGCGCCTGTACATAGGGGACCAGGCCCCAGGAGATCTTCTCCCCCAGATAGGGATGCTTTAGCTCGGCCTTCTTCCGTTCCTGCCAGTGGGACAGGAAGGCCTTGCGGCCAGAGTCCGTCAGGTAGACTGCTCCACTTTCGCGGAACTCGAAGTCATCCTTGTTCACTATGCGGTTGTTGATCAGGGTCAGGACAAAACGATCCGCCAGACAGGGGCGCAGTTCCTCCATCAGATCCAGGGCCAGGGAGGTCCGCCCGGGGCGGTCCCGGTGGAGGAATCCCACATAGGCGTCCAACCCCACGCTCTCCAGGGCGGAGGCGCAGTCGTGGGTCAGCAGGCTGTAGGCGAAGGACAGCAGGGCGTTGACTGAGTCCAGCGGCGGCCGACGGTTTCGAGTCGAAAAGGCAAACAGTGGCTTTTCTCCTAAGATCATCTGGTCAAATACGCCAAAGTAAACCGTAGCTCCGGCTCCCTCCAGGCCCCGCAGCTGCTCTAAAGAGCTTTCAGAGGCGATTTGGGGCAGCAGGCCCCGCAGTTGGGCGGAGGCGCTGGACAGAGCGTCTCCATCTACTCGGAGACCGTGATCCCGGCGGGTGCGCTCGATGCTCCAACGGGCATTATATACCTTTCCGAAGATCATGTTCCGAGCGATCCGGCAGCAGGGACCGGGATCATCTGCTACCCGGTACTGGGTCCGCCGCAGCAGCACATTCCCGGAGGACTCCCCAGATACCCGGGCGAGAAACCGGCCCCGGGGTGTACAGAACGCCAGGGACACGTCCCGCTGGGCACAGGCACCCATCAGCGCCGGAGAGGCACCGGCGTAGGAGAAAGAAACGATGCCGGAGAGAATGTGGAGGGGATAGCGGGCCACCTCTTGCTTGCCGCGGCTGGCCACTACATTCTCACCGTCCAGGGAAAGGTAGATGTCCTCACTGTTGACAAACAGCGTGTTCAGAAGATGTCTCATGGCGATTCCTCCATGGCGCGGTGCAGATACGCCTGGACGCTCTCCCGCCGGACCAGTTGGGGCAGGCACAGCTCCTTGAGGGAACAGGCGCTGCAGGATCTGGAGGGCTTGGCCTTCGGCGTGTAGCCACGGCGGTACAGCTGGTGCATCTCGTCAGAAACCCGCTGCACCGTTTCCCGCAGTCCCGGTGTAAAGGAAACCGTGGTGCGGCGGCGGGGCTCTCCGTAGAACAGGGCGCCCTCGGGAATGGAACAGCAGAGCATTTCCTCCAGGCACATGGCTTGGGCGCACAGCTGCAGCTCGTCCGCCTGATGGGATTTGGGCTTGCCGCGCTTATACTCCACGGGATATGGCATCCAGAGGCCGTCCGCCCCCTGCAGCGGCACTCCGGCGGGATCGGCGTAAAATTCCACGACATCACACTGGCCGGAGAGGCCCAGCTGATGGGAGACCACCTGCAGTCCCCGGAGGATCAGCGTGTCGCCCCGGCGCTCCCGGGCCGCTTCATCGTGGGATCTGCGGTGGAGAAGATTGCCCTCCACCGTCCGCAGGTTCTCCTTCCACTGCTGCTCCAGGTGGATCAGCGCCCACTGCCGCCGGCAGAACGCGAAGTGCTGCAGTCCGGAGAGGGGGAGGAGATCCTCAGAAGAATAGGTCACCCCATGCGGACACAGGTGACGCCGGCGGGCAGTGCGGATTCGTCCACATCCACCTGATAATCCTGATAGGAACGGGCGGGTGTGCCATTTTCCGAATCTCTGCGGACAATACGGACTGTGTCAAACAGCTTCCAGGCAGACGCACAGCCCAGCTCGCTGTCATGCTTGAAAACGATCAGCTCCCGGACTGCCATCTTGCCCCGGGCGGCGGAGTGATCGTTCTCGAACATGTTGAGAATTGCCTCCCACAGCAGGGACAGGTCCTCCTCGGAAAACCCGGTGGTCTTGCGGGCCAGATTGGCGGAGATATAGCCCTCACACCGGTACAGGCCGTAGGGGACGATGTACTTGCGGCCCATCTCGGTCCCCTTTTTCTCCGCGTCCGCCTCGGTGGTGATGGCGACCCGTGTGATGGTGACCTCCTGGGGGACGATGGGCTCCACACTGCGGGCAAATCCCAGCTGCACCGGGCCGCGGACCTGGCCGCAGTTCAGGGCGGCTTTTACAAAGGTAGTCATCACCGCGCCGAAGGTACGGATGTCATAGAAGTTGGCGCACATCCAATCCCGGACTTTCCGGTCCAGATCCGGGTCAGATTTCTTTTTTTCCTTGATCGTCTTTTCGTCGACATCCAGCGCTTTGTAGGCCTCGGTGTCACTGCGGTTGAGAGGGACGCCGTCCTTCACATAGATGCGGTAGCCGGCGGCATCCTCCTTGACCGTCTCCACATAGTTGCGGATCTTTCTCTTCAGGCACACGTCCGTGACAATGCCAAGACCGGTTTCGGGATCCACCCGGGGCATATTTCCCGCGTCCGGGTCGCCGTTGGGATTGCCGTTTTCCACGTCAAAGAGAATGACAAATTCATAACGGTTCTTGATTGGATCAGACATCTTTCGTTTCCTCCTTTTTCTGATAGCGGGCCTGGGTCTGGCAGTAGTAGCCCAACTGGAAGGACCCCTGCTGGGGCAGGTTCATGTGGGCGGGATACTGTTCTCCGATACGGCTGCACAATTCTGTCAGCTGCTTTTCATAGAAGACCACCAGCCCTGCATTGGAGCTGCGCAGCTTTTTCAGATGCTTTTGCGCCAGGTTGATGAGAATGGGGAAGATCACAGCGGGCGTGGCAGCGGCGGAGTTAAAGTACTTGTCCTTGATGGTGGCATTGATACCGGGATTTGCAGCGGCCTGGATGGCCTCCAGCACGGAGAAAAGCCGGCCCAGGGTATAGGGGACATTGGATGCGTCTGGATTGAGAGACACTTGTAAGACCTCCTCTGGTATGTCAGGATTCTCGCGTTTGGTCGTTTCTGCAAGTTTCTTGTAATAGGCTTTTGTAATGGCTGCCCGTCCCCGTGTGACCTCCCGCTCCGCCCGGACCCGGAGGGCCACGCCATGGAGCAGCGTGGCGGGATAGCGGGTATTGGTCAGGACTGCCCGCAGCACCTCACCGGCCAGATCGGGAGCGGGGGATTTGTCTCTGGAATTCTGATTTACCGTCTCACTGAGCAGTTTCCAGAGGGGCAGTGTCTCAAATTTGTCGTAGGCGGGGCGGACGATCTCCAGCCGGTCGTAATGGGCCTGGACATTCCGGAGAAAGGCTCCGAAGGTGTTATGGAGGAAGAACCATACCGACAGGCGGGCGGCATTGGGGGACAGGCCCAGGATGTAGAAATCCATATTGGGGTCCAGCTTGGCCTCGTCGTAGACCACCGGATCGCCTTGAAACAGGGTTCCAACTAGCTTTCTCAGATCCGTTTCGTCATAGAAATCGGAGAAAAACATCTGAAAGACGTCCTGATAGCCGCGCTCTCCACTCCTGGCCCAGTAGACGACGGTAGCATCGCCAACGCGGAAGATATGCTCCCGGTCGGCCAGGAGAGCATTCAATGCGGAGGTATACGCAAATGCGGCATACTTGCCGGTGGGGGCGTTGAGATTCTGCTCCTTTCCATAGGAACAGAAGGCTGGGGCATTGAAGGACACCAGGGCCGCTCCGCTGGACTGGGCCCCTGCCACATTTTTGATGGCGGGATGGACGCTCTCCACCGGCCCCAGCTCTCCGGTGACCAGGCAGATCCCCTGGGGACCGTCCCCTTCGGACTGATAGGCCATGTCCCAGGCCCGCCGAATGGTAGGATCTCTGTGGACATAGCCGTCCAGCGTGCGGAAGATCAGGTTGCCGCCGGAGAGGATGGCGTCTAGATGCTCCGCCAGGGCGGGGTGTTCCCGGGCTGCATCCGGATCCCAGGAGCGGAAGAAGGCGACGATTGCCCGGACGGCGGGGGAGTCCACTCGCGCCAGCAGTCGCTCGTGCAGCGATTTGCTGGCCTCAAAACATTCCCGGGTCCGCTGGGGCTTGCCCTTGTTGTCGATCCCTAGCAGATAGCTGGCGTTGTCACAGAGGAAGTTGGCGGCCACCCCCACGGTCCGCTTCACGGGCGCGGGGAGAGAGAGCGTTTGCGGGGCCAAAACCATCTTCTTTCCACGCGGATATTCCGTCTGGATGTCGATCACCTGGTCCAGCGCACCGCCCTTCGAGAGGAGCAACGCAAAGGACACCTTCACCGGCGCCCAACCGGGGGCGTCGATCTTTCCGGCTTGCTCCAGCGCCTGATAGTAGTCGGTCAGTGCCTGTAAGATCATCCCAGCACCTCCCCGCTGTTCCGCCCGGGGACCCGCAGGACGCCATCCTCCAGAGACGCTCGGAAGAACAGCGGGCGGATGTCCTCCGGGTCTGTGTAATCCATGTCATATAGCATCCAGCCTAAATCCCGGGTTCCCTTCAGTTCCTCTGGACAGGGGGGAGGTTCCTCGCACCAGCGGAATTGAGCGGGAAATTCCCGGCATCCGAAACAGGGCTGGTGGTAGAACTGCCCCCGCTGGATGCGGCGCTTGGCGATGTCCTGGAACTTGCCCGGGTTATCCCCGGGGGCGGCTTTGTCCGTTATGTCGAAATGGGCCTCAATCACATAGCGCACGTCCCGCAGCAGCAGCGCCGCCCGCTGCTGGATATCGTCGGCGGTGCAGAGGTACAGTTTTCCAGCTCCCCGTTCCATGACGGTGCGGGCGGACCGGGCGGGGATGGTGGACTTCACCTCGTTGCGCCGCAGATTGTTGAATCGGATCGGTGCACACACCTGGATGCGGTCGATCACCCACCTCAGCCCCGGATGCCAGAAAATGGCCTCGATCAGCCCCCGGGCCGCCGAGGGGGTCATAACGTCATAGCTGACCCGTTCCACCTTCATCTCCGGCCTGGTGAAGAGGGCATAGTCCCCCCAGACCTCCAAAGAGATGGCCATCAGTGTTCACTCCTTTCTTTCATTTGATTGCAGAAGGGCGGAGCGGAATGCCGCTCCATAGGATAATTTTTGGTAAAGACATATAAGTTCGCCCATTCGGTTTTCTGGTCTATCCGATGAACAGCGCATTTCCGCCGCCGGGTTCCAGAGTCAGCCCGGTATCCTGTGCATACAGACTCACGTCCCGCAAGACCACAGAGCCGTCCCCCAGATGCTCCAGCGCCCCCGCCTGCTCCAATGCCGCCAGGTGCTGCGGATAGGCCGACACGCCGTATTGTCCCAGACGGCGGTACAGAGCACGGCTGTATTGACCATTCCGCAGCAGGTCCACCAGTTCGTCTCCCTCGTCCCGAGGGATGTACACTGTTGTAGTGGGGCTGTCGATCAGGTGGAACCGCTCCGCCACTGTGCGGAAAGGGAAAAACTCCGATTCCATCAGAGACAGGATATGGTGAGCGTCCTGGGCATCCCTGCCTTTCAGATCCAATAAGGTTGAGAAATAGATGTGGACGGCCTCCCGGGAGGCGATGTCCGGGCAGTGGTCCAAAACGATCTTCCCGGCGCCAATGGAGGTTTCGAACAGACAGGGAGGGGGATCTTCCCCCTGAAAAATGGTGACGAGGCTGTCCTCCGGAGGACGTTTCCCCTCCCGGTTGCATCGACCGGCGGCCTGCAAAATGGAGTCCAGCCCGGCCAGCTCCCGATAGACGGTCGGAAAATCCACATCCACACCAGCTTCGATGAGAGAGGTGGAGACCACCCGGCAGGGCAACCCGTCTCGCAGGCGCTGGCGGATCTCATCCAGAATCCTCCTGCGGTGCGCAGGGTATATCAGGGTGGAGAGATGGAAATTTCCTGGACCGAACAGCCGGTGAAAAATCTCCCGTGCAGCCCGGCGGGTGTTGACAATGCACAAAACCTGCTCCTGCTGCTGGAGGTGGGCAGCCAGGTCCGCCCAGGACAGCGTTCCTACCTGCTGGAAGGAAACCCGGCGAAAGGACTCCCAGCGCCCTTGGGCCATGGGACAAATCTCCCGAATCGAGGTATCCGGAGCAAATTCCTGAAAAATGGAATCCAGAGCGGGTTGGGTGGCGGTACAAAGTACTGCGGAAGCGCCGTAGTGCCGGACCAACTGGGCAATTGCCCAGACACAGGGGCGCAGGTAGGGGAGGGGAAGCATCTGGGCCTCATCAAAAATCAGGACACTTTGCGCTAGGTTGTGGAGCTTCCGGCATTTGGAGGGCCAACAAGTGTAAAGGGATTCAAAGAATTGGACTGCTGTTGTCACGACCACAGGGACATCCCAGGTTTCGGCGGATTGGGTCAGCGGATTGCTCTCCTGGTCGGACGCATCGTCTTCCTGCTGGTCAAACAGCACGCCGGAGTGGAATTCCAGAACGTTTTCATCACCCAGGATTTCACGAAAGGTCTGTGCGGTCTGCTCAATGATCGATGTATAAGGGATTACATAAATGATTCGCTTCATCCCGCGGGCTTTGGCCTGCGCCAGGGCAAAGGACAGGGATGCCACGGTTTTTCCACCTCCAGTGGGGACCGTCAGCGTGAAGAGGCTCGGTTCGTACTCCGCGCCTGCTTGGATGCACGTCTCTAAAATCGCGCACCTCTGCGTGTTCAGAGCGCCTTTCGGGGGGAACCACCCGGCGATGTAGGACTGCAGGCGGCGCCACAATTCCTCCATGGATGAAGATGGCACCGGCGTATCTGAGCAGCCATTTATAAAGGCCGCCGTATCCGTGTAGTCCGCGTCTACCAGACAGGAAAAGAGCATTCGTGTGAAGAACATCCCCTCCAGCTTTTTTCCGGCAAATGCAGGTAGATTTGCCTGGGGCAGGGAGAGTTCGCTCTGCCAGGCGTGGTAATCCTCCAGTTTCCCTCGGCTCGCCCGGTTGATACGGCCCCAAAAGGTGCCGGTGCCAGCGGCGTCTCCCCGGCCGCCGCCGTCCGGGAGACCGCCATGGTGCCCTGAGATTGCAAAAGCGGCCAGCGGCTGCTGAATTTTCAGGCACTCGTAAGCTCCGGCAGTGGCGTGATCCACCTTTGGCCCGCCGTGGAGGCGGCGCTGAAAGGCATCGGCGTATTTTCCAATGTCATGGGCTATCCCGGCCAGTTGTCCCTGTTCCTCTGCATCAAAAGCCGCCGCAAAGGAGGAACACAGAGATGCGGTCCCTACCAAATGGTCGAGAGCTAGTTGCTTCCGTCCGTCTACCGTGAGATGTGCCAGATATTCATGTTCGTCCATGATGAGACCACCTCCTGGGTGAAGTACAAATCGCACAGTTTTCCAATTTCAATATACCATTTTATCGGCAAAATCACAAGGAGGCGCTTTACAATTCAGAAAAGATCTACAAAACAGACAGGGACTATAGTTATATGGGGTTTAAAATAGCAAAATAAATTTGAAAAAGTACCTGTAAAAATTCCAATTTTGGAATTTTTACAGGTATCCCATGCTGGTAGAGTAGCAGCTCGATCTCCTTCTGATCCTTATCCCGGTAATAGGAAATGGACGGTTCCTTTCTGGCTAATCAAAATTATAGATTTATTATAGCCGGATTGGTTTGACGTTACCAAAGGCATCCCCGGACTAAGCCGGGGAAAAATAGCTTATAGCGAGGAGGAAAGTAGAAAAAATCCCTGATAAGGTAGAAGTGGTTTGCCGACCACACAACTACGATAACAGGGAGGTCTTCATCGTGAAAGATAAAGATATAAGTAGTTTGGAGCATACAAGTTGGAGATGTCAATATCATACCGTATTTGTCCCCCAATATCGAAGGATGGAGATATATGGCCAGATAAAACAGGATGTAGGAGCGGTATTGAGAAAACTGTGTCAGCAAAAGGGTGTAGAAATGATAGAAGTCAAAGCGTGTCCAGACCATATACATATGCTGATAAACATTCCACCCAAGTACAGCATATCACAGATGATATTTGACTGGCATTTTTGTGTCAGAGGATAATTTTACATGGGAAAAAATAGAAAGAAGACTTTGCGTTTTTAGGATCATGGTCACATGCTTATTCCACAAGAGAAAGCGGGGGAGAAGATGCGGTCAAACGGATATGGTATAAAATATGTGTAACCGTTGTGTCGTGGACGATTGCGGTTCTGTTGGCCCGGTGAAACATGCGGATTCGTACTGGACACACGAGGTTAAAGACGTAACAATGCTCCCTATCCTCTCCTGCGGGCAACTCGCCGGAGAGGATAGGGAGCGTTTTTGACCACACAAATACCACAGGCGGCTTTTTCCATAGAGAACCAGGAAGGCACCTCGCTTTTCAGCGGGCCCACAAAGTTTTGCGCTTATGAGGAGTTCCGGGCGGCGGGGTCTAAAGGGGCGCCAGCTGGGAAGGGATCCGGGAGAGGAGGCCGCCGTTCCGCTGGAGCGGGGATCCATTAGGGGGGTGTTTCGGCAAGGCTTCGCTTCATGGAGGCTACATATGCCGCGATATGTGGTGCGGCATGCCGGCCATATTGACCCGCATGCTTTACGATGGCAGAGCCCACAATGACTCCGTCAGAAACGGCGGCCATGGCAGCCGCCTGCTCCGGTGTGGAAATGCCAAAGCCGATGGCGCAGGGGATATCCGGATTGGCAGCCTTGGCCAGATGGACCATCCGCCCCACATCGGTGGTGATTTCCCCCCGCACGCCGGTGACCCCCAGGGAGGAGACGCAGTACAGGAAGCCCTCCGCCTCCCGGGCAATTATGGCAATGCGCTCCTCCGAGGTGGGGGCGATGAGGGAGATGAGGTCCAGGCCGTACTTGCGGCAGGTGGGGGCAAACTCCTCCTTCTCCTCGTAGGGCACGTCGGGGAGGATGAGCCCGTCCATGCCGGTCTCCGCCGCCGTGGCGATAAACCGCTCGGTGCCATAGGAGAACACCACGTTGGCATAGGTCATAAATACCATGGGTACGGTCAAATCCCGGCGCAGACGGCGGACCATCTCAAAAATTTTGTCGGTGGTGGTCCCGGAGGCCAGCGCCCGCTGGTTGGCGGCCTGGATCACTGGGCCCTCGGCGGTGGGGTCGGAGAAGGGGATGCCCAGCTCAATCAGGTCGGCCCCCGCCGCTTCCATGGCCCGGACAGTCGCTTCGGTGGTCTCCAGGTCCGGATCCCCACAAGTGAGGAAGGGAATAAACGCCTTCCCGTGGGAAAACGCGTCTTTGATACGGCTCATTCGGAAATCTCCTCCCCTCTGTACCGGGCGATGGCGGCGCAGTCCTTGTCCCCCCGGCCGGAAATGTTGATGACGATGATCTTGTC
>CAJFQQ010000052.1 GCA_904419145.1 uncultured Oscillospiraceae bacterium | reverse complement strand
CCTGCCGCCGGAGAGCCTGGAACGGCTGGATCACGACGAGCTGGTGCCGGTGTCCCAGTGTGGGATCGAGATCCCGGAGTATCTGGACAAAGCGATTCTCAAGGGGTTAGCGGTGCAGCCGGAGGACCGGTTCCAGAACGCGGAGGAATTCCTGGAGGCCATTGAAAACCAGCAGGTGGTGGAGGTGCCTGGGGAACAGCCGCCTGCACCCGTCAATGAGTTGGACCGCCTGGTCCAGCGCATCAAGAAAAAGCCAGTCCTGTTCGGCGGTATCGCCGCGGCAGTGCTGGTGGTGCTGATCGTTCTGGGTGTCGTATTCGATGGCGGCGCAGGCAGCGGCGGTCGTGACGACGGCCCGCCCCTGCGGCAGTCGGCGGTGGCCTCTATCACCATCAACGGACAGGAATACAGCACCAATGAACGGGAACTGGAGCTGGAGGGCATGGGGCTCACCGATGCAGACGTGGAAGATCTCAAGTACATGATCAACCTCACCTACCTGAACCTCCGCGGCAACGATATCACGGATCTCTCCTTCCTGACGGATATGACAGGTCTGCGGGAATTGGAGCTGGGGGATGGAAACAACGGCATCACGGATCTATCGCCATTGGCGGGATTGACAGACCTCCGCTGGGTAGGTCTGCCGCCCCAGAGCCAGATTTCGGATCTCACCCCCCTGGCAAATCTGACAAAGCTGGAGAGCCTGAACTTCTCAGGCAACTGGGGCAGCACGCCGGGGCTCATCACCAATCTGAGCCCTCTGGAGAGCCTGACTAACTTGACAAGGCTGAACATCTATACCGGGACTGTCACAGATTTAAGTCCCCTCAGCGGCCTGACCAAGCTGCAGGATCTCCAGATCTACGGGGACATCTCCCAGGCGAACCTCAGCGATCTGGCGGGGCTCACCAGCCTGACAGAGCTGCGGCTGAGCAGCTATGACGGCAATTCCTATATGACCGCCTCTGACCTCAGCGCCCTGAGCGGCATGACGAACCTCCAGACCATCGACATCTATGTCGCGGGCCTGGAGAGCCTGGACGGTCTGGAGAATCTCACCAACCTGACGGAACTGCGGCTCTACGGCTCCTATGACCTTCAGGACCTCGGTGCGCTCAGCGGCATGACCAAACTCCAGAACCTCCAGCTCAACAGCAGCGGCAGCATCGGCTTTCTGCGCAGCCTCAGGGGAATGGAGGGACTCACCAGCCTGCGGGAGATGCGCCTCTATGTGGATGGCCTGGAGAGCCTGGAGGGCATCCAGGGGTGCACCAGTCTGGTAGACCTTCAGATCAGCGGGCAGAACTACACCTTTACCGATCTCTCCCCCCTGGCGCCCCTGACGAAGCTGCAAAATCTCCACATCCAGAGTTACGGGAATACCCCCAGTGTATTCATAGAGGATCTGACTGCGCTGAGCGGTCTCACGGAGCTCAAGGAGCTGGACCTTTATATCGATGGGATCAGCAGCCTTAAGGGTCTGGAAGGTCTTACCAGCCTGACCACTCTGAATCTCTCCGGCCTCACCGGCGTCTCTGACCTGGGGGAACTGAGCAGCCTTACGTCCCTGCGGGATGTGGATCTCAACGGCAGCGGGGATCAGTTTGTGGTCCGCCGCTTTGCAGACCTCTCAGCTCTCACCGGCCTGCAGACGCTGAACGTCTCCGCCTACGGGCTGGAGGGCTTTTCAGGGCTGGAGGGCTTGACGGGCCTGCGGGAATTGAATTTAAGCGGCGGGGACGCTACCTACACCGATACCTCCCCCCTGAAGAATCTGACAGGTCTCCAGTCTCTGTCCCTCCCCAGCCGGGATCCGGACGCGGAAACCCTGGTGGATCTCAGCGGTCTGAGCGGCATGACAGGCCTGCAGACGTTGATGCTCTCCGGCGGCAACGTGGCCAGCCTGGAACCCCTGCGCGGTCTCACCAATTTGACAGAGCTGGATATCAATTTGGGGAACCAGGATGAGACGTTCCCCTCCCTGGAACCTCTGTCGGGGCTGACCAAGCTGACCCGCCTCAATATCCCGGTCAGCACCAGCATCAAAGATCTGTCCCCCCTGGGGAATCTTACCAACCTGCAGGAGCTGTGGCTCTACGGCAGGGGGGACTACTACGAGAATGTGATTACCGACATCTCCCCCTTGGCAAACCTGACCAACCTGCGGAGCTTGCGGATTTACTATGCCCGGGGATTGACGGACATCTCCCCCCTGCAAAATCTAACCAATCTGCAGGAGGTGGACATTTCCACCAATGATGACGCCATCATCGACACCGCCCCGGTGGCCCATGTGCCCAGCGTCAGCATCCGCTGAGAACAAGACAACAAAAGGAGGCCTTGCATTATGGCACAGATTGAGTGTGGGCGTGGGCATCTTTACGACCCGGAAAAGTATCCCACCTGCCCCTACTGCAATACCAACCAGCAGATCACGGTAGCTGCCGCCGGGCGTACCGCCCCGATCCGCACAACAGACCCCAGTAAGACAGCGCCGGTTTCTGTTACTGCGGCACAAAAGACGGCACCCATTTCCGCCATCCCGGTAACAGCGGAAAACCGGACCATGCCCCCCAGAGGCTATGTGCCCCAGGGGGCTGTCAGCGTGACGGCAGAGAACAAGACCATGCCGCCCCGGGGCTACGCGCCGGCGGGAGCCGTCAGTGTGACGGAGCCCCAGAAAACCATGCCTCCCAGAGGTTATACCCCCCAGGGCGCGGTGAGCGTGGCGGATGCCGGCAAGACTGTGGCGATGATGCAGGAGACCATGGGCTTTGACCCGGTGGTGGGGTGGCTGGCCTGTATCGAGGGCCCCAGCCGGGGCAAAAGCTACACCATCCGCGGCGGGATCAACGCCATCGGCCGCAGTGACCGCATGGATATCACGATCACCGGCGACCGGACAATTTCAGCTGAAAATCACGCAAAACTCAGCTACAGCGACCGGAACAACCGCTTTAACCTGCTGCCCGGGGACGGGCGGAACATCGTCTACCTCAACGGCGAAGAGGTCTTTGGACCTATGCCGCTGCACGCCTATGATTTGATTGACTTTGGCGAGACAAAGCTGTTGTTTATTCCACTTTGTGGAGAGAAGTTCACCTGGAAAAAGGAAACGGAGCAAGATGGCCATGGGGATGTTTGACCGGCTGCTCCGGCGGCAGCGCCGGGTGACGGAGGATCACCCCACCGCAGAGCTTCCACAGCAAAGGCCGCCTGCTCTCTCGGTGGGCAATGTACAGGGCGTCGGTGGCCGGGAACAGCAAGAGGATTCCTTTGCCCTCCTCAATGCTTCAAATGCACAGGAAATGGACCGCCACGGGCTTTTTGCCGTCGTGTGTGACGGTATGGGGGGGATGGAAGATGGGAAGGCCGCCAGCGAAGTGGCCGTTGATGCGTTCCTCCAGCTGTTTCAAGCTCTGCTGGACGAAGGGGACATTCCACGCCAGCTGCGGGAAGGCACCCTTGCCGTCAGTGACGGCGTCTTCCAGCGTTTCCAGGGGAGAAGCGGTACCACAGTGGTGGCTGTGCGTATTCTTGGGGATATGCTCCACTGGTTCAGTGTAGGGGACAGCGCTATCTTCCTCAAACGCGGTGACTGTGTGTTCCAATTGAACCAGGAGCACACCTGCTTGAATGATCTGTACCGCCGGGAGCTCAAAGAGGAGGTCATCCTAAGGGAGCGTGCAGAAACAAACGAAGACGCCCGCCGCCTGACCGCATTTGTCGGTATGGATGGCTTGGACGCGGTAGATCAAAGCCTCCGGCCTTGGCGGCTCAAGCGCGGGGATGTGCTTCTTCTCTGCTCCGACGGTATCAGCGGCATCCTCTCCCCGGCGGAACTCAAGGAAGCTATGTCCCTTCCTCCGGATGATGGATGCCATCTGCTGGAAACTTTTGTGGAGGAAAAGGCCCTGCTTGGCCAGGATAACTATACAGGTATCCTGATTGCCTACCAATAATCAAGATAGGAGAGATGGGAATGAAAGGTTTTCGCAAATTCGCGGCGGGTATGCTTGTGTCGGCTCTTATGCTGATCCTGGCTGTGCCGGCCTTTGCCGCCTTTGACCATGATGTGCTCAATGGTATTGTCCTGATCCGTACAGGTGCCCCGGATGAGGACGGCGTGATGAACTACTGGAGGGGGACCGGCTTTTTTGTAGGAGAAGCTGGTGAAAACCCGGAATACATCGTCACCAACTGCCATGTGATTGAGGAGTTCATCCTCACCGGCCGGGCCCAGGGAGGCGGCACGCTCCATGTCCTTTTTGACCAGGACGACGAGGCAGAGGCTTATCTGGTTGAGTATGATGCAGAGAAAGATATCGCGCTGCTGAAATTGGAGGAGCCGACGGATAAGCGCGTCTCCCTGCCGCTGCGTGCGCCGGAGGACGGCATGCTGGGGGATGAGGTCTATGCTGTCGGATACCCATTGGCAGCGGATATAACCGTGCAGGCGGTCAGTTCTTTCCGCCCGGATGACGCCTCCGTCACCACTGGCAGCATCAGCCGCTTCCTGACGGAGAGCGGCACAGGCCGGCGGCTCATTCAGACGGATACTGCCATGAGCGGCGGCAACTCTGGCGGCCCCCTGGTGGACGGCACCGGGGCGGTGCTGGGCATCAACACCGCCGCCTCCAATGTGGACCAGAACCTGTTCTATGCGGTGAGCATTGCCGAGATCCTGCCCATGCTGGACCGGAACAACATCGCCTACACTATGGCCAGCGGACAGGACACCACGATGGTCTATGTAGCTGCCGGGGCCGCAGCAGTGGTGGTGATCGTCCTGATCATCGTGCTGGTGGCAGTGAGCAAGAGTAAAAAGAAAAAACGTCTGGCCCAGCAGCAGGCAGACCAGCAGGCAGCAGCCGCGGAGCCGAGTGCGCCCCAGCCCAGTACCCCTGTCCTGCGTTCTATGGCCTCCCAGCACGGCGGGATGGCGGTGCCTCTGCACCACCAGCCGGTACAGGTGGGCCGCGACAGCGCTACTTGCCGCCTGGTGTATCGGGATGACACGCCGGGTGTGAGCTCTCACCATTGCCAAGTCTATTTTGATGAGCGGGAACAGGTCTTTGTGGTGACAGATCTCCACTCCTCCTACGGAACCTTCTTAGCCGGCGGACAGCGCTTAGCTCCGGATACGCCGGTGAAGCTGCCTCCCAAGAGCTCCATCTATCTGGGCGAGGTAGAAAATACGGTTTATCTGGATCTGGAGTAAGCTATGAAATTTTCCGCATATGCCTATACGAATCGCGGCGGCCGGGACAGCAATGAGGACAGCATCCGCTGCCAGATACAGGGCCAGCGAGGCGCTTTTTTGGTGGCTGACGGACTGGGTGGACACCAGAGTGGCGAGGTAGCTTCTGCATTGGCGGCTGATGTCATCTTGGCAGGCTGCACTGCTGGGGCCGCTCCCGACCGTGACGCCCTGCTGGATCTGTTCCAGGCGGCTAATCAGGAACTGCGCCGGCAGCAGGCGGTTCCGGGCCAAGAGGACATGAAAACCACCGCTGTTGCCCTGTGCCTGAACGGGGATCAGGCAGTTTGGGCCCACATTGGAGATTCCCGGTTATACCGCTTCTCAGGCGGTGAGCTGGCTGATCTAACGCGGGACCACTCCGTCACTTACAAGAAGTTTTTGGGCGGAGAGATCTCCTATATGGATGTCTACCATGACGACGATCGCTCCAGCCTCCTGCGTGTACTGGGAAAAGAAAGCTGCCAGCCAGAGGGCTGTACTGCTGCAGTCGCGCCGGGAGATGCCTTTCTCCTGTGTTCCGACGGCTTCTGGGAATATGTCTATAACGAGGAGATACAGGCGGATCTGTGCAAAGCCCGGACCGCAGAAGATTGGGCGGAGCGGATGCTTCTGCGCCATATCCGCCGTACGCCTCCTCATAACGACAACTTTTCTCTGATTACTGTATTTGTGGAGGAATGACGATGAAACGGCTGTGGACATTGGCTCTGTCCCTGGTCCTGGCTCTCTCGCTGGGTGGAAATGCCCTGGCGACGGCATCGGCCGATCTGATCCGAGCCTTTGTATACGGGGATACCCTGTACACCTATGTGGATATCACTGGCAATGAGGCTCCCATCACCAAGGCAGAGGCCAGCATCGGCACACAGACTTTTGCTGCCTCTGGAAATCTGGAGACAGTCCGGCAAGCCGGGTCCCCGATTCTGTATCTTCTGCTTTTGGATGCTTCTACCTCTATGCCCGGCTTTCAAGAGGACATTGCAGCTTATGCACAGGCACTTGCGCAGACTGCCGGAGAGAACACCCGATTCCTGTTGTCCACGTTTGGGGAGAGCTTTACGCTGCTCAGCGATGACGTAGCGCCGGAGGAACTGGGAGAACTGGTTGAGGCCGTCTCCTATACAGAAACCAGTTCCCGGCTGCTCGGTGGAATCCATGAAGCGCTCAACTACTTGGAGGCACTACCCAGGACAGGGAATGAACTGCGGGATATCGTCATTCTCAGTGATGCAGTGGAGTACGATGACGATGGCAGCATTTCCTATGATGACCTGCTGACACATCTCACTGCCTCGGATGCTATGCTGCACTCTGTTGGATTTGGCGGCGATGAGACAGCCCAGGGAAGTCTGGCAGCGTTGGCAGAAGCATCCGGCGGCCAGCACTGGTCGATAGGAGACAGCCTGACCGCTGCAGCTGCAGCAGAAGATCTTGCTGCGTACAATGGGGGACTCTATGTTACCAGCTTCAGCCTCGCCGGCTATAACGGAGGTAATACAGAAGACGTCTCTGTAACATTTGCCTCCGGCGCAGAACTTGTGTGCCGTGCCCAGGCGGCGGTAGCCTTCCCCGGAGACGGCGGTACTGCAGAGGCCCCGGCCACCCAGGAGACACCGGCGGAGGCCCTCCCACCGGAGGCCTCCAGCCCCGCGCCGTCCCCCACTGCATCTGCCGGTTCGTCCCAGGAGGACAATGGTTTCCAGCTCCCGCCTATGGTGGTCCGGGCTGGCATCGGCATTGCTGTAGTCTTGGTCGTGGTCCTGCTGGCGGTCCTTCTGACCCGTCAGGGACGGAAAAAGGGCAAGGCCGCTCCCGCCTCTGCTCCGGAGGCACCACCAGCCCCTGACAGCGCGGCAGGCGGCATCTATGTGCGGCTGGAGGTTTTGCAGGGCGTCTACATTGGGAAGACCCAGGAATTCAACTTGATGGATGAGCTGGTGATCGGCCGGGACGCAGCATGCAGCATCGTGTTTGATGATCCTTCGATCTCCCGGCGGAATACCCGGGTCTTTCTGGCTGGCGGCGTGGTGTATGTGGAAGATCTCGGCTCTCACAACGGCACAGCTGTCAATGGTGTGCCCATTCAAATGCCCAGTATCCTGCGCAGCGGGGACGAGATCGCTTTGGGAGACACCGTCCTCCGGCTGAAATTCTGATACAGGCCCTGCACAGCAAAGGCGGCTGGGTCACGGATTGATTCCGTGACCCAGCCGCTTAAAGCGTATTCAATGGATATATTCTTGTATGCAATTGCGGCCTTTTGTGGAGCGTCTGTAAACTATGCCGCACGGGGAGGGAAGCGCCATCGGTCATCCCCGGCCATTAGTAAGTACTTCCACAACCTGCCGCAATGTATCCCGGTCACCCACATTCCCGGGAAACACTACATAGGGGATTTCTGGGAATTTGCTGGATGAATCCGCCTGCCAAACAGGAATTCCCGGCTGGATCTGTCCCAATACCAGGGCCTTGCGGATACCGAGTGCGTGTGTTGCCACCGTACTGGAGGTAATCCCGCCCTTGGCCACGAGAAAAGCTGGGCGCACCGACAGCTCCCCCACTAAGCGCTGGACGGCCTCGCTGATGCATACGCTTCTCTCTAATGCCGCCTCTTTTGTGTCGCCGTCTACCTGCAGCACCTTGCGGCATGTATAGCACACTGCCACATTCCCCGCCTGTATTGCGGCATCTTCCGCGGCCAAGCATCGCCGGACTTCCTGGTCCAAAGCTGCCGCACCCTCCAGTACGGCATCGCTGTTAAAAGCGATAGGCACGGTGCCAGGCAGCTCCAGGAGTGCCTCCAACTGCTGTGTGGTCTTTTCTGTGTGGCTGCCTACGATCACAACCCCGCCGCTCCCTGTCTCCCGCGTTACAATATCCCGCCGTGTAAGAAGCGGGCGGTCGGTGATCCCCCCCATAACCTTGACCAGGCCTGCCGCTGTCCGAAAAAGGAAGCGCTTTCCCTTGGCCATGGCACGATAGAGGGCAACAGCAAAAACCTTTATGTCACAGTAATCTGCCGCATCGACACAAATACGCCCAAAATCGTGGGTCTGCTCTAATATCTGGAGGATTGTGTCATAGTCCTGCCTGCGGAGGGTTTCAATCGAGATGCATTGCACTTGGCCTGCCGGGCAACGGCCGCCTGTTTTCTCCTGTATATAGGCGGGAAGGTAGGAATTGCGGTAGCCAAATGTGGCATCCCTGGCAAATTCCGTCTGGGCAGCTGGTACCAACTGCTGCCCCTCCTGTACATAATGCACACCATGAAGGGTAAATCGACCGCCCTCCTTGAAAAATGGGCAAAGGATTTCCCCGTCAATCCGTTCCCCAGCCGCCTCAAAGCACTGCCTCAGCAGATCGGTCTCTAATGGATAGTGGCCGCGCAGTGTGGAATCACTGCGGCTCATTACAACGGCATGCCGTCCTGTTTCCCTGGATGCCTGCAGAATATGGGCAGCAATTTCGCGGTGGACGGCGGCGGTCTCATGTTGGGACATGGCACGGCTATTGGTCAGGAGATAAAACACCTTTCGCCCCTCGCATAAGCCATGCTTGATATTTTCTACAGACCAATCTGTATAAACCGAGACATCATGTACTGTTTGCGTCCCTGTGGGATCGTCATCCAATACAATCAGGACGTCCTTGTTCCCACGGATCTCCCGCTCGAAAAGCAGATTGACGGACTGCTCCTCGACAGGCGGCAGCCCTTTCAACACGGCTGTACTGCAGATAGCCTTCTGTCTGTTCCCTGATTCCATCAAGACTCCTCCCACTTCGCCGACTTTTTGTTAAACCGGGCCTAAAAATAGTCGTTTCGCCGGTTAAGGCGCCCTATATCTCTACTTGGCAAGGTTCAAATCCCTTGGTCGGATAAAAGCTGGCAGAGATCCGTCAAGAGTGCTCCTTGTCCCAATTCTTCTTCCAGCTGCTGCTGTAGAGCATCCATGGTAAACCGGCATCCCTGCAGTGCCTGTTCTATTCTGGGGGGAATTTCCCAGTCCATAGCATCTGAATAGACCTGTGCGGTTTGTATTAAGCCATCTTCTACGTTTAGTTTCATCTGCAGGTTCCCCCAGGCAAACTGCCCCTGGCAGGAGAAGGAAAAGGGAAGGCTTCTGCCATAAATCCATTCCCAGGATTTGTTTCGTTCCCGGATATTGGCAATTGCCTGGCGATCTAAATTATTTACATGGATTGGCTCCAAAGGCAAGCCATAGATATGACCAAAAGCGTCTTTCAACGCCTCTTGCATCATATAAATCGTAAGTCCCGGACAGAGTTCGCGCAAGTTAACTACCCGTGAACGGACAGAATCGACACCTTTTGCAGCCAGCTTTGCCTTAGAAGGACAGAGATAACGTCCCATGCGCCCGGTGTCGGCATCTACCAGCAAAGTACCATGGTGATAGGCATGTCCGCCGCTTTGATAAAAAGCATTACCGGAAAACTTCCGTCCATCGGCCAGCAAATCATTCCGTCCTGACGCCTCTGCATGAATCCCCAGGCTGCGGCAGGCTTCAAGAATCACCGAGAGCTGTCTGGAGACATCATAGTCATCAGCAGACAGGAGAAATGTAAAATTCAGATTGCCTACGTCATGAAAGACAGCCCCGCCGCCAGAGAGGCGCCGGGCCAAATGCCCGCCTTCCTGGGTCAAAAGAGTCGTACGGCACTCTTTCCATGCATTCTGATTGCGTCCAATTACCACTGTATTTTGATTCTGCCAAAGATAAAGGATGCAGCAGCCATCCTCCACATGTTCCAATAGATACTGCTCGACCGCTAAATTGAGATAGGGGTCAAAGCCTTCTCCCACGCAAAATTGCAGCCGCTGGATCATTTAAGATGCCTCCTTATGTAGAAGTCCGATGGCAGTCTGAAAACTGCTGCTTTCCTCTTCCAAGTGCCGTCACCGTTATTGGAAGTCTGATAAAAACGAGTGATCGGTTTTATCAGGGGACAGCACTGCAATCCAATACAACTACCATATCCCCTCCATAAAAAATGTACAGTGTTGCGTGATGAAATAAAATAAGTATACCATAGGTGCCGTATAATAGCAAACTCTTTCCCTCCGTATCGACACCGGGAATCACAACAATTTTATACCGTCATGTCTACCCAATGTCTACCCACCGGGAGTCCTTGCGCTGCAAGGGCTCCCGGCGTTTTTTCTCCCTCGTTTTGCCTGCCTCGTCCACCCCAATGTCTACCCGGCGTGATTTCCTTTGATGGATTATCTTTGCTTTTCAGTCCGTCTCGTTATCTCCTTTTCAAAATCTCAGGGGCGGTAATACACCTCTTGCAGCTAACTTTTCTGCGTGTGTTTTCATGAAATTTTGCTGAAAGTGGCCGTATTTCTGAACTTTATCGAAAATTTGAAAAGGAGGAAAATCCACCATGAGGAATCTGAAAAAGATCCTCGCGCTGG
>CAJFQQ010000051.1 GCA_904419145.1 uncultured Oscillospiraceae bacterium | reverse complement strand
CAAACCGCTTTTCTCCATAACCTGCTTGTCCTGTTCTACCGAATGGTATACGACCAGTCCCTCCCGAATCTGGATACACTGGTTTTCCTCATCCAAATCTGACCAGCGCAGACCCAGCGGGGCGCGAATTTTCAAACAGAAGCCTGCCCCTACTCCGAAAAATGTAGCGCTGGGACGGCGAGGCCTTTCGCGCTGCGGGTATCTGGGACAATGCCCGCGGCCATGCGCAAACGCAGAGACCTCCTCCGGAAATCAACAGATTTCCGGAGGAGGCTTGTCATGCCAACGGATCCAGGGCCGCAGCCGATCCGCTATGAACTTATTGCGGGTACTGCAGCTCCTCCGGCACGCGGTAGACCATCCCGGTGTAGGTCCCGTCGGCGTTGCGCCGGATCACCGGGATATAGACCTGATCAGAGCTCGTCGCAGGCCCGCCCCGCCAAATGCCGTCCTCGTCAAATTCCATATCCTCGTTCAACGTGATTATACTGGTCACCACCGAGCCCAGGGGGACCTCATAGACGTCTGTCACCGCCTCTACGCTGTCTTCTATCAACTCGCAGTCCTCCAGGGGGAGGCTCTGATAATAGGCATAGGTTTCCGCACCCTGCTGCTGCGCCTCCTGCTGCTCCTCCTCCTCGCTTAATGGGGATTTTCTGAACAGAGCCAGCCCGGCTCCTGATGAGAGGTCAAGGGAGATCGGCACCTCCTGTGTCCGGCCGTCCCGGAAGGTGGCCACGGCATTTATCTCGATCTTGTTGGGATGCACCCCTGTCTCCGACTCCATTCCCCAGAACAGCAGCAGGTCGTCGGTCATGGTCTCGCCGTTGAGGGTGACCTGACTGCCCACAATCTCAAACTCCGTCCCCACCAGCACCAGGGTGTTGTCCGCGCCGACATACATCCTGCCGACATTTTCCCCAGTGGAAAGGGCGCTGATGGACTGCTCGGCAAAGAACCCCTCCTCCGTGGTGAAGGTGACGCTCTCGATGTTCTCCCCTTCATAGCGGAGGCCCACGTTGATATAGAGATACTCACCGTCATAATATCCGCCCCACACATCGGACTGGTGGAGCAGGTCTGTCTCCTTGAGCCCGATGGTGCCGTCCGCCTGCTCCTCCAGGGCGTAGGCCTTCACCGCAAAGGTGTTGGCCGGGCCGGGCATCCCCAGGAGCGATGCCAGCAGGACCAGCCCCAGGCAGGCGGCAGCAATGCCGTATTTCACCCATCCGTGCTTTCTCTTTCTGGGCGGCCGGTCCGCCGCGGCCACATAGGCGGGATCGGCAAGGCCCATCTTCTCCAGCAGCTCCTCCCCATTCATATGTCATATCCCTCCTCCTTGAGGTAGTCCCGGAATTGGTTCCGGGTGCGAAACAGCGTGGTTTTCACTTTGCTCTGGGAGAACCCATAGCGCTTGGCGATGGCGGCGATGGAGTCCAGATACCAGTAGCGGCGCAGGAACAGATTGCGCTTCTCCTCGCCGAGCGCTCCCAGGAAGCCGTTGATGGCCTCGGCCAGGGCCCGGTCGTCCACGCGGCGGTCAAGGTCCTCGCCCCCCGGGATGCACTGCTCCAGCTCGGCGCTGAGCTCGCTGACCAGGGCGCTGCGCTTGAGGCGGCTGCGCTCCCGGCAGCGGTTCAGCGACAGGTGGCGGGTGATACGCGCCAGGAACGCATAGAAATAGTCCCTGGGCGCGTGGGGCGGGATGGAACTCCACGCCGCCATATAGGTGTCGTTTTCACACTCCTCCGCCGTCTGCAGGTCCTGCACGATGCCGAGGGAAAACGAGCGCAGGCGCTGCCCGTATTTCTCGGAGGTCCGCGCGATCGCCGCCTCATCCCGATTCAGATACAACTCCACGATTCCAGAATCATCCATAACATTCCTCCTCCCTCTGAAAGGCCCTTCACCTCTGTAAGCACCGTTTGTGATACGGAGGTTACATATAACAGAGAAAATTATACTACATTTTTGCGCGGCGCAGGAGGTACCCTGCCAAAATCCGCAAGCAGCGCATAATCTTTTCAAAATTTCCTCAAGTCCCTTTTGTGGTCCTGTTTCGTTCTGACTCTTGGCCGCACAAAACTTTGGTGCTATCAGGAACACGAAATCGAATTGGGACAAAATTGATATAGATTTTATGCCAATCTAACATTGCAAGGCGTTCCCAGCGTCTGCTTTTAAGCTAAATTGGAGCTCCCCCCGCCAATAAATCGCGCCAAGGAGGAATCCCCCATGTTCTAAAACTGATGTTAAACAGGTCTCTTTATGCCTCAAAAAGTTTTTAGGAAAGGGGTATGAAATGACTTCAAAACAGCAGGACGCTTCCCACTCCAAAAGGCGAAAATTTTTTACAAAGCGGAGCGTTGCGACAAAAAATTTTACCTGCTTTTTTCTATGGCGAGATAGTCGGGAGAATGAACCCATGCTATAAAAGTTAACGTTGAAAATGGAGGTGTCAAATATGAAACGAAAGGAATTGATCCGCGTAGAGGGTCTCCTGCCCCGCGCTTTTCATCTGGGCCACATCACCTATACCGTGGTACTGGAAGAGCCCATGGAGCGCCTGCGGATCGTCTCAGCTTTTGACAAGCACAAGATCGAGCCGGAACACCGGGATGAGCTGGCCCAAGCCTGCCGGGAGGCGATCCACCACTATGTTCCCCTGGACCAGGTGCCCCCAGCTGCTATGGATCGTCTGCTGAACATCCCTAAAACGGAGATCAATCTCTCCGTATTCTTTAACGAGGAGCTCGTAGGGTGTATGCTCAAAGACCTGACCCGGAAGGAGATTGTCCTCTCTCCGGAGGACTCTACCGTGGGCTTCCTTCCCTTCACGCCCCGGCCCGGTGTGCTGAAGATCGTGCTGCATGTGCAGAATGTGCTCAATGATAACACCCACTATACGCTGGCGGTGGAGGGAGACTAACATGAAATTTCGACGCGCAGAGCTACATAACCATTCCACCGAGTCTGACGGCACCATGTCGGTAGCGGAGCTCATTGACTACGCTGTGGAACACCGCTTTGAGACGCTGGCCCTTACCGATCATAACACCTACTCCGGTCACCGGAAGGTAGCCGGAGCTCTGGCTGGGAAACCTCTGGATGTGATTTTGGGGGTGGAGACCACCACTTTCTTCGGCCACATTCTCTGTCTGGGGTATGGGGCCGGTTCCGACTGGATGTCCCTCAACCCCTATGCACCGGAGGGGCTTCTAAAGTATCTCAAGCACCAGGGGGCGCTGATTGGCCTGGCCCACCCCATGTGCATCGGGGAACCCATCTCGGTGGGCTGCCAATGTACCATGAAGATCCACGACTACAGCCTGTTGGACTACATCGAGGTGGTAAATACTGCCGCTGGCGACACTCTCATGGGTAACGCCCAGGCTCTCGCCCTGTGGGAGGAGCTTTTATTCGAAGGATACCGTCTGGCGGCAGTCACCGGCAAGGACATCCACCAGCCTCCGGCCCGGCTGGAGAATCTCTTCACCACATTTGCCCAGGTGGACGAGGAGGCGGACAATGCTGACGGGGTCCTCCAGGCTATTCGAACGCAGAAAACGATTATCTCAAAGGGGCCGCTCCCCTATGTGGCTGCCCAGGAGGGGGACACGGTACAGATTCAGGTGGACAATACCAACCCCTATGACAGCTGGCCAGAGAAGTTCGGTGGGATTGCTCCAGTAATGGAGCTGGTTACTGGCCCGGGCCAGTCCCAGATCAGCAGGGATCCCTGGAACGCCCCGTTTACCTTCCAAATTCCCGCCTCCTGCCGCTGCCTGTTGGTCAAGCTCTATGACGGCACCTGTGACTACCGCCATCTGCTGGCCGTCTCCGCCCCCTTCTACCCCGGGGAGGCACAGCTATGAAGCGTCTGTATTACGGCCTTGGCCGGCGGAAATTCATTGAGTATATCCTCTTTGCCGTTTTCATCCTGTTTTTCTACGGGCCCCTGTGCAACATGCTGATTCTGGCCTTTGCCGGAGAGTATGAGTACCCGGATGTCATCCCCCAGACCTACGGCTTCAAGTGGTGGGACTATGTGCTCTCTCGGGACAACCTGCTCTCCTCCATCACCACATCCTTTTTGGTGGCGGTGCTGGCCACGGCCATCTCCCTAGCGATCTGTCTGCCGGCGGCCTATGCCATCTCCCGTATTAAATTTAAGGGCCGCAAGCTGGTGATGTTCTCCTTTCTGCTTACCAACGCCTTCCCCAAAATGGGCATCTATACGGCTATGGCGGTGGTATTCTATCAGCTGAATCTGATGGGAACCCTTCCCGGCGTATTACTGGTCCATATTGTCAACACCATGCTCTTTATGACCTGGATCCCAGCTGGGGCTTTCCGAAACGTCCACCAACAGCAGGAGGAGGCCGCCCGGGATGCCGGAGCCGGTCCTGTGCGCACTTTCTTTCAGATCACACTGCCTATGGCCTTCCCGGGCATCGCCGTAGCGGCCATCTATACTTTCCTGGCCTCCCTGGAGGAGAGTCAGGGCACCATGCTTATCGGCCTCCCGAACATTAAGACGATGCCTGTGGAACTCTACGGCATTATTCTGGACTTCCCGGCCTCTGGCGGCGCCGTCTTTGCGATCATTTTGCTGATCCCCTCTATCATTTTGCTGGTGCTGCTGCGCAAGTATGTTGGACCGGATACCCTGTCCAAGGGACTAAAACTGCGATAAGGAGGAAACTCTCTATGAAATCCGATCAAAACAATGTGAAAATGCAAATCCGAGGCGTCACAAAGCGCTTCTCCCCTACCGAGGGTGTTTTCTCCATTGACCTGGACGTATACGAGGGGGAACTGGTGACCCTGCTGGGGCCCTCCGGGTGCGGAAAGACCACCCTGCTGCGAGCCATCGGCGGCTTTCATCAAATCGACGAGGGGGAGATTCGCCTGGATGGAACGCCCATCCAGAACCTCCCGCCGGAAAAACGGCCCACAGCCATGGTCTTTCAGAGCTACAACCTGTGGCCCCACATGACCATCTATGAAAATATGGCCTTTGGCCTGCGCCTGCGCAAGCAGTCCAAACAGGAAATCGCGCAGAAAGTCGCGCACATGCTGGATGTGGTGAAGATGCCCGGCTGCGAAAAGAAGTACCCCGCCCAACTCTCCGGTGGGCAGCAGCAGCGTATTGCCATCGCCCGTGCCCTGCTGCTGGAGCCCTCGGTGCTGCTGCTGGATGAGCCCTTCTCCGCACTGGATGCCAAGATCCGCGGACAGATGCGGGAGGAGCTCAAGCGCATCCAGCAGAGTCTGGGCATCACGATTGTCTTTGTCACCCACGACCAGGAGGAGGCCATGGCCCTCTCAGACCGTATCGCCGTCATGCGCCAGGGGGACATCGAACAGGTGGGTACCCCGGCGTCGATCTACGACAACCCAGAAAATGAGTTTGTGGCGGGCTTCATCGGTCAGATGAACCTGATTGAAGATGCGGGACACAAGGTGGCCGTCCGCCCGGAGGATGTGGTCCTCACAGCGCCCAGTGAAGGGCAGGACAGCGGTGAGATCACCCACATCATGATGCTGGGCCACTATGCCCAGATACTCATCCGCACAAAGGACCTGGAGATCCGCTGCTTCCTCCCCCGGGAGCAGGCGACTCACTATCTGCTTCACCAGCAGGTGGGCGTCCGCTATGCGAAAGCCAAAGTTTTTTAATGTTGTTGTTCCAAAAATTTTAAAACAGAAAGGTTGATTTTCCCATGCATTCCAAAAAGATCCTTGCGGCCATTCTGGCCTGCTGCATGGCCCTGGCCCTGCTCACCGGCTGCCAAAGCACCAGTGCCGCCAGCGACGACTCCGACGTTCCTACCGTGACTCTCTGGGGTAGCGGCTCCGATCTGGTGCGGGTGGAGCTGGAAACCATCGCCGAGATGTTCAACAGTGACCCCGAGTATAGCAAAAAGGCCCATCTGGAGATCCAGTTCATCCTCTCCGGCACCGGCGAGGCCAGTGTGGTGGACCGCATGGCCGCCGCCTATGAGAGCGGCCAGACGGACACAGATTTCGACTTGATTGCTATGGATGAGAACTATGTGAGCACGGTGCTCTCTAAGACCTCAGCAGATTTTCTTGAGCCCATTGACACCTCCCTGGTGCCCAATCTCGCCAATGTAGAATTCAAGTCCGACAGTGATACCTTTGTGGGCTATCGCGGCACCTGCGTGTACCTGGCCTACAACGCTGAAACCGTCCCCAATCCGCCTACGACCGCCGAGGAGCTCTACCAGTGGATCAAGGATCACCCCGGCCGCTTTGCCTACAACGTGCCCTCCACCGGCGGCGCGGGCCTGTCCTTCCTCTCCACCGCCCTTTATAACCCCCTGCCGGAGGAGGCTGCGACCTCCGATGATGAGAAATGGGTGGAGCAGTGGGGCGAGGGCTTTGCGCTTCTGGAGGAGCTCCACCCCTACCTCTACCAATCTGCCGGCAAGGTACAGTATCCCCAGAAGAACCAGGGCACCCTGGACCTCCTGGCCAACAAGGAAATCGACATGTGCCCTGCCTTTGCCGACATGGTGTTCATGCAGAAGGATATGGGGACTATGCCCGACTCCATTGAGTTGATTCAGATTGAGCCAGCCTTCACCGGCAATCTGGTCGGCTTCTTCATCCCCGAGATCGGCAAGGACAAGGAGGCCGCCCACGCGGTGATCGACTTCTTCCTGACCCCGGAGGCCCAGGCAACCAGCTGGGACACCATCTTCGGTTTCCCTGTCCTCCCCTCTGCCGAGGTCCCCGCTGAGAAGAACAAGGACTGGCTGGAGAACACCAATATCAGCTCCTTCCGCGCCATCTCCAACGGTGCGCTCCTCTACGAGGAGATTGAACAGTGGGATGAGAAGATCGGCCAGCTGGGCTGAAAGGCGTAAATCCATGCAGGAAAAAAAGAAAAAGAGCCGTACCTGGGTCGGCTATCTGCTGGTCTGCCCGGCCTTTCTGGTGATGCTGGCGGTGGTCATCATCCCCATCTGCAACTCCGTCCTCCTCTCCTTCCAGGGGGAGGACGGGGGGTTGACCTGGGACAACTACCTCTACTTTCTCACGGATGACGCATCTATCCGCAATATCCTTTTCACACTGAAGGTGGCAGTGTTCACCATCGTTTTGGCCCTTTTCATCTCCTATGCCCTGGCGCTGTATCTGCGCTTTTCCACCAGCCGCGTGAGCCGGCTGGTGGGGCACCTCTACCTGCTGCCCCGTTTTGTTCCCAGCATGGTGGCGGTGTACGCGGTCATCAACATTGTCAAGGACTCCGGCCTTATCAACCGCATTTCCCTGCTCTTCGAGCAGAATATCAAGCCCGGCTTCCTCTTTGACGACAAGGGCATCATTCTGGTGAACCTCTGGTTTTCCATTCCCTTTGCCACCATGATGCTGCTGGCGGGTCTCTCCGGGGTGTCCGACTCCCTAGTGGAAAGTGCACGGGATGCCGGGGCATCCTCGCGGCAAATCTTCACCAAGCTGCTGCTGCCCCTGACCTTCAAGGACATCATGATTACCGGCACCTTTATCTTTATGAGTCAGATCGGCGCCTTCACTATCCCCTATCTGGTGGGCCCCAACAACCCGAAGATGCTGGGCGTGGCCTTATTTCAGCAGCAGAGCTCCTATGCCGACTATCCAAAAGCGATGGCCCTGTCTGTAATCATGTTCCTGCTGTGCAGCGTGGGAGCGGTGCTGTATATCTGGACCTCCCTGAAGGATCCGGAGTGGGCGGAAAAATAATAGAATGGAGGAATCGCGATATGAACGAAAGCGGACTGCGGCGTCTGCCCTTTGAGAGCGTCTATAACTTCCGGGATCTGGGCGGGTATCCCGCCGGAGAGGGGATGCAGACCGCCTACGGGCGCTGCTACCGCTGCGACGGGCTGACAGATCTCACTCTGAGGGATCGGAATCTGCTGGAGCGCTTGGGTGTCCGCACGGTAATCGACCTGCGAATGGACGTGGAGTGCCAGCGCCGGCCCAGCAGCTTTGCCGCCCAGGGCAGTCCCATTCGCTACGTCCATGTCTCCCCACTAAGCGGCTTAATTGACCCCGGGCGGCTGGCCGCCTCCGCATCCATGCCGGTGACGCCGCAGAAAATGGCCCAGCTGTATATCGCCATGCTGGAGAAAAACAGCGGGTGCTTCCGGGAGGCCCTCGCCACCGCAGGTCTGCCCGGCGCACTTCCCATGGCCTTTCACTGCAGCGAAGGCAAGGATCGGGCTGGTCTGCTGGCCATGCTGCTGCTGGGAATCTGCGGGGTATCCCCTGTGGATATCGTGGCAGACTACCAGGTCTCCGGCACCTACATCCGCCACAAATACCGCACAGATCCCCTCTGGCTGGGGCGGGAAACTTCAGATTCCGACCCTCAAATCATGGAGCAGGTTCTGGAGCACCTGGAGGATACCTATGGCGGCATCTGCGCCTATGCAGCGTCCATTGGTGTCACCAGGGAAACCCAGCAGGCACTGCGCGCCCAGTTGCTGGTTCCCTGCATACTTGACGGCAATTTATCCGCTTCAAGCAGATTATAGAATTGGATTTTTCCGCTCCGACAACATTCGGATTTCGTTTGGGCAGGCCGGGGTGTAGGTCATGCAGGCGTCGACCACGAGCTTTTTCTCGTTGTCTATCTGGCCTAACCGGCTATTATGGGAGTATTCCTTGCGCACCGCAGTTAGGCGCAGGAGAACCAGCGGCACCGAGATGTTCGCGGTAAGGGCCCTCCGTCGCAGGTCAGTGGTCCGTTCCAGGCAGAACGCCGCCAAGAGGCCGCGCCCGTCTGCCTCCATAAGGTTTGGGCCCATTTTTCCTGGGGGAGAATTTTCATCTCCTTTTCCTCCAGTAAACGTAAAGATTTAAGCAAAAGGTCTCCACAAGGAAAAAAGGGACGCTGCAGGAGAGACATCTGCAGCGTCCTTTTTTGTATATGTCCTTATACCGCGTCGCCCTTCCCTGCAAGGTCCAGTAGCGGTATACCCGTCGTTAGGGTCCTCTTCCCCAAAATGGATGGTCTTGCTTTTGACAGTAATGGTCAGGTCTGCCTTTCCAACTACGCCCAGCTGGGCTGGGTCGGCAGTTGACTTTTATCCCTGTAGAATACGGGAAATGGTTTTTGCCGCCTCCTTCTGGGCGGAGGTGGCGACATGGGCTTAGGTATCCAGGGTGAAGCCCGCGGAGGGGAGACCGGTGTTCACCCGGATCAGTCATCATAGCCCGGGCACTTCCGAAGGCCCCAGGATATTCCCTGTCAATGCCCCCGGTCCTGCCAGTCCTGGAATCGCCGCTCCAGGAGCTTTGCCATGGCCTGGTAATAGTCCTCGTCAAAGGGAATGAACAGATATGCCTCGTCCTGAAATTCTCCCGCGTGATACCGCTCCGGGCCGAAATAGTGCAGGGCATAGGCGTCCACGTCGCCGGGGTAACAGGGCTCGCCGCCCTCCCGGTAGTAGGATTGGGCGAAGGCCTCCCCCTCCTCATCGAACAGGGCGGAGAACAGCTGCCCGCCCAGAACATCCCGGATAAAGGGGCGCAGGTCGGTGTGGACCGGGTCGGTATTGAACGCCTCCACCGTGTCCCAGCACCGCTCCAGGAACTCCAGGCTCATCAGGTCCTGCTCCATGCACCAGCGGAGATAGATGGCCAGGTGGTTGTAGGCGTTGATCTCGTCCACCGGGAGCTGCTTCTCCCGGATGCTTTCCAGGTGTCCCCTTACATCGTCCAGGACCCAGGCCTCATCCGCATCACCTGCATCCTCTTCCCAATCTTCCGGACCCAGTACATCCGGCCGCTCCGGATCCACCACAAAGCTGACATCCTCCATTTTCTCCAGCAGTTTCTCGGCGCCATACTTCTGCTTGTACTCCATCTCGTCCCGGTAGAGGGGGAGTACCTGGTAGAAGTTGACCTCCTCGCCGCCGGGCAGGGTACAAACCTCCGCCCCCTCCTCCGCGTCCTGGGGGGAGATCAGGAGCGCGGCGCAGAGATCCGTAGTTTCCGCAAAGGGGGACTGCTTGTCCATGGTGTGGCCCCAACCCAGCCAGGTGTCGTTCGCAATAGGTAGCCGGGCCAACACTTTCAAGAGACCAATCGGCCAGTACCATCGCTCATCCTTCAGGGATTCCTGATCCAGCTTCCAGTCCGGGGGCAGGGCAATGGCCAGCTCCGCCCGCTCCAGGCGGTGCTCCGCCAGCTCCTCGGGTACCTTCATCCGGCGGGCTCCCATGCCCATGGTCACCAGGGTGTAGTAGTCCCGCTCCGCCGAGGGCTCTACCACGCAGATGTCCACATGGATATCCGGGGAAACCAGCTCGTGGAACACATTCTCCACCGGGCCGAGGTGGGCGGCGATGTGCTCCTCCACCGCCTCCATCTCCTCCTGGGTGTAGCACTCCGCGGGACCGACGGACTCGCCGTCCTTCAGGAGGACCAGGCTGGCGCGGTCGGGGATGCCATCCTCCCCCACCTGCACCCGGAAAGTGACATCCTCCCCGCCGGGCAGACGGTAGAGTAGGGTCACGCTGTAATCCAGGTCAAAGAGCACAGTTGCCAGCTCCCCGTCCCCCGTGCCGGGGCCGGGACAGGTGCTCCAAAAACCGCTGTCCAGCCGCGCCTTCTGGGCGCGCAGCCAGTCCCCATCCAGCTTGGAGAGGCCCGCCTCGTTCATGCGGAACACCAGCTCCACCTGCCGCCCCTCCACGGCGGTGTGGAAGGTGCAGTAGGGGCCGTCCTTCTCATAGTCCGCCGGGTCGGGGTGGAAAACTTCCATAAACCGCTGGAGGCCCGCCCCGTCCACGGTGATGCAGGAGATGGAGCGCTGCTTGTCGTCCGCGTCCGGGTCCAGCCCCGCCTGGAGCGTTCGGTCACAGCCCGGGTCGATCCAGTGGTACTCCATCTGCTCGATAGAGGCCCCCTCGTTGATTTCTTTTTGCAGGGTCAGGAACTCGTAGTCTCCGGGCACCAGGCGGAGACGAAGTGGGCGCGCAGCTTGCCCAGCTGCAGCCAGCCCCAGGGGTAGTCCGGCTCCTCCTTTACCCCCTGCTCGGAGTATTGGAGGGCCTCCTCCAGCCGCCCGCAGTACATGAGGGCGCAGGAGTACCGGTAGTACCACATACCGCAGCTCCTGGCGTTCTGTTCGGAGGCGGGCATCCACTGGGCGGCCCGGTAGTACATGGTGTATTCATCCAGATTGTTGCAGGCATAGGCGTACCACAGGGCGATCTGCAGGTCCCGCCGGGCCTGCCTCCGGGTGAACCGCCCTTCGCCGATCCCCTTCTCCATGAACTCCATGAGGTAGCGGTACATCCTCCCAAAATAGCTGGCTGTGTCCCCGCAGAAGGACTCCAGGGTTTGAATATCCGCCGCCGACAGGAGGGAGCCGGTCTCCGGGTCCACCTGGGGCTCATCCTCCACCGCCACCAGGTCCACGCCCCCCACGTCCCGGCGGAACACATGGAACTGGGCCCAGGCAACGCTGCTGTCCTCAAAAATGGTCTTGGCCGCCTGGAGGACGGGCATCAGGTCCCAGGCGAGGAAGTCCAGATAGCCGCCGTAGAGGCCGGTGGCCCCGCCCAGGAAGGTCACCGCATCCTCCCCGGCCTTCTCCGTCACGGCCTCCTGAAGGGCATCCCGGAAGTCCACGATCTGCTTAGCCCGGTCCTCTCCTGTGAAGCTGTCCAGCGGATAGACAAAGAACCCCGCTGCGACGCCGTCGGCGTGATACGCGTCCACGATATCGCCTTCCGCTTTCATGTAGTCGTTGATGAGGGCCGGCAGCCGGGTGGAACCGGCAAAGATATCCGCCCGCCAGTCCGCGTCCGGGTCCTCGTTGGGCTCCAGCTCATAGGACAGATCGCTGTGCTCCAGGTAGTCGCCCCCGTCCCGGTAGTCGGTCAGGCCCAGGTTTTTTAGGGTCTGGGGCAGCTCCGCCAGGGAGACGGCAGGGATGGGAACCGGCCCCTTCTTCGGGGCATCCAGCAGGTCAAAGGCGCCGATATGGGCGATGGCGTTGATCTCCCCCAGCACATGGTCCGTGAGGGTGGACAGCAGCCACCAGGCCCGCTCCCCGTCCTCCCGCTGCAGGGGCAGCAGCTTTTCGCAGTAGACGGCCAGGGCCACCTGCCCGTTCTCCTGCTGCTCCGTCCAGACCTGCACGTCCTCCGGCCGGACCTCGTCCTCCCCGGAGCGCAGGGAGAAGTCGGCGGAGGGCTGACGGCCCACCCAGATGTTCCAATGCTCCAGCACCGGCTTGGGGGCGTGGGTGCGGAAGTAGACCAGGGGGAACAGGTTGTGCCGAATCCCATCCGCCGAGAGGATCAGCTCGTACTTCTCCCCGTTGAAGCCGATCTCGAAGGCGGTGCTGCTCAGGGCCAGGTTCAGCGCCCCTTCGCATTTCGCCACGATCTCCTCCCCCCGCTCCCAGGTCTGGTCGGCGTCCATAAGGGCCCGCAGCTCCCCCTCGATGTCTGCAAAGGCGGCCCAGGCCTCCCGCACCCGCGCCCGGAAGGGCCTCCCAAACCGGGGCAGGGTCAGCCGGCGGCGGCAGTCGTCGATCAGCTCCTGGGTGTCCTCATCCCCGGGGCGGGCCTCCAGGGCCTGCTCAAAGTAGCGCAGGGCCGGTCCCTCCTGGTCCAGATAGTAGTAGGCGTAGGCCATACGGAAATTCCAGCAGTGGTTCCCCTTGAAATAGTCCGCATGGGGCTCCAGCAGGGCGATGGCCTTTTTGAGTAGCTCCCGGCCCTCCGGCGTAGTGTGGTCTGCCAAATTGTTGTAGGCCCGGGCCAGCTCGCTGTCCATCTCCGCCGTGCGCTGTTCCGCCGGAATGGCCTCCAGCGCGTCGATGATTTTCTGATATTCGCCGTTTTCAGCCCAGATTTGACACTGTTCCAACAGTTCCATGGTGTTTCCTCCTAATTTCTCTTTCATAATTCCGTGCGCTGCCAGCCGTTCAGCCGCTCCTGCACCGCGTCGATCCTCCAGCCCTCACCCACCCGCTTCATGAGAAAGCGGCGGTCAAAGCCGGTGGCTTTCTCTCTGGTGTAGATGTAGAGCTTGTTCTTGGTGATCTGCTCCGCGTCCAGGAATTCTTCCCCCTTGTAGGTGCCCTGGGCACTGTACGAGAGGCTCAGAGGCCGATAACCCGGACGGGCTTTTCGCTCACATACTTCTCCCAGATGGCCAGCAGGCGGGGAACTGCCTCGGCATCCTCAAACCCGGCCCGCTCCATGTACTGCTCCCACTCTGTCATCTCCCCGAAGAAAGCGGACAGGACTTTGCGGCACTCCTCCGCCGCCTGTTCGTCCAGCGGAACGGGCTTTTTGGCCTTCTCCCGCTGGAGCTGGGAAAAGTGTTCCATCAGGCTTGCGAAGGTATACCCGTAGCGTAGAAGGAGGAGAAGACGAAAAGTCCTTATAAATCGTAAGGTTCCGGCTTTGTATAAAGGAAGAAATTGGAAAGAAATAATAAATTTTTGCGAGGAGAATTTTTAGCTTTTTCTCCGGGTTGGGTGGTTTACAGGCATTTGCCGGCTTACCAGAATTAGATATTCTTGAGCCGCCCGTTCTAGACAGTTGCTTAGCTAATAGTGTGCTATTGATATGGGGAATTTGAATGCCCGCCCCGGGCGGGCATTCAGGTCAGGGAGTCCCGGACCTTGCGCAGCAGCATCGCAAAGATCTCCCGCTCAGCCGGCGTCAGCGCAGAGAGCAGCGCTCTTTCCATGGTCTCCATGCGCTGAGGAATATGGCAGATTTTTTTTCGCAGAACGCCGCCCTTTTACAGCTTCCCATCAGGCAATCCAGTTGACAAGAGTCACCACCACAAAAGAGAATCCCAGTATAAACACCAGTTAGAGGGTAAATGGCTGCCTCCAAGCATCGTTTTCAGCGCACCTAGGCGGGTGCCAACATAGTTCTCTGTAAGGTTGGAAGCGCCCTCAACGGGCAGAGTCATGGAGCCGTTCTCGTCCATGATATCCACATTGGCAATGGCGGTGCAGCCGTGATCCTCGCGACCTGGAGTACATGTCGGTATTGCCCGCTGACCGCCATAGGCCGTGCTGCACTCTACAGTGGAGCGTTTCACGGCGATGTTTCCGCTAGATGTCCGGGTTCCGTTTCGTCATCGGCCGCCTCCACCGCCACCCTCGAGGCGAGGTCCAGCTGCGCAAGAAACTCCGCTCCAGTCTCCACCTGCCCCAAGGGGATCAGGGAAGAGGAGGCACGGAAGTCCTGGTAGAAAAAGCAGAGGTTGCCCCAGGGGATGTAGTAGCACAGGCTGCCCACATCCGGGCCGCACTGGTCCGGAGAGCCGTCGCTGGGGATTTCTTCCGGCAGATAGGCTATTTTTTCCGTACGGTTAAAGTCCTCAAAGGACAGCTCCAGCGGCAGCATTTCGTACAGGGCTTCCGCCGCCGGGTTGTCGTTCAGCTGAACGATGATCTCAGAGCCATCATCCAGCGAAAACCGAATTCTCCGGGTGTTCTCCATGGTACTTGTTTTCTCCTCTTGCGATTGGCCGTTTCCGCCCCGGGGCAGTTCCAAATCCAGTCCCGCAATCCACTCCTGCACCGCGCTCTGGGCACCGTCCACCTCCGGGCGGTAGACGCCGATGGGCTTCCAGGATGGTCACATCCTCCGGCAGGGCGGCGGTCAGATCCCGTATGGTGCTGGATAGTCCGCCGGTGCCGTGGGTGACGAAGGGTATCACGGTTTTCCCGCTCCAGTCGTATTCCTCCACAAAGGTCAGCACCGGCATGGGCAGGGTGTACCACCAGTTGGGGAAACCCAAAAACACGATGTCGTAGTCCTCCATGCTGTCCACATGGGAGGCCAGGGCCGGCCGGGCGTTGTCCGCCTTCTCATCGGCAGCCCGGTCCAGGCACTCATCGTAATTGCTGGAGTAGGGCGCCTCCACCACGATGGAGTGGAGGTCACCGCCCACCTCCTGCTGAATCCAGATCGCCAGCTTGGCGGCGTTGCCGGGTGAGAGTACGCTGGCGGAGGTGGCGGCGTCCACATCCACACTGCTTGGATCCTCCACCACGGTATTGTCTGCCCATGTGAAGTAGGCGATCAGGATATTGCTGCTCTCGTTTTCGCCTGTATTTTGCGGCTGCTCCGACTGCTCCTGGGATACCTCAGAGGCGGCCTCCGTGGTCTGGCTGTCTGCCGGAGGAGCGGACGAATTCTGCCCGGAGGTGGTTCCACCGCAGGCAGCCAGAGAGATAAGCATTCCCAGTGCCAACAGGAAGGTCATCGGTTTTTTCATAGGTGATCCTCCTTTTGAATCGTTTGTCGGACAGCGCGCCTTTGAAGGGCTTTGCCTAGATAGTAGGAGAGCGCAATACAAAGGCCCATCATGGCCAGCAGGTCCAGGAAGTACAGGGCGGGCGGCTGTTCATAGTCGAAAAATACGAAGTGGCTCCGCAAAAAGAGATAGTCGGCAATGCGGTGCTTGAAGAAGGCGTACACACCATAAGCGGAAATCCCGGCGGTCAGCACCCGGAGGACCCCAGTGCGGAGTGCAGACGGCTTCCTGTTTCCGGCCGCCTTCCGCACCACCCCCAGCACCATCCCCCAGTGGAGGCCCAGGTGGGCAGACAGCAGGATGAATCCCCAATAGGCACAGCACAGATGCGCCGTCCTGGCCAGTCCCATGTGGCCCTGTGTGGGCAGGAAATCAAATACATACCGGCTCATCCAGATCCCACTGAGTATGGAGCCCAGCATGCACAGAAGAACCAGCAGGGCGAGGACGGTCTGCAAAATCCGGTAGGGCGTGTACTTCCCCCGGCCCAGGGCCTTGAGCCATTTGCGGTTCAGGATGTGGTGGGCGATAAACAGTACCAGCATCCCCGCCCCCAGCCACTCGTGGATCTCCTGCTCCGTGAGAAAATAGGCCATCAGCAGAACCAGCACCACAGTCATCAGCAGGTCCACCAAGTGGCGGACGGCCGCTTTGTTTCCCATAGGACGCCTCCTCTCTGCCTTGATCAGGCGCCTTGACCAAGGTCAAGGCCCAGAGAGTCCACCCACTGGGAAACGGCCTCCTGAGAGGCGGCGCTGCTGAACCGCTGGCCGTCCAGCCAGGCAGCCCCAGAGGTGAGAGCCTCCAGGTCGGACACGCTCCCACCGATGGAGCTGCTGCCCGAGGTGCAGAAGGGCACGATGGTCTTGCCGTTAAAGTCATAGCTCTCCAGGAAGGTGGAGAGGATCTTGGGCGCGTCCCCCCACCAGATGGGGTAGCCCAGGAAGACCACCTCGTAATCCTCCATATTCTCCACGCCGCCGGAGATGGCCGGGCGGGCCGCGGGATCATTCTGCTCCTGATTGGCGCGGCAGTCCGAATTGCTGTAATTCAGATCTTCGGAGGTATAGGGCACTTCGGGTACGATCTCATAGAGATCGGCGTCCAGGATGCTGACCAGATGCTCCGCGATGTTCTCTGTATTGCCGGTGGCAGAGAAATAGGCAACCAGCACATCCGTGCCCTCCTCAGGAGCGGGTTCCGGCGAAGGCTCCTCCGTCTGGGCCTGGTCATAGCGCATGAGGATCACGGCCACCTGGGCGCGGGTAGCGGTACCGTCCGGATCAAAGCGGTTTCCGCCCACCCCGCTGATATAGCCGCTCTCCTGGGCCCAATCCACAGCGGAGGCTGCCCAGGATGCGATGCCGCTCTCGTCGGCAAAGCTGGCGCTGCCTTCGGCGGCGGGACTCCCCGCATAGCGCCACAGGATGGCGGCCAGCTGCTCCCGGGTGAGGGGATCGTTGGGGCCAAAGTTACTGTCGCTGTAGCCGCTGACCACACCGTTCAGCTGGGCCCAGTAGACCCCGTCGGCATACCAGCTGTCCCCCGGCACATCCGCGAAGGGATAGCCCAGGTTTTCATTTTCCAGAGAGGGAGAGTCGGCCAGACGGTAGAGTACCGTGACCAGCATCCCGCGGGTCATAGGTGTGTCGGGAGAGAAGGTAGTCTCGCCGGTACCTGCCATCAGGCCGTTGTCCCGGCAGTAGACGGCGGCTTCGGCGTACCAGTCTCCGGCGTCCACATCGGAAAAGCCGGTATCCGCCTCAGCGGCAAAGGCCGTCACAGACAGCCCCAGGCACAGGATCAGCGCCGTCAAAAAGGCGGCCATTCGTTTCAGGTTTCTCATCGTGCTGCACTTCCTTTCTGTTGCAATTTATTTGAGGTTTCTCCCCAGTTCATAGGCCTGCTGGGGATATCGGGAGTGCTTGGTCATAGAGGGGGAGCCGCATCCCCGGCCCCACACGGCTCCCATGTCCCGCAGGTTCAGGTACCGCACCAGGGTCTGGTAGTGGGCCTCCAGGGCCTCAAAGGTCCAGCCGTCGCTGTTCCACGCCGCGGCCAGCATGGCGGACTTCATGTGTTTGCGCTGGATGCTGCTGTTGAAGGCGCAGAAGCGGTCAATGAGGGTCTTCAGCTGGGCGGACATGCCGTAGTAGTACAGCGGGGTGACAAATACCACCATGTCCGCGTCCAGAATCATGCCGCGGAATTTCTCCATATCGTCCTTCTGGACGCAGGGCCCCTCATAGCCGCAGTGGATGCACCCGGTACAGGGGTGGATATCGCTGTGGGCGGCGTCGATGACCTGTACGGTGTGACCGGCCTCCTGCGCGCCGCGGATCAACTCGTTTGCCAGCATGTTGGAGGAGCCGTTTTTGTTGGGACTGCCCTCCAAAACCACGATCTTCATATTCCTCTCCCTCCTTTTAAGCCTCGTTCAGCTTCATGCACTTGCCCAGGACCTCGCCGGTCTTCAAATACTCATAGGTGGGCATTTCAAACAGAACCGGCTTGAGGACATGGTAGTTGATTTTCCCATCCTCGGTCAGCACGCTCTCTTCCGCATAGGTCGCAGCGATCTTGCAGATAAAGCTCTCAAAGCCGGGGGTCTCGTAGGTGTCGTCCACGGTGCAGGCCATGGCCACGGGTGCCTCGTTGATGATGGGCGCGCCGCCCTCCCCGATCGTGTAGGCGAACACTTGGCTCTTGTCCTCCTTGTTTCCGCTGACACAGCCCACATGGTCGGCATTCTTCAGCATGGCCTCATCCACGATGTTGATGGACAATGCTTTGCTCTCCCGAATGCCCTTATTGCTGTAGTGGGGCTCCGCCATGCTGACCATCACCCGGTCATGGCCGATGATGCCCAGGTGGCCCACCAGCGTCCAGTTGGGCTTGCCGTCTACCATCGTTCCTACGACGACCAGAGGCGTGGGGTACAGGGCCAATACAGATCCAATATTCTTCTTCATAACAGATACCGCCTCTCTCCGGTCACACGCCGGGTTTTACATACATAATGTCATCCGGGAATTGCTCCATGGATTTCTGCCAGTCCTCCATGGGGATGTCCTGGATGGACACGGACACAAACTTGGGGTCGATCCCCAGCTCGCCCACCAGAAATTCCTGCGTCTTCTTGGCCAGGGCCAATTTGGTCTCCTCATCCCGTCCCGGGATCATGGTGATTGCTACATGCGGCATACTCGCCGCCCCCTTTCTATTTTGATTACAGTCCCAGCCCGTCCAGCCAGGTAGTTACTTCGCTCTGCGCGTCTCCAAGGGTACGCTCGGTGAAGGAGATCCCCTCAAGGATCGCAGCCCCAGAGGCGCTCTCTTCCAGTCCGGACAGGCTTCTTCCGAAACCGCCGCTGGCGCTGGTGTTGAAGGGGACCAGCGTCTTGCCGCTCCAGTCATAGGACTCCAGGAAGGTATAGACCGCCATGGGCGCGTCGCTCCACCAG
>CAJFQQ010000050.1 GCA_904419145.1 uncultured Oscillospiraceae bacterium | reverse complement strand
CGTGGTCAGCGATGTCATCGACGGGGACGAGGTGCTCCTGGGCTTCCACGGCTACAGCCAGTGGGACACCGGGTACCTGCTGCCCTCGGCCCAGGAGGCCGCCAAAGCCATCCTTCCCTGGCAGGAGGCCGCCGCCTCCTACGGCGGCCAGGTCTACTACCTGGGGGTGCCGGAGCAGTACAGCTACTTCCAGGACCGGTATCCGGACTACATGGAGGACCGCGCCTGGCTCTACCCGCCCACGGAGGAGGCCATGGAGGCCGCCCTGGGAGAGGCCGGCATCCCCTTCCTCTCCCTGTACAGCGCCTATCGCTCGGAGGGGTGCCCGGAGGACTACTACTTCGCCACCGACCACCACTACACCATCTACGGCGCCCTGGCGGCCTCCCAGGTGCTGCTGGAGGCTGTCAACGAGGGCGAGGGCTGGGACCTCTACGTCCCCAGAGCGGAGGATCTGACCTTTACCGAGCTCCCCAACCCCTTCCTGGGGTCCCGGAACCGGAAGCTCTACGCCCTGCGCTACCTGGACGACCGCCTCACCACCGCCGTCTACACCGACCCCATCCCCTTCACCCGCAGTGACAACGGGTCGCCCTCGCCGGCCTCCCTGCTGGCGCTGCCGGAGACGGAGGACGAGGTCATCACCTACTCGGTGTTCATGGGGGGCGACATCGGGGAGACGGTACTCTCCACGAACCGGGAGGACCTGCCCACGGCCCTTCTCATCGGGGAGTCCTACACCAACGCCCTGGAGACGCTGCTCTACGCCTCCTTTGACGAGCTCCACACCATCGACCCCCGGAGTTTTGAGGGGGAGAGCGGCGGGGCGGATGTCATCGGCGACATCACCGGCTATATCGAGGCCCTCCAGCCCGACGTGGTCATCGTCATGCGGGACAACTCCGCCTATTTGAAGGCTGTAGGAGGATAACAAAAAACAGCGGAGAAGATCTTCTCCGCTGTTTTTTTGATTGATTCAAAGGGAAAATGCGGTTCTTCTCTTATTCACCCAGCTTGAGCACAGCCGCAGCAGCGCTTAGCGAAGCGGAAAGCGCGGGGCTAACGGCAGGGGCCTTTCAGGTTTCAGCGAAAGCCGATAAAAGCTTGGCTGAGAGGACAAGTCTTTCTCTGTTTGCCAAAGAGCGCCCTTTATGGGGCCCCCGCAAAATCGGAGATTTTGTGGGGAGAGGAGACGCAGTGGAACGAGTGAGTTTTGCCGCTTGCGGCGAAACGAGCGATGTGTAACTTGCGTCGACGACGACCGTCCACGGCCCGTTTTCTTTTCGGCAAGACGAAAAGAAAATGGGGGGTGGAATCGTCCCATCGCGCCGGGGCGCAAAACGTCCCCATCCCACAGCAGGAGGCTGGCCAGGAGGCGCCTATTCGTCCAGCTTGAGCACAGCCATGAACGCCTCTGTGGGCAGCTGCACGCTCCCCAGATTGCGCATCCTCTTCTTGCCCGCCCCGCAAAGCAGGCTTTGCGGGGACCCCTTTGGATTTAACATGCTCGGCGGGAGTGAATCCCGCCTGCGCCGAGGGTTTCGCCCCAGGCGAAACCGCTCGTACGGCGCTTGCGCGCCGCCCCACGCTGCGGGGCCCCAGAGGGCAGAAGAAGATGCGGGTCTCTCTTATTCGTCCAGCTTGAGCACGGCCATGAACGCCTCGGTGGGCAGCTGCACGCTCCCCAGATTGCGCATCTTCTTCTTGCCCTCTTTCTGCTTCTCCAGCAGTTTCTTCTTCCGGGTGATGTCGCCGCCGTAGCACTTGGCCAGCACGTCCTTGCGCATGGCTTTCACCGTCTCCCGGGCGATGATGCGCCCGCCGATGGCCGCCTGGATGGGCACCTCGAAGAGCTGGCGGGGAATGTTGTCCTTCAGCTTCTCACACAGCCGCCGGGCCCGGGGGTAGGCCTTGTCCCGGTGGGCGATGAAGCTCAGGGCGTCCACCGCCTCGCCGTTAAGGAGCAGGTCCACCTTCACCAGGTCGCTGCTGCGGTAGCCGGACAGCTCATAGTCCAGGGAGGCATAGCCCTTGGTGTGGGCCTTCAGGGTGTCAAAGAAGTCGTAGATGATCTCATTGAGGGGCATCTCATAGTGCAGTTCCACCAGGTTGGTGTCCAGGTACTGCATGTCCTTGAACTCCCCCCGCCGCTCCTGGCACAGGGGCATGATGTTGCCCACATAGTCGTTGGGGGTGAGGACGGTGACCCGGACATAGGGCTCCTCCGCGGTGGCGATGGCGGAGGGGTCGGGGTAGTTGTGGGGGTTGTCCACGGCGATCTCGGTGCCGTCGGTCTTGGTGACGTGGTAAATGACCGAGGGCATGGTGGTGACTAGGTCCAAATCGAACTCCCGCTCCAGCCGCTCCTGGATGACCTCGCTGTGGAGCATACCCAGAAAGCCGCACCGGAACCCGAAGCCCAGGGCCACCGAGCTCTCGGGCTCAAAGGTCAGGGAGGCGTCGTTGAGCTGGAGCTTCTCCAGGGCGTCCCGGAGGTCCGGGTATTTGGAGCCGTCCTCGGTGTAGATGCCGCAGTAGACCATGGGCTGGGCCTTCCGGTAGCCGGGGAGTGCCTCTGCGGCGGGGTTTTCCAGGCCGGTGATGGTGTCGCCCACCTCCGTGGTCTTCACGTCCTTGATGGAGGCGGTGAGGTAGCCCACCTGCCCGGCGGTGAGCTCCTCACAGGGCTCATACCCCAGGGGCCGCAGGAGACCGCACTCCAGCACCTGGTGCTGGGCGCCGGAGGCCATCATCCTGATATTCATGCCGCGGCGGACAGTGCCCTCCATAATGCGGAAGTACACGATGACCCCCTTGTAGGCGTCGTAGTAGCTGTCAAAGATCAGGGCCTTCAGCGGGGCGCCGGGGTCGCCGGAGGGGGCGGGGATGTTCTGCACCACATCCTCCAGCACCGCCGGGATGTTGATGCCCATTTTGGCGGAGATCTCCGGGGCATCCATGGCCGGCAGGGCCAGGATGTCCTCAATCTCGTGCTTCACCCGCTCGGGGTTGGCCGCGGGCAGGTCGATCTTGTTGACAACGGGGCGGATCTCCAGGTCGTTCTCCATGGCGAGGTAGGTGTTGGCCAGGGTCTGGGCCTCGATGCCCTGGGAGGCGTCCACCACCAGAAGGGCCCCCTCACAGGCGGCGAGAGACCGGGAGACCTCGTAGTTGAAGTCCACGTGGCCCGGGGTGTCGATGAGGTTCAGGGTGTAGAGCTCCCCGTCCGGGGCCTTGTAGTCAAAGGTGACAGCCCGGGCCTTGATGGTGATGCCCCGCTCCCGCTCCAGGTCCATGTTGTCCAGGAGCTGGTTCTCCATGTCCCGCTCCGCCACGGCCCCGCACTGCTCCAGCAGGCGGTCGGCCAGGGTGGATTTGCCGTGGTCGATGTGGGCGATGATCGAAAAGTTGCGGATATTCTGCTGCTTTACCATAAAAATAGGAAACCTCCGTTTTGGGATGACCCGGTCAAAGCCCAGCGCAGCGGGTTTGGCCGGGAGAGGACGCGCAGTGAAAGGACCGAGCCCTGCCCGCCAAGGGCGGGGCGAGGGATCTGAAGCTTGCGCGGACGAGTTTCACCTCGAAAGAAAAGGCAAGTCCACGCGGGGCCCCGCAAAGCGGGGCGGCGCGGAGCGCCGTAAAATCAAATCAAAATAGGGCTCCCACAAAGCCGTCAGGCTTTGTGGGAAAAGGAGGGGCAAAGGAGCGGACAGCGTTTTCACCGCCAGGCGGAAACGGTGTCAAGCGGACTTTGCCCCGACGCGGGCGATGATGCTGAAATTCCGAATGTTCTGCTGTTTTATCATAAAAATAGGAAACCTCCGTTGATTTGCCATAGGCTCGGAAACCGACTGGTGGCGATCTGTTATTTTGTCAGGTCCGACACCCGCTCGTCGGTGCCGTGGAGTACCTGGGCCATGCTCTGGGCCAGGCCCGGGTACTTCTCCGCCAGCACCTGGTCGGACATGTTGGGGAATTCTCCCTCAAAGGCCTCCAGGGCGTCGGTATATTTTGCCCGGCTCAGGCACATATCCGCCTCCACGCTGCCCTTGTCTGTGGTGTTGGCGGGGGTGGAAAAGTAGCTCTCATTGCCGCCGGCCGCCCGGTATAAAAGCCGGAGCAGCTGATACAGCGCATCGCTGAGATAGGAACCGGCGGCGGTGATGGCGGTGCGGTCCCCCATGGCGCCCAGCACATCGAAAAGGAGACAGGCGGTGTTTACTACCAGCTTTTTCTGCAGGGTAGCCATAATGCTGCCCTTGAGGGAGCCTTTCTCCTGGCTGGCATCGTACAGCTCCTCGCTGACAATGATGGCGCCGTCCCGGCTGAGGGTCCGTCCCAGCATGAAGTCTGCGGAGACATTGTAATAGTCGCAGGCCCGGGTGACGAAGTTGAGGCCCGGCTCCCGGATGCCGTTTTCATAGTGGCTGAGCAGGGCCTGGCTGACGCCCAGCTCCGCCGCCGCCTTGCGCTGACTGATACCCCTCTCCTGCCGCAGCAGGGAGAGGGTCCGTGAAAAATCCTCTCTCATGGTACAAGAAACTCCTTCTTCTGTCTATACGAGAAGTATATTATAACGGAGGCAATACGGTTTGTAAAGCAAAAATTCGAAATTGTTTTGCATTTTTGTCGGCTGGAACACACGGGAGAAAATGGGAGGTGTGGGACGTTTCGCGCCCCCCCGGCACGGCCTACTTTTGTCGTGGACGTATGCGAGTTTCGGCAGCGCTGCTGGGGAGGGAGGGTCTCCGACCCTCCGGGGGCCTACTTTTGTCGCTGAACAAAAGTAGGCAAAAGTCAGCTTAGGGGTTTCACCCCTAAGAACCCCAAATTTTTGGAACAGGGTCGTGGAGGGGTTTATATTAGAAACGATGTCGGTAGCAAGATTACCTACGAACCTTGGAGGTTTCCCAACTGCGCCTGCCGGCCGGTGAAACAGTGACCCACTAAGATAGGAGAGTAGCTGCTTCTCTTTTCCTCTTGCTGCTTATGGCCTGGCAGAACCTTGCAGGAAAGGGCTCCAGCGCCCATTACCCACCGCAGTAGCGCCTAGTGAAACGGAAGGCGCGGGGCCGGGAGCAGGGACCTTTCAAGTTACAGCGAAAGCCGATAGATACTCGGTTAAGAGGTCAAAGCTACCCCTGTTTGCCAAAAAAGTTTTTCTTTTGGACCGGCCGCGGCCCGTTTTCTTTTTCTGAAAAAGAAAATGGGGGGCGGATCCGTCCTTTGCCTGGCGGCAAAAGTAGGTCGTGCCCGGGGGCACGAAATTTCCCTTGGCAAGGGCGTGCCGGAAACACACCGCGCCTCGGGGCGCAAAACGTCCCCAGGCAGGCACTGCCAAAAAGAAAATGGAGGGCGGAGCATCCCGCCGCACCCGGTTCCTCAGTGGGGACAAAAAAATAGGGCATCCAGATGGATGCCCTACAACGCTGGAGCGGGCGACGGGGCTCGAACCCGCTACCTCCACCTTGGCAAGGTGGCGCTCTACCAGATGAGCTACGCCCGCGTAACGATGGTATTATAGCAAAGGGAGCTGGTCTTGTCAACCACTAATTTCCCTATCTTAAAGGGCAATATGCCGACCCGTCCCACGCGCCCGGAGGTCAGGCGGCGGGGGAGGACGCATTCTGCGTCTCCCCGCCGCTCTCCGCCGGATTCCCGGTGGCCTTCGCACCCTCCGTCCCCGGGTCGGTCTGCTCCGGATCCGTCTGGGGAGCGTCTGCGGCCTCCTCGGGGTGGAAGAAGATCTCGATAATGCTGCTGTCCCCGCCGGGGGGATAGAAATAGATCTCCCAGGGTGTCACGGCGGGGGGCTCTGCGCCCTCCTCTACTACGCCCACCTCCAGTTCCTGTTGGAGCAGGAGGATGTTCTCTGTCAGTGTGGCCTCATCCTCAGAGGGGTAGGTGTAGCGGACAGTGAGGCGGTCCTCCCCCTTTTCCCAGGCCATCAGGATCATCTCATAGATGGCGCTGCTGCTGGAGGTCTCCACAATGCTGTCAATATCCTCCTGTGTCCGGCGATAGGAGGGCAGGAGGGCAACCTCATAGTAACTGTCCCGCAGCTCCTCCACGCTGAAATCCAGGGAACGGAGAGAATAGGAGCCGATGGCAGTCTCGTCCCGGACTTCCGTACAGGCGTCCTTCACCATATTCCAGGCAGTGCCGTAATCTACATCTGTGAGATAGAGCCGGATGACACCGGAAGGCTCCTGCTGCTCAATGAGCAGCAAAATGGTGTTCACCAGATCCTGGTAGGACTCAGCCCGCAGGATGTCGTCGGCGGCGCTCTCCCAGTAGCGGTCGGCATGGGGCTCCACCTGGCTGTAATTCCCCTCCAGCAGCGAACAGGCGCTCAGAAACAGGCAGAGCGCCGCCAGGGGCAGGCATAAGATTCGTTTCACGGCGGCGCTCCTCCTTTCTCCGTCCGGCGGCTTAATAGCCCAGGTCCTGATCCACCAGCACCACTTCCATGTCGGCAAAACGCATCTTCTTATAGTGTACCACCAGCGCATTGCAGATCCGCTCGGGACTGCTGCAGTTATAGCACTTGTCGCCCTTGACCGCACAGGGGGTCTTGCGGTGGAGCCGCTGGGCGTTTTTGGGGGCCACCACGTTGCGCAGGCGCCACAGGGCGCTGTCAAAGTCCGGGGAGACCTTGTTCCGGCCGGCCACGAAGTACACCTTGGGGTGGCCGAAGAGGGCGGAGGCCACCCGGTTGCCGTTGCCGTCGATGTTCAGCAGCTCCCCCGTGTTCTCGGCAATGGCGTTGGCGGAGAGGAGGTACACATCCGTTGTCATCGCCTTCTCCATCACGGGCATGGGGTCGCTGAGGCCGCCGTGGTAATAGAGGGTGTTGTGGGTCGCAAGGCTGTCGTAGAGCCCCAGGTCCATCAGCGTCATGGAGCCGCCGCAGCCCACCGTCTTTCCGTCGATGACCCGGTTGAGGTAGGCGGCGGCCTCCTCTCCGGTGGCAAAGACGGAGACGGTGTAGCCGTTCTCCTCCAGCTTCTTCTTCAGATTCTCAAATGCCATGGGTTCTTCCTCCTTCTCAAAGTTACAAACTTTATAAACTCTCCTGGGAGTAGCTGCCAAAGCCCTCCCCCAGCACCTCGTGGGCCTGACAGACGATCAGAAAGGCGTTGGGGTCGATGCTGTGGACCTGCGCCTTGATGACGGCGATCTGACGGCGCTTGAAGGCGCAGAGGATCACCTGTTTTGGGTCGCCGGAAAAGCCGCCGGTAGCGGGCAGCAGGGTGATGCCCATGTCCAGCTCCAGCAGGGCCTGGCCGATCTGGGCGCTCCTGCCGCTGATGATATAGGCCAGCTCCGCCGTGCGGGAGCCGTAGATCACCATGTCAATGGCGAGGCTGGAAATGTACAGCGCAATGATGCTGTAGAGGGCGTTGTGGACATTGCGGAAAACGGCGGCGTAGAGCAGCACCACGATCACGTCGCAGATCAGGCACAGCCGGCCGATGGACAGGTGGCGGAAGCGGAGCTTCAGCAGCCGCGCCAGCAGCTCCGTACCGCCGGTGGTGGCGTTCACCAGCAGCATCAGGCCGATGGAGATGCCCAGCAGGGCGCCGCCGTAGATGCAGGCCAGCAGGGGCTCCATGGGCTGGAAGGTGAAGAGGGAGGCCACCAGATCCAGCAGCAGGGAGCTGGCCGCCATGGCGTACAGGGAGGAGAGCAGCAGCTTTATCCCCATACACCGCACGCCGATGATGAACAGGGGAATATTCATCACAATGGTGAGCACGCCGATGGGGAGCACCGGCAGCAGGTAGTGGATAATTTGGGCCACGCCGGTAAAGCCGCCCATAGTCAGGTCGTTGGACTGGAAAAACCAGTTGAAAGCCACTGCGTATACCGCGGAGGCCAGGGTGACGACTACGAAGATCCGCAGCACACCCCGAAATTTCTGCACCATGGTTTGTCGTTTCTCCTTTCCCGCACGCCGCCCCTACAGCAGCGCCATCTGCTTGTCCTCGCTGTCCTCCTCCCGCACCAGTGCCCCGGCAGCGGGGATGGCGCGGCAGCGGTAGCGGCCCAAATTGGTGATGCCGGTATCCTCCAGGCGGCGGACCGCCGAGAGATGGTACTTGGGCTTCAGGGTCATGACCTGCACGCCCTGGGTGGAGCGGGTGGCCTTGGGGGAGAGGAGGGCGGTGTTGAAGATCAGGGCCCGCTGCTCCGTGGAGTAGGCCACCAGCTCCGTGTCCTCCCGCAGGGCGATCACGTCCGCCAGGGGGCTCTTGTCGCTGTAGGCCCCGGTGAGCTTGCGCCGGTTGCTGGCGGTCTGGTAGGCGCTCACCGGCACCTTGGCGCCCTTGCCGTTTTCAAAGAAGAACAGCAGGTATCCGCCGTAGTCCGCCCCGGGCAGGTGGCAGAATACCACCCGCTCCTCGCTGTCCATGCCCAGCTTGGTGGGCAGGTAGTCCCCCAGCACGCTGGCCTTGGTGTCCTCGAACTCGCTGAGGCGGGTCTTGTACACCTGGCACTTGTCGGTGAAGAACATGATCTCGTCGCTGTTATTGGCCTCAAAGGACTGGCGCAGGCCGTCCTCCTCCTTGTACTTCTGCTCGCTGCTCATGCGCAGGGACGCCGGGGTGATCTTCTTGAAGTACCCCTCCCGGGAGAGAAAGACGTGGACCGGATAGTCGGGGATGTCGTCCTCCTCCTGGTACTCCTCCACCTCGTGGCCGTAGACGATGGTGGTGCGGCGGGGGACGGCGTACTTCTTTTTCACATCCTCCAGCTCGCCGATGATGAGCTTTTTCACCCGCTGGGGGCTGTTCAGGGTGTCCTCCAGGTCGTCGATCTCATCCCGGAGGGCTTCCTCCTCCTGGACGCGCTTGAGGATGTACTCCTTGTTGATATTGCGCAGCTTGATCTCCGCCACGTACTCCGCCTGGACCTGGTCGATGCCGAAGCCGATCATCAGGTTGGGGATGACCATGGACTCCTCCTCGGTCTCCCGGATGATGCGGATGGCCTTGTCGATGTCCAGCAGGATGCGCTTGAGGCCCTTCAAAAGGTGGAGCTTGTCCTTTTTCTTCCCCAGCACATAGTAGACCCGCCGGCGGACGGACTGGGTGCGCCAGGCGCACCACTCCTCCAAAATCTCCCGGACTCCCATGACCCTTGGGCTCCCGGCGATGAGGATATTGAAGTTGCAGGAGATACTGTCCTGGAGGCTGGTGGAGCGGAAGAGCTTCTGCATGAGCTTGTCCGGGTCAGCGCCCCGTTTCAGGTCAATGGTGAGCTTCAGACCGTTCAGGTCCGTCTCGTCCCGCATGTCGGCCACTTCCTTGACCTTGCCGGCCTTGATGAGCTCCGCCACCTTGTCCAGGATCGCCTCGCTGGTGGTGGTGTAGGGGATCTCATAGATCTCGATGAGGTTCTGCTCCTTCACGTACCGCCACTTCGCCCGCAGCTTCAGGCTGCCCCGGCCGGTGCGGTAGATCTCCGAGAGGGCGGCGCCGTCCAGAATGACCTCCCCCCCGGTGGGGAAGTCCGGGGCCAGGAGGATGGCGGTGAGGTCGCAGTCCGGGTTTTTGAGATAGGCGATGGTGGTCTCGCACACCTCCCCCAGGTTGAAGCCGCACAGCTGGCTGGCCATGCCCACGGCGATGCCCTGGTTGGCGCTGACCAGGATATTGGGGAAGGAGGTGGGCAGCAGCACCGGCTCTTTCATGGTGCTGTCGTAGTTGTCCACAAAGTCCACCGTATCCTGGTCGATGTCCCGGAAGAACTCGGCGCAGATGGGGGCGAGCTTCGCCTCGGTGTACCGGGGGGCGGCCCAGGCCATGTCCCGGGAGTAGACCTTGCCGAAGTTGCCCTTGGAGTCCACATAGGGGTGGAGCAGGGCTCCGTAGCCCTTGGAGAGGCGGACCATGGTGTCGTAGATGGCGGCGTCCCCGTGGGGGTTGAGGCGCATGGTCTGGCCCACGATGTTGGCGGATTTCGTCCGCGCCCCGGTGAGGAGCCCCATCTTGTACATGGTGTAGAGGAGCTTGCGGTGGCTGGGCTTGAAGCCGTCGATCTCCGGGATGGCCCGGGAGACGATGACGCTCATGGCGTAGGGCATGTAGTTGCGCTCCAGGGTGTCGGTGATGGGCTGCTCCAGTACCTCCGCCCGGAGGCCTAAGACGTTGGGGTTATTGACTTTTGGTTTCCCCTCCTCGGGGAGCTTCTTTTTTGGCATGGGTGATGCTTCCTTATCGTAGAGATGGGAGCGGCATCGGGTTTATTCGAACCGCTCCAGCTTCATGTTGGTTACATAGTCGGCCTTCAGGGCCCGGATGGTCTCCATATGGGGCTGCTTCTGGTGCTGCTCCAGAGCCGCGGCATCCCGCCACTGCTCCAGCAGCACCACCGTGTCCGGCGCTTCGCAGGAGATGTGGTAGTCGTACTGGAGGCAGCCGTCCTCGGCCCGGACACTTTCCTGGGCGCCGCTGTCCTTCAGCGCTTTCACAAAGGGCTCGGCCATACCGCTCTTGCAGGTGTAGGTGCAGTGCAGGATGATCGTTTCCATAGTCGTTTCTCCTTTATACAAGATGGATTCCATTTTCGGTTGCTGCCGGGGGGATTTTCCCGTGGGGCGGGGAGATTTCGTGCCCCCGGGCGCGACCTGCTTTTGCCATAGTTGTATGCCAATATCGGCAGCCTTACCGAGAGGGAGGGTGCCCACCCTCCGGGGCGGAGCGTTTCGTGCCCCCGGGCACGACCTACTTTTGCCGCCAGGCAAAAGTAGGCAAAAGCTGGCTCAGGGGCTTCGCCCCTAAGGACCCCGGATTTTTGGAACAGGGTCGTGGAGAGGTTTGCATTAGAAACGATGTCGGTAGTAGGATTACCTACGAACCTCGGCACTCTCCAGCAGTCCGCCTGTCGGCCTGTTGTGTAGTGGCCGCTAAGACAGGAAAGTAGTAGTTTCTCGGATTCTCATGCTGTGTATAGCTAGGTGGAGATTTGAAGGAAAGGCTTGGCGTTCCCGCAAGTCGCCGCACCAGGCGCGGTGAGAGGGGAGAAGCGGCTTGGCTGTCTGCCCAGACAGGGCCTAGCGAAGCGGAAGGCCCGGAAGGGGGCGCAGAGGCAAGACAATATTCTCGCGCCGGAATGAGAAGTAGGTACTTTGCTGTACATCAATGGGGTTCTTAGGGGCCGCAGCCCCTAAGCGGCTTTTTGGGTACTTTTGGGCCGTGCCAAAAGTACCTCGTCCCCGGGGGGACGAAATTCCCCCTGAGATGCACGATCGAAAAAGTGGTGGTCGGAACGTCCTTCTTATGAGATATCCGCCAGATCGAGGAACTTATACCCCTCATTGGCGATGTGGTCCTTGCGGCCCTGGAGGTTGTCCCCCAGGAGGAGGTCGAACATCTCGCTGGTCCGCGCGGCGTCCTCGGGCATGACCTTGATAAGGCGCCGGGTCTCCGGGTTCATGGTGGTCAGCCACATCATGTCCGGGTCGTTCTCGCCCAGTCCCTTGCTGCGGTCGATCTTCACCTTCTTGCCCTCCAGACCTTTGAGGATCTCCGCCTTCTCCTTCTCGGAGTAGGCGAACCAGGTCTTGTCGCCGCAGTTGATCTCAAAGAGCGGGGACTCGGCGATATACACATACCCCTCCTGGATGAGGGTGGGACACAGGCGGTAGAGCATGGTGAGGATCAGGGTGCGGATCTGGAAGCCGTCCACGTCGGCGTCGGTGCAGATGACCACCTTGCTCCAGCGGAGGTTACCCAGGTCAAAGGAGCTCAGATCCTTCACATGCTTGTTCTGGACCTCCACCCCGCAGCCCAGGACCTTCATCAGGTCCGTGATGATCTCGCTCTTGAAGATCTTGGCGTAGTCCGCTTTCAGGCAGTTGAGGATCTTCCCCCGGACGGGCATGATGCCCTGGAACTCTGCGTCCCGGCTGAGCTTCACGCTGCCCAGGGCCGAGTCGCCCTCCACAATGTAGATCTCCCGGCGGGAGACGTCCCGGGTGCGGCAGTCCACGAACTTCTGCACCCGGTTGGCGATGTCGATGGTGCCGGACAGCTTCTTCTTGATGTTGAGCCGGGCCTTCTCCGCCTGCTCCCGGGAGCGCTTGTTGAGGAGCACCTGGTCGCCGATCTTCCCCGCGTCCGCCGGGTTCTCG
>CAJFQQ010000049.1 GCA_904419145.1 uncultured Oscillospiraceae bacterium | reverse complement strand
ATGACCATGCACACCCCCATGGGGAGCATCTGGGCATAGGCCCCGGTCTGGAAGGGCATCCGCCAGAGGATTTCATAGAGCAGCTGGCCCAGGGTCAGGGCGCTGGCCAGGGCCACGCCGTAGCGGAAGATGGGCTTCAGCGCACGGTAGGCCACCACCTCCCCGGCGCTCTCGCTGTGGCGCAGGCGGTAGAGCAGGAAGGCCGCCGCCAGCAGGGCGATGCCGATGAGGGTGTAGACCCCCACGGCCCACATGCCGTTGAGGACATAGGTCCCCTCGGCGTCCAGGCTCTCCGGGGGGATGTAGCCCATATTGAGAACGCCGTTGGTGAGGAAAACCGTGGGGGAGAAGAACTGCACCCAGTCCGGGGCGCTGCCCCCCACATAGCCGAAGATGAAGTTGGCGGCGAAGTTGGAGATGAGGGCGTGGAACCCCACGGCAAAGAAGTGGCCGATGAAGTAGAACACCGGCAGGGCAAAGATGTGGCTGGTGAGGTGGGCGCAGAGGGTGGCGGTGGCAAAGTAAAAGATGCTCAGGCCCATGATGCCCACCGCCACCTTCAGCACCGCCAGAGGCGGCAGGATGTTGAAGCCGATGCAGATGAGCACCGTGAAACTCCCCACGATGACATAGGGCAGGAGCATCATGGCAAGGCCCGAGAGGGTGTTGGTGAGGAACAGGCACCGCCGGTCCACCGGAAGGGAGTGCATCAGCCCCACGCTCCGGGCGTTGTAGAGGTAACTCCACACCACCATGGCGCAGAGGATGGCGTAGAGCAGGGAGATGATGGGCACGGCATAGCAGAAGACGCCGTAGAGGGACTGGGCCATCATGCTGGGGGTGGCGTGGCGGTTGCTGTAGTAGTAGGGGCTTAAGAGGTTCAGCAGCAAATACAGGGGCAGCACGCACCCCGCCAGGCTCGCCCCGCCCCACAGGGGCCAAAACCGGGAGAGGTTCTTTTTCAGCAGCGTGGCGCTGAGCAGCGCGCCCTTAGAGGATGATTTCTTTGACTGCATACTGCTCGCCTCCTAACTCGTAGATAAAGATTTCTTCCAAACTCAGGGGCAGGGCCTCCATCATCAGGGGGCTCAGCAGGGCCATGCGGCCCTTGATGTCCTCGGCACGGCCCCGAATGATGTAGGTGTAGACCCGGCCCACATGGCTGGTGTGGAGGACCTGGAGCCCCTCGGGCAGGGCGGGGGTGTCCTCGCTGTTCCAGACCACCTGCATCTTCACGATGTTCTCCTGGAGGTCGCTGAGGCTCCGCTCCAGGAGCACCTTCCCCTTGCTCATGATGCCCACGTGGTCGCACACGTCCTCCAGTTCCCGCAGGTTGTGGGAGGACACCAGCACCGTGGTACCGTACTCCTCCACGTCCGCCATCATGAGGCTCCACACCTGCCGGCGCATCACCGGATCCAGGCCGTCCACCGGCTCGTCGAGAATCAGGTACTTGGGCCGGCAGCACATGGCCAGCCAGAAGGCGGCCTGTTTCTGCATGCCCTTGCTGAGGCGGCGGATGGCCGACTTCTCCGGGATGGTAAAGACCTCCTTGAACTTCTCATAGCGGTCCATGTCAAAGGCGGGGTAGAACCCCCGGTAGAACTTCATCATGTCCCGGATGGTGGCGGAGGAGAAGTAGAACCAGTCGTCGGGGATGGAGGCCACCAGGGCCTTCTTGGCGGGATTTTCATAGATGGGTTCCCCGTCCACCAGCACCTCGCCGCTGGTCTCGCGGTAGATGCCGGTGATGTGGCGGATCACCGTGGACTTCCCGGCGCCGTTGGGGCCCACCAGCCCGTAGATGGACCCGTCGGGGACGGTGATGTTGGTGCCGTCCAGGGCGTGGAAGCCGTCGAAGGACTTCACCACGTTCTTGATTTCAATCATTTTGCCTCTCCCTCCTTCACCAGGGCAATCATCTCCTCGTCGGAGACGCCCAGGTAGCGCAGTTCCACAATCAGTTCCCGGATTTTCTGAAACAGTTCCATCCGCCGGATCTCCAGGGGCGCCTGGACCGGCGCGGCGAAGCTGCCCTTGCCGGGGACGGAGTAGATATACCCCTCGCTCTCCAGCTCCCCGTAGGCCCGGTGGATGGTGTTGGGGTTGATGGCCAGGTCCGTGGCCATGGCGCGCACCGAGGGGAGCTTTTCGTCGGGCCGCAGGGCCCCGGTGACGATGAGCTTCCGAAGGCCGTCCTTGATCTGCTCGTAGATGGGCCGGGAATCCCGATAGTTCAGTGTCAGCAAGACCGCTCTCTCCTTTCCTCCTTGTTATTTGCGCAAGATCACAGCTGTCAGCCCCGCGGCGATGGCCAGCAGCGCCGCCGTGATGGCCAGCAGGGTCACGGTGAGGGACATAGGACCACCTCCAGACTGTCCCAACTGTTCTAACTGTATTAGTACAGTTATGATAGCAGGGGGATTTTGGGAAGTCAATGACCTTAAACAATTCTTAAAAAATGTTTAAACAGTTTTGAAACTGCCGGGGCAGGGGGAGGGTGCCCACCCTCCGGGGGCCTACTTTTGCCTGGCGGCAAAAGTAGGTCGTGCCCGGGGGCACGAAACCTCTCCGCCCTTCGGCAAGACGAAAAGAAAATGGGGGGTGGAGCCGTCCCTCGCGCCGGAGCGCGAAATCTCCTCTGGCAGGGGTGTACCAGAAACTCCCCGCGCCTGGAGGCGCGAAACCTCCCCGGCCCCGGTCGGGTGGAGACTCTCCTGCCCGGCAGGCACTGCCGAAAAACCGCCCTCCGCCGGCCAGAAGGAGAGCATTCGGAAGCTCCTGTACCCCATGAATCACGAACCATCCGAAAAAAGACCCGCCCCTGGGGATCCCCAGGAGCGGGTCTCTTCTGATTGCGGCGCCGGGCCCTCAGATCTCCATGCCCAGCAGCGCGTGGCGAACCATATCAAAGGCGTGATGGCCGGCGATGTGGCGGCGCATCCCGCGGCTGCGGCCCCGGGTCAGGTCCACCTGCTTACAGATGGTGCCATCGGCGGTGGCAAGGCCAATAAAGGCCAGGCCCACCGGGTTGCCCCGGTCGTCGCTGTCCGGGCCGGCCACGCCGGTGACGGATACGGCGATATCGCTGCCGCACAGGCGGCGGCACCCCTCGGCCATGGCCTTTGCCACCGGCTCGGACACGGCGCCGTACTCCTCCAGCAGCGCGTGGGGCACCCCCAGCACGTTCTCCTTCACCTCGTTGGTGTAGGATACCACGCCCCCCTTGAACACGGCGCTGGACCCGGGCAGGTCGGTGATGCGCTTGGCGATGAGGCCGCCGGTGCAGCTCTCTGCGGCGGAGAGGGTTTTGCCCTGCTCCCGGAGCAGCAGGAACACCGCCTCCTCCAGGCTGCCCACATCCACCCCGTAGATCACATTGCCCAGGATCCCCTTGACCTTCTCGATCATGGGCGCCAGCATGGCTTCGGCCTCCTCACGGGTGTGGGCCTTGGCGGTGGCCCGGAGCATGCACTCGCCGGTTTTGGCGTAGGGGGCCAGGGTGGGGTTGGTGCTCTCCACCATCACGTCGTGGAGCAGGTCCTCCACCTGGCTCTCGCCCATGCCGAAAATGCGGATCTCATGGGAGAAGATCTTCTCGTGGGTCAGGTCCTGGAGATAGGGCACCGCCTTGTGCTCGAACATGTACCGGCACTCATAGGGGGGGCCGGGGAGCATGAGGACGTGGACGCCGCCCTCCTCAAAGCCACAGCCCGGGGCGGTGCCCACGGGGTTGTCGAACACCGTGCACCCCACGGGGAGCATGGCCTGCTGCTTGTTGTTCTCGGTAATGGCGCCGGTTTTCATACGCTTGGCAAAGTAGTCCTGGATGCCCTGCCAGATGTCCTCGTGGAGCTCCAGCTCCCGGCCGAACTCCGCGCAGATGGTCTGCTTGGTGAGGTCGTCGTAGGTGGGGCCAAGGCCGCCGGTGGTGATGATGATGTTGGCCCGCTTCCGGGCGATCTCCAGGGCCTCCTTCAGGCGCTGGGGGTTGTCCCCCACCACGGTGTGGTAGTAGACGTCGATGCCCAGGGCGCTGAGGCCCTCGGAGAGCATCTGCGCGTCGGTGTTGACGATGTTGCCCAGGAGCAGCTCCGTCCCGACGGCGATGAGTTCTGCGATGTAGTGCATGGCGATGCCTTCTTTCTTCTTTCAGATACAATAAAAATACAATAGTACAGTCATTAGGATGCTGGGGAGGTTTCGTGCCCCCGGGCACGACCACCTTTTGCCGCGGCCTATGCCCCGGCCCGGCAGCCTTGCCGGAGGGAGAGGGTGCCCACCCTCCGGGGGCCTACTTTTGTCGCTGAACAAAAGTAGGCAAAAATCAGCTTAGGGGTTCCACCCCTAAGGACCCAAAATTTTTGGAACAGGGTCGTGGAGAGGTTTATATTAGAAATTATGTCGGTAGTAGGATTACCTACGCACCCTGGCACTTGCCCAAGTCCGCCTGCCGGCCTGTTGTGTAGTGGCCGCTAGGACAGGAGAGCAGTTGCTTCTCTTTTTCTCTTGCTGTTTATGGCTTGGCAAAGACTTGCGGGAAGGGCCTGGTGCTCCCGCCAGCCGCCGAGGTAGCGCCTAGTGAAACGGAAGGCGCGGGGCCAAATGGCAGGGGCCTTTCAAGTTACAGCGAAAGCAGATTTCGCCTGGTTAAGTGGACAAGACCGCCCCTGTTCGTCAGGAAAGGCGCCCTTTTCTTTTGGACCGTCCACGGCCCGTTTTCTTTTCGGCAAGACGAAAAGAAAATGGGGGGTGGAATCCGTCCCTCGCGCCCGGGGGGCGCGAAATCTCCCTCGGCAGGGGTGTGCAAGAAATACCCCGTGCCCGGGGCGCGAAACCTCCCCCGCCCGGTCGGGTGGCCCCCCTCCCCTTCCGGCGGGAGCAGAAGCCTCAGTACCGGATCACCTCGTACCGGGTGGCCTCCATGGCCCGGTCCACCAGGCCCTCCACGTCCAGCACATTCTCCAGCTCCCGCACGTCCTCCCGGGGGGTAAAGACGGTGCAGCAGTCCTCAAAGGGCTGGATGGAGGTCTCAAAGGTGCCGATGCGCCGGGCGATGCGGATGATCTCCTCCTTGTCCATGGCGATGACCGGCCGGAACACGGGCAGGTCCGTAGCGTCCTCGGTGGAGGCCATGGCCTCCATGGTCTGGCTGGCCACCTGGCCCAGACACTCCCCGGTGATGAGGGCCTTGGCCCCCACCCGCTTTGCCACGCGCTGGGCGCAGCGCATCATGAAGCGGCGCATGATAAGGGTGAAGTACTCCTCCGGGCAGTCCCTCCGGATGGTCTCCTGGATCTCGGTAAAGGGCACGGTGTGGACCACCAGCCGCCCGCACCAGGGCACCAGGAGCCGCGCCAGGTCCAGCACCTTGTCCAGGGCCTGGGGGGAGGTGTAGGGCGGGCTGTAGAAGTGGACCATCTCCAGCTGCACCCCCCGCTTGGCCACCATCCAGCTGGCCACCGGGCTGTCGATGCCCCCGGAGAGGAGGCTCACCGCCGTGCCCCCCATGCCGATGGGGAGGCCGCCGGCGCCGGGCACGGCGTGGCCGTGGACATAGGCCGCCTTCTCCCGGACCTCCACCACCACCGTCAGCTCCGGGTGGTGGACGTCCACCGTCAAATGGGGGTAGGCGTCGTGGAGCTCGCCCCCCACATACTGGGAGAGCTGGATGCTGCTCATGGGGAAGGTCTTGTCCGCCCGCTTGCTCTCCACCTTGAAGCTCCTGGCCGAGAGCAGATCCTCCCGGAGGTAGGTTTTGGCGCAGTCCAGGATGGCGTCCCTGTCCTTCTCGCAGGGCTGGGCCCGCACCACCGCCACCGCCCCGAAGATCTTCTGGCAGGCGTCAAAGGCGCCGTCGATGTCGCACCCCTCCCCTGCCGGCTCCACGTAGACCGTGGACTGCTTGGAGGTCACCTGAAAGGCGCCGTAGTTTTTCAGTCTCCTTCGGATGTTGGCCAGGAGCTTGTCCTCAAAGGTGTGGCGGTTGAGCCCCTTGAGCACCACTTCCCCCAGCTTTAATAAAATGAGTTCCTGCATAGGTCCCTCCCTGTGTCGGATCGTTCGATTTTCTCCCTCATTATACCCCAAAGGCCGCTCCAGGCAAAGAGAAATTTTATGGCCGCCGTGCCAAAACGCGGCTGGCGCGTCCTTGGTGAACTTGTGGAAAAAAACCACAAAAACGGCGGTGAATCTTTTGCGCCTGTTTCCATTGACAGGCACAGCGGCGGCCTGTATAATATTGCAGAACTAAAACGGAACGGATGAGAGAAAGGAGCGGCAACGTGGAGTATCTGCTGAAACATGGACAGGTTTTCACCCAGGGCCGGTTCCAAAACGTGGATATCCTTCTCCGTGACGGCCGAATCGCCGCTGTAGGGGGTCCTATTTCCTCCGGCGGCAGTGTTTCCATTGATCTTGGCGGCGCCTTTATTTTTCCCGGTCTCGTAGATGTGCATGTACATCTGCGGGAGCCGGGATTTTCTTATAAGGAGACCATCGCCGCCGCCACCCTGGCCGCCGCCCGCGGGGGATACGCCCACCTGGGAGCCATGCCCAACCTGAACCCGGTGCCCGACAGCCGGGCCCACCTCCAGGCGGAGCTGGAGGCCATCGCAAGGGACGCCAAAGTCCACGTCCACCCCTACGGGGCCATCACCGTGGGGGAACAGGGGGAGGAGCTGGCGGACCTCGCCGCCATGGCCCCGGACGTGCTGGGCTTTTCCGACGACGGGAAGGGCGTGCAGGACAGTAAGATGATGGAGCGGGCCATGTGCCTGGCCCGGGACCTGGGGAAGCCCATCGTGGCCCACTGTGAGGACAACACCCTCCTCCGTGGGGGCTACATCCATGACGGGGAATACGCCCGCCTCCACGGCCACCGGGGCATCTGCTCGGAGAGCGAGTGGGGCCAGATCGCCCGGGACCTGGAGCTGGTGAAAAAGACCGGGTGCAGGTACCACGTGTGCCACGTGTCCGCCAGGGAGAGCGTGGACCTCATCCGCCGGGCCAAGGCGGAGGGGGTGGACGTCACCTGCGAGACCGGGCCACACTACCTGCTGATGAACGACATGGACCTCCAGGAGGACGGGCGGTTCAAGATGAATCCCCCCATCCGGTCCGAGGCGGACCGGGAGGCCCTGGTGGAGGGCATCCTGGACGGCACCATCGACATGATCATCACCGACCACGCCCCCCACAGCGCCCAGGAGAAGTCCCGGGGCCTGGAGAAGAGCCTCATGGGGGTGGTGGGCCTGGAGTGCGCCTTCGCGGTGCTGTATACCGGACTGGTGAAGGGGGGTATCCTCTCCCTGGAGAAGCTCCTGGACCTGATGCACACCGCCCCGGCCCGGCGCTTCGGCGTGGGGACCCCCATCGCCGTGGGGCAGCCGGCGGACCTCACGGTCTTTGATCTGGAGAAGAAGTGGACCGTGGACCCGGAGCAGTTCCTCTCCCTGGGCCGGGCCACCCCCTTCCAGGGCTGGGAGGTCCAGGGGGCGTGCAAAATGACCTTCATCGGCGGGGAGATCGCGTGGCAGGAGGACGAGACATGAAACAGGTCTTTTATACCGTCGCCGCCAACCGCCCCCTGACGGCGGACGTGTGGGAGATGGCCCTCACCGGGGACACCTCGGCCATCACCGCCCCGGGCCAGTTTATCAATATCAAGCTGGAGGGGCTCTACCTCCGGCGTCCCATCAGCGTGTGCCGCTGGGACGAAACCGGGCTCACCATCCTCTATAAGGTGGTGGGCAGGGGCACCGAGGCCATGACCCGCCTTGCACCCGGGGCGGTGCTGGACACCCTCTCGGGCCTGGGGAACGGGTACGATGTGGCCGCCTGCCCGGACCACGTGACCGTGGTGGGCGGCGGCGTGGGGGTGCCCCCCCTGTACGGTCTCACCAGGGCTTTGATTGCCGCCGGGAAGCGCGTCCACGCCATCCTGGGGTTCAACACCAAAAGCGAGATTTTCTACGAGGAGCAGTTCCGCGCCCTGGGGGCGGAGGTCACCGTCACCACCGCCGACGGGAGTTACGGCACCAAGGGCTTCGTCACCGCCGCCATGGGGCCCGCGGACGCCTATGTCTGCGCCTGCGGCCCGGAGCCCATGCTGAAGGCGGTATACGGCGCCTGCGCCGACGGCCAGTTCTCCTTTGAGGAGCGCATGGGCTGCGGCTTCGGGGCCTGCATGGGCTGCTCCTGCGAGACGAAATACGGCAGCAAGCGCATCTGCAAGGACGGGCCGGTGCTGCGGAGGGAGGAGATCGTATGGTAGATACCAAAGTCACCCTGTCGGGCATCGGGCTGGACAACCCCGTGATCCCCGCCTCCGGCACCTTCGGGTACGGGTATGAATTCGCGGAGCTCTACGACATCAACTGCCTGGGCACCTTCTCCTTCAAGGGCACCACCCGGGAGGCCCGGTTCGGGAACCCCACCCCCCGCATCGCCGAGTGCACCCAGGGCCTCATCAACGCCGTGGGCCTCCAGAACCCGGGGGTGGAGGCGGTGATCCGGGAGGAGCTGCCCAAATTAAAGAAATGCTTCCACAAGAAGGTCATGGCCAACGTCAGCGGCTTCTCCATCGAGGACTACGCCCACACCTGCGCCCTGCTGGACAAGGAGGAGCAGGTGGGCTGGCTGGAGGTGAACATCTCCTGCCCCAACGTCCACAACGGCGGCATGGCCTTCGGTGTCAGCCCCCAGGCCGCCGCGGAAGTGACGGCGGCGGTGAAGGAAGTCACATCGAAGCCAGTCTATATGAAACTCAGCCCCAACGTCACGGACATCGCCGCCATCGCCAAAGCCTGCGAGGCGGCCGGGGCCGACGGCATCAGCCTCATCAACACCCTGCTGGGCATGCGCATCGACCTGAAAACCAAGCGCCCGGTGATCGCCAACACCATGGGGGGCTTCTCCGGCCCGGCCATCTTCCCGGTGGCCCTCCGGATGGTCTACCAGGTCTACGAGGCGGTGGACATCCCCGTCATCGGCATGGGCGGCGTCCGGAGCGCCGAGGACGTCATCGAAATGATGCTGGCCGGGGCCACCGCCGTGGAGGTGGGGGCGGCCAACCTGGTAAACCCCTATGCCTGCCGGGACATCGTCGCCGCCCTGCCGGCAACCATGGAGAAGTACGGCATCGCAAATCTGTCGGATATCATTGGGAAAGCCCACTGAACATACGGAAGGAGAGCGCAAGATGGGAAAAGACGTGATCATTGCCCTGGATTTTGACAGCAAGGAGAGGGTGTTCTCCTTTCTCGACCAGTTCACCCAGGAGAAGCCCTTCGTGAAGATCGGCATGGAGCTCTACTACGCCGAGGGGCCGGACATCGTCCGGCAGATCAAGGCCCGGGGCCACAAGATCTTCCTGGACCTGAAGCTCCACGACATCCCCAACACCGTGAAAAAGGCCATGGCGGTGCTCAGCGGCCTGGATGTGGACATGACCAACCTCCACGCCGCCGGGACCAAGGCCATGATGGAGGCCGCCATCGAGGGCCTCACCCGGCCCGACGGCACCCGGCCCCTGCTCATCGCCGTGACCCAGCTCACCTCCACCAGCCAGGAGCGGATGGAGGCGGATCTCCTGATCCATGAGCCCCTGGATCAGGTGGTGATGCACTACGCCCAGTGCGCCGCCGAGGCGCACCTGGACGGGGTGGTCTGCTCCCCCCTGGAGGCGGGGAAGGTCCACGAGACGTGCGGGAAAAACTTCCTCACCGTGACCCCCGGCGTCCGCTTTGCCGACGGCGAGGTGGGGGACCAGGTCCGGGTCACCACCCCGGAGCGGGCAAAGGAGATCGGCTCGGACTACATCGTGGTGGGCCGGCCCATCACCCAGGCCGCGGACCCGGTGGCCGCCTACCGCCGGTGCGTGGCGGAGTTTGTGGGGTAAACCATGGCCTGGGATACGATTCTATTTGATCTGGACGGCACCCTCACCGACTCCGGCCCCGGCATCATCAACGGGGTGGAGTACACGGTGGAGCAGATGGGCCTGCCCCGCCACGAGCGGAGCTTCTACCGCCGCTTCATCGGCCCGCCCCTCCAGTGGTCCTTCCAGGAGTTCTTCGGCCTGGAGGAGGACCGGGCAAAGGAGGCGGTGCGGACCTACCGGGCCTACTACACGGAAACGGGCATCTGGGAGAACGCCCCCTACCCCGGGATCGGGGCGCTTCTGGCGGAGCTGGAGGCGGCGGGCAAGGTGCTCATGGTGGCCTCCGCCAAGCCGGAGGTGATGGCGGTGCGGGTGCTGGAGCACTTCGGGCTCATGGAGCACCTGCGCTATGTGGCCGGCGCCAGCCTCAACGAGGCCAGGGACCAGAAGAGCGAGGCCATCCGCCGCTGCCTGGAGCGGAGCGCGGGGCGGGCCGTCATGGTGGGAGACCGGCTTTACGACGTCCGGGGCGCCCATGAAAACGGCATCGGCGCCATCGGCGTGCTCTACGGCTACGGGGGCCGGCAGGAGCTGGAGGAGGCCGGGGCCGACGCCCTGGCGGAGGACGTGCCGGCGCTGCGGCAGCTGCTGCTGACGGGAACGGAAATCAATACAAAGGAGTGACAGGAGCAATGAACGAGAGAAAAGAACAGGTTGCCAAGGGGCTGCTGAGCATCCAGGCGGTATTTTTCCGTCCCGAGGAGCCCTTCACCTGGGCCAGCGGCATCAAGAGCCCGGTGTACACCGACAACCGCCTGATCCTCACCGCCCCGGCGGTGCGGAACATGGTGGAGCAGGCCATCGCCGACACGGTGAAGGAGGTCTATCCGGACTGTGAGGTCCTCATGGGCACCTCCACCGCCGGCATCGCCCACGCGGCCATCGCCGGGCACATCCTGGGGCTGCCCATGGGCTACGTCCGGTCCGGCAGCAAGGACCACGGCCGCCAGAACCAGATCGAGGGAAAGCTGGAGAAGGGGCAGAAGGTTGTGGTGGTGGAGGACCTGATCTCCACCGGCGGCAGCGTCATCGAGGTGGTGAACGTGCTGCGCCAGGCCGGGGCAGAGGTCCTGGGCATCGTCAGCATCTTCACCTACGGCATGCAGAAGGGCCTGGAGCGCCTGGCGGCGGCGAACGTGAAGAACGTGAGCCTCACGGACTTTGACACCATCGCCGCCGTGGCGGCCCGGGAGCACTATATCAAGGACGAGGACATTGCCCGGCTCATCGCCTTCCGCAACAACCCCTCGGACGAGAGCTGGATTGGAGGTACAACGAAATGAGACATCTGATTGATATTCTGGAGCTGTCCACGGCGGAGATTGACGAGCTCATCGCCAAAGCCGACGACATCATCGCCAACCCCGCCCAGTACGCCCACAAGTGCGACGGGAAGATCCTGGCCACCCTGTTTTTCGAGCCCTCCACCCGGACCCGGCTCAGCTTCGAGTCCGCCATGCTGCGCCTGGGGGGCCAGGTGCTGGGCTTCTCCGAGGCCGCCAGCTCCTCCGCCGCCAAGGGAGAGAGCGTGGCGGACACCGCCCGCACCGTCAGCTGCTACAGCGACATCATCGCCATGCGCCACCCCAAGGAGGGCGCCCCCCTGGTGGCCTCCATGCACGCCACGGTGCCGGTGATCAACGCCGGCGACGGCGGCCACAACCACCCCACCCAGACCCTCACGGACCTGCTGACCATCCACCGGGAGAAGGGGCGGCTGCATGACCTCACCGTGGGCTTCTGCGGGGACCTGAAGTTCGGCCGCACGGTCCACTCCCTGATCTCCGCCCTCAGCCGCTACACGGGCATCAAGATCGTGCTGGTGTCCCCGGAGGAGCTGAAGCTCCCCAGCTATGTGAAGAAGGACGTGCTGGAGAAGAACGCCATCCCCTATCTTCAGACCACGGACCTGGAGGCGGTCATGCCGGAGCTGGACATCCTGTACATGACCCGGGTCCAGCGGGAGCGCTTCTTCAACGAGGAGGACTACCTGCGCCTGAAGGACAGCTACATCCTGACCCCGGAGAAGCTGGAGCACGCCAAAAAGGACCTGTGCATCCTCCACCCCCTGCCCCGTGTCAACGAGATCAGCGTGGCGGTGGACAAGGACCCCAGGGCCTGCTACTTCAAGCAGGTGGACTGCGGCCGCTACATCCGCATGGCCCTCATCATGAAGCTTTTGGAGGTGGAATAAATGGTAATCGACGCAATTAAAAACGGCATCGTCATCGACCACATCACTGCCGGCAAGGCCATGGAGCTCTACCGCATCTTAGGGCTGGGGAAGCTGGACTGCACAGTGGCCATCCTGAAGAACGTGGTCAGTGCCAAGCACGGCCGCAAGGACATCATCAAGATCGACCAGATCATGGAGCTGGACTGGGACGTCATCGGCTATGTGGACCCCAACATCACCGTGAACATCATCAAGGACGGCGTCCGGGTGGAGAAGCGGCAGCTGAAGCTCCCCGAGACCATCACCAACGTCATCCGCTGCAAGAACCCCCGGTGCATCACCTCCGTGGAGCAGGAGCTGCCCCATGTGTTCCGCCTCACGGACCGGGAGCGGCACGAGTACCGCTGCCTCTACTGCGAGACCAAGGCCAACTGAATCGGACGGCTTCGTCCAAAGCGAACGCCCCCGGAGGGAGTCCCTCCGGGGGTTGCTGTTTTGCCGGCAGCCTAGCCGGAGGGAGGGTGCCCACCCTCCGGGGGCCTACTTTTCCCATGCCGGAAAAGTAGGCAAAAGGGCACTTAGGGGCGTTGCCCCTAAGGACCCCAAGTTTTGGGAACAGGGTCGTGGAGGGGTTTATTTTGCAGACAGTGTCGGTAGAACGATTACCTACCTACCCCGGCACTCTCCAGTAGTCCGCCTGCCGGCCTGTTGTGTAGTGGCCGCTAAGACAAGAGAATAGTTGCTTCTCTTTTCCTCTTGCTGCTTATGGCCCGGCGGAGACTTGGGAGAAAGGACCCAGCTCCCGTTACCCGCCGCACCAGGCGCGGTGTCGAGGGAGAAACAGCCTGGATGCCCGCCCAGGCAGGGCCTAGCGAAGCGGAAGGCCCGGGAAGGGGCGCAGAGGCAAGACGATGTCCACGCGCCGGAAGGAGAGGTAAGCACGATATTGTACATCAATGGGGTCCTTAGGGGCCGCAGCCCCTAAGCGGCCTTTTCGGCCCTTTTGGGCCGCGCCAAAAGGGCCTCGCGCCGGAGCGCGAAATCTCCTTGGTAGGCACCATCAGAAAGAGAATGTGAGGGCGAAACCCTCCCCCGCCCCCCAACAGGGGGCAAAAAAACAGGAGGCCCCCTTTGGGACCTCCCTTCTGACGCTTCCCCTTATTCGCCCGGGTCCATCCGGATGACCTTCCCAATGTTCCAGGTGTAGGCGGCCTTCTTCTCCGCCTCCAGACGCTCTTCCTCGTTGTTATAGGCGAAGTGGGCCGTGTGGGCCCCGCAGTCCATGCACGTCACATAGCAGCACCAGCCGCCCTCGTGCTCCATAAGCCCGGCCCCCTCCCGGCAGGCAGGGCAGTCCTGCAGCTCGTACAGTGTCTCCTTAGTTTCCATGGTGTTCCATCTCCTTTACAAGTTTCACGATCCGGGACGTGCCCAGACGGCTGGCCCCCAGGGCCAAAAAGTCCGCCGCATCCTGGAGGCTGGCGATGCCCCCGGCGGCCTTGATCTTCACCCCCGGCGCCACATGGGCGGCAAAGAGGGCCACGTCCGCCCGGGTGGCCCCGCCTCCGGCAAAGCCGGTGGAGGTCTTGATGAAGTCCGCACCGGACGCCGAGACGATCTCGCACAGCCGGATCTTCTCCGCCTCCGTGAGGAGGCAGGTCTCGATGATCACCTTCAAGATCCGGTCGGGCACGGCCTCCCGCACCGCCCGGATCTCCCCCAGCAGGTCCTCCCACCGGCTGTCCTTGGCCCAGCCGATGTTGATGACCATGTCGATCTCGGCGGCGCCGTTCTCCGCGGCCTCGGCGGCCTCGAAGCACTTGGCGGCGGTGGTGGCGTAGCCGTTGGGGAAACCGATGACCGTGCACACCGGGAGCTTGTCCCCCAGATAGTCCCGGGCGGCCCTCACATAGGAGGGCGGGATGCACACGCTGGCGCAGCCGTAGCCCACGCCGTCGTCGCAGAGGGCGCGGATCTCCTCCCAGGTGGCCCCCTGGCTCAGCAGGGTGTGGTCCACATGGGCCAGGATCTCCGGCACATCCACCGCCGCGCGCTTCTGGTAGGCGCGCACGTCGCTGCGGCCGGTGAGGTAGTCCAGGGACACGTCGAAGTAGTCCGCCAGGAACAGCAGGTTTTTCCCCGGCACGTTCACATCGCCGTACTCCATTTTCTGATAGTTGTTCGTGGTGCAGTCCAGCACGGCTGCCATATCCTTCTGCAAAAGGCGGCGTTCCTCCCGCAGCTGGCGCAGACGCTGACCAAAGGTTTTCATTTCGTCCGGCAAACGATGACCTCCCTATTGACATATAACATAAATTGGTGTATATTGCAAATAGAAATATATTTTTGTTAAATATTTGGAGGGGTTACCATGCATGATATCCATGCCTGGCTCTACGACCGATACTGCGAGCCGGTCCTCTGCCACATGTGGGACTTCCCCGACGGCTACGGCCTGCGTCTGGCGGTGGAGCAGGAGGCGCTGCTGGTGCGGGGAGAGGGGTCGGCGGTCCAGCGGGAGGACGCCGCCGCAGGGATCCGGCTGGCCTGGGGCACGGAGGCCTTCTCCCTGGAGCTCCGGCTGGGGCTGGAGATCGCCCTGGGCGGACGGCAGGAGAAGATTCTGGACTGAGGCGCGGCCCGTGGGTGTATGCTTATTTCGGCAGCCTTGCCGGGGAGGGAGGGTTTCCGCCCTCCGGGGGTGGGGAGGTTTCGTGCCCCCGGGCACGACCTACTTTTGCCGCCAGGCAAAAGTAGGCAAAAACTGGCTTAGGGGCTGCGGCCCCTAAGGACCCCGTTGATGTACAATGCAGTGCCCCCTTCTCCTTCCGGCGCGAGGATATCGTCTTGCCTCTGCGCCCCCTTCCGGGCCTTCCGCTTCGCTAGGCCCTGCCTGGGCAGGCATCCAGGCTGCTTCTCCCCCGATACCGCGCCTGGTGCGGCGGCTTGCGGGAACGCCAAGCCTTTCCTGCAAATCTCCACCTAGCCATGAACAGCAAGAGAAAAAGAGAAGCAACTGCTATCTTGTCCTGGCGGCCACTACACAACCGGCCGACAGGCGGACTACTGGAGAGTGCCGGGGTAGGTAGGTACTCGTTCTACCGATACCGTCTGCAAAATAAACCCCTCCACGACCCTGATCCCAAAACTGGGGTACTTAGGGGTGGAACCCCTAAGCGGCCTTTTCGGCCCTTTTGGGCCGCGCCAAAAGGGCCTCGCGCCCGGGGGCGCGAAACGTCCCCGCCCTTCGGCAAGATGAAAAGAAAATGGAGTGCGAAATCTCCCTGCGGGAAAAATTTTATCCTTTGAGAATGTCCGTATTCCGGTACTGCACCGCTTCCGCCACATGCTCGGCGGCAATGTCCTCCGCCCCCGCCAAGTCCGCGATGGTCCGGGCCACCCGCAGGACCCGGTCATGGCTGCGTGCGGTGAGGCCGTAGCGGTCAAAGGCGGCGCGGAGCAGCCGCTCCCCGGCGCTGTCCAGGGCGCAGTACCGCCCCACCATGTCCGGGGTCATCTGGGCGTTGCATACCGCCTGGGCGCCGAACCGCGCCTGCTGGCGCCGCCGGGCCGCGTCCACCCGCTGCTTCACCGCGGCGGAGGACTCCGGCCGCTCCCGGCGGCGCATGGCGTCGAATTCCACCGAGGGCACCTCCACGTGGAGGTCGATCCGGTCCAGCAGGGGGCCGGAGATCTTCTGGACATACCGCTCCACCTGCTGGGGCGTGCACCGGCAGCGGCCCGACGGGTGGCCGTACCACCCGCAGCGGCAGGGGTTCATGGCGCACACCAGCATGAAGCGGCTGGGGAGCTTCACGGACCCGGCGGCCCGGGTGATGGTGACCTCCCCGTCCTCCATGGGCTGGCGGAGGGCCTCCAGCACGTCCCGCTGGAACTCCGGCAGCTCGTCCAGAAACAGCACCCCGTGGTGGGCCAATGAAATTTCCCCGGGCCGGGGGCTGGCCCCGCCCCCCACCATGGCCGCGGCGGAGAGGGTGTGGTGGGGGCTGCGGAAGGGCCGGCGCTCCAGCAGCGGATGGCCGGGGTCCGTAAGCCCCGCCACGGACCAGATCTCCGTGGCCTCCAGGGCCTCCCCCTCGGTCATATCCGGGAGGATGGAGGGCAGGCGCTTTGCCAGCATGCTCTTCCCCGCGCCGGGGCTGCCGATGAGGAGGATGTTGTGCCCCCCGGCAGCGGCGATCTCCAGGGCCCGCTTCACGTTCTCCTGGCCCATGACGTCGGCAAAGTCCGGCCCCGGCTCCCCCGAGGGGGCGGGGACGAAGGGCGCGGCGGGCGGGAGAAGCGCCTCCCGGCGCAGGTGGCGCAGCAGGGCCGGGAGGTCCGGCACGGCATAGACCGTGAGGCCCCGGGCCAGGGTGGCCTCCGGCGCGTTCTCCGCCGGGACATACAGCTCCCGGACGCCCAGCCGCGCCGCGGCCATGGCCATGGGCAGCACCCCCTTCACCGGCCGCAGGGCCCCGGTAAGGCTCAGCTCCCCCAGGAAGGCGGCCCCCTCCCCCGGGGCCTCGATGTCCCCCTGGGCGGCCAGGAGCCCCAGGAGGATGGGCAGGTCGTAGACCGTGCCCTCTTTTTTCAGCGCCGCCGGGGCCAGGTTCACCGTGACGCGGCTGACCGGGAACTTGAGCCCCGCGGCCTTCACCGCCGAGCGCACCCGCTCCCGGGCCTCCTTCACCGCCGCGTCGGGCAGGCCCACCACGTCGAAGGCCGGGAGCCCCCCGGTGAGGGCGCACTCCACGGCCACGCCGTAGCCGGAGACGCCGGTGAGCCCCAGAGAGCGGATGGTGACGACCATGGCGCAAGCCCTCCCCTGCACAAAAAGTCCCCGGCCGGCGGCAGCGGCCCGCCGGGGCCAAGAATGGCGCTGGATTCCCACTGATTCTACCACAAGATGGGCCGGGAGGAAAGATTTTTCCGGCAAAAAAGATTTTTTCCCGGATGCAGGGGAGGAAACCTTAAAAAAACCAGGAAAAAAGCGAAAAGGAACATTTACATTAAAACAAAATCGTGGTATAGTAAATCTGTATGGTTACCGGCTTTGCCCGCGCTCCCCGTGGGGCTATTCAAAGCAGTATCAATAATACAGGAGGATGTATATTCTATGGCAAGAAAGTTCAAGTCCATGGACGGCAACAACGCGGCGGCGCATGTCTCCTATGCGTTTTCCGAGGTTGCGGCGATCTACCCGATCAC
>CAJFQQ010000048.1 GCA_904419145.1 uncultured Oscillospiraceae bacterium | reverse complement strand
CAAGGTCCTGATGGTGGGCGGCTCCAGCCGGATCCCCGCCGTGCAGGACGAGGTGAAGAAGCTCACCGGCAAGGAGGGCTTCAAGGGCATCAACCCCGACGAATGCGTGGCCATCGGCGCGGCCATCCAGGCCGGCGTCCTCACCGGCGATGTGAAGGGCCTGCTGCTGCTGGATGTCACCCCCCTGAGCCTGGGCATTGAGACCATGGGCGGCGTGTGCACGCGCCTCATCGAGCGCAACACCACCATCCCCACCAAGAAGAGCCAGATCTTCTCCACCGCGGCCGACAACCAGACCAGCGTGGAGGTCAACGTCCTCCAGGGCGAGCGGGAGATGGCCGCGGCCAACAAGAGCCTGGGCCGCTTCCACCTGGACGGCATCGCTCCGGCCCGCCGGGGCGTGCCCCAGATCGAGGTTACCTTCGATATCGACGCCAACGGCATCGTGAACGTCAGCGCCAAGGATCTGGGCACCGGCAAGGAGCAGCACATCACCATCACCTCCTCTACCAACATGTCCAAGGAGGACATTGAGCGGGCCGTGAAGGAGGCGGAGCAGTACGCCGCCGAGGACGCCAAGATCAAGGAGGCCGTGGAGACCCGCAACAACGCCGACCAGATGGTCTACCAGGCGGAAAAGACCCTGGGCGAGGTGGGCGACAAGGTGCCCGCCGACGAGAAGGCCAAGGTCCAGGCGGGGATCGACAAGCTGAAGGAGACCCTGAAGGGTGAGGATACCGCCGCCATCAAGGCTGCCACCGAGGAGCTGCAGCAGGCGTTCTACGCCGTCAGCGAGAAGCTGTATCAGCAGCAGGCGCCCCAGGGCGATCCCAACATGGGCGGCCAGCAGCAGTCCGGCGGCCAGGCCGGCGGCGAATACTACGACGCCGACTACAAGGTCGTGGACGACGATGACAACAAGAAGTAAGCGGCTGTGACGATCTGTGGGACGGGGGAAGTGCCTTCCTCCGTCCCATTGGGTCTGTCCGGCGAGTTTTTCCATCAACCAAACACCTATTGGAGGTGAGAGCCCATGGCAGAACAGAAACGCGATTATTACGAGGTGCTGGGGGTCTCCCGCAGCGCCTCGGAGGACGAGATCAAAAAAGCCTACCGCAAGCTGGCAAAAAAGTACCACCCGGACCTGAACCCCGGCAACGCGGAGGCGGAACAGAAATTCAAAGAGGTCAACGAGGCCTATGAGGTCCTCAGCGACAGCAACAAGAAGGCCCGCTACGACCAGTTCGGCTTTGCCGGCGTGGACCCCAACTACGGCGCCGGGGCCGGCGGAGGCGGCGGGTTCGGCGGCTTCACGGACTTCGACTTCGGGGATCTGGGGGACATCTTCGGCTCCTTCTTCGGCGGCGGGTTCGGCGGGAACAGCCGCTCCAGCCGCAGCGGCCCCCAGCGGGGCGAGAGCATCCGGGTGGGAGTCACGGTGTCCTTTGAGGAGGCGGCCTTTGGCTGCGAGAAGGAGGTCACCGTGGACCGGGTGGACCAGTGTCCCACCTGCAAGGGTAGCGGCTGCGAGCCGGGGACCACGCCGGAGGTCTGTACCCAGTGCGGCGGCAGCGGCCAGGTGCAGCAGCGGCGGCAGACGCCCATGGGCGTTTTTGCCACCACAACCACTTGCCCAAAGTGCGGTGGACGTGGTAAAATCATTCATAGCCCCTGTAAGGACTGCAACGGCACCGGTCAGCAGCGCAAGCGCAAGACCATCCAGGTGAACATCCCCGCCGGCATCGACAACGGGCAGACCATCTCCCTGCGGGGCCAGGGCAATGCCGGGAGAAACGGCGGGCCGGCAGGCGACCTGCTGATCACCGTCACCGTGCGGCCCCACCAGCTCTTCCGCCGGGAGGGCAACGACGTGCTGTGCGAGGCGCCCATCACCTTCACCCAGGCGGTGCTGGGCGGGGAGATGGAGATCCCCACCATCGACGGCAAGGTCAAGTACGACATCCCCGAGGGGACCCAGACCGGCACCACCTTCCGCCTGCGGGGAAAGGGTATCCCCAATCTCAACGGCCGGGGCCGGGGCGACCAGTACGTCACCGTCTACATCGAGACGCCCCGGAACCTGAACCGGGAGCAGAAGGAGGCTCTAAAGAAGTTCAGCCAGTCTCTGGGGGAGCACAACTACGAGGCGCGGAAGAACTTCTTCTCCAAATTCAAGAAATAAGGGAGCTCGCCCTATGTATCTTGCCGACTACCATATCCACTCCGACTGCTCCGGCGACGGCACGGCCTCCATGGCCGACATGGCCGCCGCCGCGGTGGCGGCAGGGCTGCGGGAGGTGTGCTTCACCGACCACCTGGACGTGCCGCGGGCCGGGGAGCAGCCGTATCCCCTGGACACGCAGCGCCTGACGGAGCAGCGGCAGCTGGCACAGCAGCGGTGGGGAGAGCGCCTCACCATCCGCCTGGGGTTGGAGCTGGGGGAGATGGTGGAGGATTTCCGGCAGGCGGAGGCGCTGCTGGAGCAGCTCCCGCCCCTGGATTTCATCATCGGGTCCCGGCATCTGCTCCACCGGCGCTTTGGGCCGCTGCGGGGATTTACCCAGGTGGATCGGGTGGCGGACCGATGGGACGAGGCCATCGAGGACTATCTGGCGGAGCTGCTGGCGCAGGTGCGCTGGGGCCGCTTCTCCGTGCTGGGCCACCTGACCCTGCCCCTCCGGTATGCGGTGGAGCGCTTTGGCATGGAGGTGTCCTTCGCCGGCCACATGGACAGCGTGGAGCAGGTGCTGCGCGCGGTGGTGGACCGGGGGATCGGCATTGAGTGCAACACCAACCGGGGCCATATGCCCCTGCCGGGCGCGGAGATTTTGAAGCGGTACCGGCAGCTGGGCGGGGAGATCATTACCCTGGGCAGCGACGCCCACCGGCCGCAGCACGTGGGGCTGGGCATCCGGGAGGGACGGCAGCTGCTGCAGGCGTGCGGCTTTTCCTATGTTTGTACCTTTGAGAAGATGCAGCCCATCTTCCATAAATTATAAAAAAGTGAGGACAAGACCATGAAAATTTCCATCGGAAGCGACCACGGCGGCTACGCATTGAAGCAGGAGCTCATCGCCTATCTCCAGGAGAAGGGCCATGAGGTGAAGGACTTCGGCTGTCACGACACCAGCAGCTGCGACTACCCCGACTTCGGGGAGGCGGCCGCCCGGGCGGTGGCCTCCGGGGAGTGCGAGCGGGGCATCGTGATCTGCACCACCGGCATCGGCATCTCCATCTCCGCCAACAAGGTCAAGGGCATCCGCTGCGCCCTGTGCAGCGAGCCCCTCAGCGCGGAGATGACCCGCCGCCACAACGACGCCAACATGCTGGCCATCGGCGCCGGCCTCACTGCCCCTATGATGGCAAAGCGGCTGGTGGACGTGTTCCTCTCCACGGAGTTTGAGGGCGGCCGCCATCAGCGGAGAATCGACAAGATGATGGCCATAGAGAACAAGTAAGGCCCCCAAAAGGTTTTCCGCCGGCGGCGGCCGCCCAGCCGCCGCGGAGCGGCGTACAAGCGTTTTGGCGGAGCCAAAACCTTGGGGGTGGGGCGATTGACTCGTCCCACCCCTGGTAAAATCAGGGGGGGTCCCCGCAGGCAGAGCCTGTGGGGCTGGCCGCCATCAGCGGAGAATTGACAAGATGATGGCCATCGAGAACAAGTAAGCCCCCCAAAAGGCTTCCTGCTGCAAGGCGGGGGAGCGCGAGGGGGCGGCAGCCCGCCTCGCATGGGATCGAAGGCCCCGCATGGAATGCGGCCCGCGGAGCGGGGACTTCCGCGCCGGGAAGCGCGGAAGTAACGGCGTTTTAGGAATCGACAAGATGATGGCCATCGAGAACAAGTAAGGACGGGAGAGACATCGGCGCATTACGCCGGAAGGAAGGGTGCGGAGAGCGATGACGACCAGAGGTTACCAGAATTACCGTGGGAAAAAGAGCGGAAAACGGATTTTGCTTGTGGTGGTACTCATCCTGGTGCTGATTCTCTGCGCCGGCTATTTGATCCTGCAGGATTACATTGTCTATGACTCCTCCGGAAATATCTCCCTGAATCTCCCTTTTTTTAGCCAAGAGGAACCTGATACGGCCAAAACCAACGACAGCGGTGGCGAGCGCCTGCCCATTGAAATCGTAGTGCCAGAGGACAGCGGCAGGACCGAGGGGCAGGCTGCCTTTTCAGTGGTGGAGCAGCCGCTCTATGAGCTGTGGGGAGACGAGACGCCGGGGCCCGGATCCGGTGCGCAGGGGCTGGTTGCGGAGCTCAAAGGGGAGACCGGCATCTTTTACTACCAGTCGGACTGGGCTGCGGAGGGCGCTATGGATACCCGAGCGGTGAGTCGCTCCAGCATCGCCGACCTTTTGGACGGGGAGCGGGAGTGGAGCGCCGTAGCCGCCATCCACTGCTTCCGGGACGACTACTATGCCATGGACGACATGGAGGGGGCCGGCATCTGTCAATCCACCGGCTATATCTGGTTCGGCGTGGACAACTCCCACTGGCTGGAGCCCTCCAAGCAGGGGACCAGGGCGTATCTCTGCGCCGTGGCGGCGGAGTGCCGTGACATGGGTTTTGATGAGATCCTTCTGCGGAGCTTTGGCTATCCCACCCGGGGGAACTTGGAGAAAATCGACTACAGCGGCATGCAGATGTCCAAGGAGGAGTCCCTGGAGGCGTTCCTTCGGGATATGCGGGAGGCGCTGGGGGAGGAGACGCTCCTGTCTGTGGAGCTGGCGGCGGAGGATGTGCTCTCTGGGCATAACAGCGAAAGCGGCGTGGAGCTGGCGCGGATCGTCCCGCTGGTGGACCGGCTCTATGTGACCGGCTCGACGGATCGGACGGCTCTGGAGGCTGCCCTGGAACCGCTGGCAGAGGATCGGGATTTGGCACAGTTCCTGGTTTTGGAGAGCCGATGAGGATACCCGGGAAGAGAGTGGATAAAATAAGACAGGCCGGATATTCCAGGCGGAAATCCGGCCTGCTTTTTTGTTAAGAGCAAGAATCCATTAAAATATGAAAGATTCTATAGCTGGGTTTGTGTAATTTGTGAAAAATCGGGCGTCTTGGCAGAAATTGCTTGTTACCAATGACTGTTTGTGATATAATTCACTAAGTTGTATTGGAAGGATTTTGGGGAATTTGACGAGGGGGCGGGCAGAGGTCCGCCCGAAGAATTCTGACAGGAGCAAAGGGCGGTGAGAGAATGTCACTGGAAGCCATCACGAAAATCCGCGGCGTGGAGGAAGAAATGGACCAGGCAAGGGCGCAGGCCCGTGCCCAAGCCCAGAAGATCCTGACTGACGCGGAGCAGGCGGGGCAGGAGCTGCTGGAACGGGGACGCCGGACTTCAGCAGATAAGACTGCCGGAGTGATGAGAGCGGCGGAGGAGCGCGGGGCACAGCGCCGCGATGAAATCCTGGCTGCGGCAGAGGAGGATTGCGCGGCACTGAGGCGGTTGGCGGAGACCAACATGACACAGGCAGCGCAGTGGATCGTGGAAAGGGTGGTAGAGGGCTAATGGCCATAGTCAAAATGAAACGCATCCGGCTGATTGCTCTGGCCCAGGACCGGGACGCACTGCTGGCGGGCCTGCTGCACGCGGGTTGTGTGGAGGTAAAGGAGCCCTCCCAGACGCTGGCAGAGGGACCGGACTTCCTGCGGCGGGAGGATGCCAGGGTGGCCCAGGCCAAGGATGCCCAGGGAGAATTGAAGGCGGCAGTCACCGTCCTCAACCACACTGCGCCACAGAAGGGCGGGCTGTTTACCCCAAGGGACCAGATGACGGAGAAGGACTTTTTGGACAAAGCCGCGCTGGATCGGGCCTTGGCGCTGGCGGAGGAGATCAATAGCCATGCGAAGGCAGTCAGCGCCTGCATTGCCCGCGAGGCCCGCCTGGAAGCGGACCGTCTGGCTCTGGAGCCTTGGAGCGCCTACGACGCGCCGCTGGAGCTGAAAGGGACCAAGACCACATCGGTTCTGCTGGGGACAGTACCCAGCGCCGTGGACTTCCCCGCTATGGCCGGCGCGGTGGAGGAGGCTGCCGGTGCGGCAGTGGTGCACCTGCTCTCCACAGGGCGCCAGCAACACTGCCTGGAGATCCTGTGCCACAGGAGCTGTGAGCAGGAGACTCTGGAGGCCCTGCGTGCCTATGGTTTCAGCTTTGCGCAGATGAAGGAGCTGACCGGCACAGTGGCGGAGAACCTCCAGCGGATTCAATCGGAGATGGAGGAGACGCAGCGCCAGCGCCAGCAGGCGGTAGAGGCCATCCGCGCCCTGGGGCCGCGGCGGCGGGAATTGCAGATTGCCATGGACCGGATTGCCCAGGTGGTGGCCACAGAGAGCACGAAGGAGCGGCTGTTGAATGCTGGGCCGGTGCTGTATCTGGACGGCTGGGTCCCAGAGGAAAGGACTGGAAAGCTGGAGCAGCTGTTGGCCGCATTTGACTGCGCCTATGCGCTGGAGGACCCGGCGCCGGAAGAGTACAGCCAGGTTCCGGTTGCGCTGAAAAATGGGAAGCTCACCCGCTGCATGAACATGGTAACGGAAATGTATTCCCTGCCGGTGTACGGCACAGTGGACCCAAACCCGCTGATGGCGCCGTTTTTTATCCTGTTTTACGGCATTATGATGGCGGATATGGGATACGGCCTGCTGATGATACTTGGGGCCATTTTCATGATTAAGAAGATGCAGGCCCGGGGCGGCATGCGGAATTTTGCGGAGCTGCTCTTTTACTGCGGCATCAGCACATTTTTCGTGGGGGCCATCACCGGCGGCTTCTTCGGGGATTTCCTGACGCAGATTATTGGCATTATCAGCCCGGGCACAGAATTTGCACTGCCTGCCCTGTTTACGCCAATGAATGATACCATCGCCATTTTGGGCGGTTCTCTGGTTCTTGGCTTTATTCAGATCATCACAGGGCAAATTGTCAGCTTTGTAGAAAAAGCGCGGCATGGCCATCTGATGGATGGCATATGGGATGAGGGCACCTGGTGGGTGCTGTATCTGGCAGTGATTTTCTTGGCCCTGGGAATAGGCAATGTGGGCGGCTACCCGGTTGTGCTGATAATCGGCCTTGTGATGCTGGTGGTGGGTTCCACGCGCAATGCGAAGGGCTTTGGGAAAGTCGGCGCCTTTATCGGCGCGGTGTACAATGGTGTCACCGGCATCTTTGGCGATGTGATGTCGTATGCCCGGCTGATGGCGCTGATGCTTTCCGGCAGTATTATTGCCAGTGTCTTTAACACGCTGGGGGGCCTGACGGGAAATGTGATCCTGTTTTTGGTGATCTCGATGCTGGGCAATGCCTTGAATTTTGCGCTGAACCTGCTGGGATGCTATGTCCATGACCTGCGGCTGCAGTGCCTGGAATTTTTCGGAAAGTTCTATCAGGACGGCGGAAAGCCCTTCCGCCCCCTGGCCATTAATACAAAATACGTCGATATCAAGGAGGAAAATTAACATGTTGGCAGAATTCGTCAATCAATTCGGAGGCGTTGGCCTGGCATTTCTGGGCGCGGGCCTGGCTGCGGGTATGTGCTGTGTAGGTTCCGCGCGGGGCACCGGCATCGCCGGCGAGGCCGCTACGGGACTTCTCAGCGAGAACCCTGAGCATTTCTCCAAGTGCTTGATTTTGCAGGTAATCCCCGGCACCCAGGGCCTGTACGGCCTGGTGACCTGGTTCTTTGCCCTGTTTACCATTGGCGCGTTTTCCGGCGGTATCCAGGAGCTCACCATTACCCAGGGCTTGACGGTTCTGGTCGCCTGCCTGCCCTGCGCCATGGGCGGCTATCGCTCCGCCATTTATCAGGGCCGCGTGGCCGCTGCCTCTATTAATATGGCTGCCAAACAGCCGGATGACTGGTCCAAGGGCATCATCCTCTGCGTGGTGGTTGAGTTCTATGCCATTCTATCCCTGCTGGCGTCTATCCTGCTGCTGATGAACGCCCTGTGATGGGACGGAATCGAAAAACAGAGGAAAGGCGGTAAGCGGCTGACATGAACGGAATCGAAAAAATTACCGCGCGCATCCAACAGGACGCCAGCGCTGAGATCGACGGTATCCGCCAGGAGGCGGAGGCCCAGGCCGCCCAGATCCGGGAGAAGTACGAGGCCCAGGCCAGGACAGAGGCTGAGAAGGCGGCAGAGTCCTGCAAGCAGGCCGCCCAACAGCGGCTGGAGCGGCTGGAGGGGGCGGCGGAGATGGAGGCTAAGACAAAGCTTCTCGCCGCCAAACAGGCCTGTATTGACGAGGCATTTGCCAAGGCCAAGGAGCAGCTTCTCACCATGCCGGAGGCGGATTATGTGGAACTGCTGGCAAAGCTGGCGGTCCGCTCGGCTGTCACCGGCCAGGAGGAGCTGGTATTCAATGACCGTGACCGCGCGGCGGTGGGCAGCAAGGTGGTGGCCCGGGCCAATCAGCTTTTGGCCCAGGCTGTGGCGCCGAACCTGCCGGCGGAACTGAAAGAGTCCAAGGCAGGCAGCATCCTCACCAAGGTTGTCACCGGCGCCAACGCCCTGCTTCAGGGGACGGCTATGCTGACCCTGGCTGCTGACACGGCCGATATTGAGGGGGGGCTGATCCTGCGTGACGGGCAGGTGGAGGTCAACTGTGCCTTTGAGACACAGCTGCGCCTGCTGCGGGAAAGCCTTGCCGGCCAGGTGGCACAGATCCTGTTCGGCTGAGCCATCCGCCGGGCCCTGCGAAGGCGGCCCGGGGAGTGCCCAGAGCATTACGGAAAAGGAGGATGGCTTTTTGGCAAAGAAGATCAAGGATACGGATTATCTCTTCCTCTCTGCCCGGCTGCGGGCTATGGAACAGAAGCTGCTGACCGGAGCCAGGATGGAGCGCATGATTGACGCACCCACGGCGGCCGATGCGGCACGGGTGCTGGGAGAGATTGGGTACGGTGATTTTTCCCCCACCAGTGACCAGGAGCTCAGCCGGGCGCTGGCAGCGGAGCGGGAGAAGGTGTTTCAGGAGCTCTACCAATTTGTGCCGGATCGGTCTGTGGTAGATGTATTCAAGGTAAAGTATGACTACCACAATGTGAAAGCCGTGCTGAAGAGTCTGGCGGTCGGGGCCGACACAGGGCGGCTCCTGGTGGATGCCGGACGGGTTCCGGCGGAAAAGCTGGCCAAGGCATTGGAGGAGGGGGATTACACCGCCCTTCCGGAGAAGATGCAGGCCCCCTGCCGGGAAGCCCATGAGGTGCTCAGCGCCACCGGCGATCCCCAACAGAGCGATTTTATCCTGGACGCCGCTTATTATCAGGAGATGCTTCAGGCTGCCCAGGCCACTGGGAGCGACCTTCTGAGGCGCTATGTCCAGGCTACGATTGATGCGGCAAACCTCCGCTCCGCCGTCCGCACGCTGCGGATGCACAAGGGGGGAGAGTTCCTCCGCCAGGTCCTGTTTGATGGCGGCACGGTTCCGGTGGACCGGGTCATGTCTGCGGCCCTTGGCGGGAGCCTGGAGGACGCCTTCCGTTCCGGCGGGCTGCGGACTGCCGCGGAGCTGGGGGCTGCCGCCATCCGGGGCGGGAGCCTCACGGCCTTTGAAAAGGCCTGTGACGACGCAGTCACAGTATGCGCCGCTCAGGCCAAGGCTGTGCCCTTCGGCGTGGAGGTAGTCATCGGCTATCTGGTGGCTAAAGAGATTGAATTTACCGCTGTGCGGGTGATTATGGCAGGCAAGATGGCCGGTATCAGCGGCGGGACCATTCGGGAAAGGCTGCGTGAGAGCTATGTATAAGATCGCGGTGTTGGGAGACCGGGACAGTGTGCTGGGGTTCAAGGCCCTGGGGCTGGATGTGGTGTTTGTGGAGGACACGGATACCGCCCGGGAGGCGCTCCATCGTCTGGCCCGGGAGGACTATGCCATTATCTATATCACCGAGCAGCTGGCGAAGGACCTGACCGGGGAGATCGCCAGGTACAAGGATGCCGTCACCCCGGCGGTGATCCTGATCCCCGGCAAGACCGGCTCCCTGGGGCTGGGGGCTTCGGCCCTCCAGAGCGCCATTGAGCGGGCCGTGGGGGCAGATATCACATAAAGAGGGGATTTCATCCCCCCTTTAGATCCCCCCCTCACCAGTGACATCGGTCACTGGTGGCGCGCCCCCGATTTGGGGCGCTGCGTCGGGGTGTTTTTCCGAGGCGCACAAGGTGAATTGCCCCAGAGGGGCAAGAGAAGGTCCCCTGGGGGATGTCCTCGGAAAAATGGATTTGGACATGTGATGTCCTCCGCAGACATCTGTCCTGCTGGGACCAGATGGAAAAGGGGCGGCGAAGCAGTTTCTTGAGACATTTTATAGCGAGGGAACAGAGAATCCATATTTCGCTTTCTTCCCCACGCCGGGGGAGCGCGAGGGGGCGGGAGCCCGCCTCGCATGAGATTGAACGCCCCGCGCCGAGCGCGGTAAGCAAAGCGAGGGCTTTTCAGCGAATGGGAAAAGCAACGGCGTTTTTTGAAAGGTAGTGAAGGAATGAGTCAAGGCAAGATCATCAAGGTGTCCGGCCCGCTGGTGGTAGCCGACGGCCTGGCGGACGCCAACATGGCGGACGTGGTCCGGGTGGGCGAGCAGCGCCTGATCGGCGAGATTTTGAACATGACCGGCGACCGGGCCTCCATCCAGGTCTATGAGGAGACCAGCGGCCTGGGCCCCGGCGCGGCTGTGGAGACCACCGGCGCGCCGCTGAGCGTGGAGCTGGGGCCGGGCATCATCGAAAATATTTATGACGGCATCCAGCGGCCCCTGGAGGAGATCGTCAAGCGCATCGGCGCAAACCTCCAGCGGGGCATCGAGGTCCCGGCCCTGGACCGGGAGAAACAGTGGTCCTATACCCCGGTAGCCAAGGTGGGGGACGCGGTGGTGGGCGGCGACGTGCTGGGCACGGTGCCGGAGACCAGCGTGGTGCTCCACAAGATCATGGTACCCAACGGCATCACCGGCACGGTGGAGTGGGCCATCGCACCCGGCGAGTATACCATCGAGACCGTCATCGCCAAGATCCGCACCGACAAGGGGGAGCTTAAGGAGCTGACCATGGTGCAGAAGTGGCCGGTCCGTGTGGGACGCCCCTACAAGAAGAAGTTCAACCCCGTGGCTCCGCTCCAGTCCGGGCAGCGGATCATCGACACCCTGTTCCCCATCGCCAAGGGCGGCACCGCCGCTGTCCCCGGGCCCTTCGGCTCCGGCAAGACCGTGGTGCAGCACCAGCTGGCCAAGTGGTCCGACGTGGACATCGTGGTCTACGTGGGCTGCGGCGAGCGCGGCAATGAGATGACCGACGTGCTCCGGGAGTTCCCGGAGCTGGTGGACCCCCGCACCGGGGAGACGCTGATGAAGCGGACGGTCCTGATTGCCAACACCTCCGACATGCCCGTGGCCGCCCGCGAGGCCAGCGTCTACACTGGCATCACCATCGCCGAGTACTTCCGGGATATGGGCTACGACGTGGCTGTGATCGCCGACTCCACCTCCCGCTGGGCCGAGGCCCTGCGCGAGATGTCCGGCCGCCTGGAGGAGATGCCCGGCGAGGAGGGCTACCCTGCCTACCTCGCCAGCCGCCTGGCCCAGTTCTACGAGCGGGCCGGCGTGGTGCAGTGCGTGGGCAGCGAGGAGCGCACCGGCAGCCTCACCGCCGTGGGCGCTGTGTCGCCGCCGGGCGGCGACCTCTCCGAGCCCGTGAGCCAGGGCACCATGCGCATCGTCAAGGTGTTCTGGTCCCTGGACTCCTCCCTGGCCTACCGCCGGCACTTCCCGGCCATCAACTGGCTGAACTCCTACAGCCTGTATCTGGACACCATGAAGCCCTGGTTTGACGAGCACCTGGGCCCCCAGTTTATGGAGCACCGCTCCCGGGCCATGGCCCTCCTCCAGGAGGAGGCCAGCCTCAACGAGATCGTACAGCTGGTGGGCAAGGACGCCCTCTCTGCCGACGACCAGCTCACCCTGGAGGTGGCGAAGATGGTGCGGGAGGACTTCCTGCAGCAGAACGCCTTCATGGATGTGGACTCCTACTCCAGCTTCGACCGGCAGATGCGCCTGCTCTCCCTGATCCTGGACTACGAGAAGCTTTCCCGGGCGGCCGTGGCCAAGGGTGCGGATCTGAACGCCCTGTTTGCCATCCCTGCCAAGGAGGAAATCGGCCGGGCCAAGTATATGGAAGCTGACAAGTATGCAGAGGGATATGCCGCCATCCGGGAGAAGATGGAGCAGGAGATCAGCGCGATTGCACAGAAAGGCGGTGAGGACGCATGATGAAGGAATACAGGACCATCCACGAGGTCTCCGGCCCCCTGATGGTGGTGGAGCAGGTGGAGGGCGTCACCTACGACGAGCTGGGCGAGATCGAGCTCAGCGACGGCAGCGTCCGCCGCTGCCAGGTGCTGGAGGTCAACGGCGACACCGCCGTGGTGCAGCTCTTTGACAGCAGCGCCGGCATCAACCTCAGGGACTCCAAGGTCCGCTTCCTGGGCCACCCCCTGCAGCTGGCCGTCAGCGGCGATATGCTGGGCCGGGTGTTCAACGGCATGGGCCAGCCCATCGACGGCGGCCCCGCCATCCTGCCCGAGGCGTACCGGGACATCAACGGCCTGCCCATGAACCCGGCGGCCCGGGACTACCCCAACGAGTTCATCCAGACCGGCGTCAGCACCATCGACGGGCTGAACAC
>CAJFQQ010000047.1 GCA_904419145.1 uncultured Oscillospiraceae bacterium | reverse complement strand
GAAATTTTGCTGAAAGTCGTCGTATTTCCGAACTTTATCGAAATTTTGAAAAGGAGGAAAATCCACCATGAGGAATCTGAAAAAGATCCTCGCGCTGGTGATGGCACTCGTCATGTCCATGAGCCTCGTCACCATCGCAAACGCGGCTGATTTCACCGACAACGATGACATCAGCTACGAGGAGGCTGCTGACGTGATGAGCGCCATCGGCATCATCGAAGGCTTTGAAGACGGCTCCTTCGATCCCGACGGCACCCTGACCCGTGAGCAGGCCGCCATGCTGGTTGCCCGTATGCTCCTGGGCACCAATGCCGACCGTCTGGGCATTGAGGACAGCACCTTCAACGACGTGGCCGTGACCCGCTGGTCCGCCCCCGCCATTGAGTACTGCGTGTCCCTGGGCCTGATCGACGGCGCCGGCGACGGCAACTTCTACCCCGCCGGCCAGCTGACCGGCTACGCCTTCGCCAAGATCCTGCTGACTGCCATCGGCTACAGCAGCGAGAAGGAGGGCCTGGTTGGCAGCTCCTGGTCCGTGAACACCGCCGCCCTGGCGATGGACGTGGGCCTGGACAGCGGCCTGGAGAACGGCATCAGCAGTGCCGTCCTGAGCCGTGAGGAGGCCGCCCAGATGGCTCTGAACGCCATCAAGACCCCGCTGGTGGCCTATGACAACGACGCCACCATCACGGTCAACGGCGCCGAGGTCTCCATCGGCTCCGGCGACGCCTACTACATCACCACCACCCTGGCCCGTGAGCAGCGCATCAGCGAGGAGCAGCTGACCAACTCCAACGACTACACCGTGGAGTTCGGCGAGCGCTACTTCCCCAACCTGCGCCTCATCCGCGAGGCTGACGAGTTCGAGCGCCCCTCCCACACCTGGGTTTACGAGGGTGAGGAGATCGGCTCCTACATTGACTACGACCTGCGGGTGGCCGACTACACCGAGGCCATCACCGGCCGCGACCTGTACGACCTGCTGGGCAAGTCCACCATCCAGGACTATGAGATTACCTACTACGTCGACGGCGCTGCCAACGACAACATCAAGGCCAGCAACATGATCCGCAGCAACACCGTGTCCTATGCGGAGACCGGCAACGGCGTGCTGACCGAGGTGTTCGTGGACCACACCAACGAGGAAGTCACCATCACCTCCGTCAACACCTATCTGGCCCAGGCCAACGCCGATTACAACGAGACCCGCGGCGAGCTGTCTCTGACCGTGTATCAGAACAACGCCACCGGTACCGGCAAGACCATTGAGGTGGAGGACATTGCCGACATCACCGAGTACAAAGAGGGCGACTTCGTTCTGGTGAACATGGCCGCCATCGGCACCACCGGCGACAAGATGGAGGTTGTCCGCATCAACGATGTGGACTCCATGGTGGACTGCACCGTCACCGGCTACTCCAAGAACAAGAATGTCACCGTGGACGGCGAGGACTATGACTACGCCGAGAAGGCCTTCTACGATGACGGCGTTCTGGACGAGTACAACCAGGGCTACCTGGACAACTACACCTACACCTTCTACATGGATCAGTACGGCTACGTCATCGGCGCCGAGATCTATGAGGGTGAGGCCAACTACGTCTTCGTCACCGGCTACGACATGAACGGCAGTAACCTGTCTATCAGCAACGCCACCGCCGGCGCCATCTTCCTGGATGGCCGGTTCGAGGAGATCCAGGTGAGCGTCAGCCGGACCAACGACAACATTGACACCTATAACACCGGCAAGGCCTCTGGCCGCACCTATGCCAAGTTTGGCTACAATGTCAACGGCGGCGAGTTCGGCGAGAGCGAGTACAACAAGTGGTTCCGCTACACCGTCAACGAGAGCGGCGTGTACACCCTGAAGCCCGTTGAGTACTGGGTGGAGGAGATGGCTGAGCCCAATGGCGACGAGGTCAACAGCGCCACCATCCGCGTGGGCTCCGGCACCGAGCGCGCCTACGGCAATGACGACTCCGTCTACATCACCGTGGACACCGGCGCCGTGGACTACACCACCCACATGGGCATCACCAAGGTCAACGGCACCTACACCGGCGTCCAGAGCGTGGATCTGAAGGTCCTGGCCTATGACGATAACGCCCTGGATTCCAAGCTCAGCGTCTTTGCCCTGTACGAGAACAATGACGACGGCCGCTACATCATCGGCGCTGTCATCGTGGGCGAGGATATGAACAACACCAAGAACTACGCCTACATCCTGGACAACGACGCCCAGCGCGAGTACGAGGATGCGAACGACGACGACTTCTGGGATGTCCAGGCTGTGGTGGACGGCGAGATCGTCACCCTGACCGTGGCTGACTACGAGGGCGCTATCGACGCCATCAAGAACACCATGGGCAACCGGAACGGCCGGATGTACCGCGTCACCTACAATGCCAACGGCCACGTGATCGAGGCTGAGGCCTGCGCGGATAAGGCGTTCGACAACCGTCTGAACGACTATGTCTACGGCAGCACCCCCTGGAACAGCACCACCACTGGTGTTGGTACCGACTACATCAACCGTGACATCGAGCCCGACTACGACAAGATCTACCTGGTGAACGTGACCACCGATCAGGCCCTGTTCATCGGCGGCAACACCCTGTACATCGGCAACGCTCAGGACTACGGTCTGGCTCTGGCCAGCGCCCCCATCATTGTGGTGCAGGATGTGGTGGATCAGGCCGGCAATGTCGTCCGTCAGAGCGAGGAGGTCTACTCCAGCGTGAGCCAGGCTCTGGACACCCTGAAGGATAAGAACGCCTTCGAGGGCTGGATCAGCGCCGTGCTCAACGACAACGGTACTGCCGCTTACCTGGTCATCGACAGCGACGACCCCGTCAGCATCACCACTGACGACGGCAGCGTGGGTGCCCGCGGCAACGTGAACACCTTCCACGACAACAACGGTACCGGTACCTATACCTATAACACAGACGGCACCGGCGCGAACGAGCTGGTGCTGGACGGCAGCTCTGCCAATGCCACCTTCACCATGAATGAGTGGGGCATTCTGACCACCACCATCGAGTACACCGCTCCTGAGTGGGTACCCAACAGTGCGACCGTGACCCTGAGCAACCTGCAGCTGAGCTACTACGGCGCCAATGTGGGTTCTGCCCTGGCAACCCGGACTGCTACAATTCGGAACGGCAAGGCCACCTTTACTTGGACCAGCTCCTTCGGTGAGTACTTCGGTCTGGATGTCAGCGGCTTCAGCGTCAATCCGATCACCTCTGCTAGCGACGAGGTCTTCAGCCTGGTTAACGTCTACTACTTCGACGAGACTGGTGCTGACATCTCCGACATGATGGATACGGTTGTTACGGACCATACGCTGGCTGTCGGCGGTTCTACTTTGAGCATCAGGATGCCCAACAGTGCAAACTCCAGTGATACTGTCAATGCACGGTTCTGGAATCTGCGCAATAATAACGCTGCCAGCACGACGTATGGTGCCCTTAACGGTGCCACTGGCTGGACGTTGACCAGCAACAGAGGCGCCAACGGTATGGGTCCCGCCATTGTTGAGCTGTCTGTCTCTGGTATGGAGAGCCTGTACACCGTGACCAACAACATTCACTCCAGCACTCTGGGCGCTCAGTACAGCGGCACTCCCGCCGCATTCTCTGGTCTCACTCTGACCGTGAACCTGAGCCGCTCCACCGGCATCCAGGCTGACGGCACAGTGGTTGTCAATAGCGCTAGCATTGACAACGCCGTCGGCGCTGCCAGCGATGTTGGCATGAAGGTGACCCTGAGCAACGGCACGGTTCTGTACTTTGCCAACACCGCCAGCACCAGCGCTGCTGTGGTTGAGAATGGTTCCTTCATCGTGGACAGCGACATGACTCTGCGTGTCACCCGCGTGGAGGAGGTTGCCGCTCCCACCATCACCAATGTGGAGTACAACGATGTGAACGGTAACGGTAGCTGGGATGCTAACGACACCTTTGTGGTTCATTTCAGTGACAAGTTGTCTGGTATTTCCAGCGAGACTGGCACTGCGGCCGCTTCTCTGTCGGGCGCTCTTGCATCTGATCGCATGAGCATCACCTATACTCTCACTGGGGCTATTACCGCTGGTCAGAACTTTGCTATGAGCAGCTTTACCAGTGCGGAGACTGGCGTGGTTCAGAACGGTACCTACACCATCACCTTCGGTTCCAACGACACCAACACTCCGCAGCCGACCTTTGCTCCCTGATTTTATGTTCTGATGTAATCAAGAGCATTTCGGCAAAAAGGGCCCCGGGCGTAAGCCCGGGGTCCTTCTTTATGCAGCGGATATCAGCGCCAGATAGTGATAGGTGACACCGCTCTTGTTCATGGAACTGTCATCGTTGGTTTCGGTGTAGTTTTTGTACCAGGTGGCGGTGTTCCCACTCCAGGTGATGTTGACCCGTCCCATCTGGGAGGTCGTGGGCGCCATAGCCCGGATATAGATCCCACCTGAGCTCCCGTGGAACAGCAGCAGCATATCGCCTCCGGTGCTGGGCCGGACCATGGCCGCGATGGGCGGCTTGGAAAAGGTCAGCGGCCCACCGGTGATGCCGCCGGTGCCGACATAAGTGCCGGTTTCCACGCGGAATGCGCTCAATTCGGTGAGCGCCTCATCGATGGTTTCGGTCAGATCGTTAAAGTCGTCCATGAGGATGCGGTCGGTCTCGGCCCACACAGGCAGCTGATAATTGGTTGTATAATCCATGTCGCAAATTCCTTTCTGTTGTCGAATTTCGCGCCAGCCCCATTGTTTTTGCCCGCGACATGCGCGTGGGCAAAAACACTTCTCGCCCCTCCAGTGTGCGGCGGAACGCCGTGCGCGCAGAGGGGCGCTTTTTCAGCCGGACAGGTTCCTGTCTGGCTGAAATTTGTCTCAAAGCGAAGCGGCTCCGCCGCTTTGCTTTGGAAGAAAAGCCGGTACACATAGCCTGTGTACCGGCTTTTTGTTGCACGGTGCGAGGCAATCCTTTCTTCGGCGCTGCCCGCCCTCTTGCATATTTTTTCAATAACGGCTACAATAGGGGGCATACAGAGGCGGAGGATCCGCCGCCTCTCCGGTTCGTTTCGGGCCGGCCATCTTGTAATCGGGAGGTTTTTGCCATGTCCGCTGAGGCCAATAACAAATTGATCCTCGCCGTCCTTCAGGGGGACGACTACGCCGACACGGTCAGCGAGCTGACCCACAACGGATTCTTTGTCACACTGCTGAATACCACAGGAGGCTTCCTGCGCAAAAAAAGTACCACCGTCATGATCGGCGTCTCCAATGAACGGCTCAATGAGGTGCTGGAAATCCTGAAGCACTGCGCCGGCCACCGCAAGCAGACGATCTACCACCAGAGTGCCGCCATGCACCAGTCCGGGAAGATGCCCTCCGTGCCCCTGGTGCCTGTGACGGTGGACGCCGGCGGTGTCACCGTGTTTATTCTGGACCTGCAGTCCATTGAAAAATTCTGATTTCCAGCAGAAAGGAACCCCTATGCCTACACTTGACGATATCCGCGCCTGTTTTTCCGGGGATCGCTACGCTACCGAGACAACCGGCGTTTTCATCCAGGAGGCCCAGCCCGGCGCCTCTGTCTGTACCCTGCCCCTGCGGCCGGAGCTGCTCAATGCCAATGGAACGCCTATGGGCGGCGCGATTTTCACCCTGGCGGACTTTGCCTTCGCCGTGGCCGTCAACGGCCACAGCCAGGCCGTCACCGTATCCCAGCACGCCTCCGTCACCTTCCTCTCCCCAGCCAAGGGGCAGACCCTGATTGCCAGGGCCTCCTGCCTGAAGGCCGGGCGGCAGACCTGCCTGTACGCGGTGGACATTACCGACGAGCTGGGCACCTATGTGGCCCATGTGACGGTGAATGGCTTTACACTGGCTGTCCCGCCAAAGCCTCTGATGCCGCTGGAGGGGGAGGCGTAAGTTTTTTGAAAATCCCTCTTGACTTATTTGGTTTAAAGTGATAAAGTAACCACCAGAGACAACGCGATGACGGAACCAAGTAGGATCCCGCATCCCCTCTCAGAGAGCTGCCGGACGGTGCAAGGCGGTGAGGGCGCGGCTTCTGAATACCTTCCTGAGCGGCCTGCTGAACCACATTGTGCAGTAAGCAGCGACGGGTGCGCCCGATAGCGCGCTGGGGCATCATCTGTGCCCGATGAGGCCGCGTAAGCGGTAAACTGAGGTGGTACCACGGGATTTCTCGTCCTCTGCAAGACATTGCAGAGGACGTTTTTTTATGGAATTTTGTAAGGAGACGGAAAACGATGGTGATTACAGATTTTTTGGAGCGCAACGCACGGCTCTTCGGCGGTGAGACCGCCCTGGTGGAGATTAATCCCTCCGAGGAGCGGGATCATGCGGTAACGTGGAGGGATTTCAGCCTCATTGAGAGCGCCAATCCAGACGCCCCCTACCGCCGGGCCCTGAGCTGGAAGGATTTTGACCGCCGGGCCAACCGGATTGCCAACCTCCTGCTCAGCCGCGGCCTGGAGCGGGGGACCAAGGTGGGGATCCTGCTGATGAACTGCCTGGAGTGGCTTCCGCTGTACTTCGGCATTCTGAAGGCGGGGTGCGTGGCGGTGCCCTTGAACTTCCGTTACTCCAGCGAGGAGATCAAGTACTGTCTGGAGTTGGCGGATGTGGAGGTGCTGGTGTTCGGCCCGGAGTTCGTGGAGCGGATGGACGCTATTGCCGATGACCTGCCCGGCGTGCGGATGATGTTCTTCATCGGCCCGGATAAGCCCGCCTATACCGAGGACTGCTGCCGGCTAATGGGCTTCTGCTCCTCCAGCGCGCCTCCGGTGGCTCTGGAGGAGGAGGACTATGCCGCCATCTACTTCTCCTCCGGCACCACAGGCTTCCCCAAGGCTATCCTCCACAACCACCGGGCCCTGGTGTCCTCCTGCCAGACCGAGCAGAATCACCACGGCCAGACCCGCAAGGACGTGTTCCTCTGCATCCCGCCCCTGTACCATACCGGCGCCAAGATGCACTGGTTCGGCAGCCTGATCTCCGGCAGCAAGGCGGTGCTGCTGCGGGGGGTGAAGCCGGAGTGGATCCTCCGGGCTGTTACCGAGGAGAAGTGCACCATTGTCTGGCTGCTGGTGCCCTGGGCCCAGGATATCCTGGACGCCATCGAGAGCGGCCGCATTGACCTGAAGCACTACTACCTGGACCAGTGGCGGCTGATGCACATTGGCGCCCAGCCGGTGCCCCCCAGCCTGATCCACCGCTGGAACAAGATCTTCCCCCATCACCAGTACGACACCAACTACGGCCTCTCCGAGTCCCTGGGTCCGGGCTGCGTCCATCTGGGAGTGGAAAACTTCGGCAAGGTGGGCGCCATCGGCAAGCCCGGCTACCACTGGCAGGCCCGCATTGTAGATGAGCAGGGCAATGATGTGCCCCAGGGGGAAGTGGGCGAGCTGATCGTCAAGGGCCCCAGCGTCATGCTCTGCTACTACAAGAACCCCGAGGCCACGGCCGAGGTCATCAAGGACGGCTGGCTCTACACCGGGGACATGGCCCGGATGGACGAGGACGGCTTCTACTATCTGGTGGACCGGAAGAAGGACGTGATCATCTCCGGCGGCGAGAACCTCTACCCGGTACAGATCGAGGACTTCCTCCGCCGCAGCGACAAGATCAAGGATGTGGCGGTCATCGGCCTGCCCGACAAGCGCCTGGGCGAGATCGCCGCCGCGATTATCGAACTGAAAGAAGGTGCTGTCTGCACGGAGGAGGAGATCAATGCCTTCTGCAAGGAGCTGCCCCGGTATAAGCGCCCCCGGCGCATCATCTTCGACCAGATCCCCCGCAACCCCACCGGAAAGATTGAAAAGCCCGTGCTGCGGGATAAATACTGCGGTGAGCGTCTGGTGGAGGCGCAGACCACCAACTAAAATCTGATGTTCCGAGAAGGAGAGCAACACCATGCAGGATCTCGCCATTAAATTGTCCATGCTCCTGGTCTTTTTCGCCGTGATGGTGGGCATCGGCCTCTACTGCCGCCGCCACGCCACCGATGTATCCGGTTTCGTCCTGGGCGGTCGGTCTGTGGGCCCGTGGCTCACCGCCTTCGCCTATGGCACCAGCTACTTCTCCGCCGTGGTCTTTGTGGGCTACGCCGGGCAGTTCGGATGGAAGTACGGCATCGCCGCCACCTGGGCGGGCCTGGGCAATGCCTTCCTCGGCAGTCTCCTGGCCTGGGCGGTGCTGGGCCGGCGGACGCGGGTCATGACCCAGCACCTGGACAGCGCCACCATGCCGGAGTTCTTCGGCAAGCGGTTCGGGAGCCGCTCTTTGAAGCTGGCGGCCTCGGTGATTATCTTCATCTTCCTGATCCCCTACACCGCCAGCCTCTACAACGGCCTCTCCCGCCTGTTCGGCATGGCCTTTGACATTGACTACAGCGTCTGCGTGGTGGTGATGGCGGTCCTCACCGGCGTCTATGTCATCGCCGGGGGCTATATGGCTACCGCCATCAACGACTTTGTCCAAGGGATCATTATGATTGTGGGCATCATCGCCGTCATCGCCGCGGTGCTCCATTCTCATGGGGGCTTTATGGCGGCCCTGGAGGGGCTGGCCCAGGTCAGTGACCCTTCTGTCTCCGACGCTCCGGGGGTATTCGCCTCCTTCTTTGGCCCGGACCCGGCGGGGCTCCTGGGGGTGGTGCTCCTCACCAGCCTCGGCACCTGGGGGCTTCCCCAGATGGTGCAGAAGTTCTATGCCATCAAGAGCGAAAAGTCCATCAACACCGGCATGGTGATCTCCACGGTGTTTGCCGTGATCGTCTCCGGCGGGTGCTACTTCCTGGGGGGCTTTGGCCGGCTCTACTCCGGCCAGGTCAACGTGGCGGCGGAGGGCTATGACGCCATCATCCCCACCATGCTCTCCGACCTCTCCACGGTGCTCATCGCCGTTGTGGTGATCCTGGTGCTCTCCGCCTCCATGTCCACCCTCAGCTCCCTGGTCTTGGCCTCCAGCTCCACCCTGACCCTGGACTTCATCAAGGATAACCTCATCAAGGACATGGATGAGAAGCGGCAGGTCCGCTGGATGCGGGCCCTGGTGGTGGTGTTCATCGCCATCAGCGTGGTGCTGGCCATTATCCAGTACCAGTCCAATGTCACCTTCATTGCCCAGCTCATGGGCATCAGCTGGGGCGCCCTGGCCGGGGCCTTCCTGGCCCCCTTCCTCTATTCGCTGTACTGGAAGCGGACCACCAAGGCCGCCTGCGCCGCCAGCTTCCTCTTCTCCACCGTGGTGATGCTCTGCAACATCTTCTTTGCCGATTTCTTCCCCACGCTTCTCCAGTCCTCCATCAACTGCGGCGCCTTCTGCATGCTGGCGGGGCTGGTGATCGTACCGGTGGTGAGCGTGCTCACCCGGGCCCCGGAGCAGAGCCGTCTCCAGGAGATCTTCTCCTGCTACGACCGCACCGTCACCGTCACGGTGAAGGACTCCATCGGCCGCGGCGGCGAAAGGTTGAAGTGACCGGAGCCGGAATTTCCCGCAAAAAACCATTGACTGCAATGAATGAAAGTGATAAAGTGAAAGTAATCTGTTGAAAACGCGATGACGGAGCCAAGTAGGACACAGCGTTCCCCGCAAGAGACCTGCCGGTGGGTGCGAGGCAGGGGGGAGCCGTGGGCCAAATTCCCTCCCGAGCGGCCTGCCGAACCGGCCATCCGCAGTAAGCAGCGACGGGGGCGCCCGATACAGCGCCAGGGATCTGTCGGGATCCCATGAGGCCGCCCAAGGCGGTAAACTGAGGTGGTACCACGGGAATTTCTCGTCCTCTGCAAGAAATTGCAGAGGACGTTTTTCGTTTTCAGCGGTCTCACCGAAAGGATCGAATACAGTGCAAATCAAGCAGGCGGCCCACCCGATGGGCCGGCCGTGAGAAGTAAGGAGGATGATTCCATGAAAACCCTGATGCTTGGCAACGAGGCCGTTGCCAGAGGTCTGTACGAGGCGGGGTGCACCTTTGTCTCCAGCTACCCCGGCACCCCCAGCACAGAGATCACCGAGTACGCCGCCAAGTACCCGGAGATCTACGCCGAGTGGGCCCCCAATGAGAAAGTCGCCATGGAGGCGGCCTTTGGTGCGTCCCTGGCGGGCAGCCGCTCCTTCTGCGGCATGAAGCACGTGGGGCTCAATGTGGCTGCTGACCCCCTGTTTACCATCGCCTACACCGGCGTCAACGCCGGCATGATCATCGGCGTGGCCGACGACGCTGGCATGCACAGCTCCCAGAACGAGCAGGATTCCCGGCACTACGCCAAGTCCGCCAAGATCCCCATGCTGGAGCCCAGCGACAGCGCCGAGGCGCTGGCCTTTACCAAGGCGGCCTATGAGCTCTCCGAGCGCTTCGACACGCCGGTGCTGCTGAAGATGTGCACCCGCATTGCCCACTCCCAGAGCGTGGTGGAGCCCAGCGAGCGGCCGGAGCCGGTGAAGAAGCCCTATGAGAAAAACGGGGCCAAGTACATCATGATGCCCGGCAACGCCAAGAAGCGCCATCCGGTGGTGGAAGAGCGGACCCGGGCCCTCATCGAATATGCGGAGACCTCCCCCCTGAACCGGGTGGAACCGGGGAAGGACCGCAAGATGGGCATTATCACCTCCTCCACCAGCTACCAGTATGTAAAGGAGGTCTGCGGCGACACCTATCCGGTGCTGAAGCTGGGCATGATCTGGCCCCTGCCGGAGAAGCTGATCCGGGACTTTGCCGCCTCGGTGAGCCTGCTGGTCGTCGTGGAGGAGCTGGACGGCTTCATCGAGGACCACTGCCGGAATCTGGGCCTCAGCCTGGTGGGCAAGGACAAGTTCCCCTGCATCGACGAGCTGAGCCAGAACCAGGTGGCGGAGATCCTGGGCATGCCCCACGCCGCCGGCCCCAAGCTGGAGGAGGCCATCCCCGCCCGGCCGCCGGTGATGTGCGCCGGCTGCCCCCACCGGGGGATGTTCTACACCCTGGCCAAGAACAAGTGCACGGTCATGGGGGATATCGGCTGCTACACCCTGGGCGCCGTGGCCCCTCTGAACGCCATCGACACCACCATCTGCATGGGCGCCAGCGTCTCCGGCCTCCACGGCTTCAACAAGGCCAACGGCGGCGAGAGCGAGGGCAGGACCGTGGCTGTCATCGGCGACTCCACCTTCATGCACTCGGGCATGACGGGGCTGGTCAACATCTCCTACAACGAGTCCAACTCCACGGTGGTGATCCTGGACAACTCCATCACCGGCATGACCGGCCATCAGCAGAACCCCACCACCGGCTACAACCTGAAGGGGGACCCCTGCACCAAGATCGACCTGGAGAGCTTCTGCCGGGCTGTGGGCATCCAGCGGGTCCGGGTGGTGGACCCCTATGACCTGGCCGCGTGCGACCAGGCGGTGAAGGAGGAGCTGGCCGCCAAGGAGCCCTCCGTCATCATCAGCCGCCGGCCCTGCGCCCTGCTGAAATACGTCAAGCACCCCGGCCCCATCACCGCCGACACGGACAAGTGCGTGGGCTGCAAGTCCTGCATGAAGATCGGCTGCCCGGCCATCAGTGTGGTGGACAAAAAAGTGGTTATTGACAACACCCTGTGCACCGGCTGCGGCGTGTGCCAGCAGCTGTGCAAGTTCGACGCCCTGGGCGGCAAGAAGGAGGCTTAAACCATGGAAACGAAGAACATTATGATCGTGGGCGTGGGGGGACAGGGCTCCCTCCTGGCCAGCAAGCTGCTGGGCCGGGTCCTGCTGGACAAGGGCTACGATGTGAAGGTCTCTGAGGTCCACGGCATGTCCCAGCGGGGCGGCAGCGTGGTCACCTATGTCCGCTACGGCGACAAGGTCTACTCCCCCATCATCGACAAGGGGGAGGCGGACTTCATTGTCTCCTTTGAGCTGCTGGAGGCCGCCCGGTGGACCGAGTATCTCAAGAGCGGCGGCAAGGTGGTCACCAACACCCAGCAGGTGAACCCCATGCCCGTCATCACCGGCGCGGCGGCCTACCCGGAGCATCTGGTGGAGAAGATGCAGGCCGCCGGGGTGGACGTGGACGCCATCGACGCGCTGAAGCTGGCCGAGGAGGCCGGCAGCAGCAAGGCGGTGAACATCGTCCTCATGGGCCGGCTCAGCCGCTACTTCACCGACATCCCCCAGGAGGAGTGGATGGCGGCCGTAGAGAAGAGCGTGCCGGCGAAATTCCTGGAGCTGAACAAAAAGGCCTTCCAGCTGGGCCGGGAGGCCTGATCGTACAAAAATCCAGCGGGGCAGCCGTGATGAATCCATCCCCAGCGGGAACGGACGGTGCTGTGTGCATCACATACAGAGTTTCTTTTATAGTGTGGAACCCCCGGTAATTCCGGAAAAGTATTACATAAAATTCCCATCACATCAAGGAGAACACCAATGGAACGTTACTACCAGCCCGAGATCGAGTGCGCCAGCAGGGAACAAATCCTCGCCTGGCAGAATGAGCGCCTGGTGAAGCAGGTGCAGCACGTGTGGGACAATGTCCCCTACTACCGCAAAAAGATGGAGGAGAAGGGCGTCACCCCTGCCGATATCAAGGGGGTGGACGACCTCCACAAGCTGCCCTTTATCACCAAGGACGACCTGCGGGAGGCATATCCCTATGGCCTGCTGGCCAAGCCCCTGAAGGACTGCGTCCGCATCCAGTCCACCTCCGGCACCACCGGCAAGCGCGTGGTGGCCTTCTACACCCAGCACGATATCGACCTGTGGGAGGACTGCTGCGCCCGGGCCATCGTGGCCGCCGGCGGCACCAACGAGGACGTGTGCCAGGTGTCCTACGGTTACGGCCTGTTCACCGGCGGTCCCGGCCTCAACGGCGGCAGCCACAAGGTGGGCTGCCTCACCATCCCCACCTCCTCCGGCAATACCGAGCGTCAGATCATGTTCATTATGGA
>CAJFQQ010000046.1 GCA_904419145.1 uncultured Oscillospiraceae bacterium | reverse complement strand
CAGTTGTCGTGCCAACGGCACAGCTGGGTAGCTATGTACGGACGTGATAAACGCTGAAGGCATCTAAGCGTGAAACACCCCCTAAGATGAGATCTCTCATCCATTTAAGGAGTAAGGGCCCAGGAAGACGACCTGGTTGATAGGCCGAAGGTGGAAGCGCAGTAATGTGTGTAGCTGATCGGTACTAATCGCCCGAGGGCTTGACCTACAAGAAGAATGCAGGCAAAGCCTTGGATGGTTGCGAGTAAGGATTCTTTGTTCGGTTTTCAGGGTGCAAGGAAACGCGCCTTTAGCTCAGTTGGTAGAGCAACTGACTCTTAATCAGTGGGTCCCCGGTTCGAGTCCGTGAAGGCGCACCAGAGTCCCCCATTGGGGCGCGGGTGCGTCCCGGTGGGAGGGCTAACCCGAGAAGAAGAGGCACGAGAGTGCCAACGACGTGGCCCGTTGGTCAAGCGGTTAAGACGGCGGCCTCTCACGCCGCAAACATGGGTTCGATTCCCGTACGGGTCACCATTTTCCTCTTGACAAAAAGAGGGTCCACCCGTTCCCATCCCGAACACGGAAGTTAAGCTCGCTTCTGCCGACAATACTTGGCTGGAGACGGCCCGGAAAGATAGGTAACGCCAACATAAATGAAGCGGACAGAGAAATCTGTCCGCTTTCGTTTTTGTGTATAGGCGATGCTGCTGGGCAAATAGGGTGCCCCTTTCTGGAAATGATCTCTGTCACTGTGTATTCTCTCGGGAGAAAAGGAATGAGCCGTCCACAGTTGCGGCGTCAACCAGAAGCCCCAGGTGACTGTACGCAATCCGTAGCTTGGATAGCGCGCCTCCGGCCGGTGCTGCAGGACGCTTAGAAGGCAGATACTGGGCCAGGACGAGAAGCAATATATATCGGATTTGCGCTCTGCTGAAAGCGCTTCATACTGGTGCTATCCTCTGAGGCCGGGGGCAGGGGGGAAGAGAACAATCCTTGTTTTTCATTATAGGGAACAAAGGTATCGTTATCAAACAGAGAAGGACCTCGGGAGGCGAAAGCCAGCCTCCCGAGGTTCTCTTTTATCGGTTCAATTCCATGAAAAGCGGACTTAGAAATCCACGTCCTCATCGTAGAAGCAGCACTTGAGGAGCTTCTCCATCTCTGCCGGGGTGATGGGACGGGGATTGGAGCCGGTGCAGGCGTCGCCCACGGCCAGCTCGGCCACCTGGGGCAGCTTGTCCAGGAACTCCTTCTCGTCGATGATGCCGCCCTCGTAGTCCTTGATGCAGGTGGGGATGTTCAGCTTCTCATTCATGGACTTGATATGGGCGATCAGGGCCTTGCTGGTGGGCTCCAGCCCCAGGAACGCGGCGATCTTGCCGTAGCGGGCCTCGGCCTCGGGCACCTTGGCGTTGTAGGCAATGACCTTGGGCAGGTACATGGCGTTGGCACAGCCGTGGACAATGTGCCCGCCGGAGTAGGCGGCGCCGGTCTTGTGGGCCATGGAGTGGACGATGCCCAGCAGCGCGTTGGAGAAGGCCATGCCGGCCAGGCACTGGGCGTCGTGCATCCGATCCCGGGCGGCCATGTCGCCGTTGTAGCTGTCCACCAGGTCGGCGGAGATCATCTCAATGGCGTGGAGGGCCAGGGGATCGGTGTAGTCGCAGTGCATGGTGGACACATAGGCCTCGATGGCGTGGGTCATGGCATCCATGCCGGTGTGGGCAGTGAGCTTGGCGGGCATGGTCTCCGCCAGATCCGGGTCCACGATGGCCACATCCGGGGTGATGTTGAAGTCCGCCAGGGGATACTTGATGCCCTTCTGATAATCGGTAATAACAGAGAACGCGGTGACCTCGGTAGCGGTGCCGGAGGTGGAGGGAATCGCGCAGAACCGGGCCTTCTGGCGCAGCGTGGGGAAGGAGAAGGGGGTGATGAGGTCCTCGAAAGAGGTCTCCGGATACTCATAGAAGACCCACATGGCCTTGGCTGCGTCGATGGGGCTGCCGCCGCCGATGGCGACGATCCAGTCGGGCTGGAATTTGCGCATGGCCTCAGCGCCCTTCATCACGGTCTCCACAGAGGGATCGGGCTCCACGCCCTCAAACAGCTCCACCGCCATGCCGGCGGCCTTCAGATTGTCGCAGACCTTGTCCAGAAAGCCAAAGCGCTTCATGCTGCCGCCGCCGACCACGACCATGGCACGGCTCCCCTTCAGCTCCTTCAGTGCATCCAGGGCACCCTTGCCGTGATACAAGTCTCTCGGTAATGTAAATCTAGCCATAGTAAACCTCCTGCAATATATGTTAAAAATATAACAATTTTTACGGTCATATTATATCATAGAAACTGCGCTTGTCAATAGTTTAACAATAATTTAACGAAAATATTTCTCCAAATTGCGCGCATGCGGACTTGTATCCGATGGGGAGAGCATGGTATAATGGCGAAGGCATGGGGCCTGCCGGTATTTTGTTTATTGGACCGGCATGATTACCAAATTTAGGTCGGGTTGGAGAGACTGTCCATATGGGATTTCTTCACATACTGGAAACGATCCGCAATCCAGTGCTGGATGTTTTGATGCAGGGAATTACATTGCTGGGAGACGAAACCGTTTTTCTGGTAATTGCCCTGCTTGTATTTTGGTGCATCAACAAAAAGTGGGGCTATTACTTGATGAGCATCGGCTTCATTGGGACCATACTCAACCAGTTTTTGAAGCTGGCCTTCCGCATCCCGCGGCCATGGGTCCGGGATCCGAATTTTACCATTGTGGAAGGGGCCCGCGCCGGTGCCGACGGGTACAGCTTCCCTAGCGGCCATACCCAGAGTGCTGTAGGGACCTTTGGCGGAATTGCTCATGTTACCCGCTACAATTGGATGCGGGTGGTCTGCTGGGTGCTGATCGTGCTGATCCCATTTTCCCGGATGTACTTGGGTGTCCATACGCCGGCGGATGTGGCGGTGTCCTTTGTGATCGCCACCGCTCTGGTGTTCCTCCTCAAGCCCCTGATGGACCGCAGCGACCGGAAGCCGGACATCCTCTACTGGATGCTGTTTGGAATGGCGGTGCTGGGGATCCTGTTCGTGCTCTATGTGGAGTGCTGGCCCTTCCCAGCGGATATCGACGCGGCCAATTATGCCTCCGGACGGGAGAACGCCTATACGCTGCTGGGGGCCGTGCTCGGGGTGAATGTGGTCCACTATCTGGACGACCAGTTCCTCCGCTTTGAGACCCAGGCGCCGCCCCTGGGCCAGGTGCTCAAGCTGGTGCTGGGACTTTTGGTGGTCCTGGCAGTCCTGGAGGGCCTGAAGATTCCCTTTGCCGCCCTGTTCGGCGGACATCCGGCGGCAGAGGCGGTGCGGTATTTCCTGGTAGTTTTTGTGGCAGGCTGTATCTGGCCGATGACCTTCGGCTGGTTTACAGATATAGCAAAAAAAATTGAGAGAACATAGGAGAGAGAATTATGAACAAAAAGATAACCTCAGTCGTAGCGTACCTAACATGGATTGGATTGATTATAGCCTTTGTGGCCGGTGATAAAGACGGGGCTAAGTTCCATCTGAACCAGGCTTTGGTTATTTGGCTGGCTGGAATTATTCTCGGAATTGTGGCCGTGATCCCTATTTTGGGCTGGATTGTGGGTTTGGTTGGCAGCATTTTCCTGTTTGTCTGCTGGATCATGGGACTGGTCTATGCGATCCAGGAGCAGGAAAAAGAGGTTCCCATTCTGGGCAAATTCAAGCTGTTGAAATAAGATGATAATAACAACAGCAAAGCGGCTCTGAGATGTTCCCAGGGCCGCTTTGTCGTTATTACTGCGCAAAAAGCGGTGTGGAGAGATAGCGGTCTCCGGTGTCCGGCAGCAGGACTACCATGCGCCGGCCGCTCCACGCCGGTTGGCGGGAGAGGGCAGTAGCTGCCCAGAGCGCGGCACCGGCGGAGATCCCAACCAGGATGCCCTCGGTCCGGGCCAGCAGCCGGGCGGCGGCGTAGGCGTCCGCCTCCGTCACCTGGACCACCTGGTCGTAGATCCCAGTGTCCAGCACCTCCGGCACAAAGCCGCCGCCGATGCCCTGGAGACCGTGGGGACCGGCCTTGCCGCCGGAGAGGACGGGGGAACCAGCGGGCTCCACCGCCACCACCTGAATGGAGCGGTTCTGTTCTTTCAGATACCGCCCCACGCCGGTGATGGTGCCGCCGCTGCCCACCCCGGCCACAAAGGCATCCACGCGGCCCTCGGCGTCCTGCCAGATCTCCGGGCCGGTGGTGCGGTAGTGGGCCTGGGCGTTGGCGGGATTGGAGAACTGGCCGGGGAGGAAGCTGCCGGGCAGGGACTGCGCCAGCTCCTCCGCCTTCCGGATGGCCCCGGCCATCCCCTCGCTGCCCGGCGTCAGCACCAGCTCCGCGCCGTAGGCCGCCAGCAGGGTCCGCCGCTCCAGGCTCATGGAGTCGGGCATGGTGAGAATGACCCGGTAGCCCCGGGGGATGCCGATGGCGGCCAGCCCGATGCCGGTGTTGCCGCTGGTGGGCTCGATGATGGCGGCGCCGGGCCGCAGGACGCCCCGCTCCTCCGCGTCCAGGATCATGGCCAGGGCGGCCCGGTCCTTCACGCTGCCGGCGGGGTTGAGGTACTCCAGCTTTGCCAGCAGGGTGCTGCCGGCTCCGGCGGCCTTGCCGTACTGCTGCAGCTCCAGCAGGGGGGTCCCTCCCACCAGCTGGGTGATGGACGTATACAGTGCCATAGACGGCGCCTCCTTGCAGTAAGGTTGAATGTAGTTTGAGGATACCGCCCCCTGGCGGATTTGTCAACGAAAATCTGCCGGGGCCCCAGGGCCCCGGCAGAGCGCGCGGAAACGATCAGATGTACTGCTGTGTGTTCACGTCGATGATGCCGCGGGTGGTGAGGCGCAGGGTGGGGATCACCGGAAGGGCCATAAAGCTCAGCGTCATAAAGGGGTCGATGCCGGGATTGACACCCTGGGAGATGGCGACGGCCTTGGCGGCCTCCAGATCCCGGTTGACGTTTTCCAGGGTATCGTCGCTCATGATGCCGGCGATTGCCAGCACCAGCTCGGCGGTAACGGTGCCGTCTGCGGTGACCACGATGCCGCCCCTGTTCTCCACCACCCGGTTGGCGGCCAGGGCCATCTCCTCCTCGCTGGTGCCCACCACGATAATGTTGTGGGAGTCGTGGGAGATGCTGGTGGCAACAGCGCCGGTCTTGAGGCCGTAGCCCTGGAGATAGCCGATGCCGATGTGGCGGGTGTTCTTGTGCCGCTCGATGACGGCGATCTTCAGGATGTCCTTCTCCGTGTCGATCCGTTCCGCATAGCCCATGTCCCGGGAGGCGATCTCCCCGGGCACCAGGCCGATGACGCCCCGGGGCCGGGGATCCTGAAAGTCCTGGGCGGTGAGATGGGCGACATGGAAGGTGTCGTGGGCCTTCTTCACCAGATAGGGGTCTACCTCCGGGGCGGGGAAGTCGGCCACCACGCCGTCCTCCACCATCAGCTCGCCCCGCTTGAACACCTTTTCAATCCGGAAGTCTCGGAAGTTGTCGATGATGACAAAGTCCGCCAGATACCCCGGCGCGATGGCGCCCCGGTTGTTGAGGAGATAGTACCGGGCGGCATGGTGACAGGCCACCTTGATGGCTAGAATGGGGTCCACCCCGTGGGCGATGGCCTCCTTCACCTGATAGTCGATGTGCCCCTTCTCCAGCAGGTCGCTGGGGTGCTTGTCGTCGCAGCAGAACATGCAGCGGTCGGCGTACTGGGGCGTCAGCAGGGGCAGCAGGGCCTCCAGATTCCGGGCGGCGGTGCCCTCCCGGATCATGATGAACTGCCCCCGCTCAATCTTGGCGATGGCGTCCTCCAAAGTGGAGCATTCGTGGTCGGAGTAGACCCCGGCGGCGATGTAGGCGTTGAGGTCGTTGCCGGTGATGCCCGGGGCGTGGCCGTCGATCTTTTTGTGGTGGGCCTGGGCGGCCACGATTTTTTCGATCACATTGGGGTCGGCGTTGATGGCGCCCACATAGTTCATCATCTCCGCCAGGCCCTGGACCCGGGGGTGGTCGTAGAAGGAGTCAATGCTGCGGTAGTCCAGGATGGCGCCGCTCTCGTCCAGCGGTGTGGCCGGGACGCAGGAGGGAAGCATGAACCGCACGTCCACCGGCAGGTCCGCCGTGGCCTGGAGCATGTACTCGATGCCGTCGGTGCCCATGACGTTGGCGATTTCATGGGGATCGGTGATGACGGTGGTGGTGCCGTGGGGGAGAACCGCCTTGGCGAACTCCTTGGGGGAGACCAGGGAACTCTCCAGATGGATGTGGGCGTCGATAAATCCGGGCAGGACGATTTTCCCGGACAGGTCATACTCCACCTCGCCGCTGTAGGCACCCATGCCTACGATGAGCCCCTCCGCCACGGCGATATCCCCCTGGCAGATCTCGTTGGTGAACACGTTGACATAGGAGGCGTTCTTGAGCACTAGGTCCGCCTTCTGCCGTCCGGCGGCCACGTCCACGATCCGCAGCTTTTTGTTGACCTTCCGGGTGATCTTCCCGGTGTAGCTCTCCTGATGATAGTTCATGGTACACCGTCCTTTCCGTTGATGATATTACCTATCAGGATACCACAGACTGCACAAAAAGTAAAGGAGAATTTCTGCCGCTCTATACGGTTCTTACAATATATATATATATATATATTTGTGGCAGCGCCTTGACAGCGGCATACGCCTGTGGTTGGTTAGGGGTAACCTGGGAGGGAGGAATGGAGCATGCATTCCACGAAATATTTTGTGACATGGATGGTGTTTTACGGCCTGCTTGTCCTGACGGGGCTCCTGGGCTTCTGCACCATGCTGCTGGTGGGCAGCATCACGCTTTGGGTGCCGGAAGCCAGCCTCTACTATGTGCCCCACCTGCTCTTTCTGGCGGTGTTTCTCATCGGTATGGCGCAGCTGCGCTGGATGCTCAACACCACCCGGAAAGCGGTGCTGGACAAGCAGGAGGAAGCGTAAAACAAGGCCCCGGATGTCCGCTGCATCCGGGGCCTCTTCTTATTCCTTGACCGTGCCGTCGGCATTGAACACCGGCAGGGGATTGAGGTAAATGATATCATCCCGTTTCAGCGCATCGCCCTCGGCCAGGATGGCGGCCTTGCCGGTGACGGTGCCGCCGGCGGTGTGGACCAGCTCCTCCAGGGCGTGGAGGCTCTCGCCAGTGGAGATCACATCGTCTACAATGAGGATGCGCTTGCCCTTGATGGCCTCGCAGTCGTCAGCACCCAGGAACAGGTCCTGCTGGCGCAGGGTGGTGATGGAGCGGACGGAGACGTGGATGGGGTGGGGCATATAGACCTTGGACCCCTTCCGGGCGATGAAGTACTTCTTGGCGCCGGATTGGCGGGCCATCTCATGGATCAGGGGGATGCTTTTCGCCTCGGCGGTAATCATATAGTCATAGCTGTCGGCCGGGATTTTTTTCAGCAGCTCCGCCGCGCAGGCTACCGTCAGCTCCGCGTCGCCAAAGATCACAAACGCGCCGATATACAGGTCGTCGGTAACCTTGCACAGGGGCAGCTGCCGCTTGAGTCCTGCAATCGTCATCTCATATGTCATGGGGTGGGACCTCCTTTGTGTTGTTCTCTCGAAGGAATATGTAGTTTTTGCCTTTAATTTATTATACCTCCCGGCAAGAAAAAGTCAAGTGAGGGACATTTTGCAACGGATCAGCAAAGATCATGCAGACAGAATTTATACAAAATTTATACAAAATGAACAGCAAAATTTCATAAATTAATGCAAAGTTTTTCGGAAAAAAGTGGTTGTGAAAGATAGGGAGTGGTGTTAAAATAAAAGATGCATGAGGGGGGAGACCCTTGTGCAAAAAGATGGAATATTTGAGGAGGAACCAAGAACTATGAATGCGTATGTTTCCAGCGTAATCGAGTATGTGAAGAAGAAGTACGCAACAGAACCGGAGTTCTGCCAGACTGTGGAAGAGGTGCTCAGCTCCATCTCCCCTGTGGTGGATGCCCACCCCGAGTATGAGAAGGTGGACCTGCTCACCCGTATGGTGGAGCCGGAGCGGATGTTCACCTTCCGGGTGGTCTGGTGCGACGATGCCGGCCAGTGGCACACCAACACCGGCTATCGCTGCCAGTTCAACGGCGCCATCGGTCCCTATAAGGGCGGTATCCGGTTCCAGGCCAATGTAAATCCCAGCATCATCAAGTTCCTTGGCTTTGAGCAGACCTTCAAGAACAGCCTCACCGGCCTGCCTATGGGCGGCGGCAAGGGCGGCGCGGACTTTGACCCCACGGGGAAGAGCGATGCGGAGATCATGCGTTTCTGCCAGAGCTTTATGACGGCGCTGTACCGCTATATCGGGCCTGATGTGGACGTACCCGCCGGCGATATGGGCGTAGCCGGTCGTGAAATCGGCTACCTGTTTGGACAGTACCGCCGCCTGAAGGGCGCCTGGGAGAACGGGGCCTTTACCGGCAAGGGATTCACCTTCGGCGGTAGCCTGATCCGTCCCGAGGCCACTGGCTTCGGCGCCATGTACTACCTCCAGGAGGTGCTCCGCCATGAGGGCGAGGAGGTCAAGGGCAAGACTATCGCCTGTGCAGGCTTCGGCAACGTGACCTGGGGTATCTGCAAGAAGGCCCGGGACCTGGGCGCCAAAGTGGTGACCCTCTCCGGTCCTGACGGCTATATTTACGATCCGGACGGCGTCTCCTCCTCCGAGGAGAAGATCGACTATCTGGTGGAGATGCGCAACAGCGGCCGCAACCGTGTCCAGGATTACGCTGACAAGTTTGGTGTGGAGTTCCATGCCGGGGAGAAGCCCTGGGGCGTGAAGGTGGATGTGGTGATGCCCTCCGCCATGCAGAACGATGTGCACATGGAGCACGCCCAGCAGATCGCTGCCAACGGCATCAAGTACTATATCGAGGTGGCCAACATGCCCACCACCAACGATGCCCTCCAGTATCTCATGGGCCAGAAGAACATGATCGTCGCCCCCTCCAAGGCGGTCAACGCCGGCGGTGTGGCAGTGTCCGGTCTGGAGATGAGCCAGAACAGCGAGCGCCTGGTCTGGACCGCTGCGGAAGTGGATGAGAAGCTCCAGGGCATCATGAAGAACATCCACGACATGAGCGTGGCTGCGGCGGAGGAGTACGGCCTGGGTTACAACCTGGTGGCTGGTGCGAATATTGCTGCCTTTAAGAAGGTGGCAACCGCGATGGTGGAGCAGGGCTGCTTCTGATCGCGGAAAGATCGGCGTTCCGATTTCATATTGTATCGCAGAAAGCGCCCGGCGGGAGATCCCGCCGGGCGCTTTTGATGTTTACAAATTATTTACAGACGGTATCGTCTACATGTGCTATACTACAAAAGCAGACGATATCGTCTATAATTCCGAAAAGAGGGAACTGTTATGATCGCATTGGATATCCTGAGACTGCTGTTGGCAATCGCCATCGCCTTTGTGGTGGGAAAGCTGGTATCAAAGCTGAAGCTGCCCGCGATTTTAGGCTGGCTGATTACTGGAATGGTCTTTGGCCCCCACGCACTGAACCTGATAGGGGATGAGATACTGAATGCCGGATGGTATGACGTGATGGAGAGCCTGCTGGAGTGTACGGCGGGGCTGATGATTGGAACAGAACTTCTCTGGAAGAAAATGAAAGAGGCCGGAAAGCAGATTATTGTCACTACGATCACAGAGTCCGTGGGGACATTTCTGGTAGTGAGCCTGGTATTTGGCGTGATTTTCTGGTTCGCAGATGTGCCGCTCTATCTGGCGCTTCTGTTTGGCGGCATCGCCCTTGCCACGGCGCCGGCGCCGTCCCTGTCAATTGTCAATGATATGAAGACCTCCGGGCCGGTGACGGATACCCTGATCCCGATGGCGGCACTGGATGATCTGGTGGGCGCCCTGGTCTTTTTCACTGTGGTGGCCTTTGTCTCCGCCCATCTCTCCACTTCGGGGATTCCGGTCTCCATGGTGCTCTTCCTGGTGTTTCTGCCGGTGCTCATCGGCATTGCGACAGGCCTGATCACAGGACTGCTCCTGCGGCGCGTCCATCGGCCGGGGGCCTCTCTGGCGGTCATGGTAGCCATGCTGCTCCTTTCCGCCGGCATCGGCTTCTATCTCAACAGCTATGTGCTGCCTTCCCCAGTGCTGAACTTCCTGCTGATCGGCATGTCCTTCTCCACGGTATTTGCCAATATGATCCCGGAGGAGCAGCTGGACGGTATCATGAAGGTCATGAACCCGGTGATCGGCTTCTGCCTGATTGTGGTGATTCTGAATCTGGGCGCCCCGCTGGATTACCACCTGATTTTCGGCGCAGGGATCTACACCGCTGTCTATATTGTCGCACGGGCCATCGGCAAGTATAGCGGCGCCTATTTCGGTGCGGCGATCACCCATACCCCGGACACCGTAAAGAAGTACTTGGGCTTTACCTTACTGCCCCATTCCGGCGTTTCCCTGGTTTTTACAGGAATTGCGGTCTCGATTTTGAGCGGCCCGGCACCGGAGTGCGCCTCGATTATCCAGGGGACCATTGCCGCCGCGGCAGTCATCAATGAGATCATCGCCGTGTATATGGCGAAGAAGGGCTTTGAATGGGCCGGTGAATTGCCGGAGGTGGAAGAAAGGAATCACATCCATGACGCAAAAGGAACGGCAAGAGCGTAGTAAGCGGGAAATCCTTGTGGCGGCCATGGAAGAATTCGGGACACACGACTATGAGGTTGTCACCATGGACAGTATCTGCGGCAACCACGGGATCTCCAAGGGAATGATGTACCACTACTACCCCAATAAGGATGCGCTGTTCCTGCTGTGTGTCCAGGTGACCTTTCAGGATCTGCGGGACCACATTCGATCCAGCGTGGAGCAGCTGGAGGAACAGGGCGGGTTTGAGGCCATCAAGGCATATTTCCTTCTCCGGGAGCAGTATTTTCAGGAGCATCCTATGGAGAAAAATGTATTTGAAAATGCCCTGCTGCGCCCTCCCCGGCATCTGCGGGAGCAGATCTGGGCGCTGCGGGCGCCTGTGCGGGAGCTGAACCACCAGTTTATCTGGCGGGTGGTGGGCCGCATGCCTCTGCGGGAGGGACTGCGGCCGGAGGCAGTCATGCGCTATCTGGACAGCGTGGAGTATTCGCTGCCCCATGCGCTGCGGCAGTACAGCGCCGGCGGCGATTTGACGGACATGCACACGCTGATGGAGGCGGTGGGCGAGCTGCTGGATCTGGTGTTGTACGGCGTGATCCGACAGGAATAGAGGGACAGGCGGGAGACCGCCTGTCCTTTTCTCTTGACAATACATCGGTGGCCAATGTATAATAAACACATAGATAACCGATGCATTGAAGAGGGAGGGATATCTATGGATGATCCCATGCGGGCTTGGTGCCGGGGCGTGGCAAAGCACATCCGCTTCCGCTATGACCGGGCGGCGGTGGAGGAGGAGCTGTACCTCCATCTGGAGGAGAGCCGGGACGACCGGATGGAGGCGGAGGGCCTCTCCAAAGAGGCGGCAGAGGCGGAGGCCATCGCCGCCATGGGGGACCCGGTGGCGCTGGGAAAGGAGCTGGACCAGGTCCACGGCCCCCTGCTGGGGTGGACGTGGCGGCTGTCCCGATGGCTGGTGATCTGGCTGGCCGTATTTCTTGGCGTTTGGACGTTTTGTTTCTCTCCAACTCCAGCGGAGGGTGTTGCGTTCTGGTTTGCGGCACAATTGGATCCGACATTGTGCGGGGCTTGGTTCACCTCTCACGGGGAGGAGCATTATACGATGCCGGATGTGGGAGAATGTGTTGCAGAAGTGGATGGCGGCACAGTGACGGCGGGAGTTTACACGATATCCGTGTGGGATGGGGAGTTGCGGCGGAGGCAGCTGACAGATGACATGGGGATCCCGTATGACTACTATGAAATGACTGTTTTTCTGCGGATTAACGCCCCTCCCTGGCGGAAATTTCCATATGGGCTCCATCAGACTTATGCTGTGGACAGCCAGGGGAATGTTTTTTCCAGATATGGCGACGACAGACCGGATGCTGTGGGAGATCTCTACTTTTGGACTTCCAGCCTGATAGAGGGTAACATGCCGGCCTGGACAAAGGTGATGCAGGTCTTTTTTTCCGCACCGGTGACGGAATCCTGGTCCCCCCAGTGGGTGGAGCTGCGGCTGCCGGAGGAGATCGGGGACTTCACCCTCCGGCTGAACCTGAACTACCAGGAGGTGGCACCATGAGGATTCCCAGACTGAACCGCCGGTGGAGGATTGTGCGGAACCTAATCGCCGCGGCGGTGCTGGCGGTGCTGCTGTGGGCCTATGCCGGGTTCCCGCCCCCCACGGAGGGCCTGGCCCTGAAGTGGGAGGCAGAGTCCTATTTCACCGAGCCCGGGGAGATCGTGCTGCAGGTGGCGGGGGAGGAACCGGAGGAATCACCCATTGAATTCTGGCTGACAAGGCACTCGTTTGACGAATTGATCCTGACCCACCGGAACGGATATCTGCTTGCCTACGATCACCGTTGGCGGATCTTCCATGATGCTTCTTTTGAGGATGTATTTCCCATTGTAGACGGCCGGTGCCGGGTAGAAACGGGAGACGATGCCTATGTGGGAACCTACCCCGTCACTGTGGCGGGCCAGCCGGTGACGGTGGAGATTGTTATGAGGGAGGTGGAGTGGTAAATGAAGATTGACAAGAGCCTGCTCTCCGGCAGCACCACGCTGCTGGTGCTCTCCCTGCTCGCGGAGGGGGAGAAGTACGGCTACCAGATGATCCAGGAGCTGGCGGCCAAGAGCGACAACACCTTCCAGATGAAGGAGGGGACACTGTACCCCATCCTCCACGGCCTGGAGCGGGACGGCTGTGTCACGGTGAGTCAGCGGTGGTCCGGGGGACGGCAGCGGCGCTACTACCGCCTGACCGGCAAGGGCCGGGGCCTTCTGGAGGACAAGGTGAAGGAGTGGAGATTCTTCAGCGGCAAGGTCAACGACCTGGTGACCAGCTGCTGCCCGGAGCTGGCATAGAGCGCGGGGAGGCGGACGCCTCCCCGCCTTTTTGCTCCATTGGGGCTTGTCTCGGGGCACAGATTCGGATACAATAGAAGAAAAACAGCGAAAGAGGAACCAAAACGGCATGGAACAACTGGTGATCGGGATTCTGGCCCATGTGGACGCGGGGAAAACCACCCTGTCCGAGGGCCTTTTATATCGGACGGGGGCGGTGCGGAAGCTGGGACGGGTGGACCACCAGGACGCCTTCCTGGACACCAACCACCTGGAGCGGGAGCGGGGCATCACCATCTTCTCCAAGCAGGCGGTGTTCCCCCTGGGGGAACGGACGGTGACACTGCTGGACACCCCGGGCCACGTGGACTTCTCCGCGGAAATGGAGCGGACGCTCCAGGTGCTGGACTACGCCATCCTGGTCATCAGCGGCACCGACGG
>CAJFQQ010000045.1 GCA_904419145.1 uncultured Oscillospiraceae bacterium | reverse complement strand
CCGGCCTCGATGACGGTAACAGGAACAACCTTACCGTCAGCGTCGAAGATCTGGCTCATGCCGACCTTCTTACCGATGATCGCTTTCAATGTATTTTCCTCCTTACAGGTTATTGGTCGGCGTAGTTAGGCGGCGCATTGGCTCCTCCCCTATTGCTACGGCGACATGACCCCGCCCGCCTCACGCAAGTCGGCAGGCGAATGGGTACTAGCGGTTTTGTCTGCGCCTTACAGCTTGATCTCGATCTCCACGCCGGCAGGCAGCTCCAGGCTCATCAGGGCCTCAACCGTCTTGGGGGTGGAATTGGTAATGTCGATCAGGCGCTTGTGGGTGCGGCGCTCGAACTGCTCGCGGCTGTCCTTATACTTGTGGACGGCACGCAGGATGGTCACGACCTCCTTCTTGGTGGGCAGGGGGATGGGGCCGGACACGGTGGCGCCGGTGCGCTTGGCAGTCTCGACGATCTTCTCGGCGGACTGGTCGATGACCTGGTGGTCATAGGCCTTCAAGCGGATGCGGATCATTTCTTTTGCCATTGGTGATTCCTCCATTTAGTACAAAGTAATTTGCGTTTGACCTTACTCTGTACGGCGAGAACTTTCTTTCCGCTTATCCGTGCGTATCATTCCAACTCATAAGAAATACCGGCGCAAAAAGGCCGGTATTGCTCCATGGCATAGCGATCTACGCTACGAAAAGAGCATTCTCAGCCGCCCGATTATCGGACATACTCCGCGGAAGTTACCTCGCTTTGCGAGCAATCTCCCGCATCATCGCAGTGCCGCGCGGGTACCTGGACATGGTACGTCCAACGCAAGCCTGATTATCATACAGGATACAATGCGCTTTGTCAAGTGCTTTTTCGGTATTTTTTCTGAAATTTCTCAAAAAAGTTTGTAGACACCCCACAAAAGCCGAAATCCCCCGGCCCTGCACATCGGACCGGGGGATATTTGACAGGCTTCGATCAGGCGCGGAAGCCCTCCACTGCCCGGATCAGCCGCAGCACATCCTCAAAGGTGCGGATGTAGTCCTGGCGGCTGCGGGGCCGGGCCTCGCTGAAGGGGATCGCCAGACGGTTGATGCTGAAAATGGCCGTGACGCCGATGTCATAGGCCTCGTAGGCGTCGTCCCGCACGTCGCCTACAATAGCCACCAGGGGCACGCCGGCCTTGGTGGTGCGGCGGGAGATGCCGTCGATGACCTTGCCGTGGACGCTCTGGCTGTCGATGCGGCCCTCGCCGGTGAACACCACGTCGGCCCCCTCCATCCGGCGGTCAAACTCCACCGTGTCCAGCACGGTCTCAATGCCGGACTTCAGCTTGGCCCCCAGGAAAGCCACGCAGCCGGCGCCGAAGGCCCCGGCCGCACCGGCGCCGGGCAGATCCGCCACATGGAGATCCAGGCACTTGATAATGGCGGCGTCCATGGCCCGGAGCTGTCCGTCCAGGAACTTCACCATCTCATCGTCAGCGCCCTTCTGGGGCCCGAAGATGTAAGCCGCCCCCCGCTCGCCGTACATGGGGTTGTCGATATCGCACATGGCAGTGAGCTCCACGCCCTCCAGCAGCGCCTTGGCCGCGGAGACATCGATGCCCGCGATCTGGTCCAGGGTACCGCCCACAGGGACGAACTCCTTGCCGTCCTTGTCAGTAAACTTTACGCCCAGGGCCGCCGCGCAGCCGCAGCCGCCGTCGTTGGTGGCGCTGCCGCCCAGGCCCAGGATGATGTGCTTGGCGCCCTGCTCCACCGCGTGGCGTACCAGCTCGCCCACACCATAGGTCGTGGTCTTGCAGGGGTCCTTTTTGTCGCCCACCATGGGGAGGCCCGCCGTGGCGGCCATCTCCACCACCGCCGTAGTCTCATCCAGCCGGGCGTATACCGCGTCGATCTTCTCCCCGTAAGGGCCGCTGACGCCGGTGACCTTCACAGCCTCGCCACCGCAGGCCTCCAGGAAGCAGTCCACGGTGCCCTCACCGCCGTCAGCCACCGGCAGCGTCACCACCTCGCAGCCGGGGAAGAACTTGCCCACGCTCTCCCGGGCGATGGCACAGATATCGCTGCTGGACAGCGAGCCCTTGAAGGAATCGGAAATCATGACACATTTTTTCATCGTCTACTTCTCCTTTGGTATCAAATCCTGCCTCTCCGGACAGATCCGTCTCGATTGCGGGCCCCCGGCCCCGGTACTTGTCTTATCTTACCAGCTGTGGCCCGAAGCGTCAAGGGAAAAAGGCTGGGCAGCCCGGGAGATTGCGCCCCGTGCGCTACTGAATGAGCCCTTCTCCTCCGCCCATCACGGCGCCTCATACTGCGCCAGGGTCTCCCGGCACAGAGCGGCCAAGGCCTCCCGGGCCTGGGGCGGGGAGAGGATCCGCATTTTGCTCCCGAAGCCCATGACCCAGCTGAGGAAGGTAGGGCTCACCTCCACCGGCGCACTGACCACCGCAGTGCCCTCCGCCGCTCCGGCGCGGATATGGGCGTCCGCCCCGAAGCGGTCCATAGCCACGTTCAAAAGGCTCCGGTCCAGCTCCAGTGTCACCACCGTCCGCTCCCCGTGGTACATGTCGAAGATCCCACGGACATATTGGGCCAGGTCAAAGCGCTCCGGCAGCCGCGCCCGGGGCGTCTCCGATACCGCCACCTCGCTCATCCGGTCCACCCGGTAGTGGACGTAGCCCCGCGCCTCGTCATAGGCCACCAGATAGTAGTACCGCTCCACACACAGCGCCACCGGATTCACCGCGTACCGCGCCCCGCCCCGGCGGTAGGTCCGCTCCCCCTCCAGCCCCCAGTCAAAATACCGGAAGGTGATCTGCCGGGCGGCGTTGATGGCCTGGCTGATGGCGTCGATGTGGTAGTAGAGCTGCTCGTTGGGGGACTTGATGCGGTTCATCACATACACCTGCCGCCGCAGCTCCTGGGCCTGGTAGCGGCTGGTAAGGTGCTCCAGCTTCCCGATAAGCTCCATGCTCTTTTTCTGGGTAAGGAAGGGGGACGCCTGGACCACGTCCACCAGCATCTTCAGCTCCGGCAGCTGAAACTCCCGGCTGCCCAGATAGAGGTTGCTGGTTTTGGTCTTGGTGCGGACAATGTCCATGCCGAACTCCTCCAGCAGTGCCAGATCGTCGTAGATGGCCTTCCGCTCGGCGCTGATGCCCAGCCCCTCCAGATAGCCGATAATATCCTTTACCGTCGCCGTGTGCGCCTCATCGGTCCGTTCCAGGAGAAACCGGGCGATATACAGCAGCTTCAGCTTCTTATGCGCCATGGAACTGCTCCACGTGGCTGTCGATGAAGTCCAGAAGCTCCTTCTCCAGCCGCTCCCGGTCCACCAGATAGCTGAGGGCGTGCCGCGCCCCCGGCACCAGGATCTGCCGCTTCTCCCCCGCCGCCGCGGCGTAGTTCTCCGCCGTCATAGTGGCGGGCACAAAGTCGTCGTCCATGCCGTGGATGATGAGCAGAGGCAGGGGGCTGTTGGCCAGAGAGGCCGCCGCGGAGGCCCCCTTGAGGCTGTACCCCGCCACCAGGCGGCACATGAGCTCCGTCAGCGGCAGCACCGGGAACACCGGCAGATGATAGCGGTACTTGATACAATGGCGCAGCTCCTCCCAGGGGGAGTTGTAGCCGCAGTCGGCGATGATGCCCACCACTGACGGCGGCAGAGCCAGCTCCGCCGCCATCATCACCGTGGAGGCGCCCATGCTCATGCCCTCCAGGAAGATGGGCACACGGCCTCCCAGCTTGGCGTGGAGGAACCAGGCCCACTGCTGGCAGTCATAGCGCTCCAGCACCCCGTAGGCGATATACTTCCCCTCGCTGCGGCCGTGGGCGCGCTGGTCGATCACCAGCACGCTGCACCCGTGCTCATACAGTGTCCGCAACACCAGGGCGAAATCCAACCCTCCCCGGGAGCGGTAGCCGTGGCACAGGAGCATGCAGGCCTTGGCGTCGGGCGCCTCCAAATAGGAACCGCAGAGCTTCAGCCCGTCCCGGGAACGAATGGTCAGCTCCTCCGGCTTCTGCGCCCGGAACCACGCCATCTCCCGGTCGATCTCCTCCAGACAGTCCCTCCAGGAGCCCCGCTCCAGATGCTGCCGCTCCTGCTCCGGCGTCAGATCCCGGCGCACCACGGCGGTGCGAAAGCCCGCCACCGCCACGGCGCTCAATCCCGCCGCCAGTGCGCCGGCGCCTGCCAGCGCCGTTTTGATGCCCTTATGCTTCATCCAAACCGCCTCCTATTGCGCAGCGCCGCCGGCGGGGACCGGCGGCCTTCAGCAAAATTCTACATTATAAATATAGGTGGGAACGCAACATCGGTCATTCCCTCTCCGCCGCCCGGCAGCGGATCTGTTCTCTCCGTATTGTACCCAATTCCGCCCCGCGATGCAAGAGAAATCCGTCTGCCGGCAGGCCGTCCCCCCCCCCGCGCTCACTGGTCCCGAGGGATCCGGCAGACCTCCTATCCGCCCGGTCGATGGTCTGCTGGATATCATCGGACATCTGCCCCGCTCCAACATCCCCAGCCCAAGGGACAAGAAAGCCGCCGGACAGCCGGCGGCTTTTGCTGTATCGTTATCCCGATGGGCATGGCAGGAACCTTGGGCCCCTCAGTCCTCGTCCTCCACGCCGTGATCGTGCTCTGCGTCGCAGGCCAGGCGGGCGTTCAGCTCCTCGTTTTCAATGCCCTGGCGCTTGTAGTAGTCCGCCAGCGCCGCCTTGATGGCCTGCTCGGCCAGAACGGAGCAGTGGACCTTCACCGCCGGCAGACCGTCCAGAGCCTCCACCACCGCCTGATTGGTGAGCTTCAGCGCGTCCTCCACAGGCTTTCCCATAATGAGATCCGTCGCCATGGAACTGGTGGCGATGGCGCTGGCGCACCCAAAGGTCTGGAACTTCACATCCTCGATGATGCCGTCCCTGATCTTCAGATACATCTTCATAATATCGCCGCACTTGGCGTTGCCAACCTCGCCCACGCCGTCGGCGTCCTCAATCACACCCACGTTGTGGGGGTGCGCAAAATGCTCCATGACCTTCTCGCTGTAATCCATTGCCATAACCGGCACCTTCCTTTCTCTGTCAATCGTTTCCCCGCAGCCCCTCAGTCCGCATAGGGGTTGGGATACTTCTCCATCATGTGGCCCCACACAGGGCTCATCTCCCGCAGGGTACGGACCACCTGGGGCACCTGCTCCAGGATATAGTCCACTTCCTCTTCGGTGTTGTACTCACACAGGCTCAGCCGCAGGGAGCCGTGGGCGATCTCATGGGGCAGCCCCAGGGCCAGCAGCACATGGCTGGGGTCCAGGGAGCCGCTGGTACAGGCGCTGCCGCTGCTGGCGCAGATCCCCGCCATGTCCAGGCGGAGCAGCAGGCTCTCCCCCTCGATGCCCTCAAAGCAGAAGCTGACGATGCCCGGCAGCCGCTTCTCCCGGTCCCCGGTGAGGCGGGAGAAGGGGATCTTCTCCAGTCCCTCGATCAGCTTGTCCCGCAGGCGGCTGACATGCTCGGCATTGGCCTTCATATTCTCGCAGCTCTCCGCGAAGGCCGCCGCCATGGCCATGATGCTGGGCAGGGCCTCGGTACCGGCCCGCTTGCCCCGCTCCTGGGCGCCGCCCTCAATAAAGGGCCGCAGCCGGATGCCCTTGCGGCAGTAGAGCAGGCCCACACCCTTGGGGGCGTGGAACTTGTGGCCGGAGAGGCTGAGCATGTCGATGTTCTGCGCCGCCACATCAATGGGCAGATGGCCGGCAGCCTGGACGGCGTCGGTGTGGAACAGGACACCCTTCTCCCGGCAGAGCTTGCCGATCTCCGCCACCGGCTGGATGGTGCCGATCTCGTTGTTGGCGTACATGATGGACACCAGGGCAGTGTCCGGGCGGATGGCCGCCTCCAGATCCTCCAGGTGGACGATGCCGTTTTCATATACCGGCAGCAGCGTCACCTCGAAGCCCTCCTTCTCAAGGGCCGCCAGGGTGTGGAGCACCGCGTGGTGCTCGATGGCAGAGGAGATCAGGTGCTTTTTCCCCTCCTTGGCCCCGGCATAGGCGGCAAAGCGCAGGGCCCAGTTGTCCGCCTCGGTGCCGCAGCCGGTGAAATAGATCTCCTCGGGCTTTGCGCCCAGGTATTTCGCCATGGTCTCCCGGGCTCCCTTCAGGGCCGCGGCGGCCACCCGCCCCATCCGGTGGAGGCTGGACGGATTACCATATACATCCTGCAAAGCGGCGGTCATGGTCCGCAGGGCCGTAGGGCTCAGGGCGGTGGTCGCCGCGTTGTCCGCATAAACAAACATTGCAACACTTCCTTTTCTTTCTCCTATTTTCCTATATGGAAATAGGATTTATTCACGATATGGATGGAACTGTCGTCGGATTTCCCGTCTGGCCGGCGCAGCGCCGCTCCATGCGCCGCTGCTTGTCCACCAGATCCGCCAGCGTCACGTGATCCACCACATTGGCGATGGCCCGGTCCACCTGTTCCCACAGCTCCAGTGTCACGCACTCCTTGCAGCGCTCGCACTGGTTGACCGCGTCGTCCAGGCAGGATACCGGGGCAATACTGCCCTCCACGGCCCGCAAAATCATGCCGATGGTGTAATCGTCGGGACTTTTCGTCAGGTGATACCCACCCTTGGCGCCCCGGACGCTCTTGACGTACCCATGGCGCACCAGCAGGGGGATCACCTGCTCCAGATATTTTTCGCTGATGCCCTGCATCGCGGCCACTGTCTTCACCGAGAGGTTCTCCCCCTCGTGGAGGGCCAGGGCCAGCATCAGGCGCAGGGCATACCGGCTTTTCATGGAAACCTTCATGGGAATTCACCTCCCGTAATTCCTATTATAGAGTAGGAATTATACTTGTCAAGAGCTTTCCCAGTTTTCCATTGGAAAAATCCCGGCGCCATCCCTTGCATCTTTTGTCACATCTGGACAAATCCGGCAAAAAGGGACGGGCCTCGGCCCGTCCCCTTCTCCTTTACAGATCCCGGCCGTCCATGGCCGCCAGTCCGAACCGGACTGCCCGGACGATCCTCTCCCGCGTGCTGTCGTCTCCGGCCGCATCATACTGCCGCCGCAGCTCCTGGAGAAACAGGCCCCGGAGGGAGTCCTCCTCCGCCCGTTTCCAGATGTCCTCCCCCACCCGGGTCCTGTCCCGGAGCTCCAGGCTGTAAAAGCGGTGGGCAAAGGCCGTCTCCAGGGCGGCAAGGTCCACCCCCGCCTCCCCGGTCTCTCCGGTGAGCACCACCCGGAGGATATCCGCAGTGGAGAAGGGCGCCACCGCCGCCTCCAGCCGCTCCCGGGGATCGGCGTCCGTCACATCCGCCTCCAGGATCTCATACCGCCGGCGGCACAGGGGGACAAACTCCGCCTCCGCCTTTCCCGGCAACACCTCCACCATGAGGGCTCCCTTCTCCCCCAGCTCGTCAAAGCCGCGGCCCTCGGGGCAGCCGGGATAGGCGTAAAAGGTCTCTCCCTGCCGCTGGAGGCCGCTGTACTGGTGGATGTGCCCCAGGGCCAGATAGGTGAGGCCGCTGGCGGCAATCTGCTCCTTGGTGATGGGGTTGTAAGGGCCGGGATTCAGGTCCGCGTGGAGGCACAGGACCTGTGGCTTGTCCGAGGGCGGCGCGGTAAACCCCGCCAGCAGGCTCTCCGCCTGCTCCTCTGTGGTAAACGCGGCCCCATAGACGATTCCGAAGGGGAATTCCACCCCACTAATTCTACTCTCTGTAAACAGATGGACATTTGCCGGCCAGTCCACCTGGCAGTAGGGGCTGCGGCTGTGATAGGGGTCGTGATTGCCCGGGGCGATCAGCACCTGGCAGCGGATGCCCCCCAGGGACTGGGCCATGCGCTCCAGGGTCTCTCGGTATACGCGGCCGCTGTCAAAGAGATCCCCGCTGAGCAGCACCGCGTCCACCGCCCGGGCGTTGGCAAGATTGGCCAGCCGGTCCAGCAGGTCCCGGCTCTCCCGGCGGCGCTCCCGTGCCTTTTCGGCGCTGAGGCCCCGGAAGGGGCTGTCCAGGTGGAAATCCGCGGCGTGGAGGATCCTCATGCCTGCGCCTCTTCCTGCCAGCCCTTGCATACGTCCACCCACTTGTCGCTTTTGGCGTATTGGGAGAGCTCGTCGCAGGTCAGTTCGATGGCGCTGTTGCTGCTGCCGGCGGCAGGATAGACGGTATCAAACCGGCGCAGGGACGCGTCCAAATACACCTCCACCCCGTCGTTGACGGCAAAGGGGCACACCCCGCCTACGGCGTGGCCCACCCGCTCCACAGCCTCCTCCGCGGCGAGCATCTTGGCCTTGCCGCCAAAGGCGGCCTTGTACTTTCCGTTATCCACTTTGGCGTCCCCGGCGGCCACCACCAGGATGGTCCTCTCATCCAGCTTGAAGCTCAGGGTCTTGGCGATCCGCTGCGGCGCCACCCCCAGGGCCTGAGCCGCCAGCTCCACTGTGGCGCTGGACACAGGAAACTCCTGGATCTTATCCTCAATTCCCAAAGTACGGAAATAGGCGCGGACTTTTTCAATGGACATGGCGTTGATTTCTCCTTTTTTTCTCAATATAAATGCTGGTAATGTGCCCCCTACCGGAGGTCCAGCCGCTCCACCGCGGTGCACAGCCCCGTGTCGCTGTCCAGCGTGAAAACCGCGCCCTGGAGCTTGCAGGGGCCGGGCGCCACCTGGTAGCGGCCGGGGAGTCCCCCTAAAAACAGCTCAATGCTCTGCTCCGGCCGGATGCCCAGCACCGAGCGCACCGGCCCGGTCATGCCCAGATCCGTGATGTATCCGGTGCCCTTGTCCAGCACCTGCTCATCGGCGGTGGGCACATGGGTATGGGTGCCCCAGAGGGCGGAGACCCGGCCGTCCAGATAGTATCCCATGGCCAGCTTCTCGCTGGTAGCCTCGGCATGGAAATCCACCAGGGTAAACGTGGGACGCTCCCCCCGGAGGAGGCTGTCCGCCACGGCGAAGGGGTTGTCGGCGTGAAAATCCAGGTCACAGCGGCCGATGAGGTTCATCACGCCGATCTGTACCCGACCGCAGTCATAGACCCCGTAGCCCCGGCCGGGAGCGCGGCGGGTATAGTTGGCCGGGCGCAGGATGTACGGGCTCTCCTCCAGCAGCTCCGCGATCTGGGGGCGGTTAAAGGTGTGGTTGCCCAGGGTAATGACATCCGCGCCGGCGGCAAAGAGATCCTCCGCCTGGGCGGGGGTCAGCCCCACCCCGGAGACATTCTCCCCATTGACCACTGTAAACGCGATGTCCTTCCATTGTTTCACGCTCCGCAGGTGGCGGCGCAGGTGCTCCAGCCCGCTCTCCCCCACCACGTCGCCTACCGCCAGCACATGGTACAGCATTTCTCTCCCCGCCCTTTGTGTTCAGATGGCTCCATTATACGCAAAAAGCACACAGATTGCAAGGTGCGGCGTTGACAGTGCCCATCTGCCGCCGTATAATTATTTATAATAAGGATATCATACAGCTCTCCGGTGAAAGGTGGATGCAGATGAAAGTTTACAGCTGGAAAACTTTGCTGGTCGCGGTCCTGGGCGGCGGGGGGGTGATCGTCTACTTCCTCTGGCGGCTTATCGCTCAGGGCCAGTGGATCAGTCTCGTCTGGATCGTGTGGTTTGCCTACCTCTTTGTCCAGGGGCTCCGGGCATCCCTGACGGAGGAGGGCTACGAAAAGGACCAGGAGAACGGGCGGCGGGGGGAGATCCTTTTCCGGAACGTGTTCGGCCACCGGGCCCGCTTCATGCGCTACCTCCATTTGTACGCCATGGTGCTGGGCATCGCGCTGTGCTGTATCCCGGGCTTCCCCTGGATCGGCGTGGCCGTCATCTGCGCCACGCTCATTTACATCATTGTTCTGGGCCTTGTCCTGCGCCGGGCCATAAAAAAGGGCCTGGACCGGGAGGAACCTCCGGAGGCGGTATCAGGGAGCAAAGTAAAATAGCGATATGATCTTGGGGCGGACCCCTCTGGGGCCGCCCCGCTGCCTTTTTCCACGAGCGCCGGCAAAATCCGCCCTGTTCCATTGACATCCCCCTGCCGGCTGGGTATAATAGAATCCGAATTTTTGGTTCTTATGGAAACCGCGCCCTGCGCCGAAGGAGGCCTCGCTATGCCCAGCATCTCTGTGATCGTCCCCGTCTACCGGGCGGAGGCGTTCCTCAAAACCTGCACCGACAGCATCCTGGGCCAGACCTGGGCGGATCTGGAGCTGCTGCTGGTGGACGACGGCTCCCCGGACCGCAGCGGCGCGCTGTGCGACGAAATCGCCGCCGCAGACAGCCGGGTGCGGGTGTTCCACCAGGAAAACAGCGGCGTCAGTGCCGCGCGGAATCTGGCGCTGGGAAAAGCCGCCGGGGATTACGTGTATTTCGTGGACAGCGACGACTGGATCGCCCCCAACACCCTGGAGACGCTGCTCTCCGCCCTCCGCTCCAGCGGCGCTGACACAGCGGGCTGCGGCGTGCGCTACGTGGACCAGAGCAAAGTGGAGGGCGCTGCGGAGCCCCCGATCCTCCCCGCCGGGGTCTATGGCCACGAGGAGATCATGGCCGGCATTGTGGACCGTCTGTTGGGGGACCGGCTCAGCCGGGATGCCGTCAACGGCTACGTGGTGCGCTTTCTCTTCCGCCGCTCCCTGCTGGAGGGCATGGCCTTCCAGGGCGCCTATCTGGAGGACGAGCTGTTTCTGATGGAGTACTTCTGCCGGTCCCAAAAGCTGGTGACGGTGGACGCCCCCCTCTACTACTACTATTGGAATCCGGCATCGGCCACCCACCGCTATATGCCCGGGTATCTGGACACCTTCCTGGCATTTCTAAACGCCAAGGCGGCCCTGGCGGAGCGGTGCGGCCTGCTGAGCCGCGTCCCTCAGTGGCGGGAAAACACCTGCTGGGCCGGGCTCCTGATCGCCGTGTCCAATGAGTTTGCCCCCGGCAACAGCCAGACCGCCGCCCAGCAGCGGCGGCGCCTGAAGGAACTGGTGCGAATGCCGGAGTTCGCCAGGGCCATGTCCGCTCTGGTCCCCGCGGGGATGGGCCGCAACAAGCAGGTCGTGGCGGATCTGCTGCGCGGCAGGCACTATTTCCTGTTGACCGCTCTGTACCGCATGAAAAACCGCAATAAGTGAGGGAATCCCATGTCCTACGCACAAAACAGTTTTTTTTGCAGCCTCTGCCTCACCTTCTGGCATTGGCTGAAGCATGTCTATGAGGAGAGCCTGCTGGGCCATTGGATGGACCGCTTCTGCGCATGGCTCAGCCGCAAGTGGGAGGGCAGCTTTTTGGTCCACCTGTTCTATGACGAGGGGCGTCTCTCCCGCGCTTGGGGAAACAGCGTCACCTGCCGCTGCCTGGAATGGGTGCTGAATCTGCCGCTCCGATTCCTCCGGTGGCTCTACCGGCGGCTGGAAAGGCCCCTGGAGGGGAGCTTCTTTGCCTCACTGGCCTTCGAGGCCGGGTGCGAGGCCGCAGTTGCTGCCGGCTGGCTCATCGCCCTCATCATGGCCATCCCCAACGAGTACTGGAACAACGCCTACAGTCTGATTGCCACCTGTCTGGTGCTGATGCTGCTCTATCTTGGCGGCATGAACACCAGGCAGGGCACCCTGTCCCTGAAGGCCATCGGGCCCTATGCCATCTGCTTTGCCGCCGCTACCATCCTGGCTGTGCCTCTGGCGGACTTCATCGACCTGTCCGCCAGGTATCTGGTCTATTACATTCCATGCATGATGATTGTAGTAGCCCTGGTCAACAGCGCCGCCAACGGCAAGCAGCTGCTGCGCATCGGCGGCGGTCTGGCGCTGGGGACCCTCATCGGCGGCGGCTACGGTATTTTCCAGAACGTGGTCATCGGCGTCGGGGTCAACGCCTCCTTTACGGATACCTCGGTGAACGCAGACATGCCCGGCCGGGTCTACTCGTTTTATGAAAACCCCAACGCCCTGGCCCTCCTCCTGCTGCTGACGCTCCCAATTATTGTGGCCCTTGTTTTCTCCTCCCGGCACTGGTTCAGCCGGATTCTGGCTGCCGGCGTGTTTTTGGTTGGCGGAATCTGCCTCGGCATGACCTATGGCCGTGCCAGTTGGGTAGGGCTTGCTGTCGCCGCAGTGGTCTATGTGTTCCTTTGGAAGCGAAAACTGCTTCCCTTCTGTATCCTGGCAGGAATTGCTGCACTCCCCCTGTTGCCCACTTCTATTTTCAATCGGATTCTCTCCATCTTCAACCTTAATGACACCTCCACCAGCAGCCGGTTTGACCTGTGGGCCGCCGGGTTGGAAGTGATCCAGCGGGAACCTATCACCGGTGTGGGCCTGGGGGCCGATGCGGTTCGCCGTATGGTAAAACTCACCCAGATGTACCAGGGACGGGCCAGCTTTGTCCACTGCCACAATATCTACCTCCAGATTTGGGCAGAAATGGGCTTGTTGGGGATTGTCTCTTTTCTGGGAACCATGCTGGGCATGATGAAATCAGCAGCCCGTGCGGTGCGGCACTGCCCCAATTCCCCGGCCCGCCACATGGCCATCGGCGGCACCTCTGCCATGCTGGGAGCGATGGTCTGCGGCCTGGCGGATTACCTCTGGACATACCCTCGGATCATGTTTTTGTTCTGGTTTGTATTTGGCCTCACATTGGCCGCAATTAAGGTTTGCAAAATGGAAATGGATCGTGTATAATAGAGGGGCGTTCCTGCGGGAGCGCCCTCTCCATAACAGGAGCACAACAGTCTGCAACGGTTTGGACTGGTAAATGTGGTGTGGATTATGAGTACGGCTGAAGCCAAACGTTTGGCGGAATCTGTTCAGAATCCCAGCAATGCTCACAGACATGAAAAACTTGCTTTTTCCTTCTCCGCATGGTATCATGCAAAAGAATTGAATATCCGGGTGTAGCGCAGTTGGTAGCGCGCTTGCTTTGGGAGCGTGAGGCCGGAGTTCGAGCCGCACTTTCCTAAAACCCCGGAAAGCTCTGGGACGCTAAGGCCGACGGAGTTTTACCCCTCGTCGGGAACTGGTCAAAAACCGGCGCTGACCCCATATTTGACCACAGTTGAAAAACTTCATAACCGGGTGTAGCGCAGTTGGTAGCGCGCTTGCTTTGGGAGCAAGATGCCGGGAGTTCGAGTCTCCCC
>CAJFQQ010000044.1 GCA_904419145.1 uncultured Oscillospiraceae bacterium | reverse complement strand
AAGCGGACCGCTTTCAGGCGGTCCGCTCTTCCTTCTGCCTTGATCAGCCCGGAGGCCAGGTCATGTCTCGCCCTGACAGCACATGGAAGTGCAGGTGGAACACGCTCTGCCCCGCCTGGGCGCCGATATTGGACACCACCCGGTAGCTCTCCAGCCCCAGCTCTCCGGCCAGCTTGGCAATGACCGCAAAAATATGGCCCACAATGGGGGCGGTCTCCTCCGTCACGTCGGAGACCGACTGGATATGGGCCTTGGGAATCACCAGAAAGTGGGTAGGCGCCTGGGGATCAATGTCATAGAACGCATAGCACAGATCGTCCTCATAGACCTTGTTGCTGGGGATCTCCCCGGCGATAATCTTACAGAACAAACAGTCAGACATAAAAACCTCCTTAAAATTTTAACATGATGCGCCATAAAACGCACTCATTGCTCCAAAGGGTTGAAATGCCGCAGCCGCTCCGCCTGCAGCTCGCGCCTGAGCATCCTGGCGTGATCCTCCGCCAGCTTCACCGTGGCCCCCTCGCCCCGGAAGGCGTAGGACCACACCGACCCGGGTGCAAAAATCTCGCTGGTATGCTCCAGCCGCAGAACGCCGGTCAGCTGAGCCAAGGTCTCCTCCATAAAAGCGGCGTTAAATTTTTCGGAGCTCTGCAGCGCCAGTTCCCAGAAGGTCGGCAGCATAAAGAGCATATAACGGATGGCACTGATCTTCGTCGCTGTCTCCCCCTTTTTGGGGGCCACAAAGCTGACCCTGCAGGCCGTCTCCCACCCCCGCAGATAGGTGACGACCACTTGATAGAGGTCCTCCACAGTCAGGGGGGCACCACCAAACTCCAGTTCACCAAATTTTGCCTTATCGAATATCTTAACAATTTGCTGCGCCTTATATCCCTTGGGAAGCGTCTCGTCCCCCATGATGATACGGCCATACAGCGGCGAATCCTCTCGCTTATTTAACATCTTTACAATAGGATGGAAATCTTTTTCAACATCGCGCAAAAGCCCCAATTTTTCCCGAAACCACATCAAAAGATTCCCATTAACCGGTTTTTGGTTCTCATTGGTGGTCCTAAAAATAATCCGCCGCTCCTGAAGGCTGGGACAAATATAAAGGGTAAAGCTGATTTCATACGGAATATCTGCTGAAATTTGGACATTTTCCGACGAGAAAGCGGACAGTCGATGCTGGCCGTCCATAATATCCAAGGTTTCGCGCAGAGGCGCAATTTCCTCCGGAGTTTCCGGCAAGCCCAAGTAGTACACCTCAAGACTATCCTGCCGTCCGGTCTCATCCCGGATGACGGCCGTCGCTTTGCCGACTTGGAGCTTATCCGGATACCGGGTCCCTAAAATCAGGGCTCCGGGGAGAATCCCCGGCGGTGCCCCGTCCCCTCCTTTTACATAACTGGCAATTTCTGCAACCCGGCTGTGAGAAATGGCGCGCTGATATTTCTCGTCATCTGCTTCTTCATGAATAATCAGTTCGTTCAGCAGCCTGGGGTCTGCTCTGCCGACGTAAGCCTCCTGGGGCCCTTGGCAAATTTTTTGCAGTAAAATGCGTCTCATCAAATTCACCTCGTATTCTATCAGCTGTATTTTAGGATGTTTTAATTGTAACGTGAGCAAAATCATTTGTCAACACTTTTCTTTCTTTTTTACATATTCAAAAAGTAGGATAGCAAATCCGAGAAAGTACCATGAGAAAGCAACGCTATGCAACGACCGCTTATACTTGATGCATCCCCATTTCCCTCTATTTTTTATATAATTTTAGATCTAATTTTATCAAAAGTAGAAGAAGCCGGGCCTGGAGGCCCCACGGGGATCCTCCAAGCCCGGCTTCTTCTTTATCAATCCATCAGGAAACTTACTGCGCCTTCTCTGCCACGAAATCATCCACCGCAGCCAGGGCATCGTCCAGCTTCAGCAGGTCGCTGCCGCCGCCCATGGCGCTGTCCGGCTTGCCGCCGCCCTTACCGCCACAGATGGGGGCGATCGCCTTGATAATATCCCCGGCCTTCACGCCGTGGGCCACCGCCTCCTTGCCGCAGGTAGCCAGGAAGGTGATCTTCCCCTCATTCACCGCTGCCAGCAGTGCCGCCACGCGGGGCTCCTTATCCCGGAGGAAGTCGCCCATCTTCCGCATATCGTCAGCGGAGATATCCTTCAGGCTCATGGTGACCACCTTCAGTCCCTTCACGTCCTTGGCGGAGAGCAGGAACTGGTCAGCCCGGCTCAGGAACTCCCTCGCCTTCAGCTTTTCCACCGTCTGGTGGAGCTGGCGGATCTCACCCATGACATTTTCCGCCTTCTCCCGCAGCTCACCGGGCTTGGTTTTGAGGGCCGCCGCCGCCTGGAACAGCAGATCCTGGTTGCGGTCCATCACCTCCAGGGACTTCTCTCCCGTGGTGGCCTCAATGCGGCGCACGCCGGAGGCCACGGAAAACTCGCTGTCGATGTGGAACACGCCCACCTTGGCGGTGTTGTCCAGGTGGGTGCCGCCGCAGAACTCCACAGAGAAGCCCTCGCCCATGTCCACCACCCGGACCGTGTCGCCGTACTTCTCGCCAAACAGGGCGATGGCCCCCCGCTGCTTGGCCTCCTCGATGGGCAGCACGTCGGTGTGGACGCCATAGCCCTCCAGGATCGCCTCGTTGACCAGATGGCTCACCTGCCCCAGCTCCTCGGCGCTCAGGGCCGCAAAGTGGGTAAAGTCAAAGCGCAGCCGGTCCGGCTCCACCAGGGAGCCCGCCTGGTGGACATGATCCCCCAGCACGGTACGCAGCACCTTGTCCAGCAGGTGGGTAGCGGTGTGGGCGCGCATGATGGCCCTCCGGCGGGGCACGTCGATCTGGGCGGAGACGGTGTCCCCCAGCTTCAGGGTCCCCTCTGTCATCCTGCCGTAGTGCATATATTTGCCGCCCTTGTTCTTCTGCACGTCGGTGACCTGGAACAGGCAACCGTTCTCACCGTCGACGGCGATGGTGCCGTGGTCGGCTACCTGGCCGCCCATCTCCGCGTAGAAGGGTGTCTTGTCCAGCACCACGATCCCCTCCACGCCGGGCATCAGCTCCTCGGCCTGCTCGTTTTCCACCACCATCGCCACCACTTTGGCGCCGGCAATGCTGGTATTCTCATAGCCAACAAACTCGGTCTCCGGCACGTCCTTACCGAACTCCACACCGGACCATCCCAAATCGCCCAGGGCCTCCCGGGCCTTCCGGGCGCGGACGCGCTGCTCCTCCATCAGCTGGCGGAAGGCGGACTCATCCAGGGTCATCCCCTGCTCCTCCACCATCTCCACCGTCAGGTCGATGGGGAAGCCATAGGTGTCATAGAGCTTGAAGGCGTCGGCGCCGGAGAAGGTCTTTTCCCCCTTCTCCTTGTGGCCGGCAAGCATCTCCTCAAAGATCTTCAGGCCGCTGTCGATGGTCTTGGCGAAGTTCTCCTCCTCCACCCGGATCACCTTGGTGATATAGTCCTGGCGCTCCCGCAGCTCGGGGTAGTGACCCTCGTTCTCGTGGATCACCGTGTCGCAGACCTCATAGAGGAAGGGGCGGTCCACCCCCAGGAGCTTCCCGTGGCGGGCGGCCCGGCGCAGCAGGCGGCGCAGCACATAGCCCCGGCCCTCGTTGGAGGGGAGGACGCCGTCGCAGATCATAAAGGTGGCGGAGCGGATGTGATCGGTGATGACCCGGAGGGACACGTCGATCTTGTCGCTCTGCTCATACTTGGCGCCGGTGATCTCGCTGACCTTGTTGGTAATGTTCATCACCGTGTCCACGTCAAAGAGGCTGGCCACGTTCTGGCTGACACAGGCCAGGCGCTCCAGTCCCATGCCCGTGTCGATGTTCTTCTGCTTGAGCTCGGTATAGTGGCCCTCCCCGTCGTTGTCAAACTGGGAGAACACGATGTTCCACACCTCGATATAGCGGTCGCAGTCGCAGCCCACAGTGCAGCCCGGCTTGCCGCATCCCCACTCAGGGCCCCGGTCGTAGTAGATCTCGGAGCAGGGGCCGCAGGGGCCGCTACCATGCTCCCAGAAGTTGTCTTCCTTGCCGAACTTGAAGATGCGCTCCGGAGCAATACCGATCTCGTCCCGCCAGATGGCGAAGGCCTCGTCATCGGCGGGAGTGGTCTCATTGCCGGCAAACACCGAGGGGTACAGCCGGTCCGGCTCCAGTCCCACCCACTCCGGGCCGGTCAAAAACTCCCAGGCCCAGTGGATGGCCTCCCGCTTGAAGTAGTCCCCAAAGGAGAAGTTGCCCAGCATCTCAAAGTAGGTGCCGTGACGGGCAGTCTTGCCGATGTTCTCGATGTCGCCGGTGCGGATGCACTTCTGGCAGGTGGTCACCCGGTGGCGGGGAGGCTCCTGCTCCCCGGTGAAATAGGGCTTCATGGGGGCCATACCGGAGTTGATCAGCAGCAGGGACGGGTCATTCTGGGGGATCAGGGAAAAGCTGGGGAGCCGCAGATGTCCCTTGGTCTCAAAAAACTTCAGGAACATCTCCCGCAGCTCGTTCAGTCCGTATTGCTTGTGCATAGTTGGTTCTCTCCTTCTCTTTTGTATCAAAAATCAATGATTATATGGTTTCCGTTTTTTCAAAATACTTCTATTCGCAGCCCGCCAGGCCGATATTGTCCAGCCGGATATGGCTGGGGCCGTCCAGGCGGAACGCAATTTGTACCACAGCGCTGAGATCCGCCTCTCCTTCAAAAGCCGACGCCGGGATACGCACCGTGGAGAAATTGTATTGAAACCGCTCTACATCAAACAAGCAGTCCAATTTACTCAAACGAACCGGGAAGGGTGGATAGACTGCGGCAAAGTCTGAGAGCCTGGCCTGGGCGGTGCCGCCCGCGGCGTCGGTGATCTCCACGATGCAGTCCAGCAGCTCGTAGCGGCCCCGCTCCACGCTGTCGCTGTCGTAGTCCGAAATATCGAACTGGAGCGCAAGGCCCGCCAGATCTGTCTCCGGCAGGGAGAGGGTATAGGTCCCGGTATCACTGAAGCTGCGCAGGCGCACGGCGTAGTTGTCCAGCTCCCCGCCGTCGTGGTAGGTCGCCAGCTCCTCCGTCCAGAGGCTCACATGCTCCGCCTGGAGGGACACCCCCGCCCCGGAGCCGGTCTCCATGTTGCTGTCCTCCTCGAAGTTGGCCAGCACCTGAAAGGCCGAGGTCTCATAGCACTGGCTGTACACTGTGGCCGGCAGCTCTCCGGCATAGGAGCGCCAATTCGTCAGCAGCCCCAGCTCCGTCCGATCCTCCCGGAGCGTCACATCCAGGAAGGCGCGGATCATCCGCTTGGCGATGGTCTGCTGCTCCTCCATGGTGAGGAAATCCCCGGTGTTCAGCATCCAGCCGGCGGGGGCCAGCTGGTCCTCGTCCTGCCAGAGGCTGTTGAATTGCCCGTGATTGGCCCCGGCGATCCACAGGGCGGATTTGATGTAATCCCCCTCCCCGGAGAAGTGGATATTCTCATACTGGTTCATCCCCTGGAAGTTGGTGACGTCCTGGTCGTTGGACCCGTACAGGAGCAGATAGTTCATGTCCACCAGCTCCACACTGTGATCCCCCGGCTCATACTGCCCCTCTGTGGGGGCGATGGCGATGAGGGAGCGGATGGCGTAGTGGTAATCAAAGCGGATGGTCCCGTTCTCCGGATAGCGGTCATAGGTGTTGAAGAGGGCGGCCGTGGCCACCGTCTCCCCGCCCCGGCTGTGGCCGGCCAGGGCGATCCGCTCCGGGTCGATGAGGCCCGGCAGCTCCTTCTCATTGTAGGCGAGCACCTGCCCGATGTGCTCCAGCAGCAGCACCGCCCGGCCGTCGTTTTCCCCGGAGAGCATGTTGCAGGCATTGTGGTCCACCGATACCACCACATAGCCCCAGCTGGCGAGATATTCCCCCAGGTATTCGTATCCCAGGTAGGAGTCCACCGTCACCACGTGGTTCCCGTGGGCAATAAACAGCACCGGGCAGTTCTCGGCGCCCTCCGGATACCAGATGCGGCCCACCAGGGGCACCGCATTCAGGTCGTAGTCCACATAGAGGTCCACCTGCAGGTCGGAAAGGCCGTCCAGGGACTCCCGGCTCATATAGCGGGTCAGATTCACCGTGCCGGAGGGAAGGCCGCCCTCCGTGCCGTAGTCAACGATTTTTACCGTATAGGGCCCGTCGGATGCCGCGGCATCCGACGCAGCGGGCAGGCCGCTGGCACGGAGATAGCGCTCAATCACCTGCCCGTCAAAGCCCTCGGTAAAGAGGAAGATCCCCAGCAAAACGGTCAGGGCGCCAAAGCACAGGAAGGTTCCAAGTACTGTAGGCGTCCACCTCCGGTGCCACAGCGCCGCAATCCCCAGCGCAGCGCCCTGGAGGACGCCCACGGCGGCAACGGTAAATATCGCCACCTGCCACTCCGGGTTGCTGGTGCCCCGGTCGGCCATGAACCAGATGGCTGCGGCCAGGGCCGCCGTGGCCGGTCCCCAGCGGCTCCCAGCCTTCAAAATCAGCCGCAGCACTCTTGCGGCAATCCACAAAGCGGCTTCCAGAATCGCAAGGCAACCAAGGAAAAATAGGACCTTCCCCGGCCATGCCGGCCACAGCATCTCGGACAGCCAGACAGCCGCGATCAAAGCTGCACCAGCAAGGCTTACATGGCACACCAGGCCGGTACAGCCAATAAAATTTCTTTTTCCCCAGCTGCACAGGATAGCAACCAACCGGCAGATCTTATTCTTTGCTGTTTCTGCTACCATCGCTGAACCCCGCACAGGCCCCAGACAGCTATTTGATGGTACCCCATTAACAGGGAGAGCCGTTTCATTGCCTGTCCTCCGTAAACATAAAATCATCCTTCCCGCCAAAAACCGGCAACGCAAAAAAAGAAACCTCCGCCGCCAAGATAGGGGCGAAGGTATTCGCGGTACCACCCTACTTATCCCGCTCTGGGGACATCTCGGATGCCAGATAACGGTGGCAACCCGTGCAGCTCATCGCCGCCTGCTCGGAAGTGGCTGTGCCGGCTGCTCTGCCGCAGGGCTCCCACTCTCCCCCGCTCGCTTGGGCCGCTTTTCCGGTACTGGTTTCCTCATTGCGTTTCGTATGTACGAGGGTATTATATCACAGCGTTGTTCCTTGTCAATCGGCTTTTCTACACAAATTTTCCATTTCGCACCTTATATAGCAAAACCGCCCTCCTGCAGAAAAAGGCCGCCGCATTGACTGCGGCGGCCTTTCGTACCATAAGCAACAGGGTTTTACTCCCCGTCATCCTCTTCCTCCGGGTCTGAGAGATCCGTAAGATCAAATTCCAGCTTTTCCCCACAGTTAGGGCACACAACACAGCCATCAGCGAGGATATCCTCGTCAAATAAGATTTCCTCCTCACAGTTAGGACAGGTGGTTTCATAGACCGGGCCGTCGCTGTCTTCTTCCTCATCCTCCGCGTCATCCTCGCCCTCTTCTTCATAGAGATAGGACTCGACCTCGCTGAGGTCATCGCTGACAGCATCCAAGCCCTCCTCCAGATCCGCCTGTTCTTCCTGCATATCACGGATCTCCAGGGCCATATCTTCCAGAACATCAATCATCACAGAGAGAAGCTTTCCCTCTTTCTTCTCAATGTCCAATCCCAGGCCTTCCGCCAATCCTTTCAGATAAGCTACCTTCTCCAGAATTTCCATCACAGTCTCCTTTCTGGCTGACAGTCAGAAACGCCCTTTCCAGTCTTCCACCGTCTGACCGGTTCAATCTCAATCCCCGCAACGATCTCCGCTTCTGCAGGCACCTGTTGGGCTTCATCCTGCTGGGGGCCTGCCCTGCGGCGGATCTCACCGCGGTATGGGCCGCTTCGCTCTATTTCCGCCTTTCAGCGAAAATCCCGCATGTGTCCATGCGTTTCCTCACCAAATCAGGCCCGATCCTCTGGGGCCCTGGTTTGGTGGTTTGGTTGTACCAAATCAGTTCTTGCAGCGGCTCAGATACTCGCCCGTGCGGGTGCGCCCCAGTCAACTTCGTTGACCGGGAACCCCTTGATAGAACTTCCTCGGGCGAAATGAATTCGCCCTGCGGCAAGGTTTTCCCTCCAGGAAAACGCTTGGACGCGCCCCTGGCGCGGTGACACCCGCTGTCAGTTCTTGCAGCGGCTCAGATACTCGCCCGTGCGGGTGTCGATGGTGATCTTGTCGCCGATGTTGATGAACAGGGGCACCTTGATCTCCGCGCCGGTCTCCAGGGTGGCGGGCTTGGTGACATTGGTGGCGGTGTTGCCGGCAAAGCCGGGCTCCGTCTCAGTGACCTCCAGATCCACGAAGTTGGGGGCCTCCACGCCGAACACATTGCCCTTGTAGCTGAGCACCTTGCAGGTCATGTTCTCCTTCACAAAGCGGAACGCATCACCCAAAACATCCTTGCTGATGGGCAGCATATCGTAGGTCTCCATATCCATGAAGTAGTACAGGTCGCCGTCGTTGTAGCTGTACTCCATGTCCTTGCGCTCCACAAATGCCTGCTCGAACTTGGCAGTGGGGTTGAAGGAAGTTTCGGTGACGGCGCCGGTCACCACGTTCTTCATCTTGGTACGGACGAAGGCCGCGCCCTTGCCGGGCTTCACGTGCTGGAACTCCACCACCTGCATGACCTTTCCGTCCATCTCAAAGGTGACTCCGTTGCGGAAATCACCGGCAGTAATTGTTGCCATATTGTCATCCTCCTATTTTGGAAAAACTAATCCTTCGGGTATTTTATCCTATCTTCCTTGTAATTGCAAGGGCTTTATGTTAAAATTCTGTGGTATTTTGGAAATTGAGGGTATTTCTATGATTCCCATTTTGTATCAAGACCATTCCATCCTGGTCTGCCAAAAGCCTGTCGGCATCCTGTCTCAGCCGTCGCCGGACTGTGCTGAGAGCATGCTCTCCCTGCTCTCCGGCCAGTGCGGCGGCCAGGTTTTCCCCGTCCACCGGCTGGATCGTGGGGTGGGTGGCGTCATGGTGTTTGCCCGCACATCCGGGGCTGCGGCCGCTCTGTCCCGGGCTGTTCAGCAGGGAAGCCTGGTGAAGGAGTACCTGTGTATCGTTCAGGGCTGCCCGGAGGAGGCCGAGGGCACCTATCAGGACCTGCTCTTCAAGGACAGCAGCCGGAACAAGACCTTTGTGGTCCGACGGATGCGCAAGGGGGTGAAGGAGGCCTCCCTCTCCTATCATGTGCTGTCGTCCCAGGAGGGCCGCTCCCTGGTGCAGGTCCGGCTCCACACCGGGCGGACCCACCAGATCCGGGTCCAGTTCTCCAGCCGCGGGATGCCTCTCATCGGGGACCGGCGGTACGGCGGACCCGCGGCGGAGGCCATCGCCCTGTGGAGCTGGCGGCTGTGCTTCCCCCATCCGGACACCGGCGAGGCAATGGTGTTCTGCTGTGTCCCGGAGGGCGGGCTTTGGCAGCCCTTCCAAAACGATCTGCCGTGATGCGGCAAAAAGCCTTCCCCGCAGGGAAGGCCTCGCAGAGTTCCTGGGGCCGCAGCCCGAGGAAGCCAATTAAATCCGTCACTTCCGGGACACGCGTCGTGGAAATGACACTTCTCGCGCAGGATGGGCCGACTTTTCCGTCAGGAATCGAGGCCCATCCTGTGCGCTTCCCCCTCAAAAAAGTGGCGCAGGCCACTTTTTTGACATCTGTCACAGGATCAGCAGATCCTTGGGCGTCAGCATAATATCCCGGCATCCATCCTCGGTAATGACGATCACATCCTCGATCCGGACACCGAACCGCCCGGGCAGATAGATCCCCGGCTCCGCCGAGATCACCGCCCCTGCCGGCAGCGGCTTCTCCCATCGAGGGTTCGCATTGGGACCCTCATGGACCTCCACGCCCACGCCGTGGCCGAAGCTGTGGCCGAAGCAGTCGCCGTAGCCCGCATCAGCGATGACCTTCCGGCCGGCACCGTCCACCTCCCGGCCGGTCACTCCGGCCCGGGCTGCGGCGATGCCGGCCTGCTGGGCGGAGAGCACCGTGCGGTAGACGGTCTCCATCTCCTCCGTGACATGGCCCACCGCCACGGTGCGGGTCATATCGGAGCAGTAGCCCTGGTAGACGCAGCCGAAGTCCATGGTGATGAAGTCCCCGTCCGCCACGGGCTTGGCCGTGGGGACGCCGTGGGGCATGCTGCTGTTGGCGCCGCTGACCACAATGGGGTAAAAGGACATGCGCTCCGCTCCCCGCAGCAGCATCTGATACTGCAGATAGGCGGCGATCTCCTGCTCGGTCCGCCCAGCGCGGATGAAGTCCAGCACCTCCTTGAAGGCTCCCTCAGCGATGCGCTGGGCGGCGATCAGGATCTCCACCTCCTCCGCATCCTTCACCATGCGAAGCTCCTCCAGAAGCTCCGTGGCGGGCACCAGCTCCGCCGAAAGCTTCTCGGACAGGCTCCGGAATTCTGCAACGGTGGTGGTTCCATCCTCATAGCCCAGCCGCTTGGCCCCCGTCCGCTCCAAAGTCTCATTCACCAGGCGGGAAATGGGATACTCCGCCGTGTTCTCCAGCACCTCTGCGCCGGTCACCGCCCGGCGGGCCGCCTCGATATAGCGGCTGTCCGTGAAAAACCAGCTGCCCGTCCTGGTCACCAGGGCCGCCCCGGCAGAGGACTGGAACCCCGTTACATACAGGCGGTTGGGCCGGCTGAGGACCAGCATCGCGTCCAGGCCGTATGCCTCCAGCTTTGCCGCTACGCGTTCAAATCGACTCATGTTTTGTCATCCTCCTCTTTGTAATCCATTTGAAGGGCCGCTGCAGCAGGTGCAGGAAGTGGTTCCACACCCCTACCGGCCCGCCCAGGGGCTCCACCATCACCGCCAGCACGCCGCTGCGGTTGGCGCCCAGCATATCCGTCAGCAGTTTGTCCCCCAGCATGGCCGTATACTCCGGCCCCACCCCCGCCTGCTCCATAGCCTCCCGGTAGCCCCGGGGAGAGGGCTTCCCGGCGTGCCCCACATAGCGGATGCCGAGAGAGGCACAGAAGGTATCCACCCGGCGGCTGGAGCGGTTGTTGGAGAGGATCATCACCGTGATCCCTGCGCCCTTCAGCCGCTCCAGCCAGCGGCGCAGGGCCTCGTCCGGCTCCGGGACGGAGCGCGGTGCCAATGTGTAGTCCAGGTCGCACAGCAGCAGGGAGATCCCGTGCCGCGCCAGCAGGTCCGGCGTCACCTGGTCATACCGCTCCAGGAGCAGCTGGGGAATCAGAGAGACAGGCATAGTCCACCTCGTTTGCGCATAGTGTTTCTAAGAGTTATAGTATACCACCATGTGCCCCAGGGCACAAGAGGAGGGACACGGTTTGCAGGTCTTTCTGTCCGTCGCTCCCCGGGACGCCCGGGCGGCGCTGCAATTTCATAACCGCCTGGCCCATGTGGCCTACCGGATTGGGGAGGAGTCCCGCCTGCTGCGGCAGAATCTTCTCCAGAGCCGGGGCGGGATCCTCTCCCTCAGCGACTACCGCTGTCCCCCTATTGAGAAGCCCGAGGCCCTGTGCCGGGAGATCCTGCAGGAGTGCAACCTGCGCGGCTATGGCGGCGTCCTGGCCGATTTCGAGGGGGAGGCCCGTCAGGACCGGCTGGCTTTTCTGGAAAAGCTGTGCGCCGCGCTGCGCCGGAGCAGCCGCCGTCTGTTCCTCCCGGAGCGCTATGCCCTGCAGGTCCCCGGCGCCACCGCGGTGATCTGCACCGCCCTCTCGGGCGGCACCTTCCAGCAGCGGCTGGAGGAGGCCGTCCAGCGCTTTGGCCGGGGACAGGTGGCACTGGATGTACAGCGGCTGGCCATGGACTTTCGCCTGCCCGCACCCAGCGGCTCCGGTACGCCCCTAGCGCAGGACGCCCTCCTAGCCCTTCTCAATGAGCTCTCCCCCGCCACCTTCTACTCCCGGGATCTCTGCGCCCGGTATTTTACCTACACCCGGGACAGCGCCACCCACTTCGTCCTCTACGATGACGCGGAGACCATCCGTCAGAAGATCCGCACCGGGCATGAGCTGGGCCTGTGCGCGGCCTTTCTCATGTATCCGGAGGTGAAGGATTTGCTGCCCGCCCTGTTCCCCCGCCGCCAGAATGGCTAGGCGACCGCCCGGTAAGGGCGCTTCAACGCGGCGAAGAGAAAACGTCAAATTTTTGACAATTTCCTATTGACAAAACTTTCACAAGGTACTATACTACCCTCCAGAGGGTTCGTTAAATCATTAACAAATCAATTTTGTATTTTCACCTATCATCTGGAGGTAATCAAGTATGGCTGTCACCAACATTCCTACCGTGATCGACAACGTAGAAGCTCTGGCCGCCAAAATGGAGGCCATGCGCGCTGCCCAGCGTGTCTTTGCCACCTACACCCAGGAACAGGTGGACCACATCTTCTTTGAGGCCGCCAAGGCCGCCAACATGCAGCGCATCCCCCTGGCCAAGATGGCCGTGGCGGAGACGGGCATGGGCGTGGTGGAGGACAAGGTCATCAAAAACCACTACGCCGCCGAGTACATCTACAACGCCTATAAACATATGAAAACCTGCGGCGTGATCGAGGAGGACAAGGCCTACGGCTTCAAGAAGATCGCCGAGCCGGTGGGGCTCATCACCGCTGTGATCCCCACCACCAACCCCACCTCCACTGCGATCTTCAAGTCCCTCATCGCCCTGAAAACCCGCAACGCCATCCTCTTCTCCCCCCACCCGAGAGCCAAGGCCTGTACCATCGAGGCCGCCCGCATCGTGCTGGAGGCCGCCGTCAAGGCCGGCGCGCCGGAGGAGATCATCGGCTGGATCAACACCCCCAGCCTGGAGCTGACCAACCTGGCCATGTCCGGGGCGGATCTGATCCTGGCCACCGGCGGACCGGGCATGGTGAAGGCAGCTTACTCCTCCGGCAAGCCCGCTGTGGGCGTGGGCGCCGGCAACGTGCCGGTGATCATCGACGACTCCGCCGACATCAAGATGGCCGTCAGCTCCATTCTCCACTCCAAGACCTTTGACAACGGCATGATCTGTGCCAGCGAGCAGTCCGTCACCGTGATGGACAGCATCTACAGCGCGGTGAAGAAGGAGTTTGCCGCCCGGGGCGCCTATTTCCTCAAGAAGGACGAGATCGACAAGGTCCGCGCCATCCTTCTGGTGAACGGCACTGCCAACGCCAAGATCGTGGGCCAGAGCGCCCCGAAGATCGCGGAGATGGCCGGTATCACCGTGGATCCCTCTGTGAAGGTCCTCATCGGCGAGGTGGAGAGCGTGGACATCAGCGAGCCCTTTGCCCACGAGAAGCTCTCCCCGGTGCTGGCCATGTACCGCTCCAAGAGCTTTGACGAGGCCATCGCCAAGGCCGAGCGGCTGGTAGCCGACGGCGGCTACGGCCACACCGCCTCCATCTATATCGACCCCAAGGAGACGGACAAGCTCAATCGCTTCGAGGCGACCATGAAGACCTGCCGTATCGTCATCAACACCCCCTCCAGCCACGGCGGCATCGGCGACCTGTACAACTTCAAGCTGCGGCCCTCCCTGACCCTGGGCTGCGGCAGCTGGGGCGGC
>CAJFQQ010000043.1 GCA_904419145.1 uncultured Oscillospiraceae bacterium | reverse complement strand
TCGGAGATTTTGTGGGGAGAGGAGACGCAGTGGAACGAGTGAGTTTTGCCGCTTGCGGCGAAACGAACGATGTGTAACTTGCGTCGACGACGACCGTCCGCGGCCCGTTTTCTTTTTCCAAAAAGAAAATGGGGGGCGGAAAACGTCCCTCGCGCCCGGGGCGCGAAACCTCTTCCACCGCAAATCTATGACAAGAAGGAGTTATCCTATGGCAGTCAACTTAAAAGGCAGAAGTTTTTTAACCCTGATGGACCTGACCCCCGAGGAGATCCGCTATCTCCTGGATCTGGGCCACGATCTCAAGGCCAAGCGCCGGGCGGGCATCTGCTCTCCCACACTCCAGGGCAAGCACATCGTGCTGCTGTTTGAAAAGACCTCCACCCGGACCCGCTGCTCCTTTGAGGTGGCGGCCACCCAGGAGGGGGCCCACGTCACCTACTTGGATGCGGGCAGCAGCCAGATGGGGAAGAAGGAGAGTTTGGAGGACAGCGCCAAGGTGCTGGGCCGGTTCTTTGACGGCATCGAATACCGGGGCTTTGACCAAAGGACCGTGGAGGACCTGGCAAAGTTCAGCGGCGTGCCGGTGTGGAACGGCCTCACCGACGTGGACCACCCCACCCAGATCCTGGCGGACATGATGACCGTTGAGGAGCACTGCCACAAGCCCCTGCGGGACGTGAAGGTGGTGTTCCCCGGGGATGTGCGCAACAACATGTGCTACGCCTGGATGTACGGCTGCGCCAAAATGGGCATGCACTTTGTGGGCTTGGGGCCCAGGGAACTGGTGGACGGCGTGGATAAGGACGTGATGGTCCGGGTCCGCCGGGTGGCCCAGGACACCGGGGCCACCATCGAGATCACCGACGACATGAACACGTTGACCGGGGCGGATGTGATCTACGGCGATATCTGGGCCTCCATGGGGGAGGAGGCGCTCATCCCGGAGCGCGCCCGGCTCCTGACCCCCTACCGGGTGACGGATGCCATCCTGGAGCGCACCGGGAACCCGGACGTGCTGTATATGCACTGCCTGCCCTCCTTCCACGACTTTGAGACCACCATGGCCAAGGAGTGGAAAGACAAGGGCGTGGATATCCGGGAGGTCACGGACGAGGTGTTCCGGGGCAAGCACAGCGTGGTGTTTGACGAAGCCGAGAATAGAATGCACTCCATCAAGGCGGTGCTGGTGGCCACTATGGGCTGAAGCGACGAGGAGCGGAGCAAAGTGTTCCGCTCCTCTTGTGTCAGGCATCTTCCTCCGCCAGCCAGCCCTCCTGATGGATGGTGGACAGGGGATTGCCGGATGCGTCAAAGAATTCCAGGGTGTAGGGGTACTGACGGAAACCGGAGGACTCCGGCCGCTCATAGGCCAGCCACCGAAAGGCGTTGCTTTCGTAATAATCATTCTCGGCGTCTCCGCGGTAGCGCATTTCCAGCTGAAAGAAGAATACCTGCCCCTGCGGCTGTCCCTTCACAGCATAGGTTTCGCTCCACTCGTTTTCTCTGAGGGTGATGGTGAGCCGGGCGTCTGCCGCGCCTGCGGGCGGGTCCGGCACCAGAAGGGCGGGACCCAGGTAACTGATGGCCTGGTCCTGGTAGCGGGTCTCGGCCGGCAGGGGCACCAGGGTACCGCCCTCCTGCCGGGGCCAGAAGAGGACATAGCCGTTGGGGTGCCAGACGTGGACGGCGGTATCGGACAAACCCACCAGCAGGTCCTCGTCCCCACGCATAGTCCCCTCATAGGTCCAGATGATCTCCGACCGCTCTGCCAGAGCCTGCCGCTCATCCCGGCGGAAATCCATCTCCGGGGTGGGCAGGGGAAAGCCCTTGATGCACCAGATCACCAGCCCCGCCAGGGCCGCCAGCCCTATGTTGCGAAGGGCGCGGCGGATGTGCCGCTTTTTCATGCTCACGGCTCCACCACCCCCTCTTTGAAGTTTACCCGGAGGCTCTCCGCCCCGTAGCCGATGGGGATATCCACCCAGTCGGGCATCTCTCCGTCCTTGATGTCCAGTTCGATGGCATACCAGACGGCCAGGGGGCCGTCGCCATAGGTGTTGCAGAAGTAGTGGCGGTGGGTCTCCTCACTGAAGAGGCCCGGCTCCCACCGGCCATAGCGGGTACCGGCGCTGTCTGCGGCGTCGTGGGACAAAACCATGTACTGAGCAGCGCTGATGGGCTCCCAGAACCGCCAGGTACTGGCCCGGAGGCAGACGGTCAGCTGGTACTGGAGGGGGGTGTAGTCCTCCGGCCCCTCGTAGGTGATCTCCTGGAGATAGGCCAGGGGCGCGGTGAACCGGTAGCCCCCCAGGTCGACACTGCCCTCCATGTCCCAGTGCTCCAGCAGCCGGCGCGTCCAGGCACCATTGCTTTCCACCGCTTCCGGCAGCTGGGGCAGCTCCGCCTCCGCGGCGGGGTATTCCAAGAGGTTTCGGACATAGCCGATCCCGGTGATGACCGCCCAGGCCAGCAAAATCCCCAGCGTCCACTGGCTCAGCCGCCACAGCCACCCCCAGTAGGGCCGGTGGAGCCGTCCCAGCTCGTCCGCAATGGCGGCCGGGTCCCCCATGTCCTCCGTGGCCTGCATCTCCGCGTCATAGGGGGAGAGCCCCTGGCCCTTATATTTCTCCTGAAGGTCCTGAATGTGTCCCAGCAGCTCCCGCGCCACCGCCGCCCGGTCGGGCTTGAACCGGATTTTCCGGGTGGCCTCCTCCACCCAGACCTGGGCAAACATCCTCATGTCCCCGCCAGCACCGCCGTCACGGCGCCGGCGTAGGTGTGCCACGCCGCCTCCTTCTCCTCCAGCACCCGGAGGCCCGCCCTGGTGATGCGGTAGTAGCGGCGGGTGCGGCCGTTGGGGGCCGGGGCCTCCCGGCCCTTCAGCAGTTTCTCCTTCTCCATGGCGTGGAGCAGGGGATAGAGGGTTCCCTCTTTTAACTGAAACACGTTCTGGGAGCGGGCGGCCAGCTCCTCGATGATGCGGTAGCCGTAGAGCTCCTGGTCCTTCAAAACAGCCAGCACCAGCATGGCGGTGCTGCCGGGCTGCACGCCGGTATCGCCTCTTGCCATTGCTCTCCCTCCTGTACTTAGATATTCTAAGTATAATATACTAAGATTATCTAAGTATGTCAAGGGGAGGAGAAAGTTTCCGGCATAGCCTTTCCGACCCTGGAAATACTAACCGGGACGAACAGGAGGGATTTCCATGAAACGATTTCGTATGCCAACGGCCTATACGGTCCTATTTCTGCTGCTGATCCTGGTGGCTGCGGCCACCTGGGTGATCCCCGCCGGCTCCTATGACCACACGGACCTGGGCACCCCGGTGGCGGGGACCTACCACGCGGTGGAGCCGGATCCCCAGGGGCCCGGCGACGTGGTGCTGGCCGCCTTTGAGGGGTTCTACGGCGCTGTGGACGTGGCGGTATTTATCCTGATGGTGGGCGGCTTTCTGGGGGTGATGCTGAAAACCGGGGCCATCAGCGCCGGGGTATCCCACATCATCCGGCGGCTCCACGGCCGGGAGAAGTGGATGATCCCCATTCTGATGCTGGCCTTCAGCCTGGGCGGGACCTCCTTCGGCATGTGGGAGGAGACCATGGCCTTTTACCCACTGCTGATTCCGGTGTTTATGGCCGCCGGGTATGACGCGGTGGTGGGCATCGCAGTGGTGCTGCTGGGCAGCGGCGCCGGGGTGCTGGGCAGCACGGTGAACCCCTTTGCCACAGGTATCGCCTCGGGCTTTGCGGGGGTGTCCCTGGGGGACGGCTTGGTGCTGCGGCTGATGCTGTATGTGGTGTTCACGGCGGCCGCCATCTGGTATGTCATGGCCTACGCCCAGCGGGTCAGGGCGGACCCGTCCCGGTCGGTGGTGGCGGGGATCGAGAACCGCTTCTCCCATCCGCCCCAGGGGGAGCCCCCGGCCCTGACGGGGAAGCGCAAGGTGGCCCTGGGGCTCTTTGCCCTGATATTCCTCATCATGGTCTACGCCGTGATCCCCTTTGACGAGATGGGCCTCCCCCTGCCGGCCCTGGGCTGGTGGTTCCCGGAGCTCTCGGGGCTGTTCCTGGTGGGTGGCATCGTCATCGGCCTGATCTATGGCCTGGGGGAGGAGGAGACCGCGGACGCCTTCGTCTCCGGGGCGGCGGATCTGCTGGGGGTGGCCTTTATCATCGGCATCAGCCGGGGGATCACCGTCCTGATGAACGACGCCGCCGTCACCGACACGGTGCTCCACTGGGGGGAGCAGGCGCTGGAGGGGACCAGCTCCTGGCTGTTCATCCTGCTGGTGTACCTGATCTACCTGCCCCTCTCGGTGCTGATCCCCTCCTCCTCGGGCCTCGCCACCCTGTCCATCCCCATTTTGGCGCCCCTGGGGAGCTTTGCCGGCGTGCCCGGCAGCCTGATCGTCACCGCCTTCCAGACCGCCTCGGCCCTGGTGAACCTCATTACCCCCACGGCGGCGGTGCTCATGGGCGCCCTGGCCTTTGGCCGGGTACCCTATGACCGGTGGTGGCGGTTCGTATGGAAACTCCTCCTAATTTTCCTGGTGCTGACGGCGGCTTTTTTGGCGCTTTCTGCGATTTTTTGAAGAAAAAATGTGTGTTATACTCAAATCAGTAGAGAGAAACAGCAAAGGAGTATACGATTCATGCGGGTCATTGACGCACATACCCACATCTTCCCCGACAAGATCGCGGACAAGGCCACCATCGCCACCGCGGAGTATTTTGACATGCCCGAGCCCCCCAACCACCACGGCAAGGTCCAGGAGCTGCTGGACGTGCTGGCCGAGGCGGGCATCGAGTATGCCATGGTGTTCTCCGCCGCCACCAGCGAACACCAGGTGGAGCACATCAACCGCTATATTTTCAAGGAGGCCCAGGCCCACCCCCAGTTCATCCCCTGCGGCACCATGCACGCCGACTACGCCGCCAACCAGGACTTCAAGGCGGAGCTGGCCTGGATGCGGCAAAACGGCCTCCACGGCCTGAAGATCCACCCGGAGTTCCAGCACTTTGTGCTGGATGACGAGCGGATGTTCCCGGTCTACGAGGAGATGGAGAAGAACGACATGTTCCTGATTTCCCACACCGGCGATCCCCGGGTAAACGTGTCCGGCCCGGAGCGGATGTTCCGGGTGGCCACCGCCTTTCCCAAGCTCCGGTGCATCGCCACCCACCTGGGCAACTGGGGGGACTGGGACATGGGGAAGATCCGCCCCATTACCGAGCTCCCCAACATCTATGTGGATATCAGCAGCAGCTTCTCCTATGTGGAGGACAAGGGGCCGCTCATGGACATTCTGCACGCCTACGATCCCAAGCACATCTTCTTTGGCTCCGACTACCCCATCTGGTGCCCCAAGAAGGAGCTGGAAAAGACCCTGCGTTTGGGGATCGAGCCGGGGCTGCTGGAGGATATCCTCTTTCACAACTTCGCCGCCTTTTACCACTACCGTGCGCTGTGAGAAAGCCGCCGGAGCAGGCAGATCCTGCCTGCTCCGGCGGCTTTTTTGGGCAAAAGTGCTCCTGCAATCCTTTTGTAACGGTTCTGCTATAATTTGTTGCTTGACTTCTTATTATACGGCTGTATAATAAGAACAGAAGATCATTATACAGCTGTATAATATCGAGACAGGCCAGGGCCCGCCTTCGGGGCGGGCCCTGGATGAGAGGAGGGAATTCGGTCATGTCACAGGCGACAAAGCGGCTGGGAGACGGGGAATTGGATATTATGCTGGCAATTTGGGGAACCAACGGCCGGGTGAATTCGTCTTATATACAAGAGAAGCTGAAGGCCCACCGCCAGTGGACCCTGCCGGCAGTGGCGACTGCCTTGAACCGCCTGGTGGAGAAGGGCTATCTCTCCTGCGAGAAGGAGGGGCGCAGCAACTACTACCGGCCGCTGATCTCTGAGGAGGCCTACAAGGCCGCCGAGGGGCGGACCTTTCTGGAAAAGCTCTATGGCAACTCCTTTACCGGCATGGTGGCCTCTCTCTACGACAGCCGGGCCATCGGACCCAAGGACCTGGAGGAGCTGCGGCGATTTTTGGATGAATTGGAGGGGGAATAGATGGAACTCCTGCTGAACACCCTGAAGGTCAGCCTGATCGTAGGCTGCGCGGTGCTGCTGCTGATCCTGCTCAAGCCGGTGCTCCGCCGCCGCTACCACGCAAAGTGGAAGTACTATGTGTGGCTGGCGCTGGCGTTGGCGCTGCTGCTGCCCCTGGCGCCCAGAAGCGATGTCTGGATGAGCGCCGTGGGGGAGGCGGCCCCCATCCAGATCGAGGTGCCGGCGGTGGTGACCTTTGAGAGGGGGAGGGGCGCTCCGGCGGCCCAGGATGCGGCAGCGGCCCAGACGCCGCCCGGCGGCACGGCGGTGCACGCGGACACCGGCGCCGCCTCGGCGGCGCGTCAAGAGGATCCGGAGCCGGCTGCCGCGGAGACTGCGGAGTCGGTCCCGGTGGAGACGATCCTCACCTGGATCTGGGCGGCAGGAGTGGTGCTTTTCGCCCTGTATCATCTGGTGGGGACGGCGGTGTTCTGCCGCAGGAGCCTCCGCTGGAGCCGCCCCAGCGAGCGCGCCTTTGTGCAGGAGACCATGGACGAGACCCTGCGGGAGCTGGGGATCCGGCGGAAGGTGGAGCTGTGGGTGTCCTCCGCCATTGATACCCCCATGATGGTCGGCCTTATCCACCCTCAGCTGCTGCTGCCCACAGAGAACTACAGCGTGCAGGAGCTGCGCTTCATTCTGAAGCACGAGCTGACCCACTATAAGCGTCATGACCTGTGGTATAAGCTGGCGCTGCTGGCGGCCAACGCCGTCCACTGGTTTAACCCCCTGGCCTATCTCCTGGTGCGGGAGGCCAACGTGGACATGGAGCTGACCTGCGACGACGCGGTGGTGGCCGGGGCGGACCTGGCGACCCGCCGGGCCTACAGCGAGACGCTGCTGGCCGCCATCCACAAGCAGAAGGGGTTCCAGGCCGCCGCCCTCTCCACCCACTTCTACGGCGGGGCGGAGACCATGAAGGCACGATTTCGCAACATCCTGGGCACCGGCAAGCGCAAACGGGGCGTCGTGGCCCTGTGCGTGGTGCTGCTGCTGACCATCACCGCCGGGTGTATCATAGGCTTTACCAGCCAGCGCACGGTGGAACTGGATGCGGGGGAGCTGGCGGCCTGGGAGGAGAAACTGAACAGCCTGGAGTGGAACGGCTTTGTCACCCACATGTACAGCGACGTGACGTATCTCTCCCTGGAGGAGCTGCTCTACAACGGCGCGGGCATCGACCATGAGATGAGCGAGGAGGAGCTGGCGGCCTATTTCGACGCCATCGGCGGGGAAAACATGGCGATCGATGTGGACGCCATCAGCGCCCAGGATCTGGCGGACTACCTCCAGGAGCACACGGGCCTTACGATAGAGGAGTTTGCCGCGCCCCTGGAATGGACCTATCTGGAGGCGTATGACGCCTACTACCACATGCACGGGGACACCAACTTCCAGCAGGTGGAGGTGGTCTCCGGTACCAAAACCGGGGACACGGTGGCTCTGGAGATCAACGCCCCGGGGAGCTGGGACAGCGGGATGGTCGCTGATACCGGCGCCGCCTGGGTCAACGGCACCCTCACCGTCACCGACGGCAAGGTAGTCAGCTACACCAACGACCTCTACACCGCGGTGGAGGCCATGGCCCTGGTGGGGCTCCGGGATCTGGAGGACAGCTACGCGGAGGAACTGCCGGTGGTGCGCAGCTGGATGGAGGTCCCCAGGATCTGGGACGCCTCTGGTGGAGAGCTGGGGGACTACTACCAGTGGCGGGTTGTCTATCACCTGCTTCCGGAGACCACAAAGGGACTTGCGGAGGGGGTCAAAGCGTGGTTGGACAGCAGCGGCAGGATGAACGCCGAGGCGGCCTATATCGTGCGGCTGGAGGAGGACGGCACCGTGACCCAGCTGGAGAGCGTCTCCAGCACGGCGATGGTGGACCCCATGGAGTACAGCTATCTGGACCTCTCCTTTGGCGAGTACTGCCGCTATCACTACGACTACGGCCTGGAGCTTGCCGGGCGGCAGCTGGGCTGGCCGGTTGCGGACAACCGCCTGACCGTGTCCATCCAGAACGGCGGGGACCAGTGGACCCAGAGTGTTGCAGACGTAGTCAAAGGCTGGCTCATGTCCTATGGCGACGACCTGGAGCGGTATGAGGAGGTCTACATGGGCATCCCGCGGACATCGGACGCCGCGGACCAGGATCTGGTGCTGAGGGTGTGGACCACGGAGGGCAGGGAGCTCCTGCTGCTCCTGGACCATGTCATCATGGACTACGGCATCGGCGACTGGGCGGACACCATCACCTACTGGGAGGTGGCGGGAGAGAAGTTGGAGTCCGGCGCCGCCCTGCCCACGGAACGCGTGGGCCAGGACAGCCGCCGCTCCACCATCATGGTGGAGGGCATGACGGAGGAGGTGCCCTGCTTCCTCTACAGCGCCGGCGGGGATTACGGGATCTACACCTGGAGCATATACATCCCCTATGAGCAGTGGAGCTGCAACTATCTGGCCAACCGCTGGTGCCCCAGCCAGGACGACATGACGACTTATATCGAGGTCCGTGAGCACGATGCCGCCTATACGGCGGAGACCTTCTTCGACTCCTATGAGCAGCAGTTTGAAGAGGTCTGGACCAATGAGGCGGTGTACGGCACCGGCGAGCCGGACACGGTCACCGTGGCCTGGGCCCTGGGCTACCAGAGCGCGGGCGGCGGGCGATACACCGAGTCCTATCTCTTTACCGGCCAGGGCCGCGTGTTCGAGGTGCTGTGGACCTACGCCGCCGAGGCCGCCGAGGGCTGGGGCGCCCGGATGCGCTGGACGGCGGACACCTTCACCATCATCGGCGATACCCAGGCCTATATCACCGGGGAGCTGACCCAGGTGAAGCCCGGGGAGGTGCTGGTGGTGGAGCAGGAGCAGGACAGAGAGCTGCTCCCTGCAGGGACTTATCTGGTGCTGCCCAACGACTACGCCTTCCGGTTGGACGGGTACTTCCGGGACTGGGCGGAGGACTGGATGGCGGAGCAGGGGATCAAGGACCCCGACGGGGACGGCCTGTATGTGGACGCCCTGACACCGGTGTATGCCTATGAGGAGGGAGGCGGTCTTACCGCAGAGGTGTTTGAGGCGGACTGGGGCATTTCCGAGGACATCGCCCTGCCCTGGATGCCTATTGGGGCCGGCGGACGCTGGGAGGGCAACCGGGCGTGGCTGGTGGTGGAGCACAGCGATGAGACCGTGACACGGAGCTTCGTGATGCTGGACAGCGGCGCGGAGCCCGGGGAGGACGCCTTTGCCAGCGACCTGCGGTTCATCCTCTCCGGTTTGAGCAGCAGCACGCCTGTGACCACCCACGACATCCACCCGGCCATCTTCTACGACCGGACAACGGAGGAGATTTATTCTGTCTCCACCCAGCCGGCCATCATGAGCAACGAGTAAAAGGAACGCAAAAAACGGCCCCGGCGGGAATCTCCCGCCGGGGTCGTCCTTTTTTGTTTGGCCGGTTACTCCGCGATGGCGTTCCAGAGCCCGTCCAGCCAGTGGCCGTCGAAGTCCTCGATCTTTCCCTCGTCCACCAGCTCCGCCAGCTTGGGGTCGATGGGCATCTTCGCCAGGAGATGGAGGCCGTGGGCCTTGGCGGCGGCCTCGGTCTTGCCCTGGCCGAAGAGAGGGATCTCTTTGCCGCAGTCGGGGCAGACCAGATAGCTCATGTTCTCCACCACGCCCACGATGGGCACGTCCATCATCTCCGCCATCTTCACGGCCTTTTCCACCACCATGCTCACCAGCTCCTGGGGGCTGGCCACGATGATGATGCCGTCCAGGGGGATGGACTGGAAGATGCTCAGGGGCACGTCGCCGGTGCCCGGGGGCATATCCACAAACAGATAGTCCACATCCCAGACCACATCGGTCCAGAACTGGGTCACCACGCCGCCGATCACCGGGCCCCGCCAGACCACGGGATCGGTCTCGTTGTCCAGCAGCAGGTTGATGCTCATCAGCTCTATACCGGTTCTGGTGGGGACGGGGATCATGCCCCGGTCATCCCCCATGGCCCGGTCGTGGACGCCGAAGGCCTTGGGGATGGAGGGGCCGGTGATGTCGGCGTCCAGGATCCCGGCCTTCTTTCCGGCCCGGCGGGCCAGCACGGCCAGCTGGCTGGTGACCATGCTCTTGCCTACGCCGCCCTTGCCGGAGACCACGCCATAGACCTTGCCGATGCGGGCGGCGGCGTTGGGTTCCTTCAAAAAGGACTGGGGTGCGGTGCGCTCCCCGCAGCTCTCGCCGCAGGTGCTGCAATCATGGGTACATTCGCTCATAGGGTACATCTCCTTTGCCTGTTATCACAAAATTTATGATTTCTTCTCTTTTTTCTGTCTGCGCCGCGCCTTGGATTCCTCCAGGGCCTGGCGCAGTTTCTCGAGGGCCTCGGCGTGGCGGTCCGAGCGCAGGGTGGGGTAGGAGTCCAGCAGGCGGCGTTCAAACACATCCTGCCCATGGAGCAGGGACTTCATGCGCTGCTCGCTCTCGGATTTGAAGGCCTCCCAGCGCTGCCGGTACTCCCCGCCCAGCTCCTCCAGAACGTCCCGACCCTCCCGGAGCCGCTGCTCGGTCTGGGCCCGGCGCGCTGCCAGATCGGCGGTGAGCTTCTCCCGGAGCTCGTCGGCCGCCTGCTGCTGCTGCGCCTTCCAGGCGTCCACCTTGGCTTGCTGTTCTGCCTTCCAGGTCTCGGTGCGCTCCCGCTGCTGCGCCAGCAGCTCCTCCAGCTTGGCCTGGAGCTCGTCCTGGAGGGCCTGGAGCTTCTCCAGGCGGTTGCCGATCTGGATGGCGCTGCGGACGGAGAGGACCACGTCGGCGGCGAAGAGGACAAACAGCGCCGCCGCCAGGGGAATGACGATGTGGTGGTCCGTGAGCCATTGGATCAGCTTCATCACCTCCGGGTGGAGCAGGTGGCACAGGACCACGCATAGCAGCCCGAAGAGGGTGGAGTTCAAAAGGCACACCCGGCCGCGAATCTGGAACCTGCGGCGGGAGTAGTCCCACCAGCGCATGTGGAAGAGCTTTTCCATGAGCCAGCTGGTGAAATACTCCACGGCGCTGGTCAGGATGGCGCCCAGGAGAAAGGTGAGGATAGGATTTTCGCACCCGCCCCGGAGGGCCCACAGCACCAAAAGAGCGCCGAAGCCGTAGATGGGGCAGAGGGTGCCGTTGAGGAAGCCCCGCTTCTCGCAGAGCTTCCGCTGGCCGATGGAGCAGTAGATCATCTCGCCGCACCAGCCCAGGGTGCTGTAGATCAGGAACAGCAGAAAGACGCCGGCAGAGGTGTTCAGGTGCTGGAGCATACAACACTCTCCTTTTTAAGATAAGAGGGGCACGTCGTGAAACTGGCCGGGGTAGTTCCGGCGGAGGTAGTCCCCCTCCCGCTCCTGGCAGGAGAAGAGGAGGATCTGCCGCTCCCTGGACAGCTCCATGAGATAGTCCAGGGCGGCGGCGCAGCGGTCGTCGTCAAAGCTGGTGAGGGCGTCGTCCAGCACCAGCGGGATAGCCTTTTCTTTAGGGAGGACCATATCGCAGATGGCAAGCCGCACCGCCAGATACAGCTGGTCGGCGGCACCCTGGCTGAGCACCAGGGCCTCCCGGGGGACGCTGGACCCGCTCTCCAGGGCGGAGGCGGCCAGTTCCCGATCCAGTAAGACCTTATTATACTTCCCCCGGGTGAGTTTTGTAAAGATGCCGGCGGCTTTTTCACCCAATGCCGGAGAAAAACGGTTCTGCAGGGCGGTGTTGGCCTGGGACAGCACCTCCATGGCCAGAGCGATGGCGTCGTATTCCTCCTGACGCTGGGTGTGGAGGGCCTGCCGCTCCTCCAGCTGGGCCTGGAGATCTGCGAAATCTCCCAGCGACCGCAGCTGGCCCTGGCAGGCGGCCAGGGTCTGCCGGGCCTCTGTCAGCTGCTGGCGCAGGGCGGAGAGCCGGGCGCGGAGGGCTGGGACATCCTGGCCGCTCGGGGCGCTTGAGGCAGCAGAGGCCGGTTCCGGGGGCAGGGCGGCGGCCAGAGCCTCGCATTTGGCCTCCAGCCGGTCCAGGGCGGCTCTCGCGTCCTCCAGGGCCCGCAGATGCCGCAGTGCCCGGTCCACAGCCTCCGCCGCTGCGGGCAGCTCCTCTGTGCCGGGGGCGAAGGGGCGCAGCTCCTCCAGCAGCTTCGCCCTGGCCCGCTGGATGTTGTCGGCCAGATCCTCCAGACGCCGCTGCACGGTGTCCGCCTCCTGGCGGCGGGCGTCCCATATTTCATATAAAGTAGTATAGGACCGGGCCAGGGCGGAGAAGTCCTCTGCGCTCCGGGCGCTGTAGGGGGCGGCCAGCTGGCCGGCCCGCTGACGGTTTCGGCGGCAGAGCAGCGAGATCACCAGGAGGACGAGCCCGCCTGCGCCCAATGCGGCGCCTGCCCAGGGGAGCTGCAGCAGGCCGACCGCCAGAGCAGCCAGCGCCAGGCATGCCAGCGCCGCCGCCAGACACAGAGGCCACCTGCGGCCGGAGCGGGTCCACCGCTGCCACTCCGCGCTGTCCCGCTGGGCCTTCTGCTGGGCCTCCGGGGCGGAGGAGCCGGCAAAGACCGCGTAGGGAGCCAGGGCCTGCCGGGCCTCTGCCTCCGCCTGCCGCCGCTGGGAGAGCTGTCCCTCCAGCTGGCGGCGGGACAGCTCATTCACCGTAATGCTGCCGACGGCGGATTTCAGCTCGATGAGCCGCTCCCGGCTGGGGAGGGCGGCTGCGGCCTGTGCCAGGCGGGTGGTCTCCTGACGCTGCTGCGCCAGCTGCGCTTTTGCCTGGGAATAGAGGTTCCGGGCCTCGGCCTGGGCCCGGCGGCTGTCCGAGAGGGCCTGTTCGGCCAGAGCGCGGTCCAGGGCCGCGGACAGCTGCTGCTCCTGGGACTCTAATTGGGGGATCAGCGCCTCCTGGGATCGTGCCTCCCGCTGGAGGGCCTCCGCCTGCCGGAGCGTCTCCTCCAGCGCGGCGATCTCCCCCTCCAGCTGGGGCAGCTGTCCGCTTTTGTTGTAGCGGCGGCTGTTCAGCTGCTTCTTCAGCCGCTCATAGGACTGGGAAAAGGAGGTGTCCTCCTCGCCGGTGGTGATGAGGGCGGCGATGCGCCGCTCCAGCTCCGCATCCTGATCAATGGGGATCCCGGCCTGCCGGATGAAGGCGCTGCGCTCAAAGACTTCCCGGGGGATTCCCAGCAGGACCTCGCCGCAGTTGGCGGCGGTGAGCCCCTCAACTGGGGTGGCCGTATCGGTATAGGCGGCGGAGAAAGCGCCCATGGGACTGTTTACCCGGGCGGTGCGGCGGGAGATGGTGAGCCGCTGGCCGTCCTGCTCGATCTCCATGGAGCCCTGCATGGGGCTGCCGGACCAGGGGGCATACCGGTTCTTGTCCGCCAAAGCGCCCCGGGAGCGGGCGGGAAAGCCATAGAGCATGGTGCGGAGAAAGGCGCACCAGGTACTTTTGCCGCTCTCGTTGGGGGCGTGTATGAAATTGAGCCCCTCCTCTAATACTAAGGTACGGTTCTCCAGCTTGCCGAAGGTGGCGTTCAGCTTGCGCCAGATCAAATGGCATCACCTCTAAATATAGTGGTATGGACAGTAAAGAATAGTATATCATGTGGCGCGCAGAATGTCCCGGGAATTTTTTCAAAAAAACCTCGAATTTTTTGAAAAAAGGTGTTGACAAGAGGGCCAAGATTTGGTATATTACGAAAGCTGTCTGACACGACGGTGAAGATCTTAAAAAGCTTCCGAAAAAAGTTGAAAAAAGGTCTTGACAAGTGAGGGAGAACCTGATATAGTATACAGGCTATCCCAAGCGGAGAGCTCCGACGAAAGCCGAGAACGAAAAAAGTTTGAAAAAACTTGAAAAAAGTTCTTGACAAACGCTCGAGAGTGTGCTAAGATAGTGACTGTTCCGCCGATGAGGCGTGCACCTTGTAAAT
>CAJFQQ010000042.1 GCA_904419145.1 uncultured Oscillospiraceae bacterium | reverse complement strand
CTCGTACGGTGGGTAACGGGAGCTGGACTCTCTCCCGTAGGTCCCTGCTGCACCATAAACAACAAGAGAAAAAGAGAAGCTACTACTCTCTTGTCTTAGAGGCTCACCATTTCACAGGCCGGTAGGCGTACTACTGAAAGCGACATGGCTCGTAGGTAATCCTGCTATCGACAACGTTTCTCAAATAGGTCCCTCCACGACCCTGTTCCAAAAATTGAGGTCCTTAGGGGTGGAACCCCTAAGCGTGTTTTTGGTAACTTTTTGCACGAGCAAAAAGTTGCCCCCCGGAGGGCGGGCACCCTCCTCTACCGCCAAGACCGGCGGCAACAGCAGGCCGCGCCGGGGCGGGAAACGCCCCGCCCACGGAATGCGGGCACTCCCCCTCCCACGGCAAGACTGCCGAAACAGGACATAGGTGCGGCGCTGTCTGCCCAAGTCAAGCAGGCTCAGCGCGGGATCCTCTGATCCAGACGATAGAACCCCCGGCCCAGCAGGGCGCACAGGCCCAGGAAGGCCAGCGTCCCAAGCGCCCCGCCCCGGGGCAGAAGGATACCGCCCAGCCCGCCCCCCAGGACCAGGGCCCCCGCGGCCAGCAGCAGACGCTGAAGATTCCTCATAGCAGCTCCCTCCTATACAGAAGTCCCGAATCGTTACCGGTGCTTCCCCAGGAAGAACAGGGCGATGGTTCCAGGCCCGGAGTGGTTGCCGATGACCGGGCCTACGTAGTTGATGAAAATGTTCTTGGTGCCGAACCGCTCCCGGATGGACTGGGCCATTTCCTCGACCTCCTCCAGGCAGTCGCCGTGGCTGATGAACACCGTCTCAGTGTCGAGGGCCAGCTCCTCCATCTTGTCCAGCAGGGCCTTGATAGAGGCCTTGCGGCCCCGGACCTTGCTCACCGGGATGAGGCGCCCCTCGTCGTCCACGTGGAGCACCGGCTTCATCTGGAGCATGGTGCCGAAGAGGGCCGCCGCGGCGGACACCCGTCCGCCCCGCTTCAGGTGGTTCAAATCGTCCACCGTGAACCAGTGGCAGAGATGGGGGATGGTCTCGCGGACAAAGTCCGCCACCTCGTCAATGGATTTGCCCTTGGCCTTCTCCTGGGCGGCCAGGTAGACCAGCATCCCCTGGCCCAGAGAGGCGCACAGGCTGTCGATAACAATCATTTTGCCTTCGGGGTACTGCTCACCCAGTTCCCTGGCGGCCATAGCCGCGGACTGGCAGGTGGTGGACAGGGCCGAGGAGAAGTTAATGCTCAGGATATCCTTCCCCGCCTGGAGGATGGGCTCCATGGCCTCCCGGAAGGACTCCACGTTGGCCGCAGAGGTGCTGCCCATGGCCCCTGCCCGCAGCTTCTGGTAAAATACCTTGGGATCCAGCTCCCGGTGATCCGGGTAATCCCGGTATTCTTTCCCCTCCTGCAACACAGACAGGGGGAGCACCACCAGCCCCAGATCCTCCACCATCTGCTGGCTGAGGTCACAACAGCTGTCAGTCATCAGGACAAACTCTCTCATGGTCAATCTCCTTTCCGCATACGAATCATACAGCACACGTTAGCTACAGTATACCATAGCTTCCCCTGATTTGCAAAAATTTCTTTCTCCGTCGGGGCAGCGAAAAAGTGACAGAAGCTGCGGTGGTTCCCTGATACAATCAAACCAAAAGCGGGGAAAAGAGGGGGAAATGGTGAAGGAAAAGGTTCTGGAAAAGCTGCGCCGCCCCTGGCTGTGGGGCGCCGCGGCCGCCGTGCTGGTGCTGACAGCGCTGCTGGCGGCGGCCATCTACCACTTCGGCGCGGACGACGGCCGCATCCGCCCGGGCACTGCGGTGGAGGGCACGGATGTCGGCGGCCTGACGCCGGAGGAAGCCCTCCACCGGCTGGAGGCGGAGCTCCTGCCCCAGTACCAGTCCATGCAGATCCTGTTCTGTGACGGGGACACGCTGATTGCTTCCCTGACCTGGGAGGAGGCGGGGGCGGCGCCGGACCTGGAGGCGGCGGTGGAGGCCGCCTGTGCCCGGGACCGGGTTTCAGGGGACGGCTGGCTCAGCCGTCTGCGCCGGGTCTGGGACCGCCTTTTCGGGAGGGAGGAGACGGAGGGAACCGTGCCCGTCACTGTCTGCCGGGAGGTTCTGGAATCCGCCCTGCCGCCCTTGCCTCAAAGCGCCTGGTACGACAAGGAGGCGGGGCAGGTGGTGGAGGGCCACGTGGGGGTCTCGGTGGATCTGGACGCCCTGGAGGCCGCCCTGGGAGCAGTGGCGCCGGGGAAGAACCTGCGCTTCCAGGTGACGGTGGAGCAGCCGGACATTACCGCCGACCGTCTGCGGGAGGTGCTGTTCCGGGACGCCCTGGGCGCCTGCACCACCACGGTGGGGGGCTCGTCGGTGCGGCAGAACAACGTCCGCCTCTCCGCCGCCGCCATCAACGGCACGGTCCTGAACCCCGGGGAGGTCTTTGACTACAACGCCGTGGTGGGGGAGCGGACGGAGGCGAAGGGCTACGGCGCGGCGCCGGCCTATGTCAACGGCGAGACGGTCAGCGACATCGGCGGGGGCATCTGCCAGACCTCCAGCACCCTGTACCTGGCGGCCCTGCGGAGCAACCTGGCCATCACAGAGCGGGTGAACCACCGCTATGTCAGCAGCTACATCCCCCTGGGCATGGACGCCACGGTGAGCTGGGGCGGGCCGGAGTTCCGCTTCCGCAACGACACCGGCTACCCCCTGCGCATCGACGCGGCCATGGAGGGGGATCAGCTCACCATTACCCTCTATGGCACCGATCTGGACGAGGGCCGGGTGGAGATGACCTATGAGGTGCTCTCCACTGTCCCCTATACCACAGAGTACCGGGAGACAGACGCCCTGGCGCCGGGGGAAACACAGGTGGCGCGCAGCGGCTACACCGGGTACACGGTGCAGACTTACCGCAATGTCTACGACGCCGAGGGAACCCTGCTCCTCTCTGCCCCGGAGGCCCGGAGCGTCTACCAGAGCCGCAGCGAGATCGTGCTGGTGGGCCGGGAGAAGGAGGCGGCGGAGCCCCCGGCGGAGGAGTCCCCCGAAGCCCAGCAGCCCCCGGAGGACACGGAGACGGAGGGGGATGGCGATACCCCCGCCATGTCGCCGGACCCGGAGTTCACCGACGACCCCCTCCCCCTCCGGGACATGGAGGCCATGGAGGGGTGAATCTGTCGAAACAGGCTGACGCCTGTTTCAACAGGGGGGCTGAGAAGGGATTTCCCCGACGCACATCCCCCAGGGGACATTCTCTTGCCCCTTCGGGGCAATTCACCTTGTGTCGCCGGGGAAAACGGATCTGATGATTCCTGCGGCCGCGGCCGCAGGAACGCTGCGAGGCTTTCCCTCAGGAAAGGTTACTTGACAGGCTGAGGCCCGGGACAGCTGGCTGTCCCGGGCCTCTTTTGACGGCAAGCCACTATTTTGAAACGGCATTGGCCACCAGCAGGTCCACCCAGTCCTGCTCCGGCAGGGCGGAGGAGAACTGGAGGGAGTAGGCGAACTCCCCGTCGGACCACAGGGCCAGCCGGTAGGCCCCGGCCTGCCCCTTCAGCGTGACCACATAAGGGGAGACGGACACCTCCGACACGGTTTCAAAGTCCTCGTAGTTCCCGGAGATATCCCCGCTGCCCGGGGACTTGCGGAACACCGCCGTCTGGTCCTCCCCGCTGTAGGTGATCTCCGCCAGTTCCGCCTGGTAGGCGGTGTAGTCCCTCTGCTCCACCTGGAAGGGCAAGCCCTCCAGGTCCTCCACCGTAAAGTTCACCACCTGGGAGAGCTTGTCGGCGGAGGAGCAGTCCACCACCGCCGATCCGGTGAGGACGGGGGCTGCTGCCTGGTCCTGCCCCTGCTGATGGGGCAGGGTCACAGCGCCCACCGCCACCGCGATTGCGAGACACGCGGCCAGAGGGAGGTACCGCTTCCAGATGCGCCGCCCGCCGGCGGAGGGGGCCTGGGCCGCCTGCCCCTCCTCCCCTGCCTCCCGGGCCTGGGCCTCGCGGAGATTCTGGAGGACGCGCCGGCGCATGTCGTCCGTGACTTCGATGTGCTCCATGATGCGGTCATACCGTCTCTTCAAAGTCATACGCCTCCTTCAAAATCTCTTTGAGTTTTCCCCGGCCCCGGCGCAGCCAGGACCGGACGGTGATCTCGTTTTTCCCCAGGATGTTGGCGATCTGGGCGGTGGAGTACCCCTCGTAGTAGAAGAGGTGGATGGCCGCCCGGTAGTGCTCCGGCAGGGCGGCCACCGCCTCCCACACAAAGGACAGGTCCTCCCGCTCCGCCGCCGGGATCAGGTCGGTGAGCTCCTGGGCCGCGCGCAGACGGTTGTAGTCGATGCGGTTCTTGCTGAGGTTGGCCGCCACGTGGAGCAGCCACGCCTTCTCGTGCTCCGGGCTCTCAAAGGCCGGGGCGCTCTGGAGGCACCGGAGCAGGGTGTCCTGCAAAATCTCCTCCGCGTCGGGGAGGCTGTGGAGATAGGAGCAGGCCAGGCGCAGGATGCTGTTGCCGTAGGTGTCCAGCAGGCGCTGGGCCTCCCGGTCGGCGGCGCGGACAGCCTCCCCCTGGACAGGGCGGGACGGGCCGTCCGGGGGGACGGCCTGCTGCGCCGGCGGGGGCCATAGGCCCAGGCGAATGGGTGTGGTTTGGCTCACGGTGACTTCCTCCTGGGGGAACAGGCCATGGGGGTTCCCCATGGCCTGCGGTGTTACTGGATGCTGGGCACCAGGGCGGAGACGCTGTCGCTCTCCAGCCCGGCGCTGGCGGTGATGGCGTAGGTGTAGGTGCCGTCGGTCCAGGTGGCTGCATACACCAGGCCGTCGCTGCCCCGGGCGGTGACGGAGGTGCCGTCCACATCCAGGGTGTTCTCCTCGGCGTACTCATTATAGTCGCCGCTGATGTCCTCGGTGCCGGTGCCCTTGCGCAGGGTGATCTCCTCCCCGGCCTCGGTGGTGTAGATCACCTGGATCATCTCATTCTCAACGGCCTGGATGGTGCCCTGGGTATAGCCGCCGTCGATCTCGTCGGGCACGGAGATGTCGAACCCGGCCAGCTCCCCGGCCTCCTCCAGGGTCTCGCAGTCCACAAAGGGGCTGGTGATCTGCACATTGCCGTCATCCTCGCTGTCGGTGGAGGTGTCCGTGTCCGTGGCGCCGGAATTGGTGCTGCCGGTATCATTGGTGGTATCGTCGGTGGTGCTGTTGGAGGTGTCGTCGGTGGTGTCGTTCTGCATATTGTTTCCGCTGGTGCCGCAGGCCACCAGGCTCAGGGCCAGCACGGCGCAGAGGACAAGAGCCATCCATTTCTTACTTTTCATCATGTGTATTCTTCCTTTCCAAATCATCCATGTTAGAGTAACCGCTCACAGGCGGTTCTGCCCCTATTACAGATGGGAGGGGAAGAATGTTGCACCGGGAGAAAATTTTTTGAAAAATTTGTGGAGGAGGAACCGGACGTCAGCCGGAGGCCGCCGTGTCCCGGATATAGTAGGCCAGCTTGTACAGCAGACCCTGGTCCTCAGGGCAGAACTCGGCGCCGGTGGATAGGTCGCTGCGGGTGGTAAAGTGCAGGGGGAACCACTGGTCCGGCCCCGCGTAGAGGGTCAGGTGCACCCGATAGCCGTCATAGTCCCAATGGGTCCGGCCCCGCTGGAGGAAATCCAGCAGGAGGCTGCGGAGCTGGGGGTAGCAGGCGCTGCCCTCCAGCAGGGCCATGATGTCGGCAAAGGCCTTGTCCCCCGGCTCCAGGTCCTCCAGCTGGCAGGTAACGCTGTCCAGGCCCAGGTAGGAGAGGGCCCGCTCATCAAAATAGGCCGTACAGCGGATGGCGGTGACCTCCGCCGGGTCGATGCCCAGAATCCCCTGCAGGCTCCTAGGGAAGGAACCGCCAGAGGGCCAGGGCGACCACAATTACCGCCGCCAGGGCCAGAACGCTGATGATGACGGCTTTTCTTGTTTTCATGGGGGCCTCCTTTCGCTTTAGGAGCTGCCCGGCTCCTGGAATTCGCCGTGGGCGATTAGATAGTCCACCAGGGCGTCCTTGACAGAGCGATCCGTGGGGTGGTAAAACTGGGGCCGCCCCACGCGGTCCGTACCGTCGCCCGACCACCACCGGACCACCACCTTGTCCCCCCGGTTCAGGGACATCTCACAGGTTCGGGCCGGGTCCGTCCCCCAGGTGAAAACCACCCGGACGGTGCGGTCGTCCACCATGCCGCCGGTGTTGCTCTCCCAGGGCAGGAGGTTGCGGAAATCCGGGCGATAGCCGGTGCTGCCCAGCAGGCCGGCGATCTGGGCAAAGGCCTCGTCCTCCGGCGTCAGGCACTGCAGGGTGTGGGTGCCGGTATTCGGGTCCAGCCCCCAGGTCCCGCCTAAGACCAGGGCGGTGCAGTCCAGGCGGGACACGGTCTCCCCCTCCGGGAGGAAGTGGGAAAAGGGCCGGGGCACCAGCCGCCAGAGAATCAGACCAACCACCGCCACCAGCAGGGCGGTTTTAAGGATCTTGCGCTTCTTCACAGGGGCCTCCTTTCTGCACAGGGGGGGTCCCCCGCCTTTACACCATCTTCGCCGGGTCCACGATGCGCTCGTAGTCCGCCTCGGTGAGAAGCCCCGTCCGCAGCACCGCCTCCCGCAGGGTGATGCCCTCCTTGTGGGCGGCCTTGGCGCAGGCGGCGGCCTTCTCGTAGCCGATGTGGGGGGTGAGGCAGGTCACCAGCATGAGGCTCTTCTCCAGCAGCTCCTCCATCCGGGGGCGGTTGGCCTGGAGGCCGGAGAGGCAGCGGTCGTTGAAGGAGGCCATGGCGTCGGCGAGGAGCCGGACGGACTGGAGGAAGTTGTAGGCGATGACGGGCATAAACACGTTGAGCTCAAAGTTCCCCTGGCTGGCGGCAAAGCCGATGGCCGCGTCGTTGCCCATGACCTGGACGGCCACCATGGTGACGGCCTCGCACTGGGTGGGGTTCACCTTGCCGGGCATGATGGAGCTGCCCGGCTCGTTCTCCGGAATGGTGATCTCCCCCAGACCGCACCGGGGCCCGCTGGCGAGCCACCGCACGTCGTTGGCGATCTTCATCAGGTTCGCCGCCAGGGCCTTCAGGGCCCCGTGGGCAAAGACGAAGCTGTCCTTGCTGGTGAGGGCGTGGAACTTGTTGGGGGCGGTGCGGAAGGGCTCGCCGGTGTACTCTGAGATGAGGTCCGCCGCCTTCTCCCCAAAGCCCTCCGGGGCGTTGAGGCCCGTGCCCACGGCGGTGCCCCCCAGGGCCAGGGCGCTGAGGGGGCCCACGGCGGCCTCGATCATCCGCCCGCTCTCCTCCGCCATGGCCCGCCAGCCGCTGATCTCCTGGGAGAAGCGCAGGGGCACCGCGTCCTGGAGGTGGGTGCGGCCGATCTTGATGACGTCCCGGTTCTCCTCCTCCAGCCGCCCCAGGGTCTCCGAGAGGGCGCGGAGGCTGGGCAGCAGGTGCTGCCGGAGGGCGCACACGGCGGCGATGTGCATGGCCGTGGGGAAGGTGTCGGGGGGTGTCCGGGTCCATCCGGGCGCAGAGATGGGACACCACCTCGTTGACGTTCATGTTGCTCTGGGTGCCGCTGCCGGTCTGCCAGACCTTCAGGGGGAACTCGTCCGGATAGTCCCCGGCCAGGATCTTGTCACAGGCGGCGGCGATGAGGTCCGCCTGGTGCTCCGTCAGCTTGCCGAAGGACTGGTTGGCCCGGGCCGCGGCCTTCTTCAGGACGGCAAAGGCCCGGATGATCCCCTCGGGCATGGTCTCCGTGCCGATGGGAAAGTTCTGAAAGCTCCGCTGGGTCTGAGCGCCCCAGAGGTGCTCCTCCGGCACCAGGACGGTGCCCAATGTATCGTGTTCCTCACGGAATCCCGGTTTCTGCTGCATGATAAAAGTCCTCCCTTTTGTTGTGTTCCTGCCGCTATTGTACCATGAAATGCCCGGATAACCAATAGGGAGTGCCGCTCCAGGTAATTTTTCTTTACAAGGGGAGGCAGATGCTCTATGATAGAACACAAGCGAGCAGACGAAAGGAGCACAGCTATGCAGGAAAAACGGGATACATCCGGCTGCATCATGATCCAGGGGCCTATGCCCATTGAGGCCGAGCGCCTGGCGGCGCGGCTGGAGAACGTGGAGCGGGAGGAGACCGGCAATTTCATCTATTACATCGGCACCCTGGCCGGGCACACCGTGGTGGTGGCCAAGACCAGCAAGGGCATGGAGAACGCCGCGGCGGCCACAGCGGTGGGCATCGAGCGCTACCGCCCGGCAGCGGTGATCAACCAGGGCACCGCCGGCGGCCACGACCCGGCCCTCCAGGTGGGGGACATCGTGCTGGGGGCCCGGGTCACCAATATCGGCAATTTGAAGACCGCGGACCGCCCCGCCGGGGCCGGTTCGGACCCCTTTGCCTGGAAGCCCATGGACGTGATGGCCTCGGAGGGCAGCGCCGGAGAGGACAAGAACGCCGAGCGCATCCGCTGCTACGAGGCCGACAGCGCCCTGCTGGCGGCGGGGCGGTCGGTGAAGGACCGCTATACCCGGGGCCGGGTGGTGGAGGGCGTCATCGGCTCGGCCAACGTCTGGAACAACGAGCTGGACCGCATCGCCTGGTTCCACCAGCGCTACGGCACCAGCGTAGAGGAGATGGAGGGCGCCGCAGCGGCCCAGATCTGCGCGGCCTACGGCGTGCCCTTCCTGTGCGTGCGGGTGCTGTCCAACAACAAGACCAACGGCGGGGCCTATGACCCCACCACCGCCGCGGACTGCCAGCGCTTTGTGCTGGAACTGGCGGCGGCCTATCTCCGGCGGGAGGCGTGACCCCTCCCCTGCCGGACCCGGCAGATCTGCGCTCAGCCCTCCGGGAGAGCCGGGGGCTGGTGTAAGAATCACAGGTTCGGGGGCCGTAGCCACAGGAATGAAATGAAATGTAAATCCGTCATTTCCAGGGACATGTGCCTCGGAAATGATGCTGCGGCGCCTGCCGGGATCTTCCGGCAGGCGCCGTCTGCACGAAAACGGGGGCGAAAATCCGCCCCGCCGGGGGGAGGCACTGCTCCCCCTGCGGGCACAAACGCTGTGAGGCGTCTTCGAAACACGAAAGCGCCTGGAAACTCTGTTTCCAGGCGCTTACTTTTAGATGCCGATCTTTTAGATGCCGATCTTTTAGATTCCGATGCTCATGAGGCTCTGGACCGCCAGCCACAGCAGCAGCGCGGACACCACCGCCATACTCCGGCGGTGCTTCCCCACCGCGCCGGAGGAGAGCCGGTCCAGAATGGATTGGAGCAGCACCTCGCACACCAGGCACACCGCGCCCCCCAGGATGCCCACCCGCAGGGCTTCCAGGGCCGTGGGGGCCTGTCCGGCGCACAGGGAGAGCAGGCCGAAGTCCACGATCCCCACGATCAGGGACGTGGCCCAGAAGCGGTGCTGCTGGCCGAAGAAGATGGCCTCCAGCACCAGGGCGATGAGGGACAGCGCCGCCAGGGTGGGGATATCCAGGGGCGGCAGGATCACATTGGGGACAAAGGCCCGGGCGATCTGGACGGCAAGGCCCGCAACGAGCAGCACCGCCGACAGGCACAATGTCAGGGAGCAGAGGGGGGACAGAATCGCTTTTTTCATCTTCCATCAACCTCCCCACTCTGTAGCGGACGTGCTGACGTCCGCGCCGGTGACATAGGCGCAGGCGGAGCTGACGCCCCGGGCGATAGCCCGGGAGGTCACGGTGGCGCCGGTGATGGCGTCCACGCCGTCTCCCACGCTGGCCTCGCCGGTGGTGCCGATGAACTGGGCCAGGAAGTCCGTGTCCGTCAGGGCCTCACGGCCCAGGCCCATGGTCTCCTCCATGTCCCGAATCACCAGGCCCGTGACGCTGCCCGCGTCGCTGACGCCGGTCCACTGGCGGATGGGGCCGGCGTAGCCGTCCACGGTGGTCTCCACCACATAGCCGCCCTGGCCCTTCCAGACGGCGGTGATGCTGGCGTCGTCCCCGTCATAGGCTTCCTCTGTAAAGGTGCCGCCGCCGGGGAGCAGGGTCTCCAGCATCTCCTGCTGCTCCGCCGCGGCGTTGGCGGCGGCCGTGGGGGCCAGACCCGCCCCGGTCAGCGCCAGCACCAGCCCGGCGAGGAGCACGGAGCCGGCACAGACAAGCAGTTCTTTGGTCTTCATCGAAGGCCTCCTTTCCGTTGCGGCGCGCCGAACAGGCGGGTGGGCGTGAAGTGCTCCAGCAGCCAGGACGCGGCGTTCATGAGTAAAATGGCGTAGGTCACGCCCTCCGGGTACAGCCCCACCGAGCGGAACACCACCGTCAGCACCCCGCAGCCCATGCCGTAGAGGACCTGGCCGCCGGGGGTGGCGGGGGAGGTGGCGTAGTCGGAGGCCATGAACAGGGCCCCCAGCAGCACGCCGCCGCTGAGCAGGCTGTAGAGCATCCACTGCAGGGGCTCCAGGGGGGCGAAGGCGAAGCTCAGCACCGCCACCGTCCCCAGGTAGCTCACCGGGATGCGCAGCTTGATGACCTGGCGGAACACCAGATAGGCCCCGCCGATGAGCAGCGCCAGGGAGGACACCTCCCCGATGCACCCGCCGATGTTCCCCAGGAACATGTCCGCGAGGGACGCCTCCGGCAGGGCGGGCATCACCATGCTGTGGAGGGGCGTGGCGGCGGTGGCTACATCCACCGTTCCGGAGAGGGGGATGGAGGTGCCGGGGGCGGCGAAGCGGGTGACGGACGCGGGAAACAGCAGCACCAGCAGGGCCCGGGCAGCCAGGGCGGGGTTGAAGATGTTCTGGCCCAGGCCGCCGAAAAAGCCCTTCACCACTACAACGGCGAATACCGCACCCACCGCCGCCATCCAGTAGGGCACCGTGGCGGGGAGGGTCAGGGCCAGCAGCAGCCCCGTGACAGCGGCGGAGAGGTCCCCGATGGTCTGGTACTGGCCGGTGAGGAGGCGCCACAGGGCCTCCCCCACCACCGCGGCGGCGGTGGATACCGCCGCCACCACCAGGCACCGGGGCCCGAACACGATGGTCCCGGCCACCAGGGTGGGCACCAGGGCGATCAGAACGTCCAGCATGATCCGCCGGGTGGTGTCGCCGCAGCGGATGTGGGGGGACGAGGACATGGCAAAGTTCATCGTTTCCCCTCCTTTACCAGGGGTTTTCCCTCCCGGATGGCCGCCACGATGGGCAGCTTCCCGGGACAGGTGTAGGCACAGCAGCCGCACTCGATGCAGTCCAGGATGCTGTAGTGCCGGAGCATCTCCCGATCCTGACACCGGGAGAAGCGGTAGAGGTACAGGGGCTGGAGCCCCATGGGGCACACGGCCACGCACTTGCCGCAGCGGATGCAGGTTGGGTGGGGGTCCTCCCCGTTGTCGGCTGCGGTGAGGGCCACAATGGCGTTGGTGCCTTTGGTCACCGGGGTGGTGAGGTCCGCCTGGGTCCGGCCCATCATGGGCCCGCCGGCGATGAGCTTCCAGACCTCCCCGGTGAGGCCCCCGGCGGCCTGGATGGCGTGGGCAAAGGAGGTGCCGATGGGGACGATCAGGTTCTTGGGCGCCTGGATGCCGTGGCCGGTGACGGTGACGATCCGGCGGAGGATGGGCTCCCCGTCCACCACCGCCCGGCACACGCTGGCGCAGGTGGCGATGTTGAACACCGCGCAGCCCACGTCTTTCGGCAGGCCGCCGGAGGGCACCTGGTGGCCGGTGATGGCCTGGATCAGCTGCTTCTCCGCCCCCTGGGGATACCGGGTGGGCAGGACCACCAGCTCCACATCGCTCTGGTTTTTCAGCTTGTCCGTCAGGATGGAGACGGCCTTCTCCTTGTTGTCCTCGATGGCGATGACCGTCCGCGCCGGCCGCAGGAGCTGGCGCAGCAGCCGCACACCCCGGATGGCCCGGTCCGCGTCGGTGCAGAGAAGGGCGTCGTCGGCGGTGATATAGGGCTCGCACTCGCAGGCGTTGGCGATCAGGGTCTCCACCTTGCCGATGCTGGCCTTGATATCCGTGGGGAAGGTGGCGCCGCCCATGCCCACCAGCCCGGCCTCCCGAATGCGCTGGATGAGGCCGTCGGCATCCAGGGCGTCCGTGTCCTCACAGGGGGGCACGGCGCTGCAGTAGGTGTTCTGAAAGTCATTTTCAATGATGACCGCCGGGCAGGGCCGCCCGCCGGGGTGGCTCCAGGGCTCGATGGCCTTCACCGTGCCGGACACAGAGGCGTGGACCGGCACGCACAGGCCCTCGCCGTCGCCGAGCTTCTGGCCCATGTCCACATGATCCCCCACCTTGACCAGGGGGGTGCAGGGCTTGCCGATGTGCTGGAGCAGGGGGATGGCCACCTCCCCCGGCGGCGGGCAGGGTTCCAGCGGCGCGCCGCTGGAGAGCTCCTTGCGCCCGGCGGGGTGGACGCCGCCCCAAAAGGTTTGTTTTCGCATCACGTTGTCTCACTCTCCCTGCCCTGCCGGCACCTCCGGCAGGGCGTCATGTTCGGTTCTTTCATGGGTGGAAATAGGCTTCGCAGCCCTCGGTCCAGACGGCGGAGCCGTCGGGATAGATCCAGTAGGCCTCCGCGCCGTACCGCGCCAGCAGGTCCCGGCCCGCCGCCTCGTCCATGGTAAACACGGCGGTGGACAGGGCGTCCGCCAGGCCGGAGTCCGGACAGAGTACCGTCACCGAGCGGTAGCGCCGGGCGGGCGCGCCGGTGTCCGGGTCGATGATGTGGTGGTAGGTCACGCCGTCCACCGTGTAGTAGCGCTGGTAGTCGCCGCTGGTGACCACTGCGCCGCCGGTGATGTCCAGACGGGCCGCGTAGTCGGTGCCGCCGCCGTCGGGGTCCTGGATGCCCACCACCCAGGGGCTGCCGTCGGGCTTTGCCCCGGTGACGCAGATGTTGCCCCCCAGGCTCAGCACCATGCCCTCCGGCAGGGTCTCCGCCACCTTTCCGGCGGCGTAGCCCTTTGCCACGGCCCCCACGTCCAGGCGCTGGGCCGGGTCGGTGAGGTACACCGTGGAGGCCTCCTCGTCCAGCACCACGCTGTCAAAGGAGATGTGCTCCAGGGCCGCCTGGATGGCGTCCTCCGCCGGGATATAGGCGTGGGCCGGGTCGTCGATGGAGTCCTCCCGGGCCTCATGCCACAGGGTGAGAACGCTGCCCATGGCGGCGTTGACCTTGCCGCCGCTCTCGTCGTACAGCGCCCGGCACAAAAGCAGCAGGTCCAGGATCCGGTTGTCCACCGTCACCGGGGCTGTCCCCGCGGCGTCGTTGACGGTTTTCAGGTTGTTGAGGCCCTCGTAGTCGTTGTAGATGTCGTAGAGCTGGTGGTACTCCAGGAGCAGGTCGTGGGCCGCCTGGGCGGTCTGGGAGAAGGCCTCCTCGCTCTCGGCGTAGCCCATGACGGTGGTCACCGTGTCAAACACGTCCAGAAAGGTGGCCTGATACTGCCGGGGGCCGGCCTCTGTCTCCGCCGGAGCGGCACAGGCGGTGAGGAGGCAGACGGTCAGCACCAGGGGAAGGAGCTTTCGGAGTCTCACCGGAGCTTTTCCAGCAGGGCCTGGAAGCCGCCGATGGAGATGGTGACGCTGGCGGAGAGGTCCGCGTCGGCGGGCTTGGTGGCCTCATCCACGGCGATGCCCGCCACCTCGTCCAGGGTCTTGCCCGTCACATAGGCGGCAAAGGCGGCGGCCTGCTCGTTCCACTCCTTGCCGATGCCGCCCATGGCGGCGCTGACGCTGCCCATGCCGTAGTCCGCGCCCAGGTCGTTTTTGCTCAGCACTGGGGCGCTGGTATCGGTGAGGAGCTGGCCCTGGGCGTCAAAGCTGACCTGGGCCTGGACCGCGTCGATGACGCAGGAGGTGATGGTGTCCGCGTTCATGGTCACCGCGGCGATGGTCACATCGGTCTGGACGGCGTTTGCCGCGCCCTCCGGGGCCTCAGCGGCGGAGAGGGCATTGCTGGTCACCAGTTTCAGTTCATCCCCGGCCTGGGCCCCCAGGGGCCGGGCGCGGTTCACAGCCTCGGCAATGGCCTGCTGGAAGCCGCCGATGGAGATGGTGACGCTGGCGGCCAGGTCCGCGTCGGCAGGCTTGGTGGCCTCGTCCACGGCGATGCCCAGCACCTCATCTGCGGTCTTGCCCACCACGTAGTCGGCCAGAGCCTGGGCCTGCTCGTTCCACTCCTTGCCGATGCCGCCCATAGAGGCACTGACCGGGCCCATGCCGTAGTCCGCGCCCAGCTCATTTTTGCTCAGCACCGGGGCGGAGAGGTCGGTGAGAAGCTGGCCCTGGCCGTCGAAGTTCACCTTGGCCTGGACCGCGTCGATGACGCAGTCGGCAATGACCCCGTTTTCATCCACCGTGACCGCTACAATGGTCACATCGGTCTGGGCGAGGCCGTCCTCCTCCCCGGCGGAGGCGCTGGAGGACAGGGAGCCCACGGCGTAGAGCCCGGTGGAGAGGGTACCCTCGCCGTCGTAGACAGGGATGGGGTCGGTATCCGGTGCCTCCTGGGGCTTGTCCGCCATCGTGGCGGGCCGGCCGGCGCACCCAGCGGCGGCCAGGAGCGTGGTGATAGCCAGCAGCGCTGCGAATAACTTTTTCATAGGGATTCCTCCGATCAGCATACCGCCGCAGATGGGGCAGGCGGCAGAGCGCCCCCGGGAGCGGGGGCGCGGCGTTTCCAGATTGATACATTTTTATCATACTAGAAAACCATGTCCCTTGTAAAGTGATTTTTGCAACAATTTGGAGGCAGATGGAAATTTCTCAAAAATTTTGTCCCTTCCGCCGGTTCCATCGCTTGACAAAACGGTGAGCGGTGCATATAATAGTTGTGCAAATTGAATGAGTCCGGTAGGTAAGGCTACCACAGGGATATGGGTCACTGCCGCAAAATGATGGAGACATCATGCGCTGGTCTGAGCAGGCGATATCGAAACGAAGGTACCGCATAATGTGACTTCACCGCCTTGTGATGCTAAAGCTTGAACGGTGCAGTGAAGAGGCATATTTCCCCGTGCTGTCGTTTCAAGCGGCGGCACGGGGTTTTCATTTGCAAAATGATTTGACTTCAGGAGGTGACGGGGATGGAATCCGGCAGCAGTAGCGGCGCGGCGGGCCGAGGACGACGGCAGGCGGAGTCTGTCTCCGCCGCTGACATCTGAATACGCCGGCCCTTCTGCGCCTTGCTCCGAGAAAGAATGAAGAACGACCCCACATTCTGACGATTGCAAAAGGAGGAAGGACAGATGGTGAACAACGTTTTGCTCAATGAGATTTTAAGCACACTGAAAGAGGAGAAGAAGTACGCCGCCCTGCGGGATGTGCTGGCGGCAGTGAAGCCGGCGGACTTAGCGGAGCTGCTGAAGGAGGTACCGGAGGATCAGGTTCCCATCCTCTTCCGGCTCCTGCGCCAGGAGCGGGCGGCGGAGGTGTTCGTGGAGATGGACCCGGACAGCCAGGAGCGCCTGATCCGCCGGCTCACGGACACGGAGCTGAAGGCCGTGGTGGATGAGCTGGCCGCCGACGACGCGGCGGACCTCATTGAGGATATGCCCGCCCCGGTGGTCAACCGCATCCTCCGCCAGGCGGACCCGGAGGCCCGCCGGACGATCAACGACCTGCTGCGCTATCCCGAGGACAGCGCCGGCAGCATTATGACGGTGGAGTACATGGCCCTGGATGCGGACATGACCGCGGGAGAGGCCATTGCCGCCATCCGCTCCACCGGCGTGGACAAGGAGACGGTGGACCCCTGCTATGTGGTGGATGCCACGGAGAAGCTCCTGGGCAGCGCGGCCCTGCGGGACCTGATCCTGGCCCCGGAGGGGCAGCGGGTGGGGGAGCTGATGGAGAAGAATATCCCCGCCGTCCGGCCCCAGACGGACCAGGAGGCCGCGGCGGAGCTGTTCCGGCGCTATGACCTGCTGAGCCTGCCCGTTACCGACGAGGGGGAGAGGCTCATGGGGATCATCACCGTGGACGATATCCTGGACGTGCTCCAGGAGGAGGCCACGGAGGATATGGAGAAGATGGCCGCCATCACCCCCTCGGAGAAGCCCTATATGGCTGCCTCCGTGTTCTCCCTGTGGAAGAGCCGCATCCCCTGGCTGCTGCTTCTGATGGTATCCGCCACCTTCACCGGCATGATTATTACCAGCTTTGAGCACGCCCTGGCGGCCTATGTGGCCCTCACCGCCTACATCCCCATGCTGATGGATACCGGCGGCAACTGCGGCAGCCAGTCCTCCACCACGGTGATCCGGGCCCTGTCCCTGGGGCAGGTACAGTTCCGGGACACCTGGAGGGTGCTGTGGAAGGAGCTCCGGGTGGCGGTGCTGTGCGGCGTCACCATGGCGGTGGTGAATATGGCAAAGCTCATATTTTTCGACCGGGTGGGTTTCCTGGTGGCTGCTGTGGTATGCCTGACGCTGCTGGTGGTGACACTGGTGGCCAAGACCGTGGGCTGCCTGCTGCCCATCGCGGCCAAGCGGCTGGGGGCGGACCCGGCGGTGATGGCCAGCCCCTTCCTCACCACCATCGTGGACGCCCTGGCCCTGCTGGTGTACTTCCGCTTTGCCACCCTCCTGCTGCCCATGTGAGAGGGGCGGCGCGGGAAACTGCATAGGGAACGACGCCGCCCCGGCGCCTCGCGGAGGACCGTGCTCCGGGAGGCGCCGGGGCGGTTGACTTTGCCGGGGAATCGTATATAATATCCTCCGGAAATGGAGGAGATATCCCTTGGAGACCAACAGAACCTGCCTGAGAAACGGCGTCCGGGACGGCCTGCCCATCGCCCTGGGCTACTTTGCCGTGTCCTTTACCCTGGGCATCGCCGCCCGCAATGCCGGCTTTTCCCCGCTCCAGGCCCTCTTGGCCAGCGTCACCAACAACGCCTCCGCCGGGGAGTATGCGGCCTTTGCCATCATCGCCGCCGGCGGCACCTACTGGGAGGTGGCGGTGATGACCCTCATCGCCAACGCCCGCTACCTGCTCATGTCCTGCGCCCTGAGCCAGAAGCTCGCGGCGGACACGCCTCTCAGGCACCGGATGCTCCTGGCCTATGACGTCACCGACGAGATCTTCGGCATCTCGGTGGCCCGGCCGGGAAAGCTGAACCCCTGGTACACCTATGGGGCCATGCTGGTGGCCATCCCCGGGTGGGGGCTTGGCACCTTCCTGGGGGTGGTGCTGGGGAACATCCTGCCCCTGCGGCTGGTCAGCGCCCTGAGCGTGGGGCTCTACGGCATGTTCCTGGCCATCGTCATCCCCCCGGCCCGGCACAGCCGGGTCATCGCGGGGCTGGTGGCGGTGAGCTTCGCCCTGAGCTTTGTTGTAAGCAGCTGGGAGGCGCTGGCGGCGGTGTCCTCCGGGGTCAAGACCATCGTGCTGACGGTGGTGATCTCCCTGGCGGCGGCGCTGCTGTTCCCGGTGAAGGAGGAGGACGGAAATGGAGCATAACATCTGGCTGTACATCCTGGTGATGGCGGGGGTGTCCTACCTCATCCGGGCGGTGCCCCTGGTGCTGATCCGCCGGGAGATCACCAACAAGACCGTCCGCTCGTTTTTGTACTATGTGCCCTATGTGACGCTGTCGGTGATGACCTTTCCCGCCATCCTGGAGGCCACCCAGAGCCCCTGGTCGGGACTGGCGGCCCTGGTGGTGGGCATCCTGATGGCCTGGTGGGGGCGGAGCCTGTTCCAGGTGGCGGTGGGCAGCTGCCTGGTGGTGCTGGTGGCGGAGCTGTTTTTGGTGTGAGATGTTCCCCGGCGGAGGTGCCTTTGCCTGTTTCGCCAGCTTCTGCGGGGCGGCCCTGAGCCGCCCCGCTTTTTTCCTCCCGGGTGCCGGAAAGTGGAGGATTGTACGATGCGGCGGTCTGTGATAAAATAAAATCGTATCGTTGCAGACATACAGATGCGGGGGGAAAACGGATGAAAAAGCGGCGGCGGTGGATCTGTTTCTTGGTTGGGATCGGCGTGCTCTGGGCAGCTGCCGCCTTTATGCTGGACCATGAAAGCAGAATCCCGGCGTTTGTGATCCGCCACCGGGAGGACCTGGAGGAGATCGCGGTCAGCTGTCTGCAGGGTGACGGCGCGGTGGAAAAATACCGGGGCGTCAAAGTAGAGGGCGTCTATTCCGGGGAACATGAGATCGTGCAGTTCCTCTATTTCGCTTTCGGCCTGGTGCCATCCACCAGATACTATGGATTTTATTACTCCCAGGACGATGTGCCCGTCCCCTTCCAGAACGCCGGAGCCGTCCTCTCCCAGGTTTCCGAGGAGGAGTGGAACTGGTATGATGCGGGGACGGACAACGGCGGACGGACGAAACGGATCACGGATCACTGGTTTTACTATGAGGCATGGTTCTAGTGCCGCGCCGGCCTGTCCTGGCGGCGGCTGGCCTCTCCCCTGCCGCCGTCCGCCCTCTCCGGCGCGGCGGGGATTGTAAGAAACGGGATCTTATGATAAAATAAAGGTACAAATTCCGTGAAAGGAGGACACAGAATGAAGAAAACGAGGAACATCCGGCGGCTCTGGTGTCTGGCGCTGGCGCTGCTGCTGGTGGGACAGCTGACGGCCACCCGGGGCGATGCGGCCCAGACGGGGGTCTATTTCACCGTGGCCGACCGGCGGGTGCTGGAGATGGAGGACGCCACCATGCCCTTCATGCAGGACGGCCAGTGGTACATCCCCCACACGGTGTTCACCCAGCAGGAGCTGGACGTGTTCTACGGCCGCACCCACGACCGGCAGACCGCCTATCTTATGACGATCCGCCAGACCCTGTCCTTCGACCTGGTCAACGGCACCTGCTACGACCAGAGCGGCCGGTCCTACTACAATATCCACGCCATTGTCAAGGGGGATGTGGTGTTTTTCCCGCTGAACATGGTGGCCAACTTCTTTGACCTCAACTGGTCCTACCGAAACACCTTCCTGGTGCCCATGATCCGCATTACCGACAGCTCCTCCACCCTCTCCGACGACGCCTTCCTGGACGCCGGGGCCACCCTGCTCCAGAGCCGCTATAACGACTATCTCCAGTCCATCGCACCGGCGGAGGAAGAGGAGGAGCCTGAGACGCCGGCGGTGAGCACGCCCGCCGGCCAGCGGGTGTACCTGCTGATGTCCTTCAGCAATTTCTTGGACGCCCAGGCTGTGCTGGACGATCTGGAGCAGTACGGCGGCCAGGCGACAGTGGCCTTTACCGCGGCGCAGATGGAGGGGCAGGACGACCTGCTGCGCCAGCTGGTGGGCCAGGGCCATGCTGTAGCGATTGCTCTGGAGGCCACGACAGAGGCCGAAGCCGTGGCAGAGCTGGCGGCAGCCAATGGGGCGCTGTGGGACGCCGCCTGCAGCAAGACACGCCTGGTATTTTTGACCCAGGAGCAGAGCGCTCTGGCCTCTCTGGTGGAGTCCCTGGGGTACACGGTGTGCGACATTGATGTGGACTACAGCCCCTATCCCCTCACCGGCAGCAGCCGCGCCGGCCGCCTGTACTCCAGTATTACCAGCCGCTCCGGCCGGGATGTGTGCGTCTACCTGGGGGATGAGAAGGCCAGCGCCCCGGGCCTGGGGAACCTCCTCAGCCGCATGGAGGACGGGGAGTGCCGGATTTTGGCCTATCGGGAGACGTTATCATAATTTGGACCCGGATTTTTAACAGATTGTTCAACAAAGGGTTCCAGGAAACGGATATACTTCTGTTATCAGGAAACGCCGGGCCTGCCCGGCGATGAATTTGACCAAGGGGAGGGATCGCCTATGGCGCGCAGGATTTTGGCGGTGGAGGACGACCGGAATATCTCCGACCTGATCCGGATGTATCTGGAGAAGGAGGGCTTTGAGGTGACGGCGGCCTTCGATGGGGGAACGGCGGTGGAGAAGTTCAAGGAGATCCAGCCGGACCTGGTGCTGCTGGATATCATGCTGCCGGTGATGGACGGCTGGGCCGTGTGCCAGAAGATCCGGGAGATGAGCAAAACGCCCATCATCATGCTCACCGCCAAGAGCGAGGTATTCGACAAGGTGACGGGCCTGGAGATGGGGGCGGATGATTACATCGTCAAGCCCTTTGAGATGAAGGAGCTCATTGCCCGCATCAACGCCGTACTCCGCCGCAGCGAGATCCCCGACGACACCAAGAAGCGCTTGACCTTTGACAAGCTCATCATCGACCTGGACTCCTATGAGCTGATCGTGGACGGCAAGAAGATCGACACGCCGCCCAAGGAGCTGGAGCTGCTCTACCATCTGGCCTCCACGCCCAACCGGGTCTACACCCGCAACCAGCTGCTGGACGAGGTGTGGGGCTTTGACTACTTCGGCGACAGCCGCACTGTGGACGTGCATATCAAGCGCCTGCGGGAGAAGGTGGAAAACGTCAGCGACCAGTGGGCGCTGAAGACCGTGTGGGGCGTAGGGTACAAGTTCGAGGTGGCGCCTCCCGGCGGCACGGTGAAATAAATTGATTGCACCGGCACAGAGGCGGGGGAAGCCCCGCCGTCTGCCGTTTTGAGACGGGAAAACCCATAGGTAACGATTAAGAAAGGAGGACCAGATGTGAAACGGTTTCGGGGCATCTATTGGAGCCAGTTTACCCTGACAGCAGGGATGGTGCTGCTGACGCTCTTGCTGCTGGGAACCTCCTTCTTTACGTTGTCCTATACCTACCTTATGTCGGAAAAGCAGCAGGAGCTCCGGGAAAAGGCCCAGATGGTAGCTGACCTTACCCACACATATGCCAATAGCGGAAGCCTCTCTGAGACCTTCGGGGGGCGCAATCAGGGGCTGCAGATCATCGCCCAGGTGGCCTCTTCCATTTCGGATATTGATTTCCTGATTTGGGACACGGGCAACAATACCCTGCTGACGACCGATGCTGCACTGGAGGGGATGGAAATTTCCCTGCCGTCTTCGGTGACGGAGCGGGTTCTGGCTGGGGACACCTATACAGGCATGACCAATTTGAATATCTATCCTACCCGCAAGTATGTGGTGGGGGTTCCAATCACCACAGAAACCCTGCTGGGGACAAAAGTGGTGGGCATGGTTCTGGCTGTCACCGAGGCCAACAGCCTGACAGAGATGTGGCGGGCTTTTTTGGGGATCTTCGGTATGACTTCCATCACCGTTATCCTCATTGCCTTTGTGGCATCCTCTGTTACCGCCATGCGCCAGACAAAGCCCATCAAAGAGATGGCAGTCGCCGCCCGCCGCTTTGCGGAGGGGAATTTTGACATCCGGGTGAACCCCAGCGGCCGGGAGGACGAGGTGGGGGAGCTGGCGGAGGCCTTCAACGCCATGGCCGATTCCCTGCAGGAGACGGAGCGGCAGCGCCGGGAGTTTATTGCCAATATCTCCCATGAGCTCAAAACTCCCATGACCACCATCTCAGGCTATGCCGAGGGGATCCTGGACGGCACGATCCCCCACGAGCAGGAGGAGCACTATCTGCATATCATCTCCGACGAGAGCCGCCGCTTGAGCCGCTTGGTGCGGCGGATGCTGGACGTGTCCCAGCTCCAGAGCATTGACCTGCTGAAAGAAAAAGCCCCCTTTGACATCTGCGAGAGCATGCGCCGGGCCCTGATCTCCCTGGAGAAGAAAATTACAGACCGGAACCTGGATGTGGAGGCGGATATTCCCGATGAGCCCACCATGGTGCTGGGGGATAAGGAGCTCATCACCCAGGTGATCTATAACCTGCTGGAAAACGCGGCCAAGTTCGCCTACTCCGGTACCACCCTGTATCTGGGCCTCTCCACCCGGGGAGAGAAGGCCATGGTCTCGGTGCGCAACGTGGGGGACACCATCGCCCCGGAGGAGATCCCAAGGCTCTTCGAGCGGTTCCACAAGACGGACAAGTCCCGCAGCGAGGATAAGGATGGTGTGGGCCTGGGCCTCTATATTGTCAAGACCATTCTGGACCAGCATCGGGAACAGCTGCGGGCGTCGAGTGAGAACGGGGTTACAACCTTTACGTTTACGATGACACTGGCAACCCCCGACAGCGGCAAGACTGTACATGAAAGGTGATCCTATGGACGAATATAGCCCGCAAAATCAGGAGGATACCGCCCAGGAAGTGGTACTGACCTATGACCCCGGCCGGCAAGACGCAGTGGTGCTGACCTATGAGGCGCCGCTCCCGCCGGCCATGTGCCGCCCGCTCCCCGGGGAGACGGCGGAAGAAAAACAGCCCCGGCCCGGCCGCCCCCGCCGCAAGCGCTGGAAGACGGTGACGCTGGTCCTGGTGTGCGTGGTGTGCGCGGTGGGCCTGGTTCTGGGCGTAGGGTATATAGGCATTCAGGTGGCCCGCAGCGTATTGGAGGACCGGACAGGCGGTTTTTACTATGAGTGGGACGGCCTGGAAGATGAGGACCTGGGGCCGACCACCATTGCCTCCTACCCCACCGGGGGCGACGCCCGGGTGGAGCCTCTGGAGACCCATGGGGACGCCCTGTCGCCCCAGGAGATTTATGAGAAGGTAAACCCCTCGGTAGTAGCAGTGGTCGCCTATCTTGATTACCAGATGGCTTCCGGTACCGGGGTAATCATCAGCGAAGATGGGTATATCGTCACCAACTACCACGTGGTGGAGGGGGGCTCGGCCTGCGATGTCCTGCTCTACAGCGGCCTGCAGTATGAGGCGAAGCTGGTGGGCTACGACGAGGAAAACGACTTGGCGGTGCTGAAGGTGGAAGCGGAGGGCCTGCCGGCGGCGGAGTTCGGCAGCAGCGATATGCTCACCGTGGGGGACAAGGCCTATGCCATCGGCAACCCCCTGGGGCTGGAGCTGCGGGGCACCCTCACCGACGGGATCATCTCCGCCATCAACCGGGATGTGGATGTGGACGGCACCACCATGACCTTGATCCAGACCAACGCCGCCCTCAACAGCGGCAACTCCGGCGGGCCCCTCATCAACGCCTACGGGCAGGTGGTAGGCATCAACACCATCAAAATGGTGGCCAGCTATGCCGACGAGGCCGCCGTGGAGGGGTTGGGCTTTGCCATCCCCAGCAGCACCGTGGCCCACATCGTCAACAGCCTGATCGCCACCGGCGAGGTGGAGCCCCAGCCGGTGCTGGGCATCACCGTCATGGGTATGGTGACGCTGCCGGATGGGAATACCGGCGTCCAGGTGATCGAGGTGACGGAGGGCCTGGGCGGCGATCTGGCCGGGGTCCAGGCCGGAGATGTGATCGTCTCCGCCGACGGCGAGAGCGTTTCCACCAACAGCGACGTGCTGCGCATCCGCCGGCGGTATACCACCGGGGAGGAGATCCCTATGGTGATCTACCGGGATGGGGAATATCTGGAGGTTTCCGTCCTCCTTATGGCGCCTGTAGATGCCGCGGCGTAACCAATGACAGAAAAGATAGGGCCCGGGACATGTGTCCCGGGCCCTATCCGTTTTGAAATCAATGCACGGAATATTACTATTCGTACTCTGTTACGCCGCGCTGTTCATAATCATGGTACGGGTGGCGGCGTCGTAGTCCACCTCAAAGCCCAGGGCCTCGCCCAGATCCCGGAGCATGAAGTAGTTGTTGCCGCCGATGTTATAG
>CAJFQQ010000041.1 GCA_904419145.1 uncultured Oscillospiraceae bacterium | reverse complement strand
GAGGTATGGAGCCATGGAAGAAATCGCGTTCTGGCTGTCCCTGATACTGAAAGTGTTTACCGTCTATTTTGCCTGCATCGCGGTCTTTACCCTGAAAAAGCGCCGGCGTTACCCTAAAGCGGCGCCAGCCACCCGGTTCGCCGTGGTGGTGGCCGCCCGGAACGAGGAGGCCGTCATCGGAAATCTGGTGGAGAGCGTCCTGAACCAGAACTATCCAGCCCACCTCCGGGACATCTACGTGGTGCCCAACAACTGCACCGACTACACGGAGGCCGCCGCTGTGGCTGCCGGGGCAAAGATCATCCACTGCCTTGGGAATGTGAAGGGCAAGGGAGACGCCCTCCACCATGCCCTGGGCCAGCTGATGCGCCAGGACTACGACGCCTTTGTGGTCTTTGATGCGGACAATGTGCTGGACCGGGACTTCCTGGCCAGGATGAACGACGCCTTTGTGTCCGGCGCCCGGGTGTGCAAGTCCCGGATGATGGCGGCCAACCCCACCCAGAGCGGGATCTCCGGGTGCTATGGACTGTATTTCGCGGCCTTTGACTGGAGCTTCAACCGGCCCCGGGCGGCCCTAGGCCTCTCGTGCAAGCTGGTGGGCACGGGCTTTGCCGTCCACCGGGAGGTGCTGGAGGCCCTGGGCGGATGGAATACCAGCACCATCGCCGAGGATGCGGAGTTCTCCGCCCAGTGTGCCCGTTTGGGATACCGGGTCCACTGGGTCTACGACGCCTTGACCTATGACGAGGCCCCAACCAGCTTCCTCCTGTCCCTGCGCCAGCGCAAGCGGTGGTGTAGCGGGGTCATGCAGGTGGCCCGGCAGGAGCTGGGAAAGCTGTGGGAGGACTACAGCCCCCGGCCCATGCTCCGCTGGGACATGACAATGTTCCTGCTGGCTCCCTTTTCCCAGGCTGTCTCCGGCATCCTGCTGGGGGTGAACGCGGCGCTGCACCTCTCCTCACTGCTGTCCATGGTGCCGCTGGTGCTCCTAGGGTTGTGCCTGGCCTATACGGGCACCGCGGCCCTGGGGGCGGCGCTGTGCCTCCTGGGGGGTTACGGCCTGAGGGGGATGGGGAAGACTGTGCTGGTATTCCCGATCTTCATGGCCTCCTGGCTCCCGCTGCAGGTGATTTCCATCTTCCGGGATACCAAGAAGTGGCACGCCATCCAGCACACCGGCCGTCAGATGGCGGCGGGCTACCGGGCGTGACCCGCAGCCCCCTGCAGACTTACTTAGAACGTCCCAGAGCCGGGGCCTTATCAAACAGAGCCACCCCCGTATGGACCACAAACCATACGGGGGTGGCTCTGTTCATATGGAAACTAACGCATGCAGGCATATATAAATTTTATCGGAACGTCCATCCGCGCTGCAGCTTGTTCCGGTGTCATTCCGCTGTCCAGGAAGCGCCTACAGACCGCTTTCATATTTTCGCCCACTTCAATGATATGATGATCGGGGTCATAGAAGCGGACCACACGCTGGCCCCATGCATGTTCTATAACAGGGTGGATATATTCGATATCAAATGCGTTCAGCTTGTCGGCAAACGAATCGAAATGGTCTTCTTCAAAGTAGATTTCAATATTGTTGCCGCCAAACAAAATCTCGCTGGTTCCAATAAATTGGCGATATGTTTCAGCGGTTTGCAAAACCAGGCCGCCTGTCAGGGTTTTGTTTGCGCCAAAATCCATAATAACATGAAGCCCCAAAACCGCTTGATAAAACGCAACGGACCGGTCAATATCCGTTACGACCAGCAAAGAATTTTTCAGTTTCATCTCGATTACCTCATCAGATTCTGAATGGCCCAGCCTCAAGGACGGGGAAGGGACAGCAGGAATTTACAGCCCCAGTGCAAGATACTCCTCCCTGCATCACGAATCCGACGGGGCATTTCCCATGTGACGCCTTACCCCCGCCGGGCCTTGGCGGTATAGGCGTCCGCCTCGACGCGAAATACCGCCACGTTTTGCACCATCGGCTCGGTGAAGGAGAATGTCCGCCCGGTCTGGTGGGCCATGATGGCCCGGAGGCCGGCGATCTTTTCCGCAGCGGTCTCACAGAACACAGCCCGCCCCGCGCCGGTGATGGATTCATAGGTATAGCTGTAGGCGCAGGGGGCGTCCCCTGCTACCAGCGCGTGGCCGCCGTCCATCTCAAAGGCCACCCGGGGGGCGGCGGTGAGGGCGGCGATTTTCCGCCCCTCCCGGGCACTGTGGAAGTAGAGGGTGAGGCGCCCGTCCTCCAGGGCATAGCCGAAGTTCATGGGTACGATGTAGAGCCCCTCTCCGTCCGACATAGCCAGACGGCAGACCTTGCACCGCTCCAGGATGCCCCGGATCTCATCGGGCGCGGTGACGGCCCGGTCGCTTCTCCGCATGGAAATCGCCTCCTTTTATGATATTACAGGGAGCGCAGGAGCTTTACAAGGGCGTTGACGTCGCTGTCCTTCGTGGCCCAGGAGGTCACCAGACGGACGCACAGGCCGTCGTCTCCCACCTTCTGCTGCGCCTCGCAGGCGCAGACCGCCTGGAATGCGGCGGCCTTGTCCAGAGGCAGGACAGGGAAGATCTGGTTGGAGGGGGAGTCCACCAGGCAGGGGATCCCCAGCTCCTGGAGGGCGGCGCGGATCTTATCCGCCTCAGCCTTGGCGTGGCGGGCCAGCTCCAGATACAGGTCATTTTGCAGAATGGCGGAGAACTGGGCCCCCAGCAGCCACCCCTTGGCCAGGATGGCGCCCTGCTGCTTCATGCAGTGGCGGAAGTGGGTGCGCAGGGCCGGGCGGACGATCACCAGGGCCTCGCCGAACAGCAGGCCGTTTTTGGTGCCGCCGATGGTGAAAGCGTCGCACAAGCTGGCATAGTCGGCGAAGGTGGTGTCTCCGGCCGCCATGGCCGCCCCCAGGCGGGCCCCGTCGCAGTAGAGGATCAGACCGTTCTTCTGACAGAACTCGCTGATGGCGGATAATTCCTCCAGGCTGTAGACGGTGCCCAGCTCCGTGGTGTTGGAGAGGTACACCAGCCGGGGTAGCACCATGTGCTCGCTGCTGTGGCTCTCCAGCACCCCCTGCAGCAGAGCGGGGGTCAGCTTTCCGTCCGCCGTGGGGACGGTGAGGATCTTGTGGCCGTCCTGCTCCACGGCGCCGGTCTCGTGGGTGCAGATATGGCCGCTCTCGGCGGCAATGGCGGCCTCGTAGGGGCGGAGGAACGCGGCAATGGCGGTCTTGTTGACCTGGGTGCCGCCCACCAGAAAGTGGACGTCCGCCTCCGGGGCAGCGCAGAGGGTGCGGATGGTGTCCGCCGCATCCTGGCAGCAGCGGTCCAGGCCGTAGCCGGGCATCTGCTCAAAGTTGACAGCCTCCAGGGCCTTTAGAATCGAGGGATGAGCCCCTTCACTATAATCGTTTCGGAAAGAGAGCATGGGAAAAACCTCCTAAAGGGTCAAGTCTGTCCCACCAGTATACCAGAAGCGGGAAAAAAGGCAACAGGGAAATCGGTTTTCCGTCAGAATGGTCCATTGACCGAATGAAAAAAGTGTACTACAATAGAAAGCCTCAGGACAGACGCGGCGGCCAAGGGCCGCCCTTTTTAAGGAATTCAAATAGAAAGAGAGAACACCATGACGCAGGATTTTATCACACGCTACTGTGATGCCCGGCGCAATGTCATTGCCCGGCGCTATGCTGGACTGAACCCCCAGCAGCGGAAGGCGGTACTGACAACGGAGGGGCCTCTGCTGCTGCTGGCGGGGGCGGGCAGCGGCAAGACCACCGTGCTCATCAACCGGGTGGACAACCTTCTCACCTTCGGCCGGGGCAGCGACACGGAGGAGGTGCCCGGCTGGGCCACGGAGGATGACCTCCGATTTTTAGAGGGCTTCCCGGGGGAGCCGTCGGAGGAGGACTGGGACCGGGCCCGGCGCCTGTGCGCGGTGGACCCGCCCCGGCCCTGGGAGATCATCGCCATCACCTTTACCAACAAGGCCGCCGGGGAACTGAAGGAGCGGCTGCAAAAGACCTGCGGCGCCGCGGCCCTGGACATCTGGGCCGCCACCTTCCACAGTGCCTGCGTGCGGATTTTGCGGCGAAATATGGAGGACCTGGGGGAGGGGTTCACCAACTCCTTTACCATCTATGACACCGACGACAGCCGCCGCGTCATCAAGGACGTGCTGAAGGACCTGAACCTCCAGGAGAAGGAGTTCCCGCCCCGGACCGTGCTCAGCTACATCAGCTCCAGCAAGGACCGCAACGAGTCCCACGAGGACTTCGAGCAGCGGATGAACGCCTCCAGCGACTGGCGCATGGCCCGGATCGCCAAGATCTACGCCGCCTACGACAAGCGCCTGCGGGAGGCCAACGCCCTGGACTTTGACGACATCATCCTCCACACGGTCCATCTGCTCCAGAAGAACGAGGCAGTCCGGGACTACTATCAGCACAAGTTCCGCTATGTCCTCATTGACGAGTACCAGGACACCAACCACCTCCAGTATCTGCTGGCCAGCCTCCTCACCGGGGAGCGGGGGAACATCTGCGTGGTGGGAGACGACGACCAGAGCATCTACCGCTTCCGGGGGGCCAACATCGAGAACATCCTCACCTTTGAGGACCAGTACCGGGGGGCCAAGACCATCCGCCTGGAGCAGAATTACCGCTCCACCCAGAATATCCTGGACGCGGCCAACGCGGTCATCCAAAACAACGTGGGCCGCAAGGGCAAGACCCTGTGGACGGAGAATGGGGCGGGGGAGAAGGTGCAGCTGCGCACCACCTTCAGCGAGAGCGACGAGGCCCAGTATGTGGCCAGTCAGATCCTCTCGGACTACGGCCGCACCGGGGACTGGCGCAGCGACGCGGTGCTCTACCGGATGAACGCCCAGTCCAACGCTCTGGAAATGGCCTTCAAGCGCAACGGCATCCCCTACAAGGTGGTGGGGGGCACCAAGTTCTTTGACCGGGCGGAGGTGAAGGACATGCTCGCCTATCTCTGCGTGGTCAGCAACAGCGCCGACGACCTGCGCCTGCGGCGGATCATCAATACACCCGCCCGGGGCATCGGCAATACCACCATCGACCGCATCCAGGAGCTGGCCGATCAGCAGGGCGTGCCCATGTACGAGGTGCTGCGGGAGGCGGACGCCTATATCGACCTGAAGCGGGCGGCCGGGAAGCTCCAGGCCTTTTACCAGATGCTGGAGGACCTGCGGGAACAGGCGGACGACCTGCCCCTGCCGGAGTTCTACGATCTGGTGTGTGACAAGTCCGGCTACACCCTGGCCCTGGAGCAGAAGGGGGACATGGAGAGCCGGGGGCGGCTGGAGAACATCCAGGAGCTGCGCTCCAGCATCCTCTCCTTCCTGGACAGTGAGCCGGAGGACCCCACCCTGGCGGGCTTCCTCAACGACGTGGCCCTGTACACGGACCTGGACGGCGTGGAGGACAGGGACAACGCCGTGACTCTTATGACCATGCACAGCGCCAAGGGGCTGGAGTTCCCCTTTGTCTATGTGGTGGGCATGGAGGAGGGGATCTTCCCCGGAGCCCGGGCCATCGGCGAGAGCGAGGAGATGGAGGAGGAGCGGCGGCTGTGCTACGTGGCCATGACAAGAGCAAAGGAGAAGCTCACCATGACCAACGCCCGCCAGCGTATGCTTTTCGGCCGCACCACCACCAACCTGCCCTCCCGGTTCCTGGAGGAGGTGCCGGCGGAAAACAGCCGGTGGGACGGAAAGCCCCAGCCGCGTATGAGCGCCGATGCCTTTGGCGACCACGACTTCGGCTCCAGCCTGGGGGAGGAGCGGACCCACATGCGGGAGATCCCGGTGCGCCGCGCCCCACGGCGTCCGGCTCCGGACCGGGGCTTCACCGCCCAGGAGACGGCGGCCGCACCGGGGCTGATGGAGCTGCGGCAGGGGGACATGGTGCGCCACAAGTCCTTTGGACAGGGCATGGTGCTCTCCGTGCGCAGAATGGGCAACGACGCCCTCATCGAGGTGGCGTTCGACCAGGTGGGCACTAAGAAACTGATGCTCCGGGCGGCGGGGCCCCACATGGAAAAGCTGTAACATATTGAGAAGATGTTGTCCATTGGATTGGATTGGATTGGGAAGCGCTCCGGCTGCTAAAAAATTTTTAAAAACGCGGGAACCTTTTTCATGCTGTGCCGTCTAATCCACTGGCCTGACTTGTGCAGGCTCAGCAAAGACCAAAAGGAGAAACATATGAACAAAAACATTAAACGAATCCTGGCACTGGTACTGGCGTTGACTGCCGCTGTGGCGCTTGCCGCTTGCGGGGCAGAGTCGCAGAAAGACGCTCCGGACTTGGAAGGCTTTTATGAGGATTATATGGCATCCCTGTCGGAAGCACCTATGATGATGGACGTCACTGACGATCTGGTGGAGACCTTTTATCCAGGCCTTGGCAGCTACGAGCTGAAGCAGAGCGTTCTGAAGACCGCCGCCATCAGCGCCGTGGCCTATGAGTTGGCCCTGGTGGAGTGCGCCAGCAGCGATGATGTGGAGGCTGTCCAAGCTATTTTTCAGGCCCGTGTGGATGGTCAGGTGAATGGCGGAGCTATGTATCCAGCCACAGTTGAAGCTTGGCAGGATGCGGAAATCATTGTCAATGGCAATGTAGTGGCGCTGATTGTGGCCGGCGTGGATCAAGAGTCTGCTGTCAATGACTTTAACGCCTTGTTTGAAGCATAAAAACTGTCCCGCGCATGAATTGCCGTGGCCATTTGACCACGGCAATTTGATGCCCGGGCGCAATTTGTACGTAAGCGAAAGGAGGACAGCCTGTGGTTTTCTCCAGTCTGCCTTTTCTGTTTTTCTACCTGACGGTGGTGCTGCTGGTCTATAAGCTGTCACCGCTGAAACTGCGCAATCTTTTCCTGTTTTTGGCAAGCCTCTTCTTTTATGCCTGGGGCGAACCGGTATATATCGTGATCATGTTCCTCTCCACTGCCATTGATTATACCCACGGTATGTTGGTGGAGAAGTGGCGTGCCAATGATAAGAAAGCCCGGATGGCCGTAGCGTCATCGGTGTTTTTCAATCTGGCCATTCTGTTCTTTTTCAAGTACTGGGATTTCCTTATGGGCAGCATCAACGCCATCACCGGCTGGAGCCTGCCCCTCTTCGGCATCCCGCTGCCTATCGGCATCTCTTTCTACACCTTCCAGACCATGTCCTATACCATTGACGTCTACCGCCAGGATGCGCCGGTGCAGAAGAACATCATCACCTTCGGCACCTTCGTCACCCTGTTCCCCCAGCTGATCGCCGGCCCCATCATCCAGTACAAGTCCGTGGCTGAGCAGCTGATGCACCGGGAGGAGGGCCTGGGGAAATTCGTCTCCGGCGTGGAGCGGTTTTCCGTGGGCCTTGCCAAGAAGGTGCTCCTGGCCAACGCCATCGGCAGCATGTGGGACGCCTTCCTCGCCATGTCCGGGGAGGAACTGACCGTGGTGGGGGCCTGGCTGGGCCTGGCGGCCTATGCCTTCCAAATTTACTTCGACTTCTCCGGCTACAGCGACATGGCCGTGGGCCTGGGGCGGATGATCGGCTTTGAGTTTATGGAGAACTTCAACTACCCCTATATCTCCAAGTCCATCGTGGAGTTCTGGAAGCGCTGGCACATCTCCCTCACCAACTGGTTCCGGGAGTACCTGTACTTCCCCCTGGGGGGCAGCCGGTGCAGCAAGGGCAAGTGGATTCGGAACATCCTCATCGTCTGGGTCCTCACGGGCATCTGGCACGGCGCCGGGTGGAACTTCCTCCTCTGGGGCCTCTACTATGCCGTCTGGATGCTGGCGGAGCGGCTGTTCCTGGGCAAGTACCTGGAGAAACTGCCCGCCGCGGTGCAGCACGTGTACACCATGGTGATCGTCCTTATCGGCTGGTGCCTCTTTGCGGTGGAGGATATGGGCCACCTGGGGCGGTATCTCGCCGCCTGCTTCGGCGGGGCGCAGTTCATCAGCGCCAATACCCTCTACTACCTGCGGACCTATCTCCCCATGCTGGTGATCCTGGTGGTTGCCAGCACGCCGGCGGTGAAAAAGCTCTGGAACCGGCAGAAGGAGAACGTCCGGCTGGTGGTCTCCCCGGTGCTGGTGCTGGGGGTGCTGATCCTCTGTACCGCCTGCCTGGTGGACGCCAGCTATAACCCCTTCCTGTATTTCCGTTTCTGAGGAGGCGATACCATGAAACTGAGAAAAACCATGCAGATCGTCACGGCTGCCGTCTTTTGCATCTTCCTTTACGGCTTCGGCATCGCCCACATCCTGCTGCCGGACGAGACCTTCTCCCCGGTGGAGAACCGCTACCTGCAGACCATGCCCACCTTTTCCTGGCAGGGACTGAAGGACGGGGACTACACCGCGGACCTGGAGACCTATCTGGAGGACCAGTTCCCCCTGCGGGACGGGTGGATCGGCCTGAAGACCCGGTACGAGTACCTGCTGGGCAAGCGGGAGTTCGGGGACGAGAGCCGGGGCATCGTCTACGTCTGCGGGGACAAGCTCATCTCCAAAGTGCAGAAGAACGACCGGGCGGACCAGAATGTCAACTACCTCTCTCAGTTGGTGGAGAAGACCGACATTCCGGTGTATGTGGCCATGATCCCCACCGCCGCGGAGATCTGGCGCGACCAGCTGCCGGAGGGCGCCGAGTCCATGGACCAGTGGGCCTATCTGGAGCAGGTGAAGGATACCGGGGCCATCTATGTGGATGTGGGGGGGCTCCTGGCGGAGCACAGTGACGAGTCCATCTTCTACCGTACGGATCACCACTGGACCAGCCTTGGCGCCTACTACGGCTACGCCGCCTTTATGGAGGCCCTGGGGGTAACCCCGGAGGCACTGGGGGAGAAGACCACCGTGTCCACCGATTTCAACGGCACCCTCTACTCCACCTCCGGCGTCCACTGGCTCACCCCCGACGAGATTGACACCTATGTCTCCGGGGAGGGGGTCACGGTTACCGTCAATGACGGTCAGACCGAGAGTACCCACGGCCTCTATGTGGAGGAGAACCTCATCGGCAAGGACAAGTACACCTACTTTATGGGCGGCAACAACCCGCTGTATATCATCGAGAACCCCAACGCCGCCACGGATGAGACCCTGCTGGTGGTGCGGGACAGCTACGCCGACTCCCTGGCCCCCTTCCTGAGCCAGCAGTACGGCACCATCTATATGATCGATCTGCGCTACTACCGGACTCCGGTGGCGGACTACGCCGCCTCCATCGGCGCGGATGCCATTCTGGTGAACTACAGCGTAGAGAACTTCCAGAAGGACGACAACATCATCTTCATGGGGCAGTGACCGCGGCTGCGGGACGGGACCCTTTGAATAGAAAAACATTTGTATACGATTGGAAAAGATATGGGAGGTACATACCATGAAACGACTCATTGCCCTGCTGCTGGCGCTGACCATGGCGCTGGCCCTGGCCGCCTGCGGCGGCAACAATACCGCCGGGAACAATACTGCCGGCAACGACGGCGGGGAAAGCGATACCCAGCCCCCGGTGACCGACGGCACCGACGACGCCACCGATGAATCCACCGACACCGGCGAGGCCGGCGATACCGAGGAGGGGCCCAGCATCGACGATGTCACCCTCAACCACACCACGTACACCCTGAGCGCCTTTGGCGAGAGTTTCCAACTGCTCCCGGAGGGGGTGGAGGGCACCTATGCCGCCACCTACACCTCCAGTGACGAGGACGTGGCCGTGGTGGATGCGGAGGGCAACGTGACCGCCACCGGCGTGGGCAACGCCACCATCACCCTCCGTGTGGAGGGCAACAGCGGCCAGAAGGACTTCACCTGCGCCGTCACCTGCCAGTGGGAGGACAACCTGCCCCGCTTGAACCGGACAGACTTCACGCTGAAGAATGCGGGGGACTCCTTCCGCCTCCAGATTCAGAACCTGCCGGAGGGGGCCGAGATGGGTACCTGGTCCATCAGCGATGAGAAGGTAGCCACCATCGCCGAGGACGGCACCGTCACCGCCGTGGGCGGCGGCCGGGCCACCGCCTCCATTGAGGTGGAATTGGGCGGTGAGACACTGACCCTCACCTGCATCGTCCGCTGCTCCGCCCCGGCCGCCCAGCAGCCGGAGGATGGCGCCGAGGGCAGCACGGAGGAGCCCAGCGAGGGTGGCGAGAGCGATGCCCTGCCCACCCTGTCCGACTTCTACAACACCCTTTCGGAGACCTATCAGATCGGCGGACTGGCGACCTATGAGGGGGAGCTGCTGGACAACTACTATCCCGGCCTCAGCGCGATTTCCACGAAACAGTGCCTGGTGCAGGAGACCATGATGACCATGGCTAACGCCGCGGTGTCCCTTATTGAGGTGGAGAACAGCAGCGATGTGCAGACGGTGAAGGACATCCTCGCCGCCCGGGCCAAGGCCCAGGCCGACGGCGGCGCCTGGTATCCCGCATCCTGCGAGACGTGGGCCAACGCGGTCATCGTCTCCACCGGCAACTATGTGGGCATGTTTGTCTACCCGGAGAACGCCCAGGCTATGGCGGATCTGTTCGTCAGTACCTACGGCGGCTGATAGGCTGGGATCAAAGAAGGCTTCCCCGGCAAACAGCGAAGGAGCATATGCATGTTGCATGCTGCAGCTGCGCTGTGCCGGACAGAAGGAAACTCTATGTGGGCGGGATAACTGTTCGCATAGAGTTTCCTTTTTGGGATTTTTTGAGTATGGTATGATTTTCTAATAGGGCAGAGGCGTGAGCCCACTGGACCTTTGAGAGCACTCAAACTTATTTTGCTGCGTTTAGAGTAATGATTAGAATGGTACCGGCCCCTTACGTCAGCAGTAGATGGACAGGATAGATTCCTTTTATGGTAGGCTGCCGGCAGGTCAATCGTTCAAAAATTTGGCAAAAGGGAATTGGATATGGGCATGGATTTTGATGAGTTTTATTAGGCAATCCGGAAAACATGCTGTTTTTCAGTATCCAGGGCAGTTTTGAAATGTTGGATGGGGGATGTGAGGCTGGAACCGTGATGTTTCCATAGATTGACATAATGCATTCCGTTCATAATTTGTTCACGACTTCTCCCTTGACGGCCATATCATTTTCGACTAAAATTGATTTGATATGCCATGGATGCTTTTCCGTTTTTGCGTTTACATAAATACTATGTGTGGGATAGGTGCGCTATGATACGATTGACAGATGTTATCAAGGAATACCCCAACGGGACCAGGGCCCTCAACGGATTAAGCCTGGAGATCAAGGATGGGGAATTCGTGTTTATGGTGGGGCCGTCAGGTTCGGGAAAATCGACGGTCATCAAACTGCTTACCGGCGAGGTAGTTCCCACGGAGGGCCTCGTGATGGTCAACGGCTTCAGCCTGACGAACATTGCCGAGTGGCAGGTGCCCTATATGCGGCGGACGCTGGGCGTTATTTTCCAGGATTTCCGTCTGATCGAAAAAAAGACAGTTTATGATAACATGCTTTTTGCTATGCGGGTAGTTGGGGCAACCCCCCGGGAGATTAAAAAGCGTATCCCCTATGTGCTCCGTCTGGTTGGTCTGGAGAACAAGCAGAGCCGCCTGCCCAATGAACTGAGCGGCGGTGAACAGCAGCGTGTGGCCATTGCCAGAGCATTGGTAAATAATCCATCCACCATTATTGCCGACGAGCCTACTGGAAATTTGGATCCAGCCCGTTCTTTAGAGATTATGACCTTGTTGAAGCGGATCAATGAGCTGGGAACCACGGTGCTGGTAGTGACCCATGAAAAGGATCTGGTCAACCGTTTTGATGAGCGGGTAGTCATGTTGGATCGGGGACGCGTGATCAGTGATGCGATTGGGAAATATGGAGTGAAGGCCAATGCGTGAGAAAACGAAGAATAAAAACCACGATTTTATTTACTTTATGACAGAGGGCATTTCCAATATGTTCGCCCACGGATTTATGTCCTTTGCGGCTATCGGCATTACCGTGGCCTGCTTGCTCATCATGGGGACCTTTTCTTTGGTGGCGGTGAATGCTGATGCCACGCTGAGCCGGCTGGAAGATGAGAACCAGGTCCTTGCCTTTGTGGACGACTCCCTGACCGAGGCCCAGGCCCGTGCGCTGGAGGATGATATCCTGGCGGTGCCCAATGTGGCAGATGTGGAGTTCATCAGCCGGGACGAGGCGTGGGAAAGCTTTATCGAGGACTACCCGGAGATCGAGGCCCTGGCCGGCGACATGGACTCCTCCACCCTGCGCCACCGTTTTACCATCTATATGGAGGACCTGTCCCTGATGTCGGAAACGGCTGATTTGATAGAGGATGTGCCGGGTATCGGGGAGGGAAATGTCAACGCATATGAGGAGCTCAGCGACGGCTTCATCACCATCCGCAACATCGCAACCATCATCAGCGTGGCCCTGATCGCCATTCTGTTCCTGGTGTCGGTGTTCATCATCGCCAACACCATCAAGCTCACCACCTTTGACCGGCGGGAGGAGATCGCCATTATGAAGATGGTGGGTGCCACCAACGGCTTCATCCGCTGGCCCTTTGTCTATGAGGGGATTCTGCTGGGTCTGCTGTCGGCGGTGATCGCCTTCTTCCTCCAGTGGGGACTGTATGGCCTGATTACTCGCGGCATCTCCACCAACGATCTGTTTTCCATCATTCAGATCGTGCCCTTCGGCAGCCTCTGGTACGCTGTGGCGCTGATTTTTGCTGGCGCCGGCATTGTCATTGGTGTGGGCGGGAGCCTCTCGGCCATCCGCCAGTTCCTGAAGGTCTGAGAGGGGAGGGCCTATGAAAAAGCGTCTTTGGAATATTTTGCGAAATACGGTGATCGTCCTGTTCGTTGTGGCCTCGCTGCAGCTGGATGTGGTGGGCCCCACCGTACAGGCTGTCACCCAGGCAGATATTGACGCCCTCCAGGATGACGCCGACGCCCTGGGCGAGCAGCGGGCGGAGCTGGAGAGCCAGCTGGAGGCCCTGGCAGACGACAAGAGCCAGGCCTTAGCGCGCAAGAACCTGCTGGACAGCCAGATCGCCAATACCAACGCCCGCATTGCCAATGTGGAGGCACAGATCGCCCAGTATGACGCGCTGATCACCCAGACCCAGGCGGAGCTGGACCAGGCGGAGGCGGACGAGGCGGAGCAGATGGAGGTATTCCGCCAGTGTGTCCGGGCCATGGAGGAGGGCGGTACGATCTCCTACTGGTCGGTGCTCTTCAATGCCGTGGACTTTTCCGACCTGCTGGGCCGTCTGGATGCGGCCAATGAGATCATGGAGTTCCGTCAGAGCGTGGTGGACGAGCTGCGCCGCCTGCAGGAGGAGATCGCGGGCAAAAAGGCGGACCTGGAGACCCAGCGCACCGCCCAGGAGGATGCCAAGACGGAGCTGGAGGCCACGCTCTCGGAGCTGGATGCGCAGCGGGCGGAGGCCAATGCCCTGGTTGCTGAGATTGAGAACAACGAGAGTGAGTACCAGACCGCACTGGATGAGATTGACGCAGAAGAGGAAGCCATCCAGGCGGAGATCGTCCGCCTGAGCCGTGAGCTGGCGGCGGCCAATGGTGATACGGGTGCCGCCCTGGGCGGGTATATCTGGCCCGTGTCCAGCCGGCGCATCACCTCCCCCTTTGGCCCCCGGAACACCGGCATCCCCGGTGCCTCCACCAACCACAAGGGGGTGGATATCGGCGGTGTGGGCTACACCACCGAGGTACACGCTGCCAAGGCCGGCACGGTCATTGTCTCCCAGCGGAGCAGCTCCTACGGGGAGTATGTGGTGGTTTCCCACGGCAGCGGCAATACCACCCTTTATGCCCACATGTCCAGCCGCAGCGTCAGCGTGGGGGATTATGTGGACCAGGGGGATGTGCTGGGTATCACCGGCTCCACCGGAATTTCCAGCGGTCCGCACCTCCACTTTGAGATCACGGAGAATGGTTCCCGTGTCAATCCTCTTAACTATCTTACCGGCTACATTCAGGCTTGGTAACGTGCATAGGAAAGCCTCCTGCCCCATACCAATGGAGCAGGAGGCTTTTTCTGCCGACAGGGCAGCAGCTTCCAATTCAGAAAAGAAAGAGGCCGCCTCGGCGGCCGGCGGAGGACGGCTATGATCGGATATATCGCCTACCGGGAGGATGTGAAAACCTGGGCAGTGGAGGAGAAAAATCTTCTGGGGCTGCGGTTTCTGCGCCTGACACTGCCCAAGGGGCGCAGGGTGCTGGGAAAGCACTATGCCGGCCGGGCGGCTCGGGCCATGGGAAAGCTGGGGGTGCGCCAGGCGGTATTCCCAACAGACTTCCCCTGGCAGGAGCTTTTTGCCCGGCGAGGGGTGCTGCCGGTGGACACCCTGCCGTTCTACCGCCGGATGGCGCCGCAGATTGTGAAAAAACAGATGGCTGACCTGGGGCTCTCCCCAGGCAGTACTACCGTGGCGGCGGTGGGGGACAACCTGACCGGGGAACTGAGCAGGATCTTGACAGAGCTGGCCCTGCAGGTCCGCTATCTCACCGTCTCCATGAAGTACGGCGCCGAGGAGTTCTGCCACAGCCTCCGCCGGGAATACGGCGTGTCGGTGCTCCAGCGGCCCACCCGTGCTCAGCTGGAGGAGGCACAGGCGCTGCTGCTGTTTTCCCCCCGGGAGGGGTTGGCCTGCACGAACCCCATCGTGCTCCACCTCTATGACGGGGAACGGGTCCTTCAGAGAAACGGCGTTACCTTCGGCCTGCCGCCAAAGCTGGAGGGGGAGCTGGAGGAAAACTGCAGCAGGGAACAGGTGCTTTCCGCCCTTTTGACGGCGGGGATATTACAAAATGATCAAATTCCCGTGCTAGAGGTTGACAAGGCCGAAAAAAGTTACTATAATGCAGACACTATGACTAATATAGAATAGGTACCCTGTCGTATCCTGTCTACAGTCAATAAATGAAAGGTGATTGGAGCCAAGATGAAAAATAAACAGGAATTCAAAATGAGCCAGGCTCGCTTTGACGAACTGCAGAAGGAGTTGAACTACCTGAAGACCACCCGCAGCGATGAGGTGGCGGAGCAGATCAAGGTGGCCAGAGGCTTTGGTGACCTGTCTGAAAACAGCGAATATGACGAGGCCAAAAATGAACAGGGCAAGCTCTATTCACGGATCGCTGAAGTGGAAAATATTCTACTCCATGCTGTCATTGTGGAAGAGGATGTGGGCCAGACAGATATTGTTACCATCGGCAGCAAAGTAACCATTTCAGCTATAGACAGTGGAAAAACCTTGGTATTCAAAGTGGTGGGCAGCCAGGAGGCGGATTTTCCCAATGGTGCCATCAGTGAGGATTCCCCGGTGGGCAAGGCGCTGATGGGTGCCCGGGTGGGGGATATTGTTACCGTGGAAGCCCCCCGTGGCAGCATGGATTATAAGATCGAAAAAATTGAGCGATAATGCCCGGGGCGGCCTTTAAGGCCGCCCGCGGCGTGTTTCAATCCTTATCACAGAAGAGGAGGGCCATCTATGGCAGAGAACCATCCAAACAATACAGAGCCACAGCAGGATCTGTCGGAGATCCTGCGCATCCGCCGGGAGAAGCTGGCAAATCTCCAGGCGGCGGGCCGGGACCCTTATCAGGAGACGAAATATGTGGTAACCCACCACGCTCAGGAGATTAAGGACCACTTTGACGCGCTGGAGAACCAGGAGGTGTCCATCGCCGGCCGCCTGATGAGCAAGCGGGGCATGGGCAAGGTTAGTTTTTGCGATCTGCAGGACAAGTCCGGCCGCATCCAGCTCTATGCCAAGCGGGACGATATGGGCGAGGAGGCCTACAACTGGTTTAAGAAATACGACATCGGCGACATCGTTGGCGTAAAGGGCCAGGTGTTCCGCACCCAGCGGGGGGAGATGAGCGTGCGCTGCCTGGAGGTGACGCTGCTCTCCAAGTCCCTGCTGCCCCTGCCGGAGAAGTTCCACGGCCTTACGGACAAGGAGACCCGCTACCGCCAGCGCTATGTGGATCTGATCATGAATCCGGAGGTCCGCAAGAATTTTGAGCTGCGCAGCGCCTTTGTAAAGTACCTGCGCAACTTTCTGGATAACAGGGGATATATGGAAGTGGAGACCCCGGTGCTGAACACTATCTCCGGCGGCGCCACTGCCCGCCCCTTCATCACCCACCACAACACGCTGGACATCGACATGTACATGCGCATCGCCACAGAGCTGCCGCTGAAGCGCTTGATTGTCGGCGGTATGGAGCGGGTCTACGAGGTGGGCCGCATCTTCCGCAACGAGGGCATGGACCCCAAGCACAATCCGGAGTTCACCACCGTGGAACTCTATCAGGCATACGCCGACTTCAATGACATGATGGACCTCTTCGAAGATCTGCTCTCCGGGGCGGCCAAGGACCTGCTGGGCACCTATCACCTGACCTGGCAGGGGGAGGAGATCGACCTGACCCCCGGCTGGCCCCGGCTGACCATGGCGGAGGCGGTGAAGCAGCATACCGGCGTGGATTTCATGGCCATTGACAGCGACGAGGCCGCCGTGGCCGCCGCCAAGGCTGCCGGCGTGGACATGGACGGAGTGGAGCCCACTTGGGGCCACGCCCTGTATGAGACCTTCGACCAGAAGGTGGAGGGGAAACTTGTCCAGCCCACCTTCATTACGATGCATCCGGTGGACGTGAGTCCGCTGGCCAAGCGCAGCGCCAAGGATCCCCGCCTCACCGAGCGGTTCGAGCTGTTTGTCTGCCGCAGCGAGATGGGCAACGCCTTCAGCGAGCTCAACGACCCCATCGACCAGCGCCAGCGCTTCCAGAAGGAGGTGGAGGCCCGGGCCAAGGGCGACGACGAGGCCGGCATGATGGACGAGGACTTCCTCACCGCCCTGGAGTACGGCCTGCCGCCCACAGGCGGACTCGGTATCGGCATCGACCGCTGTGTGATGCTTTTGACCGGCGCGGACTCCATCCGGGATGTGATTTTGTTCCCCACGATGAAGCCATTAGACTGACGGACAGCCCGCAAACCCGCATGAAACCTGGGTTTGTGAGAAATCAGGTTTACTACAGTTACAACAATTTTACTACAAATGAAAATCCTTGGATGAAAAGACACGGGACCGCCGGTACGCTGGCGGTCCCGTTCT
>CAJFQQ010000040.1 GCA_904419145.1 uncultured Oscillospiraceae bacterium | reverse complement strand
GGTAGCTCTTTCTCTTTGGAATAATGAAAACTGTTGCCAAATCGTTGCCACGGAGGGCATCAAGCCTTGGAAAACCCAGTAATCACGGGCTTTTTCTGGTCTCTGAAATCATTCCCACTCCACCGTGGCGGGGGGCTTGCTGGTGATGTCGTAGACGATGCGGTTGATGCCCTGCACCTCATTGACAATGCGGGTGGAAACCCGGTCCAGCACATCGTAGGGGATCCGCGCCCAGTCGGCGGTCATAAAATCGCTGGTGGTGACGGCGCGGAGGGCCAGGGTGTAGTCGTAGGTCCGGCCATCGCCCATGACGCCCACGCTCCGGGTATTGGTGAGGACGGCGAAATACTGGTTGATATTGCGATCCTCCCCGGCGCTGGCGATCTCCGCGCGGAAGATGGCGTCTGCCTCCCGCAGCGTGTCGGCCTTCTCCTTTGTGATGTCGCCGATGATGCGGATGGCAAGGCCCGGCCCCGGGAAGGGCTGGCGGGAGACCAGATACTCCGGGAGGCCCAGCTCCCGGCCCAGCTGCCGCACCTCGTCCTTGAAGAGCAGCCGCAGGGGCTCGATGATCTCCTTAAAGTCCACATAGTCCGGGAGCCCGCCCACATTGTGGTGGCTCTTGATGACGGCGGCGTCGCCGGTGCCGGACTCGATCACGTCCGGGTAGATGGTGCCCTGGGCCAGGAAGTCCACGGCGCCGATCTTCTTGGCCTCCTCCTCAAAGACCCGGATGAACTCCTCGCCGATGATCTTCCGCTTGTGCTCCGGCTCGGTCACGCCGGCCAGCTTGATGAGAAACCGGTCCTCGGCGTTCACCCGGACGAAGTGCATGGCCCACTTGCCGAAGGCCGCCTCCACCTCGTCCCCCTCGTCCTTGCGCATGAGGCCGTGGTCCACAAACACACAGGTCAGCTGCTCCCCCACGGCCTCCGCCAGCAGGGCGGCGCACACGCTGGAGTCCACGCCGCCGGAGAGGGCCAGCAGCACCTTGCCGTCCCCCACCTTCTCCCGGATCTGGGCAATGGCGGTCTTCTTGTAGTCCCCCATGGTCCAGGTGCCCTTGGCGCCGCAGACCTTGTAGAGGAAGTTGCGGATCATGTCCACGCCGTGGTCGGTGTGGTTCACCTCCGGATGGAACTGGACGCCGTAGAACCCCCGCTTCTCATCGGCAATGGCCACGTTGGGGCAGGCGGCGGAGTGGGCCGTCAGGGAGAACCCGGCGGGCACCTTCTCCATGTAGTCCCCGTGGCTCATCCAGGAGATCCCCGCCTCGGGAAGGCCTTGGAACAGGGGGCAGGCGGTGTTGTAAAAGGTCTCGGTCTTGCCGTACTCCCGGGCGCTGTCGTCCTGGGCGGCGGTGACGGAGCCCCCCAGGGCCTGGGCCATGAGCTGGCACCCGTAGCAGATGCCCAGCACCGGCACCCCCAGGTCAAAGACGGCCGGGTCCACATGGGGGGCCTTCTCGTCGTAGACGCTGTTGGGGCCGCCGGTGAAGATGATGCCCATGGGGTCAAAGGCTCGGATCTCCGCCAGGGACATGGTGTAGGGCTTTACCTCGCAGTAGACGCTGCACTCCCGGACCCGGCGGGCAATGAGCTGGTTGTACTGGCCGCCGAAGTCCAGAATCAAAATGGCTTCACGGGACAAGGGAGGTCCCTCCTTTTCGTATCAGTTTTTATTTGGTGATCTCTGCGCCGCCCCACTCCACCAGCGTAAACCCCTGGCGCTGGAAGGCGGGCAGCTCCTGCTCCGGCAGTTCCACCGGTTCCTCCAGGGCCTGCCAGGCCATAAAGACCCGCAGAACGCTGTCCGGGGCCGGGGTGACAGTGAGCGGGGCACGGTCGGTGTACGCCTCCCCCTGGAAGGCGATCAGGTTATAGGGATTTTGCTCCATCCGGGGCAGCCAGTAGACGATACACTCATTGGCCTCCCGCTCCGTGAGGCCCAGCTCCGCCAGGGCCTCCTCCAGGAAGGCGGCGGTATCCTCGCCCTTGACGCAGAAGCCCTCGGAAAAGTCGTAGTCCCAGTGGGAGGTGCCCTCCCAAAAGAGACAGTAGTATTCCCGGCCGTCCCCGCCGGTGAGGGTGCCGTCCGGGGCGGCGGTGACGGTCCAGGTGCCCTCCTCGGAGAGGGCGGGGTAGGTGCAGGTGAGCGCCCCCTGGTAGTCCAGGCGGACGGTGACCTCCGTCTCCTCCTCCGGATAGAGGTAGATCACCGGCTTTTCGTCAGCGGGGCCGCTGCTGAAGATCAGGTCCCGGCAGCCGGACAGGGCGCCCAGCAGCATCAGGGACAGGGCGAGGCAGAATAGCTTTTTCATGGCGGGATCCTCCTGTTCAGCGTTTGCGCATGAGTGGTTCTCTATTCATACAGACGCGAAGGGGGAGGGGAATGTGCCGCCTCAGTCCTCCTCCCGGAAGACGATGTGGCCGGGCGTCGCCTCCTCGATGACCGCCAGGGCCTTATAGGGCACGCCGGGGATGCTGCGGAAGCGATCGCCGCCGCCCTGGAAGCCCTTCTCCACCGCCACGCCGATGCCCTTCAGGGTGGCACCGGCCTCGTTCACCAGGTCGATGAGGCCCTGCATGGCGTTGCCCTTGGCCATGAAGTCGTCGATGATGAGGACCTTGTCCTCGGGCCCCAGCCACTCCTTGGAGACGATGAGGGTCATCTTTTTCTTGTAGGTGTAGGAGAAGATCTCGCTCTGGTACAGGCCGCCCTCGATGTTGTCGCTCTTGGCCTTCTTGGCAAAGACCATGGGCACGCCGAATTTCTGGGCGCACACGGTGGCCAGGGCGATGCCGCTGGCCTCGGCAGTGAGAACCATGGTGATATCGCTGGTGTCAAAGTACTTCTGGAATTCCTCTGCGATGTGCTCCATCAGCTGGGTATCCACGCGATGGTTAAGAAAACCGTCCACTTTGATGATGTTGCCGGGGAGGACCTTGCCCTCCTTGCGGATGCGCTCTTGCAGCTCGTGCATGGTGATCATCCTTTCTTCCATCCAGTATCGGAAAATATGTCGGGAAACGGCGATTGATTGCTACCATTATCCCTGTTTTTCAGGCAAATTGCAACCCCCAGTATGGCCGAAATCCACGGAAAGGCTGTCCGTAAGGCAGGTACATTTCCACAAAGAGAACGCCTGCAGCGGCCTGTTTGCGCAGTAAAGAGCCCGGATGCGGGGGGTTGCCGCATCCGGGCGGTGGCGCGGGAGGGTTTACCGGTTTTTCAAAATGCCCAACGCCATGGCAACAGCGCCGGGGAAATCCGCTGCTTTTGATACAAAAAACCGCCGTCCTGCCGGACGGCGGTTTTGCGCGATGTCATGCTCTGGGCGCGGCAGTGGGGTCATCGGTGTCAAAGACTGTCTTGGCCGAGGCGGCCAGCCCGGCCAGGCTCTGGATCTCGCTGGGAATGATGATCTTGGTGGCCTTGCCGTCGGCGGCGGCCTTGAAGGCCTCCAGGGCCCGGAGCTTGATAACGGCGTCCCCGGGATCGGCGGCGTTGAGGAGCTTGATGGCGTCGGCCGTAGCCTGCTGGACCTTCAGGATCGCTTCCGCCTCCGCCTCGGCAGCCATGATGCGGGCCTGCTTCTGGCCCTCGGCCTGGAGGATGGCGGCCTGCTTGGCGGCGTCCGCCTTCAGAATGGCGGACTGCTTTTCTCCTTCGGCCACCAGGATCTGGGACTGCTTCTGGCCCTCGGCCTGGAGGATGGCCTCCCGGCGCTCCCGCTCGGCCTTCATCTGTTTCTCCATGGCGTCCTGGATTTCCCGGGGCGGGATGATGCTCTTGAGCTCCACCCGGTTGACCTTGATGCCCCAGGGGTCGGTGGCCTCGTCCAGGATGGAGCGCATGGTGGCGTTGATGTGGTCCCGGCTGGTGAGGGCCTGGTCCAGCTCCAGATCGCCGATGATGTTGCGCAGGGTGGTGGCCGTCAGGTTCTCAATGGCGCTCATGGGGTGCTCCACGCCATAGGTGTAGAGCTTGGGGTCGGTGATCTGAAGATAGATCACCGTGTCGATCTGCATGGTCACGTTGTCCTTGGTGATGACCGGCTGGGGGGCGAAGTCCACCACCTGCTCCTTCAGGCTCACCCGCTTGACCACCCGCTCGATGAAGGGAATCTTGAAGTGGAGCCCCACCTGCCACACGGCGGAGAAGGCCCCCAGGCGCTCCACCACAAAGGCCCGGGACTGCTGCACCACATAGATGCAGCGCACAATAATGACGAGCAGTAGAATGACAACGATCAGGATCGGTAAGAAAGTCAGGTTGAATGGCATAACAGTAGCTCCTCCTTGTTCACACACAGATTGTTGACCCTTTGGATGATTTTTCTGCGCTTTTATTGCGGTTATGGCCGAGTCAGAGCGGCAGCCCGCTCCTGCTCGGTCACTTCCGTTACAATAAGCTTGACGCCTTCCACCGTCTGGATCTGCACCATACGCCCGGCGGGAATCGGCGCGCCGCTGCGGCTGCGGGCGGTCCAGGTCTTGCCGTCCACATACACCGCGCCGGTGCCGGCGGTGTTGCTGATGTCCTCTGTCACCTGGCAGGTTTTACCCAGGATGCGGTCCACATTGGTCGCGACCCGCCGCTTTCCAAGAAGTTTTCGGGCCAGTGGACGGGTCAGGGCCAGGGAGACGGCAGTGGCCAGAATAAACAGCGTCACCTGGAGCCAGAGCTGGGCGCCCAGGGCGGCGGCGATCAGAGACACCAGAGCCCCCACGGCAAACCAGATGGAGACAAGGTTCACCGTAGCGGCCTCCACCACCCCGAACACCACAAAGGCGGCCAGCCAGAAGTATATAGGCTCCATATTTTTGCCTCCTTTCCAGAGGTTATGGTTATTGTACCACAGGACGGCACGAAACGCCACTGTTATTTTCTGCTCCGGCGGGGGCGCGGCTCCAGCCGGGGCATTGCAATTTTGCCTGTGGTCGGCTATACTGGAGGACAAGAAATGACAAGGGAGAGAACACAATGCCGACATTTGCCGTACCCTGCCTCTTCGGCCTGGAGGGCCTGGTGGGGGATGAGATCAAAAAGCTGGGCCTCGGGCAGGTCCGGGTGGAGAACGGCCGGGTGCTGTGCCAGGGAGCCCTGGGGGAGCTGGCCCGGCTGAACCTCAACCTGCGCTGCGGCGAGCGGGTGCTGCTCCTGATGGGGCAGTACACGGTGCGGACCTTTGAGGAGCTCTTCGAGTGTGTGAAGGCGGTGCCCTGGGAGGACTATATCCCCCGGGACGGCCAGTTCCCGGTAAAGGGCCACAGCCTCAGCTCCAAGCTCCACTCCGTCCCCGCCTGCCAGGCCATGATCAAAAAGGCGGCGGCCACCCGCCTGGGGGAGAAATACGGCCTGCGGACCCTGCCGGAGACCGGGGAGAAGTATCAGATCCAGTTTGCCCTCCACAGCGACGAACTGTCCCTGTACCTGGACACCACGGGTCCGGGCCTCCACAAGCGGGGCTACCGGGCAGTGGGCGTGGAGGCGCCCCTGCGGGAGACCCTGGCCGCGGCCATGGTGACCCTCAGCCGCTACCGGGGCAAGGACCCCTTCCGGGACCCCTTCTGCGGCAGCGGCACCATCCCCATTGAGGCCGCCCTCATCGCCAAGAACCGGGCCCCGGGCCTGGACCGGCGCTTTGACGCCCAGAAGTGGAAAACGGTTCCCGCCGCCGTCTGGATGGACGCGGCGGAGGAGGCGGAGGATCGGGAGTTTCACGGGCAGTACGACATCTGGGGCGGCGATATCGACCCGAAGGCCGTCGCCATTGCCCGGGACAACGCCCGGAAGGCCGGCGTGGAGGACTGCGTCCGTTTCGAGCAGGCCGATATGGCAAAGCTCCGCTGCACCGGGGAGTACGGCCAGGTGGTGACCAACCCGCCCTACGGCGAGCGGCTCCTGGAGAAGCAGGAGGCGGAGGCGCTGTACCGCGCCTTCGGCAAGGTCTACCGGGATATCCCGGAGAAGTGGCGGGTGCTGGTGCTCACCAGCCACCCGGAGTTTGAGAAGTTCTTCGGCCGCCGGGCGGACCGCAAGCGGAAGCTGTACAACGGCATGCTGAAGTGCGACCTGTACTTTTTCCAGCGCGGCTGAGCGAGACGAGGTTTCAAGCAGAGGGAGGCGAGAGGCATGTTTGGCCTGTTTAAGAAAAAGAAAAACGAGGAGGAGCTGTACCTGGAGGATCTGGAGCGCCGCCGGAGGGAGGCGCAGGCGCCGGATGACACCGGCTTTCAGATGACGGTGGAGGATGTGTTTGCAATCTCCGGCCGGGGGACGGTGGTGACCGGGCGCATCTCCCGGGGACGGATTTCCCAGGGCGACAGGGTGCTGATCCGAAAGCGGCAGGGCACGGTCCAGGAGGCACGGATCGGAGGGATCGAGGCCTTTCGCAGGCCCCTCCGGACAGCGGAGGCGGGACAGGCGGTGGGCCTGCTCCTCCGGGAGATCCGGAGGGAGCAGGTGGAGCCGGGGGACGTTTTGACCGGTTCCTGACCAGAGCTCCGGAGGAGGGGTACATGTCCCCGGCCTGCGGAGCGGAAGACGGGAGCAGCAAAGGAGAGAGATGCGGTGCGCCATATCTTTATCATCAATCCCACTGCCGGAGGCCGGGACAGCACCTCCCGCATCATGGAGGCGGCAAAAGCCCTGCAGGAGCGGCACGGGATCGCGTATGAGTGTATTTTGACCCGCCGCCCCGGCCACGCCATGGAGACCTGCCGCGCCCTGGCGGAGGGCGGGGAGGCGCTGCGCTTTTACGCCTGCGGCGGGGACGGCACGGTCAACGAGGTGGCCAACGGCATCCTGGGCTTTCCCAACGCCGCCATGACCTGCATCCCGGCGGGGACGGGCAACGATTTCATGAAGAATTTCGGCCCGGAGATGGCGGGACGGTTCCGGGACATCGAGAGTCTGTGGGATGGCCCCCAGTTCCTCCTGGACGCCATTGACTGCAACGGACGCGTCGCCCTGACCATCGCCTGCTCCGGCATTGACGCCCAGATCGCGGACACGGTCCACCGCTATGGGAAATCGACCCTGCTGGGGGGACGGGGGAGCTATCTGGCCTCGGTGGCGGTGAACTTCCTGTTCCACGACATCGGCCACCAGTGGACGGTGACCCTGGATGACGAGGTCCTCAGTGACAATTTTGCCCTGGTTTCCACCTGCAACGGGCGCTACTACGGCGGCGGCTCCACCCCGGTGCCCCAGGCCCGGATGGACGACGGCGTGCTGGAGACCATTCTGGTGCGTAAGGTGGGAAAACTGACCTTTGCCAGGCTGTTCCCGGCCTACTCCGCCGGGGAGTGCTGGCGGTTTCCGGACATCGCCCGGGTGGTCCGGGCCAGGACCGTCCGCATCCAGTCGGACACGAAGATCGTCACCTGTCTGGACGGGGAGAGCCTGTATTCCAACGACGTGACGATCCGCCTCAGCGAAAAGAAGGTCAACTTTTTCGGCCCCCGGGGCTGTGATCCCAACGCCACCGCCCGGCCAGCGGCGGGGGAACGGTGAGAGTTTATGAACAAATTGTAAAAGGGAGAAATTTTCTCCAAAATCCTCTTTACAAAATGGAACAGACGGGGTATTATAAGGACAGCGTTAGCACTCGGAAGATTTGAGTGCTAACGCTGCGAAACAGTTTATCAAGAAAATAAAAATATATTTGGAGGAATGCAACTATGAAACTCACCCCTTTGGCAGACCGCGTGGTGCTGAAGATGATGGAGGCGGAGGAGACCACCAAGGGCGGCATCATCCTCACTGCGTCCGCGAAGGAGAAGCCCTCTGTGGCTGAGGTGATCTCTGTGGGCCCCGGCGGCAAGGTGGATGGCAAGGACGTGGTCATGACCGTGAAGCCCGGCGACAAGGTTATTACCGAGAAGTATTCCGGCTCTACTGTGAAGGTCGAGGACGAGGAGTATGTGATCGTCCGTCTGAACGATATCATCGCCATCGTAGAGTAATTCTCAAAGAGGGGATTCCATCCCCCCTTTGGATTCCCCCCACCAGTCTGCGGACTGGTGCGTGCGCCCAAGGCGCACAGGTCGATGTATTTTTCTGAGGCGCATGTCCTCAGAAAAATGCGATGGACTGAGGGAAAATTCTGGTAAACAACGCGGACAGGATCCGCTTATCTGAAAATTTGGAGGTAATGCAACATGTCTAAACTCATTAAGCGCGGCGACGAGGCCCGCAAGGCCCTGGAAGCCGGCGTCAATCAGCTGGCCGATACCGTCAAGGTCACCCTGGGCCCCAAGGGCCGCAATGTGGTGCTGGATAAGAAGTACGGCTCTCCCCTCATCACCAACGACGGCGTCACCATCGCCAAGGAGATCGAGCTGGAGGATCCCTTTGAGAACATGGGCGCGCAGCTGGTGAAGGAAGTCTCCACCAAGACCAACGACGTGGCCGGCGACGGCACCACCACCGCCACCCTGCTGGCCCAGTCCATCATCCGCGAGGGCCTGAAGAACCTGGCCGCCGGCGCCAACCCCATCGTCATGAAGAAGGGCATCGCCAAGGCCGTGGAGGCCGCTGTGGACGCCATCCACGCCAACAGCCAGAAGGTCAACGGCAGCGACGATATCGCCCGCGTGGGCGCTGTCTCCTCCGGCGACGAGACCATCGGCAAGCTGATCGCCGAGGCCATGGAGAAGGTGGGCCACGACGGTGTCATCACCATCGAGGAGTCCAAGACCGCCGAGACCTACAGCGACGTGGTGGAAGGCATGATGTTCGACCGCGGCTATATCACCCCCTACATGGCTACCGACATGGAGAAGATGGAGGCCGTGATCGACGACGCCTATATCCTCATTACCGACAAGAAGATCTCCGTGATCGCCGACATCCTGCCCCTGCTGGAGCAGATGGTCCAGTCCGGCAAGAAGCTGATGATCATTGCCGAGGATGTGGAGGGCGAGGCCCTGAGCACCCTGCTGGTGAACCGCCTGCGCGGCACCCTGAACGTGGTCTGCGTCAAGGCTCCCGGCTTTGGTGACCGCCGCAAGGAGATGCTGCAGGATATCGCCATCCTCACCGGCGGCCAGGTCATCAGCGAGGAGCTGGGCTATGAGCTGAAGAGCGCCACCATCGACATGCTGGGCCGCGCCCGTCAGGTCAAGGTGAACAAGGAGAACACGGTGATCGTGGACGGCGCCGGCGACAAGGAGGCCATCCAGAACCGTATTGCCCAGATCAAGAGCCAGATCGAGATTACCACCTCCGACTACGACAAGGAGAAGCTCCAGGAGCGTCTGGCGAAGCTGTCCGGCGGCGTGGCTGTCATCAAGGTCGGTGCTGCTACCGAGACCGAGATGAAGGAGAAGAAGCTGCGCATCGAGGACGCCCTCAACGCCACCAAGGCTGCCGTGGAAGAGGGCATCGTGGCCGGCGGCGGCGTGGCCTATGTCAACGCCATCCCCGCTGTGGAGAAGCTGGTGAGCAAGGTGGACGGCGACGAGAAGACCGGCGTGCGCATCATTGCCGCCGCTCTGGCTGCCCCCATCCGTCAGATCGCTGCCAACGCTGGTGTGGACGGCAGCGTGGTGCTGGAGAAGATCAAGTCCAGCCGCAAAGTGGGCTATGGCTTCGATGCTTACAAGGAGGTCTACTGCGATATGATCTCCTCCGGTATCGTGGACCCCGCCAAGGTGACCCGCAGCGCCCTGGAGAATGCCGCCAGCGTGGCCTCCATGGTCCTGACCACCGAGTCCCTGGTTGCCGACAAGCCCGAGCCCCCGGCACCGGCCCCCGCAAACCCCGACATGGGCGGCATGTACTAATTCCCGAATCTACAAAAAGCCCCGCGGCAGTCGCCGCGGGGCTCTTTTCGGGGCTCGGGCTTGTCGGCGAAGCCGCAGAATAGGGGCCCCGCAAAATCGGAGATTTTGTGGGGAGAGGAGGAGCAACGGAATGGACGAGCTTTGACGCAAGGCGGCAAAGCGAGGGATATGGAGTTTGCTCCGACGAAGCCCCCGGCACCGGCCCCTGCAAACCCCGACATGGGCGGCATGTACTAATCCCTGAATCTGCACGAAGCCCCGCGGCGACTGCCGCGGGGCTCTTTTCGGGGCTCGGGTCGTTCTGACATCCAAATATTCCATTCCGCGCGGCCTGCAAATCCCAGCCCGCTGCCCTATCAAGCGCTTTCCGTCAAAGCCTCTTTCTCTGCTTGGGCAGGAACCTCCGTGCCAGCAGCCACACAGCGCCCACGGCGATCAGCACCCCCAGGGTGTAGGGGATGTAGTAGGCAGCGGGCAGCTCCGGCTCCTGGGCCGGTGTCAGCTCCGGCTGCTCCACCTGCCGCACCGGGATCTCCACCGCCCCACCGGTCACCACCGGATCGTCCCGGCCGGCGGGGGCGTCCAGGCAGACCCAGAAGTTCCGGTTCCCGTAGAGGTAGCCGCAGAACCCCCAGGTGAGCCCCTCCTCGTCCACGAAGATGCTGCTGAACCCGTACTCCTTCAGGTCCGCCATGGCATCTCCGGCGTCCTGCCAGACATAGGACACCTCTGCCGCACCGGGGTAGGGCCACAGGGCCAGGGTGTCCCCGGTCCACTCGTCCAGGAGCGGCCCACAGGTCTCCACGTCATAGGGGAGGAACTGGTCGCCGTACTCCTCTTCAAAGGAGAGGTAGTCGTAGATGAGCTGCAGGTCGCTGAGAACCACCCAGCCCTCCTCTTCCACATAGCCCCAGTCCTCGTACTGCCAGTAGACATAGAGTTTCTCTCCGTTTTCCATCTGTCCGGTGACAGAGGAACTCTCCGGGGATGCGTAGAAATTCACATAGCCCGCCGCGCCGTTGGTGTAAAAGCTGCGCTGGAGCAGGGTACAGTCCTCCGCGTGGGACTTGTAAAAGGCGTCCTCCGGCTCCCAAATCACATCCGCCGCCGCAGGGATCGCCAGGGACATCGCCAACAGGGCAGCAAACAGGCCGCCAAATAAGCGTCTCATCACGCACCTCATTTCTTTTTCTTCTTTCGCACCACGATGGCCGTAATGACCACCACCGCGATCACCAGCACCGCCGGCAAAATGCCGGACTGGACCAGCATCTCGCCGGGGGAGATGACATCCGCCCAGGCGGGCACCGCCAGCGCCGCCGCCAGCACGAACAGCAAAACCAGTCGTTTCATCTCAAAATCCTCCTCAAAACACCAGAATTTGCAGCACCAGGCCGCAGCAGAAGGAGAAGGCGTTGGCGCACAGGGAGAACAGCATGGGATACCGGACGGCGTTCTCCGTCCTGCGGTAGCACAGCCACTCCGCCGCAACCGCTCCGATCTCCAGCGCCAGCACCACCGGCCCCCTGGGCCAGCCCCACAGCCGGCCCAGGCGGTACAGCACGTTCACCAGGGGGTTGGTGATGCAGTTGACCAGGGCCACCAGCCCCAGGTCCCGCTTACCCCGCACCCCCCACAGCAGGGCGAACCCCTCCTCCAGCAAGAGGGTCAGCCCCAAGGCCCACACCAGGGAACCTAGCACCGCCCCACCCCCTTCAGCCCGAGCCGCATCAGCCCCAGAGACGCCAGGGCCACCGCGGCATAGGCCAGCGGCCCCGTCAGCAGGGAGGGCCAGCCCATCCAGGAGGGCAGGAACCCCAGAAACAGGGCAAAGGTCAAAAGGCCGAAGGTAAAGCCCTTGGCCCCAGGCATCACCTGGGCCACCGCCCACAGGGTGATTGGCATGGTCATGTTGAAGCAGAACACCGCCAGCGTCCCCGGCAGGGGCAGGGCGGACAGCAGGTACAGCGCCGCCGCAAGCCCCAGGGACAGATTGGAGGCCCGCACCGCCCCTATCCTGTCCGCCAGGAAGCCCCCGGCGCACTTCCCCAGCACCAGGGCCGCCGTCAGGGCCAGGGCCCAGTGTCCGGTGCTCTTCCAGGAAAACGCCTGGTTCATCCCCATGTAGGACCGCAGCACCACCACCAGGAACAGGGGCGCCACGGGCCAGAGGCCCCCCGGGGCGGCCGTATCAAAGGGCACATTCTCCGAGCGGAGGGAGCCAAAGCAGCGGCGGCTGAGGCTCAAAATGGCCGCCGCCAGCACCAGCAGCACCGCCGGGCCGATGAAAAGGGGCGTGGACACCCCCTTGCCCCAGGCCGTCCCCAGGTACAGGCCGAAGGCCCCCGGCGACACGAACACCCCCAGGGCGGCACACCGCTTCTTGCTGCGGTTCAGCACATCCACCCCGCCACCCAGGTGGAACAGGGCGTTGCCCACCCCGGCGGTCATCGCTGTGACCACCCCCCATGGGGAGAGGTAGGCCGCCGCCACCAGCACACATCCGGATGCGGCCAGGAGGCCGTTGCGGCTGAGCCGGTCCGCCAGGGCCCCCAGGGGCATCTGCAGGGCAAAGGCACAGAAGTTGTAGAGCAGGACGCAGAGCATCCAGTCCCCGCTGCCCAGCAGGTTCCGGAACAGCAGCAGGGCGCAGCTCAGGTCCACCCAGAAGTGGGCCAGGCTGTACAGGGCCAACAGGGGAAACGGGAGCATGGGGATCACCACCTTTCTATCCCTTCAGACGCAGAGGAGGCCGCCATGTGCCGGAAGTCCGCCGTTTTTTTGCAAAAACAGCCGGACAAATTCTGTCCGGCTGTTTTCTGTTCGGTTTCAGTCCCCGAAGGTGCTCCCCGCATCCCGGGCCGTCTGGATCAGCGGATGGTCCACCGGCAGGAACTTCGTCTTGCTGGCGGCCTCCTCCAGGGGGACATGGACAATCTCGTTGCCCTGGACACCCACCATGTAGCCGTATTTCTGCTCCATAATGAGCCGGGCCGCCGCCGTTCCAAAACGGGTGGCCAGCACCCGGTCATAGGGGCAGGCCGGGCCTCCCCGCTGATAGTGGCCGGGCACGGTGACCCGCGCCTCCTGGCCGGTAAGCGCCTCCAACTGGGCGGCAATATCATAGGAGATCGTGGAGTAGGGGTTGGCCTCCTTCTTCCGCCGCCGTTCCTCCTCGCTGAGGATCTTGTCGTCCTTGGAAATAGCGCCTTCTGCCACCGCTACAATCGAGAAGGTACGGCCCTTCTTTTTCCGATCCTCAATCGTCTCCACAACCTTGTTGATGTCATAGGGGATTTCAGGGATCAGGATCACATCTGCGCCGCCGGCAATACCCGCCCACAGCGTCAGCCATCCGGCGTCCCGGCCCATGACCTCCACCAAAAAGATCCGGCTGTGGGCCAGGGCGGTGGTGTGGATATAGTCGATGACATTGGTGGCAATGTCCGCTGCGGACTGGAAGCCGAAGGTCTGATCCGTGCCGTAGATATCGTTATCAATGGTCTTGGGCAGCGTGATGACGTTCATCCCCGCGTCGTGGAGGAGCTTGGCGCTCTTCTGGGTGCCGTTGCCCCCCAGCACCACCAGGCAGTCCAGGTTCAGCCGGTTATAGGTGTCCAGCATCTTGGGCATCACATCGTTGCCGTCCTTATCCACAATGGCCTTGCCGGGGATATAGGGCTGGCGGGAAGTCCCCAGAATGGTCCCCCCCTGGGCAATAATGCCGGAAAAGTCGCTGGGCTCCATGTACTTATAGTCGTTCTCAATGAGGCCCCGGTAGCCGTCGTACATGCCGAAGATCTCGATATTGTCCACATACTGGAACAGCGCCTTACCTACGCCCCGGATAGCCGCATTGAGGCCCTGGCAGTCGCCGCCGCTGGTCACCAATCCGACTCTTGTCTTTCTTTTCATATGCAAGACCCTCCTTACAGAGTGCTAATCATATTCCTATGTTACTATACACGCTTTCCCCCCGGAAATCAACCGCAAAATGTGGAGAATCGCGCCCTTCCTGCGCCGGAACCACAGGAAAAAAGCAGGGAGGCTTCATACTCCCTGCTCCTTGATCCGCTCGTCATAGGGGAAATAGCTCCAGCCCAGCACCTCGCTTGTCTGAAAAACATAGCTGCCGCCGACCTCCAGGTATTGCCCCCGCTCATAGGCAGCCGGGGAACAGATCAGCGCCCCCTCGTCGTCCAGGTATTTGACCAGGACAAAGCTGGCGTCCTCCGGGGGATGATCCGGGCTGTTCCAAACAAGAATTGTCGTATCCACAGTGTACCATTCCCTTCCTATATCCCAATTCACAAACAATTGTTTGTATATTCGGTATCATAAATCTTTATACTGGATTTGTCAACAACGATTGTAGGTGTTTTGCGATGCGGGATATCTTGTCTGAACGGCTCCGGCAATTGCGTGATGAATACCACTACACGCAGAGAGAAGTCGCAATTTATAGCGACATCACAGAGCAGACCTATCAAAATTATGAGCGGATGACCCGTGAACCGAAACTGGAAATCCTCATCCGGATCGCCGACCTCTACCATGTGTCCCTGGACTATCTGGTTGGCCGCACAGACAGCCGGACAATATCAAAATAGGAAACGGACTCCCCTGACCAGCAGGTCGGGGGAGTTTTCGTTTTATTGCCAGCCATGGCGATAAAGAGGGGCCCCCGCCGGAGCCCAGCGCAGCGGGTCCGGTGGGGAGAGGAGGCACAGCGCAGCGAGGGAACTCTGCCGCTTGCGGCGGAGCGACGGATGCGCAGCTTGTGCCGACGAGGGTGCCCACCCTCCGGGGCGCTCCGCCCCCCATTTTCTTTTTCAAAAAAGAAAACGGGCCGCGGCCGGTCCAAAAGAAAAACTTTATCCGACCGGGGCAGCCTTGACCATTCAACCAAGTATTCATCGGCTTTCGCCGTAACTAGTCCACCCCCTGCGATTGGCCCCGCGCCTTCCGCTCCGCTAGGCGCTCGTGCGGTGGGCACCGGACGCACCAATCCCTTCCTGCAAATCCCCGCCGCACCATAAACAGCAAGAGATAAAGAGAAGCAACTACCATCTTGTCTTAGGGGCCACTACACAACAGGCCGGCAGGCGTAGTTGGGAAACTGCCGGGGTTCGTAGGTAATCCTTCTGCCGACATCGTTTCTCAAATAAACCTCTCCACGACCCTGTTCCAAAAATCTGGGGTCCTTAGGGGTGGAACCCCTAAGCTGATTTTTGCCTACTTTTGTTCAGTGACAAAAGTAGGCCCCCGGAGGGTCGGAGGCCCTCGCCTTCGGCAGTTCTGCCGAAACTTGCATACAGCCGCGGTAAAGTTGGCCGCCCCGGGAGCGCGAAACATCCCCGCCCTTCGGTATGGCGAAAAGAAAAGCAGGACCGCCGAAGCGGTCCTGCTCGCATTTTTGAACGTGCTTACTTCAGATTGAAGAAGGCCTTCATGCCGGGATACTCGGCGATGTCGCCCAGCTCCTCCTCGATGCGCAGCAACTGGTTATACTTGGCCACGCGGTCAGTGCGGCTGGGGGCGCCGGTCTTGATCTGACCAGCATTGAGGGCCACAGCGATATCGGCGATCGTGGTATCCTCTGTCTCGCCGGAGCGATGGGACACAATAGCGGTATAGCCGGCCCGGTTTGCCATCTGAATGGCATCCAGGGTCTCCGTCAGGGAACCAATCTGGTTGACCTTAATCAGGATAGCGTTGCCCACCTTCTTTTCAATACCAGTGGCCAGACGCTCCACATTGGTCACAAACAGGTCGTCGCCAACCAGCTGCACCCGGTCGCCGATGGCCTTGGTCAGCATGGCCCAACCCTCCCAGTCGGTCTCAGCCATGCCGTCTTCCAGGGAGATAATGGGATACGTGTCTGCAAACTGCTTCCACATATTCACCAGGTCCTCCTGGCTCAGCTTGCGGCCGGACTTGGGCTGGATATAGCACTTCTGATCCTCATCCCACCACTCGGAGGATGCGGCGTCGATGGCGATCTTGAAGTCCTCGCCGGGCTTGTAGCCGGCCTCCTCGATGGCCTTGACGATCATCTTCAGGGCGTCCTCGTCAGCACCCAGGTTGGGGGCATAGCCGCCCTCGTCGCCCACGCCGGCGGCGGGGGTGCCGTTCTCCTTCAGGGTGGTCTTCAGCTGATGGAAGACCTCGGCGCACATGCGCAGGGCCTCGCGGAAGCTGGAAGCGCCCACAGGCATGACCATGAACTCCTGGATCTCCACGTTGTTGGTGGCGTGTGCGCCGCCGTTGAGGATATTCATCATGGGCACGGGCAGCTGCTTTGCGTTAACGCCGCCGATATAGTTGTACAGGGAGGTGCCCAGGCTCTCAGCCGCGGCCTTTGCGCAGGCCAGGGAGGCGCCCAGGATGGCGTTGGCGCCCAGGCGGCTCTTGTTGGGCGTACCGTCCAGGGCAATCAGCTTCTTGTCAATCGCCACCTGATCCAGCACATTCTCACCCACCAGGGCATCGCAGATCTCGGTATTGACGTTGTTCACAGCGTTCTCGACGCCCTTGCCCAGATAACGGCCCTTATCGCCGTCACGCAGCTCACATGCCTCATAAATGCCGGTGGACGCACCGGAGGGAACCGCAGCACGGCCCATAGTACCGTCTTCCAGATAGACCTCTACCTCAACTGTAGGGTTGCCGCGGCTGTCCAGGATCTCGCGGCCGATGACATCAACAATCTGAATCATCTGCTTCATGGGAATCAAACTCCTTTCAATTCATGGCGGAACACTCTTCCGCTTGCTTCAGGTATCATTGAATTCACACGCGCCCCTGTCTGTGTGGGAGGCTTGTCGAACCGCCCGGCTCCATGCAGGCCGCCGGTGGACGCAGGATGCCCCCGCTCCAGCCGGCAAACGCGCTGTCGTATCCCGGCAAACCCGGGTGCTCCCCGTTGTTTACCAACTATAGATTATATGAAATCCCCCCACTTTTGTCAAGGCTAGGGGCCTTTCCTAGAGGGAAAAATGCAAATTTTTCACTCGGCTGGACTTTGGGCCAATCCCTCCTTATGCCTTTTGACGAAAATCTCCGAGGCCGTCTCCGCCTCATTTGTCACAATGGGCGAACCACACCTGCGCGCCCCTTCCCACAGCGAAAACGGCCCCGTTCTTCCGTATGGGCCGCAGCGGCAAAAGCAGGAGCCGGCGGCCTGTCGTGCCGCCGGCTCCGTCCCGCCTTATGCGGGCTTGAAATTGTGGGCGTCCTGCAGGACCATTTCCTTGACTTTCATAAGTCTTGTAATGTTTCCCCGCTCGTTTTCATCCAGCTTCATGGTGATATAGCGGATTTTTTCCTCCATATCCGGGATCATCACGTACTCCAGCGCATTCACCCGGCGGCGGGTCTTTTCAATGTCCTCCGCCAGCAGCTGCATGGACTTCTCCACCTCCGCCAGCTCCAGCATATCCTGGAACACCCGGTTCAATGCCTCCAGGGCGATATCCAGCTCCCCGCTGGTCTGTGCAAAGCCGTAGGGATAGATCTCCGTGGGATCTTCGTTCTTGGTGTGGAAGGTATACACCGGGACGTTGACGGACATGATGTTGCGAAAGCCCATTTCCAGCTCCACGCTCTGTTTGGGATAGAGCAGGGCCTGCTCCAGCATCTCTGGCCCCATGAGGGACGCGGCCACTGTGAACGCGGCGTTGGCCTCCTCCAGTCCCTGCTCCACCTTTTTCCGCAGCGCCCGGTTTTTCCGCACGATCTCCAGAAACTGCTTCATCAGCTCATCCCGCTTGTCCTTCAGCAGCTTGTGGCCCCGGGTGGCGGTTTTGAGCCGCCCCTTCAGCCGCGTCAGCTCCATCCGGGTGGGATTTATGGTTGCAGTGGGCATAGGTTCCCCCCTTTCTCCCGGCTCTCCGGGACCTTACTCCTCCTGGTCCTTGGGCCAGTATTTGTCCAGCATATCCTGCCGGATGCGCTTGAGCTCGCTTCTGGGCAGGATCTTCAGCAGCTCCCAGCCCAGATCCAGGGTCTCCTCGATGGAGCGGTTCTCCTCGAAGCCCTGGTTCACATACCGCTTCTCGAACTCGTCGGCAAACTTGGCGTACAGCAGGTCCGTGGGGGTGAGGGCGGCCTCGCCCAGAATGGTCATCAGCTCCTTGGCCTCCTTGCCGCTGGCATAGGCGGCAAAGAGCTGGTTCATGGTGGCGGAGTGGTCCTCCCGGGTCCGGCCCTCGCCGATGCCCTTGTCCTTCAGACGGGAGAGGCTGGGCAGCACGTCCACCGGGGGCAGGATGCCCTTGCGGTACAGCTCCCGGGAGAGGATGATCTGGCCCTCGGTGATATAGCCGGTAAGGTCGGGGATGGGGTGGGTCTTGTCGTCCTCGGGCATGGTGAGGATGGGGATCATGGTGATGGACCCCTTCTTCCCCAGCTGCCGTCCGGCCCGCTCATAGATGGTGGCCAGGTTCGTGTACAGGTAGCCCGGATAGCCCCGGCGGCCGGGGACCTCCTTCTTAGCCGCGGACACCTCACGGAGGGCCTCGGCGTAGTTGGTGATATCGGTGAGGATCACCAGCACGTGCATATCCTTGTCAAAGGCCAGGTACTCCGCGGCGGTCAGGGCCATGCGGGGGGTGGCGATACGCTCCACGGCGGGGTCGTTGGCCAGGTTCGTGAACAGCACCGTGCGGTCGATGGCGCCGGTGCGCTTGAACTCATTGACGAAGTACTCCGACTCCTCAAAGGTGATGCCGATGGCGGCGAACACCACGGCGAAGTTGCCCTCGTCCCCCAGCACCTTGGCCTGGCGGGCGATCTGGGCAGCCAGCTGGGCGTGGGGCAGGCCGGAGCCGGAGAAGATGGGCAGCTTCTGCCCGCGGACCAGGGTGTTCAGCCCGTCGATGGTGCTGACGCCGGTCTGGATGAACTCGTTGGGG
>CAJFQQ010000039.1 GCA_904419145.1 uncultured Oscillospiraceae bacterium | reverse complement strand
ATATAGTCCGCCGTTGCCGAAGGCTCCCCCAGCACCACCGTCACCGGGGCCTTGGGGGCGTAGTGGCGGTACTTCATCCCCGGGGCCTTGGGCTTCTCCCCCTCCCCCAGGGGCCGCAGCAGGGCGGCGTCCACCGCTACCTCTCCCAGCACCCCCTCCAGGGCCTCCAGCGGGAGGCCGCCGGGCCGGAGGAGCCGGGGCGGGGTGCAGGTCAGATCGATGATCGTCGATTCCACCCCCACGCCGCAGGGACCGCCGTCCACAATGGCGTCGATCTTCCCTGCCATATCCTCCACCATGTGCTCCGCCCGGGTGGGACTGGGGCGGCCGGAGGTGTTCCCCGAGGGGGCCGCCACCGGAACATCCGCCGCGCGGATGATCGCCAGGGTCACCGGGTGGTTGGGGCACCGGACCCCTACCGTATCCAGGCCCGCCGTCACCGCGTCGGGCACCACGTCCTTCCGGGGCAGGATCATGGTCAGGGGCCCCGGCCAGAACCGCTCCGCCAGGGTATAGGCGCTGTCCGGCACCTCCCGGCAGTACCGCGCCAGCCAGGAGGCGTCCGGCACATGCAAAATCAGGGGGTTGTCCTGGGGCCTGCCCTTGGCCGCAAAGATCTTCCCCACCGCGGCACTGCTGAGGCCATTGGCCCCCAGGCCATAGACCGTCTCCGTGGGGATGCCCACAAGTCCCCCGGCCTGGAGGATGGCGGCAGCCGTCCGGATGTCCTGCTCGGTATCTCTCAGAAGTTTTGTCTCCATGCTGCTTCCTTCTTTATGAAGTCATTCCTCCTCCCCGGCGCCGCTCTGGAGCCGGGCGGCCTGGTCGGCCGTGACCAGGGCGTCGATGAGGGGGTCCAGGTTCCCATCCAGGATGGGCGCCAGGTTGAAGTTCTTTCCGTCCCCGGTGAGGCGGTGGTCCGTTACCCGGTTCTGGGGAAAGTTGTAGGTGCGGATCCGCTCGCTTCGGTCGCCGCTGCCCACCTGGCTTTTGCGCTCGGCGGCAATGGCGGCGTTCTGCTTGGCCTGCTCCGCCTCATAGAGCTTGGAGCGGAGGATCCGCATGGCCTTGTCCTTGTTCTTGTACTGGCTGCGCTCATCCTGGCACTCCACCACCACCCCGGTGGGCAGGTGGGTGATGCGGATGGCGCTCTCGGTCTTGTTGACGTGCTGGCCTCCGGCGCCGGAGGAGCGGAAGGTGTCGATCTGCAGATCCTTGGGGTCGATGGAAAACTCCACCTCCTCCGCCTCCGGCAGCACCGCCACTGTAGCGGCACTGGTGTGGATGCGTCCGCCGGACTCCGTCTCCGGCACCCGCTGGACCCGGTGGGTGCCGCCCTCAAATTTCAGTCGGGACCAGGCTCCCTCCCCCTCGATAACAAAGCTGGCCTCCTTCACGCCGCCCAGCTCCGTCTCGCTGCAGTTCACCACATCCACCTTCCAGCCCTTGCTCTCAGCGTACATGGTGTACATCCGCATGAGATCCCCGGCAAAGAGCATCCCCTCCTCGCCGCCGACGCCGCCCCGGACCTCCATGATGACATCGCGGTCGTCGTTGGGGTCCCTGGGCAGCAGCAGAATTTTCAGCTCCTCCCGCAGGCGCTCCAGCTCAGCCCTGGCGGTGTGAAACTCCTCCTGGGCCATTTCCTTCAGCTCCGGGTCGGAGAGGAGCTCCCGGGCGGCCGCCTCGTCGGCCTCCCACTTTCGGTAGGCCCGGTAGGCCTCCACAATGGACTCCAGCTCCTTCTGCTCCCGGCTGAGCCGCCGCAGCAGATCGCTGTCGGCGTAGACCGCCGGGTCCGCCAGCTGGGCCTGGACGTCCTCGTAGTGCTCCTCGATTCCCTTGAGTTTTTCCAGCATACCTTACTCCTTGCTCTGGGCCCGGGCGAGCTCCTTGAGGAACTCCTCCCGCCAGAAGGCCTCCCCCACGTCCCCGGCCTTGATGGAGGCGCCGCAGATATGGGGGGCCGCAGTGTACAGATCCATCTGCTCAAAGACCTGCTCCTGGTGATTTTTCTCATCCGCCCGGGTGATGACATAGGCCACGCGCTGGAGGTCCATGCCGTATTTTTTCAAAAACTCCCGGGTGATGCTGCTGCACCGCCCCGCCCAGACCGGGGTGCCAATGATGACCAAATTGTAGTCCTTCAAATCCTTCTCCGTTTGGAAGTGCTCCAGAAACCGGGTGGAGCGGCGCACCGCATCCAGGCAGGACTTGACCGCGCCGATCAGGCCGGCGCGGTTCACGCCGTCGGTGATCTCCACCAGCTCCGCGTCCAGTGCGGCGGCAATCTCGGTCATCACATTTTTGGTCTTCCCGGTGCGGGAGTAGTAGATACAAAGGGTACTCGCCATAGGAAACCTCCTTTTATCGGTCGAACACCAGGAGCTTCGCCGCAGCGAAGGCCTCCCGGATATAGTAGTTGATGGTGAGGGGCAGGTACTGCCCGGGCATGTGGGCCGCCACCGGCACGAAGCCCGGGCTGGCCCAGTACAGACTGGCCCGGTAGAGGTGGTAGTCGCTGGACACCACGGCGATGCTGCCGGTCAGGTCAATCCCTTGCCCTGCCAACAGTTCCTTGGAAAAGCGGATATTCTCCTCGGTGTTGTCCGCCTGCTCCTCTAGCAGGATGCGCCTTTCCGCAATGCCATGGGACGCCAGCCAGTCCGCCATGCACTGTGCCTCGGAGATGTCCTCCCCGGGGCCCTTCGAGCCGGTGACTACGACTGGAATATCCGGCTTGTCGGAGAGATAGTCCAGGGCCGCCTCCAGCCGGACCAGGAGGCTCAGGGAGGGCTGGGTGCCGTTGACCCCGGCCCCCAGCACCACCACGGCGCTGACCTCCCGCTCCGTGTCTGTCCGGGCGCAGCGAATCACCTGGATTTCCAGCACGGCAAACAGGCCGAATCCCACCACCAGGCAGACAGCCAGCACCCGCCGGGCGATCCGAAAGGGCTTTCGCGCCCGCCGTGCCTCCAAAAACCCCCACACCAGGGACAATGCGGCGGCGCACAGCAGCAGGAAGGCGGTGAAGCGCATGGGGGAGTAGAGCAGGCGCAGGGATACCTCCGCCGCCAGCAGGACAACAGCCAGAATCACCCAGCGCTTCCGCATTCCCCACCGGTTCTTTTTCTCCCGCATACCGTCTTTCTCCGTCACTCCCCTGCCTCCTCGCTGAGGCGCTCCCATTTCTCCATCAAGGCCAAGAGCTCCTCGTCCATCTGCTCCTTCTCGGCGTAGAGAGCGCTGTACTTCTCGTAGTCGCAGGCGTTCGCCTCCAGCTCCGCCTCCTTCTCCCGGATGGCCGCCTCCAGCTTCTCGATCTCCCGCTGGACGATGGTGGCCTGTTTCCGGGCGGCCTGCTGGGCCTTGCTGCCCTTGGAGGCCGAGCGCTTTTCTTTTTCCACCTCGGCACGGGCGGCGGCATGGGCGGCAGCGCTGGCCTGCTGGGCCGCCGCCTTCTCCCGCTCCTTGATCTCCTTATACTTCCCAAAGGGGAAGGGGTAGTCGGTGATCTTCCCGTCCGCCAGCTCCCACACCCGGGTGGCGAAGCGGTTGATGAAGTAGCGGTCGTGGCTGACGAAGAGGAGAGTCCCCTCGTAGGCCTCCACCGCCTCCTCGATCCACTCCCGGCTGTCGATATCCAGGTGGTTGGTGGGCTCGTCCAGAATGAGAAAGTTGATGGCCTCGTCCATGAGCATGCACAGCCGCAGGCGGCTCTGTTCCCCGCCGGAGAGCACGGAAACGCTCTTGAACACGTCCTCCCCACGGAAGTTGAACGCCGCCAGCCGGTCCCGGGCGTCCTGGGTGGTAAAGCCCCGCTTGGCGTAGAGCATGGTGTCCACCAGGCTCCGGGAAGGGTCGTCAAAGTGGATGATCTGGGGCAGGTAGGCGGTGCGGACCGAGGGGCCATACTTGATGCGGCCGGTGTCCGGCTGCTCCTCCCCCATCAAAATTTTGATCAGGGTGGATTTCCCGGTACCGTTGTCCCCCAGGAGGGCAATGCGCTCGCCCCCCTCCACCTGGAGGGTGACGCCCTGGAACAGCTGCCGGTCGCCAAAGGACTTGGATATATCCTTGAGCACCAGCACCTCGTCGCCGAAGAACTCCGTCTCGCCGAAGCGGGCGGTGAGGGCCCGGGCTTTGGTGGGGCGTGGCCCCTGGCTCTGGCGGATACGCTCGATGCGCCGCTCCATGGACTGGGCCCGCTTGAAGGTCTTGTCCATGCCGGAGTAGGCCCAGACCCGCAGCTGCTCTGCAGACTTCTCCAGCTGCTCGATCTTGGCCTGCTCCTTCTCATACTGGCGCATGCGCTCGATGTAGCGCCGCTCCTTCTCAATGGCGTAAAAGCTGTAATTGCCGGCGTAGAACTCCGCCTTCCCGTCCTGGATCTCAATGACCCGGGTGATGGTCCGGTCCAGGAAGTACCGGTCGTGGCTGATGGCCACCACGGTCCCCTTGAAGCGGCGGACATAGTCCTCCAGCCACTCGGTGGCGTGGAGATCCAGGTGGTTGGTGGGCTCGTCCAGCAGCAGGATATCCGTGTCCTCCAGGATCAGGCGGCCCAGGTTCACCCGGGTCTTCTCCCCGCCGGAGAGGCTGTCAAAGAGCTGGGCGCGCATTTCCTGGGAAATGGAGAGGCCGTTGGCCACCTTGCTGACCGCGGTCTCCGTGTCGTACCCGCCGATGGCCTCGAACTTCTCCGAGAGCTCTCCGTACCGGCGCAGCGTGGCCTCGCTGCTGTCCCCGGCGGCCATGGCGGCGGTGAGCCGCTCCATCTCCTCGGAGAGCTTCTGGTGACGGGAAAAGGCGGTGTTCAGCACATCCTCCACCGTGTAGCCCACAGGGTACACCGGGATCTGGGAGATCAGGCCGACCCGCCTCCCCCTGGCGATCACCACCTCGCCGGAATCGTAGTCGTACTCCCCGGTGAGGATCTTGAAGAGGGTGGTCTTGCCCGCGCCGTTGCGGCCCAGGAGACCCACCCGCTCCCCCTCCTGGATCTGAAAGGTGATGCCGTCCAGCACGTTCTTCCCGATCTCAAAAGATTTGATTAAGTTGCTTACAGATATGTCGATCATATGCGATAGCTTGTCCTTCTATGGATGTCCGTCCGCCGGGCCCTGTGGCCCCGGCGCAGGACGAAATGGGTCGAATATTGGAACCGGACCGGCTCAATCCTCCGTCCAGTCCGTCACCGGGAAGGGCTTCTCCCCGGGGTGCAGCGGAATCTGGATATACCGGCGGAACTTCTCCTCCCCGAAGTGCTCCAGGTAGATCTCCCGGTGCTTTTGCAGGATCACGTCCTCCTCCGGCAGGGGTTCCCGGCTCCAGCAGATGGTCTTAAAGTGGACGCCGAACAGGGCGCAGTCGTATCCCAGGGTCTTGGCGCCGTTGCGCGCGTAGAAGTTCAGGCGCCGGAGGATCATCTCGTCTGCCCCGCTGTCGCCGGTAGGGGCCTCCGACTCCCCCAGGAACACGGTGGAGGCGGGATAGTAGTCATAGACGGCCTGGAGGAGTTTTGCCCCGATGCCGCCGTTGCGGCGCTTCGCCGGGACGCAGAGATAATCAATGAGAAGGAACCGAGCGTCCCGGTGCTTCCACAGCAGCAGGTAGCCCAGGGCTGTACCCTCCTCGTCCTGGAGGCACAGGGGATCGTAAATCCCCTTCCCCATCAGGGCCTCCATGGCGGAGAACGGCTTCAGCTCCGCAGGCGGGAACGCCTCCCGCAGGTCCGTCTCATAGGCAGTTTTCAGTTCTTCAAGGTTCAATAGTTTCAGTGTCATAATCAAACTCCAATGTCATAATGATGGCATCTTCCTTCGGGTGTTCATAGTAGCCCCGGCGCATACCGGTCTGGAGGTATCCCAGCTTCCCGTAGAGGGCCCGGGCGGCGGTGTTGGAGGCGCGGACCTCCAGCGTCAGGAAGGCCAGATGGTTCCCCCGGGCGAAATTTTCAAATACCCCCAGGATATCCGCAGCGATGCCCTGGCGGCGGTACTCCGGCCGGACGGCGATATTGGTGATATACCCCTCGTCCAGCACCACCAGCAGCCCCCCGTAGCCGAGGATCATGCCATCCTCCCCCCGGGCTACCAGGGCCGCGGCGCACTGGTTGTCCAGGTGCTCCCGGAGCATCCGCTCCGACCAGGGGTCCGGGAAGCACTGCCGCTCAATGGCGGCCACCTGGGGCACGTCGTCATAGGTCATCAGGGTGATGGTATAGGTCATGGGAAGCTCCCTTTCTTTCTAAAGTCGGTCTCACTTGGCCTCCAGCCAGTTTCGTCCGCTGTGGGCCTCCGCCGTCAGGGGGACGGACAGGTCCATGACCCGCTCCATCTCCTCGGTGAGCAGGGTCTTTACCTGCTCCACCTCCCCCTCCGGGCACTCCACGATCAGCTCGTCGTGGACCTGCATAATGAGGCGGGCCTCCAGCTTCTCCCGCTGCAGCCGGTCATATACGTGGACCATGGCCAGCTTCATAATGTCGGCGGCGGTGCCCTGGATGGGCATGTTCAGCGCCACCCGCTCCCCAAAGGAGCGCATATTATAGTTGGACGATTTGATCTCCGGAAGGTTCCGACGCCGGTGCATCAGGGTCTCCACGTAGCCGTCGGCCCTGGCCCGCTCCACCACCTGCTCCATGTAGCGGTGGACGCCGTCGTACTTGGCGAAGTAGGCGGCCATGTAGTCCTTGGCCTGTGCCACGGTGACGCCGATGTCCTGGCTCAGGGAGAAGGCGGAGATGCCGTAGACGATGCCGAAGTTCACCGCCTTGGCAGCCCGCCGCATGGCCGGCGTCACGTCCGACGGCGCCACACCGAACACCTGGGAGGCGGTGATGGTGTGGATATCCTCCCCGGAGCGGAAGGCCTCAATCATGTGCGCATCGCCGGAGATATGGGCCAGGAGCCGCAGCTCGATCTGGCTGTAGTCCGCGTCCACCAGCACCTTCCCCGGCTCCGCCACGAACATCCGACGCAGCTGGCTGCCCAGCTCCGTCCTGGTGGGGATGTTCTGGAGATTGGGCTCCGTGGAGCTGAGGCGTCCGGTGGCGGTGACGGTCATCTGAAAGCTGGTGTGGATGCGGCCATCCGGACCGATGACCTTCAAAAGGCCGTCCACATAGGTGGATTTCAGCTTGGTATACTGCCGGTACTCCAGCACCTCCCCCACGATGGGGTGGTAGGGCCGGAGCTTGTCCAGCACGTCGGCATTGGTGGACCAGCCGGTCTTGGTCTTTTTCCCGGCGGGCAGGCCCAGCCGGTCAAAGAGGACTTCCCCCAGCTGCTTGGGAGAATTGATGTTGAATTCCCCGGCATAGGTGTAGATCTTCTGCTCCAAGGCGTCGATGGCGGCGGTGAGCACCTCCCCCATCTCCTGGAGGGCGTTGGCGTCCACCCGAAACCCCGCCAGCTCCATCTCCGCCAGCACCCGGCACAGGGGCAGCTCCGCCTGCTCATAGAGCGTCCGCACCCCCATCTGGTCCAGACGGGGGGCCATCTTTTCATACAGCGCCCCGATCAGCGCCGTGTGGCTCATCCAGGCCCCCAGGGCCTCCGGGTCCTCCCCCATGGTGGTAAAGGCCCCCTCCGCCAGATAGCTGGGCTTCGGTACCTCCGCTCCCAGCCAGGAGACGCTCAGGCGGTTGAGATCGTAGTGCCCGGCGGTGGCATCCAACAGATACCCCGCCAGGGCCGTGTCGAACAGGAACCCGTCGGCGGGGAAGCCCTCTGAGAGCAGCTCCCGGGTCAGGTCCTTGACGTCGTGGGAAAGTTTCCGGATCTCGCCGGAGAAAAAGGCGCGCAGGAAGTCGTTATATCCCTCCAGGCGGCCCGGAAGAACGATGGCGGCCCGGCCGCCCGCCTTCGGGTCACCCCACTCCACGCAGAGCCCCTCCAGTCCCGGCAGAGCCAGGCAGGCCACGTGGTCCCGCTGCCGCCAGAGGGAGAGCAGCTCCTCCGCCCGGGAGCGGTCGGTGACGATCTCGCTCTCACAGGTGCCGGTCACCGCCGTCTCCGCCTCCTCTGCCGCCGGGGCGCTGTCGCCGGTGAGGCCCATCTTCTCAATAAGCTTGGTAAACTCCAATCGGAGAAACACCGGATAGAGCTCCGGCTTCACCGGCCGGCGCAGGTTCTTCTCCGGAACAAAGTCCAGGGGCGCGTCGGTGACGATGGTGGCCAGGCGGTAGCTCATGGCCGCGGCGTCCCGGCCCTCCTCCAGCTTTTTGATTACACCAGGCTTTGCCGGGGTGTCCGGGGCCATAAAGATCTCCGGCATGTGGGCGTACAGCTCCTCCACGGAGCCGTACATCTGCACCAGGGCCATAGCGGTCTTTTCCCCAATGCCCTTGACGCCGGGGATATTGTCACTGGCATCCCCCATGAGGGCCTTCAGGTCGACCATGTGGATGGGGTCGAAGCCGTAGTCCGCCCGGAACGCCTCCTCCGTCATATCCTTGGTGGTAGTCTGTCCCATGCGGGTGGACACCAGCTTCACCTTGGTGTGGTCCGTGATGAGCTGGAGGCTGTCCCGGTCCCCGGTGACCACCACGCACTCCCAGCCCGCCCCCTCGCATCGGCGGGAGATGGTGCCGATGAGGTCGTCGGCCTCGTATCCGGCCAGCTCATATCGGGGCACGTCCATGGCGTCCAGCACCTCTTTGAGCAAGGGCATCTGCTGGGCCAGCTCCTCGGGCATCCCCTTACGCTGGGCCTTGTACCCCTCGTAGGCCAGATGGCGGAAGGTGGGCTCCCGGCGGTCAAAGGTGACACACAGGGCCTCGGGCTGCTCCTCCTCCAGCAGGCGCTGGAGGGTAGTGACAAACCCGTAGACCGCGTTGGTATACAGTCCGTCCTTGGTGGTCAGCGGACGGATGCCGTAAAAGGCGCGGTTGACGATGCTGTTGCCGTCCAGGACCATCAATTTCATCGGCGTTTCCTCCCAATCTCAGTGCATAACAGTTCAATGATATAGTATACCTCTTTTTTCCGGTGAAAACAACCTTGATTTGGAAACAATTTGCTGCTCATATCCTTATTCGAAATTCGAATCGTGAAGATTACAAAAGGCAGGGTGCATATGCACCCTGCCCTTAAAAATCTTATTCTTGGCCTGTCTCCTCCGCCGGGCGGAACTGCACCTCCGCCACAGGCACAGAGCCAAACAGTTCGCATGGCTCCCCGTCTACCAGGATCTGGATCTCATCTACCGTTCCCCAGCTGTAGATCGTCTTTGCAAAGGACTGCAGAATCAGGCGCTGGGCTGCTTCGTCCGCCGGCAGCAGCTCTACGGAACTCTTCGGGAGGCTGAGGATACACACCCCTTCCTCCACCCGCACGCTGTTCACCCGGAACCCCTCCGGAATGATAGATGTTAAATCCCTCTCCTGCGGCCCTTCCAGCAGCGCTTCAATACTGCACTGCGCAAGGGTCTGTCCCTCATACATTTCCAGTGTCCGCTGCTCCGCCTCCAGCTCGCCGCTTTCATTCACAAAATACAGGCTGACTGTCACAGTCTCGACCACGTCATCCATCGTACTCAGCAGCACATCCTGTTCCATCAGAACCTGGGAGGGACGATATGCCAACTCCTGCCCCTCCGCAGTAATCGTAACTGACGAAAGCCCCTCCAACTGCGTCAGTGACAAAGTAATGCAGTAGTCCGCCAAGCTCAATTGGATGCCTGTAAGGCTTGCATATCGTCGATTCAGATCTACATAGGCCCGCCGCCCCTTGACCGTAATGCCTCGCAGCTCAATGCCATCCCACAGATAGTCTCCACTGGAAAGGATTGCCTCCACCACTGCCACGGCCTTTTCTTCCAGCGGCGCATCTTCCTCTATATCCAGTTCTACGGCTTCCCCCACGATGGCGTCTGCCCCGGCGGCGCTCTGTTGGTTTGCTAATACAAAAATCTGGTATGTGGCCGCCTCCTCCGGCTGCTGAACCGCGCAGCCAATGATGCCCAGCACCAACAGAAAGGACAGAAAAAGTGCCCCCCGTCTTTTCATTCCCTTTCCTCCTCCGCCAGAGGCATTTCAATCGTAAAAATTGTGCCGCCCCCTGCCCGGTGATTGGCCTGGATGCTGCCGCCCCGGCGGCGCACGGTATCCCGTACAATAGAGAGCCCCAGCCCGGTGCCGCCGGCGGCACGGGAACGGGCCTTGTCCACCCGGTAAAACCGTTCAAACACGTGGTCCAGATCCTCGTCCGGAATGCCGATGCCGTTGTCCTCCACGGTGATGTAGGCGGTGGTATCGTCCGCCGACAGCAGCACCCGGACAAAGCCGCCGTCGGTGTTGTACTTAATGGCATTTTCCACCAGGTTGTAGATCACCTGGTGGACCTCCCCCTTGGCGGCCCGCACCCAGCAGGGCCGCTCCACACTCAGCTCCAGGGCGATGTGTTTATCATCCGCCAGCATCCGCAGGGAACGGCACACCCGCTGCACCACCGGCCAAACCTCTACCGGCGCCGCTTCTTCTACAATACCGCTATCCAAGCGAGTCAGCCGCAGCAGGTCCTCGGTAATATTGCTTAAGCGTTCAGCCTCCTGTCCGATGTCCATGACGAACTCCCGCACCATATCCTCATCCATATCTTCTGCCTGCAAAATCGAATCCGACAGCAGACGGATCGTGGACAGCGGCGTTTTCAGCTCGTGGGAGGCGTCAGAGACAAAACGCCGCCGCGCCTCCTCCGTCACCTGGAGCCGGCCGGTCAGGTCGTTGAACTCGTCGGCAATCTGGGCAATCTCATCGTGACCACCCACAGCAGCCCGGTAATTATAGGATCCTTCCCGCACGCCGCGGATAGCATTCAGAAGCTCCTCAATGCGGGCCGTCAGGAGCTTGCTGAGCAGGATTGACAGTGTCAATACTGCCGCACCAATCCCCGCAGAGATGCTCAACAGATTTGTTTGCAAATTCTGCAGCAGCCTCCCCTGCTCTGCATCATACTCATATACAAAGACTGCGCCGATAATCTCATTACGGTACACCACCGGCACCGCCGCCCGGGACCGGAATGCCTCCTCACGGTACGAGCTGTAGACTGCATCATAGCCTTCCAACGCCTGGACCAGCTCCGTATAAAAGGCATAGTGGCCGGTTGCATTGCCCACTTCGCGGGTATCATAAAGGATTTTTCCTGACGCATCCGTGATAATCGCCCGAGAAACCGCCCCAAACTCCCCCACAGACAATGCCTGAGCCACATTCTCCTCTGTCAGCGTATCCAATCCCACCAGAGCCGCCGCCATGGTGTCGGCGCTGCCCAGAAGCGCACTGCTCTTGGTGGAAAAAATCATATCCCGCGCCCGGATCAGCGGATAAGTGTTCAGCAGCACCAACACCCCTAGAATGACCAGGATGTAGCTGACGCCGATTTTCAGCTGCAGACTCATTTTACCCCTTAAAATAGTAGCCAACTCCCCATTTGGTCATGATGTAGGCCGGCTCGGCCGGGTTATCCTCCAACTTTTCCCGCAGCCGCCGGATATGCACGTCCACCGTCCGGTAATCTCCGGCGTAAGAGTAGCCCCATACTACATTCATCAGATTCTCCCGGCTATACACCCGGCGAGGGTTCTTCATCAAAAGCTCAATAAGATCATACTCCTTGGCCGTCAGCTCCACCGCCTCCCCATGGCGCAGGGCGATACGCTGGTCTGTGTCCAATGTCAAATTCCCGATCGTAATGGTATTTTCCTGACGGGCTTGTCCGCCTCCGGCACGGCGCAGCATGGCCCGGATGCGGGCCTTCAGCTCCAGGATATTGAAGGGCTTGGTAATGTAATCATCCGCCCCGCACTCGAAACCGATAATCTTATCGGCATCCTCACCGCGGGCCGTCAGCATGATGATCGGTACATTGGAAAATTCCCGAATTTTCATGCAGCACTCCAGCCCATCAATCTCCGGCATCATCAAATCCAGGATAATCAGATCATAGTTATTATTGCGGGCCAGCTCCAGGGCCTTTTTCCCGTCGAAGGCCGTCTCCACCTGATACCCCTCGTTCTCCAGATTAAACTTAATTCCCTTCACCAACAGCTGCTCATCGTCTACTACTAAAATTTTCATCCAATAGCTTCCTCCAAAACAATCTGGTCCCTCAGCCCATCCAGAACCGCCTCGCCGATGCCGCTGACCTCCAGCAGCTGCTCTGCCTCTGTAAACGGACCGTGCGCCTCCCGGTAGGCGATAATCCGCCCCGCCAGCGCCGGTCCAATGCCCGGCAGGACATCCAGTTCCTCCGCCGTGGCGGTGTTGATATTCACTGGCAGCGCCGTCTCCGGCACCACCTCCTCAGCGTGCTCACGGGTAGTGATGGTATAGACTCCCGTATCCCCGGCAGTACTTGTCCGGGCAAACAGCGCTGTCATCAAGATGAGAAAAAGAGCCGTCAATATCAGGAGTCCGTATTCTGTTTTTGTCAAAAAATCGCCATTTTTCACAGTAACTGTTGAACTCCCATCTGATTTTTGCTATACTGAAACTTAGCCGATTTTTCTATCCGTTTCTCGACGGCACACCTTGCCTAATCAGTGCCGTCGTTCTGATAAGCGCTATTTTTTATAGTATACCATACATACAGGGAGAATGTCATGAAAATTCGCCGTTTTCTTTCTGTTTTTTTTGCCCTCCTGGTGTCCTTTACTTCCGTATGGACACCCTGCGCCTCCGCTGCAGAAACAGAGGAGGGGTCCCAAGAAGACGCCATACCTGAAATTTCTGTGGAAGCCAAGGCGGCTCTGCTGATTGATCCCACTACAGATGAGATTTTATATGAACAAAACATTCACGAGCCGCTTTATCCCGCCAGCATCACAAAAGTGATGACATCTCTGCTGGTGCTGGAAGCCATTGACGCCGGGCAGCTGACAATGGATCAAGTACTGACGGCCTCGGCCACGGCCGTTGATCTGCCTTATGATGCCAGCACCGCCAACCTTAAGGAAGGGGAGCAGATGACAGTGGAACAGCTTCTCCACTGCATTTTGGTGGTGTCCGCTGCTGACGCATGTAACGTTCTCGCCGAAGCGGTGTCAGGCTCTATTGACGCCTTTGTTGCGCAAATGAACCAACGGGCACAGGAGCTCGGGTGTGTCGATACACATTTCGCTAATCCCCACGGCTACCATGATGATCAGCACTATACTACCGCCTGGGACATCTATCTCTTTACAAAAGCGGCCCGGGAATATGAGACCTTCAACACGATTGTGGCTACCGGACGCTTTGAAATCCCCGCCACCAACCTCAGTGACAGTCGGGTCTATTACACCACCAACTATCTTCTCAATGGGTACCGGAATGCCGACTATGTGTATCGTGCCGCAAACGGCATCAAAACCGGAAACACTTCAAATGCCGGCTACTGTCTGGTTGCCAGTGCTGCCAAAAACGGCCGCAGTCTTCTCAGCGTGGTGCTCGGGGCAGAGCGGGTGGAACTGGAGACTGGCGGCTATCGGGTGATGAGCTTCTATGAAACGATCCGCCTGTTTGATTGGGGGTTTGACAATTTCACCCGTCGAACCATTTTGCAGACGGCAGAACCTGTGGCCGAACTGGATGTCGCCCTCTCCAGTGTAGATCACATTACTGTTCAGCCCGCTTATGAGGTGGAACGCCTCCTGCCAAACAACCTCACAGCCGATGATCTTCACCGCGAGACCACCTTTTACCATAAAGTGGTGGACGCTCCTATCGCCGAGGGCGATGTGCTGGGCGAGATCACACTCAGCTATGGGGACACGGTGTATGCCACAGTCCCACTGTTAGCATCCAATGACGTGGAGGCCTCCCGGCTGCTGGTGTTCCGCCGCAACGCCCTGGATTTTCTCTCCAGAAAGAGTGTACGGATCGGCGCCATTGTCCTGGTAATCTTGGTGGTCTTGGTGGTCCTTTGGCTCCGCTCCCCCCTGCGCCGCAACCGGCGCTACGGAAAAGTCACTCACGGCAGTGCCAACCGGCGTTACCGCGGGCGCCGGCATTGAGAGAAAAGAGAGACGTCCCGCCCCCATTATTGTGGGGCGGGACGTCTTTTCCATCAGCAGGATTTACCGCCTCAGCTGCTCAATCTCCTCCATCTGCTGTGCAACATCCAACCGCGGGACGCTTTGTGTCTCATGGAATTCCACAAATTTCAGGGCGTATAGGTCGCCCATCACGTAGCGATCCTCATTGGGTTGATACAGAATAATGTAGTCGTTTCCAACAGTAAACAGGATACCTGGTACAGAAACTGTACTTTGCGTTCCCACCTGGAAAATCGCCACGATATAATATCCCAGGTTCCTGGACAGCAGACTTTTCAAAGATCCCTGGTACACCTCTGCATTGCTGAGAGGGTTCTCCATTGCCTCTTGACTCAAGGGGTTTTGCATATCCAGGCTGCCTTGACGCCTCATACTATTGAGGCTGTCACCCCGGATATCCTGATAGGTAACATGGTTCGCGTTGGATGTCGCGGGGGTGGTGGTGATATTCACCTGCCTGACAGGAACATCCGGATAGCGTATTTCCTGGCTCCAGTCGGGAACCGCCATTCCCTGGTTGGTCAAATTGGCGCTGTTTTGTGCCATAGAATGAAACACACTCCTTCTCATGTCTGATAATAGGCGTCAGTGGGGTTATAGAAGCAGTGGTCCCCAATCCTGGTCTGCAGATAGCCGACGCCGCTTGGAAAATTTTGGCGGCAGTGTGTGCTGAACGGGTTATAGAACCAGAGCGACTGGGCCACAACCGGCACACGGCCGCCATTGATAGCCCAGTCAGCGATTTGGTAATGGATCTCTTCCGGCCGCATGTTGTATATGTTCTGTGGGTTATAAGCTCCATTTTCCGTCTCGCTGGCGCAGACAAACTGCCCCGGCTGAAAGATGATATTCCGGATGCTTCCCTGCCCCACCCGGGCATATTCCCCGCCGGCGGCATTGACCCGGTTCATCACGACGCTGGCCACTGCTGCCATGCCGATGTTGCCCTCGCCGCCCGCTTCACACTGGATGAGCCTTGCCAAAAGCTCTCGGTCAGAATAGGCCATAGGTACTTCACACTCCTGCTCGCTACAGTGTATGCCGCTGTTTTCCCGCTGGTACCTCCACCTCCCTCTGGACTTTTCCGCTTCTCTGTGGTATGATGCTGTGCTGGAATGGAATATCATGCAGAAGAGGAGGGTCGGCTATGACCTATACGTATACCCCCAAGGGCGTCTGTTCCCGCCAGATGAAGGTAGATGTGGAGGACGGCATCATCCGCTCTGTGGAGATCCTGGGCGGCTGCAGCGGCAACCTCCAGGGAATTTCCCGCCTGATCGAGGGGATGCCTGTGGAGGTCGCCATCCAGAAGATGGAGGGCGTGAAATGCGGCTACAAGGATACTTCCTGTCCCGATCAGCTGTCCATTGCGCTGCGGGAGGCCATGAAGAAGCAGGCATAACGCTCCTGCCATACAAAAAGCCCGCCGGAGAAGCTTCTCCGGCGGGCTTTTTGCATAGATTCGTCTGCCGTCTATAGTCCTATTTCTTGAAAAAGGGGAGCCCCCGTCCTCTGCTGACAGGGGCTCCCGCCTTTTCATGTTCCAACGCGCTGGGCGAAAGGATTACTCCGCGTCAAAGCTGGCAGCGGGCTCAGAATCCTCCTCAGCTGCGTGATCGTTCTCCTCCTCTGTCTCCTTCACCGGAGCGGGAACCACCTTCTCCGCCAGATCCCGGTAGGCATCCAGGCCGGCGCCGGCGGGGATCAGCTTACCAATGATGACGTTCTCCTTCAGGCCGTGGAGGTGGTCCACCTTGCCCTGGATGGCCGCCTCGGTGAGGACCTTGGTGGTCTCCTGGAAGGAGGCGGCGGACAGGAAGGAATCGGTGGCCAGGGATGCCTTGGTAATACCCATCAGCAGCTGGGTGGCCTCCGCCTCCCGCAGGGGCTCGCCGTTCTCCTGGCGCTCGCCGGCCGCATTGCGGCGGCGGATCTCCTCGTTGGCCTCATAGAGCTTCAGCACATCCACCATGGAGCCGCTGAGCAGCTCCGTGTCGCCGGAGTCCTCCACCCGGGCCTTACGCATCATCTGGCGGACAATGACCTCAATGTGCTTGTCGTTGATATCCACGCCCTGCTGACGGTACACACGGAGGACCTCCTGAATGAGGTAGTTGTGCACCGCGCTGGCGCCGCGGATCCGCAGCACGTCGTGGGGGTTCAGAGCGCCCTCCTGGAGCTGCGTCCCCTTTTCAATCACGTCGCCGTCCTGGACCCGCAGGCCGGTGTGGGGCACAGAGTAGGTCCTGGTGTCGCCGTCGTCAGCGGTGACGATGATGTTCAGGAGGCTGCCCTTGGTGGCCTCTTCGAAGCGGACCTTGCCGCCGATCTCGCTGAGGGTCGCCATCTTCTTGGGCTTGCGGGCCTCGAACAGCTCCTCAACACGGGGAAGACCCTGGGTAATGTCGCCGCCGGCCACGCCGCCGGTGTGGAAGGTGCGCATGGTCAGCTGGGTACCAGGCTCACCGATGGACTGGGCGGCGATGATGCCCACCGCCTCGCCGGGGCCCACCCGGTTGCCGGAGGCCAGGTTTCTGCCGTAGCACTTGGCGCATACGCCGCTCTTGGCCCGGCAGGTCAGCACCGTCCGCAGCTCTACGCGGGTGATGCCGTGGGCCTCCAGCAGCTTGGCGTCGTCCTCGTCCATCATCTTGTCGCTGGACACCAGCACCTCGCCGGTGGCGGGGTCGCAGATATCGTGGACCGGATAGCGGCCCTGGATACGGTCGGAGAATTTCTCGATCACCTGGCCGTTCTCGCTGATCTCCTCCACCCAGATACCGGTATCCACACCGCAGTCGTCCTCACGGATGATGACGTCCTGGCAGACGTCCACCATGCGGCGGGTCAGGTAACCGGAGTCCGCGGTACGCAGAGCCGTATCTGCCAAGCCCTTTCGGGCGCCTCGGCTGGAGATAAAGTACTCCAGCACGCTCAGGCCCTCACGGAAGTTGGACTTAATGGGGATCTCAATGGTGCGGCCGGCGGTGTTCGCCATCAGGCCGCGCATACCGGCCAGCTGACGGATCTGCTTCATGGAGCCACGGGCGCCGGAGTCGGCCATCATATAGATGGGGTTGAATCGATCCAGGTTGTCCTGCAGGGCCTTGGTCACGTCGTCGGTGGTCTTTTCCCACTCCTTGACTACGGCGCGATAGCGCTCGTCCTCGGTGATAAAGCCCATGTTGTAGTTGTCCTCGATCTCCACCACGCGCTGCTCCGTATCGTGGATCAGCTCGTACTTCTTGGCCGGGACGGACATATCGGAAATGGAGATGGTGATAGCGCCCCGGGTGGAGTACTTGTAGCCGGTGGCCTTGATGTTGTCCAGCACCTCGCTGGCCACGGTGAAGCCGTGCTTGCGGATGGTGCGGTCCACGATCTGGCCCAGCTCCTTCTTGCCGCAGATGAAGTTGATCTCGTAGTTGCAGACCTGCTCCGGGTCCGTGCGGTCCACGAAGCCCAGATCCTGGGGCACATTGCGGTTGAAGATGATACGTCCCACGGTGGCGTCCACCAGCTTGGTATAGGTCTGGCCGTTGAGTTCCGCGCTGCGGCGGACCTTGATGGGGGAGTGGATGCCGATGATGTGGTCGTCATAGGCCAGCATCACCTCGTCCTCATCCCGGTACACCCGCAGGTGCACCTTGGCCTTCTCCTCCTCGCTGAGATTCTCGTAGCTCTGGTGGCACAGCTCCTTGGGGATGTTCTCATCCCAGGTCTCATCCTCGGTGTCCATCTGGGACATGCCACTCTCGAAGCGCTCCATGGTGAGGTAGTAGGAGCCCAGCACCATATCCTGGGAGGGGACGGTCACAGGGCCGCCGTCCTGGGGACGCAGGAGGTTGTTGGCGGAGAGCATGAGGATGCGGGCCTCGGCCTGGGCCTCGGCGGACAGGGGGACGTGAACGGCCATCTGGTCGCCATCGAAGTCGGCGTTAAAGGCGGTACAGGTCAGGGGGTGGAGCTTGATGGCGCGGCCCTCCACCAGCACCGGCTCAAAGGCCTGGATGCCTAGACGGTGCAGGGTCGGGGCGCGGTTGAGCATGACGGGGTGGTCCTTGATGACCACATCCAGGGCATCCCACACGGCTGCCTCGCCCTTGTCCACCATCTTCTTGGCGGACTTAATATTCTTGGCGCTGTCGTCCTCCACCAGTTTTTTCATGATAAAAGGACGGAACAGCTCCAGGGCCATCTCCTTGGGCAGGCCGCACTGGTAGATCTTCAGCTCCGGGCCTACCACGATAACGCTGCGGCCGGAGTAGTCCACGCGCTTGCCCAGCAGGTTCTGGCGGAACCGGCCCTGCTTGCCCTTGAGCATATCGCTGAGGCTCTTGAGGGCACGGTTGTTGGCGCCGGTGACAGCCCGGCCGCGGCGGCCGTTGTCGATGAGGGCGTCCACCGCCTCCTGGAGCATCCGCTTCTCATTGCGGACGATGATATCCGGGGCGTTGAGCTGAATGAGGCGCTTGAGGCGGTTGTTGCGGTTGATGACCCGGCGGTACAGGTCGTTGAGGTCGCTGGTGGCGAAGCGCCCGCCGTCCAGCTGGACCATGGGCCGGATCTCCGGGGGGATCACCGGCAGCACGTCAATGATCATCCACTCGGGCTTGTTGCCGGAGAGGCGGAAGGCGTCCACCACCTCCAGGCGCTTGACGATGCGGGCCTTTTTCTGGCCGCTGGCGCCCTTGAGCTCGGCGTGGAGCTGGTTGGAGAGGCTCTCCAGGTCGATCTGCTGCAGGAGCTTCTTCACCGCCTCGGCGCCCATGCCGGCGTCGAAGTCGTCCTCGTACTTCTCCCGCATATCCCGGTATTCCTTCTCGGAGAGAATCTGATTCTGCATCAGCGGGGTCTCTCCGGGATCGGTGACAATATAGTTGGCGAAGTACAGCACCTTCTCCAGGATCCGGGGGCTGATGTCCAGCAGCAGCCCCATCCGGGAGGGGATGCCCTTGAAATACCAGATATGGCTCACCGGGGTGGCCAGCTCGATGTGGCCCATGCGCTCCCGGCGGACCTTGGAGCGGGTGACCTCCACGCCGCAGCGGTCGCAGATCTTGCCCTTGTAGCGGATCTTCTTGTACTTGCCGCAGTGGCACTCCCAGTCCTTGGTGGGCCCGAAG
>CAJFQQ010000038.1 GCA_904419145.1 uncultured Oscillospiraceae bacterium | reverse complement strand
TTTTCCGGGGTTTTTGAACCATTTTGATACGGTTTGAACAGCTGATTATCTCTTGCTGAACTGAGGTGCACGACGTGCAGCCTTGAGACCGTACTTCTTGCGCTCCTTCATGCGCGGATCGCGGGTGAGGAACCCGGCCTTCTTCAGCAGGGGACGGTAGTCCTCGCTGGCCAGCAGCAGGGCCCGGGCCACGCCGTGACGCAGCGCACCGGCCTGGCCGCTGACGCCGCCACCCTTGACGGTGGCAACGATGTCCACCTTGCCCAGGGTGTTGGTGGTGACCAGGGGCTGACGGACGACCATCTTCAGGGTCTCCAGGCCGAAATAATCGTCAATATCACGGCCGTTGATGGTGATGGAGCCAGTGCCGCCCTGGAACAGGTGAACCCGGGCCACGGAGGATTTACGACGGCCAGTGCCGTACAGGTAGGGCTTCTTAGACTGATACATGTTCGTTTACCTCCTTAGTCCATGGTCCACAGCTCGGGCTTCTGGGCCTGATGCTCGTGGGTGTCGCCGGCGTAGATGTGCAGGCGTTTCAGGGAGTCCTTGGTCACGGTATTCCGGGGCATCATGCCGCGAACGGCCACCTTCATGGCCAGCTCCGGCTTCTTCTCCATCATATCCTTATACTTGGTCTCCTTCAGGCCGCCGATCCAACCGGAGTGGGTGCGGTACATCTTCTGCTCCAGCTTCTTGCCGGACAGGGTCGCCTTGGCGGCATTAATAACGATGACGTTGTCGCCGCAGTCGGCGTGGGGGGTATAGGTGGGCTTGCGTTTGCCGCGCAGCAGGTCGGCGACGATGACGGCGGTGTGGCCCAGGGGCTTGCCGGCGGCGTCAACGACGTACCACTTGCGGACGATGTTGCCCTTGTTTGCCATAAAAGTGGACATGGTCGTATCTCTCCTTTGTTGGTGTTCGTTTCCTTCGATTACGAAAGCGCCGGATGCTCCGGATCTTTCGTTATCGAAGGAAATCTTGTGTTTTTCCCGAAAATCGGGTACAATGCCCATGGCGAGCATCACTATTTATACCACAGTGTCCGGGTTCTTGTCAACACAATTTTGATTTACCACATCAAATCCTCTCGATATCTCTTGTTTTCTTCGATTTTCTTTTAATTTCTTAATTTCGATTTTTGAATCTCAGGAGGCGCAGCCATGCAGCACATCCTTTCTCTGGTCCGCCGGTGTGTGGAGGACTACGATATGATCGACGCGGGGGAGACGGTGGCCGTGGGCGTCAGCGGCGGGAAGGACTCGGTGCTGACCCTGGCGGCTTTGGCCCATCTCCGCCGGTTCTACCCAAAGAAGTTTGACGTTGTGGCGGTGACCATCGACAGCGGCACCCCGGGGATGGATTTCACCCCCATCGCCGACCTCTGCCGGGAACTGGAGGTCCCCTACTATGTTGAGGCGGTCCCCATCTACGAGGTGGTGTTCCAGGCCCGACAGGAGAAGAACCCCTGCTCCCTGTGCGCGAAATTCCGCCGGGGTGCCCTGAGCACCAAACTCAATGCCCTGGGCATCTCCAAGATCGCCCTGGGCCACCACTACGACGACGCGGTGGAGACCATGCTCATGAGCCTCTTCATCGAGGGGCGCATCAGCTGTTTCCAGCCGGTGACCTATCTGGACCGCACGCAGGTCACCCAGATCCGCCCCCTGCTCTATGTCCAGGAGCGGGAGGTCCGGGGCGCGGTGAAGCGGCTGGGGCTTCCGGTGGTGGAAAACCCCTGTCCCGCCAACGGCTCCACCAAGCGGGAGGAGATGAAGGAGCTGATCCGCAGCCTGGACCAGCAGTTTCCCGGGGTGAAGAAGCGGATCTTCGGGGCCATCCAGCGCTACCCCCTCTACGGCTGGAGCACGGAGGAGCTGCAGCGATAAACAGACCGCGCCCCGCTCCCGCGGGGCGCAGGGGATGTCCTTTTCCGCTATGTAAAAAGCCACTGCACCAGCAGCAGGAGGCCCAGCCCCGGCACCCCCAGGATCCCGATGACCAGTGCGTTGAGCAGGTTCACGCCCAGGGAGATGCCGGTGACCGCCTCTGTCAGATTCAGAAGGAACAGAGTCCCGAAGCCCAGCAGGGTGTTGAGCAGCACCTGCATGGCCAGCTTCAGCGGCGTTTTGAACAGCCTCAGCACCGCCCCCACCACAAAGAGAATGAGGATGCCGATGGCGACCTTTTCCGTCAGACCCATCGCCGTCTCTCCTCTTTCGCCGCGCTCAGCGCCGTCTGGCTCCCCTCCAGCTGCTTCATCTGCCGCAGCAGATAGTTGATGCGGGACTGGAGGGAGCGGATCTCAAAGATACACGATTCCATCAGGTCGCTGTCGGTGATATCATCAAAGGCCAGATAGGCGTGGTCCAGGGAGCGCTGGGCCTCCCGGAGGGACTGCATTAGCTCCTCCTGCTCCTGGCTCACCTTGCCCCGCTGGTGGATGGGTGAAATACGTCGCAGCATCGTTTGTCCTCCTTTGCGTTGGCCGGGTCTTATCCTATCTATACGGCTAGTTTGGACAAATATGCCAGCAAATAAACGCCGAAGGAGGGCGAAGCATGACAACGCAGGAGGAATATATGTCCCTGGCCCTGGACCTGGCCCGGGAGGCGGCGGCCGCAGGGGAGGTGCCGGTGGGCTGCGTCATCGTGAAAGACGGCGTGGTGGTGGGTGCCGGCCGCAACCGCCGGGAGGAAAAGCACAGCGCCCTGTCCCATGCGGAGGTGGAGGCCATTGCGAAGGCCAACCAGGCCCTCGGCTCCTGGCGGCTGGACGGGTGCGAACTGTATGTCACCCTGGAGCCCTGCCCCATGTGCGCCGGGGCCATCCTCAACGCCCGGATCTCCCGGGTGTGGTACGGCGCCCGGGACAGCGCCTTCGGCGCCTGCGGCGGGGTGGTGAACCTCTTCATGGAGGACTTCCCCCACCCGCCGGCCCTGGTAGGGGGGATCCTGGGGGATGCGTGCCGGGCGGTACTGACGGACTTTTTCCAGGCCCTCCGGGGCGGAGAGGCCGGTCCTTGACAGCGCCGGGATCATTTCCTACACTGGCATTGTGTGTGATGGATGAAACATTAGGAGGAGTACAATGAAACGTCTGCCCATAATTCCGCTCATCATTCTGCTGATCGTAGGCGGTATGGCCCTGAAGACTGCCCTGCCCACCTGGCTGGTCTCGCTGAAGACGCCGGTGGACTTCAATACGCTTGCAATGGAGGATGTCCGCAGCGGGCTCCGGGTGGAGGGGAATGTCTACGTCGTTGTGGATACCTTCGCCGTGGAGGAGTCCTGGACCGAACATTCCAACGGCTCTGTCACCCCCAAGGAGACCTCCAAGTATTACTACATCGTTCCCATAGGGCCCGCGGCCTTCTCCTGCGTGGGGCTGGAGATCCCGGATGAAGACGCCGCCGTCTATGCGGATCTGGCTGATGCCACTTGGGATTATCTGACAGGCGAGACGGATGCCCTGAATGCGGCGCCGATCCCCTTTGAGGGGTATATCGCCCCCATGGACGAGGAACTCTACACCCTGTTCGTGGAGTGGTTCCAGGATACCGGCTACTTCGGCACCAGCGACGCTGCTGAGGTCCAGACCTACGCCCTGCCCTATCTGCTGACGACATACTCCACGTCCGGGACCTACCTCGTGCTGGGGATCGGCCTGGCGGCTCTGCTGGCGGCACTGCTGATGGTTCTGTCCCACCTGCGCTATCGGAAGCGGCAGCGCCAGGCGGCGGCCGCGGAAGCGGAGCCGCTCTCTCCCACCTCGCCGGAGGCCGTGGAGCGGGATCTGGAGCGGTGGTAAAAATCTCTAACAAGATTTAAGACTTTTGTAACAACTCGCGCTAACTTTTTTAATTTTCCCCCCGTACTATAAGACTTGCAAGAGGCAATAACTTCTTTTCATCCAATCTTCCAAAACATAGAACCAGGAGGACGGCAATGCCGTCCTCCTGGTTCATTTTCTTCGGGAAAACGGCGTATGCCGCTTTCCCGAAGAAAGCAGCACCCAGGGCAGGCCTCGATTTCTTGCGAAAAAGTCGGCCTGCCCTGGGTGAGCGGTGTCCGCTGCGATACTCAGTCCATGTGGGCCGGCCGCTCCAGCAGGGAGAAGCCGTACAGCACCACGGTGCACCCCACATACAGGCAGATGAGGCCCAGGGAGAGGTCGTCGGCCAGCACCGTCAGCCCCAGCACCGTGGCGGCAGGGAGGATGAACCGGGTGGTGCGGCGGCTCCCCAGGGAGAAGCCGTAGGCCGCCACCTGATAGAAGCCGTAGGTAAAGGCGGCAATGGCCAAGATCTGGACGTACAAGGTCTCCAGCACCGGGTAGTCGGCGTACTGGCGGTAGGTAATGAGGAGCCACACCACGCTCATCAGTGCCGGCGCCACCAGGAGCGCCCCGCAGTTTCCGCCCCTGCGCCACGCGGTCAGGCCCCAGAGCAGGCACACTGCGGCCACCACTGCGATCCCGCCCAGTGCTAGGTGCAGCACCTCGCCGGCCTGATAGCCGCTGTAGGCCACCAAGGCGCCGCCCACGGCTATGAGCATCACCGCACACACCAGAAGCGGCAACATCCGCTGGGGCGGCGTGACAAACCCCGCATCCATGTCAAGTTTCGTCTCTTTTTTCTCCCGCAGGGCCCAGGCCAGCAGGAATACGCCTACCGCGGCCAGATAGAGGGCCATGGCGTAAGAGATGGGCGCGCCGGACTGGGCCAGGCCGGTGTCCGGCTCGAAGATCCCCTGCTGGAGGAAGCGCAATAGAAAGCCCACTGCCCCCAGGATGGGGGGGATGAGCCGCAGCAATGTTGTTTTCATGGGAAAATCGTCCTTTCGCGGCAATTTAACAGACCATAGTATAGCACGCCCGGCGGGGTTTGTCACCCTGTTTCCGCCCTCCGGCGCGGGAAAAGCCATATTCCCCTGTGTTTTTGGACATACTAGGGACAAGGAGGTGGTTTCACACCATGAGACATTCCGAACACACCCAGCCCCCGGAGCGCAAGCCCGGCTGGCCGGACAGCGAGGACGACGTCATCAACAAGTACGGCACCTATGAGATCCAGGACACCGCAGACACCGACAACCGCTACCCCCTCATCGCCCAGGGGATGCCCGAGAAGGCGAAAAAGGCCTTCCGGGACAGCCACCCCTCCCGCAACAGCAGGAGGCGGGGGGAGGAGAACATCCATCCCCTGCCGCCGGGAGAGCTGTAGGCCCGGGCAGCAGGGAGGGCCCCGCCGCAGCCGCGGCGGGGCCCTCTTTTCTTTCACAGGTCCAGCACCATGTTGTGCCAGGGCACACCCCCGTGGACGGAGCCGCCCACGCCATGGTCACGAAAGCCAAAGGCGGCGTAGTAGCCCACCTTGGCGTCCAGGCAGGTCAGCGTCACCCCCCGGCGGCCCTCCCGCCGGGCCAGGTCCGCCATGGCCCGGAGCAGCTGCCCCCCAAAGCCCCGACGCTGGAAGGCGGGGACCACCGCCAGGCTGAACACCGACTGATAGGGCCCCTCCGGGCGGTGGCAGGCGGTGTCGTGGAACATCGCGTCCTCAATGTACATGGGTTCGATGACCGGGCCCATGATGTAGCAAACGATAGCCCCCTCCCGCTCCCCTACCAGCACATGGTCGGGGTAAGCGGTCAGCCGCTGCCGGATGTCCTCCCGGCTGCCGGCCTGCTCTGGGGGGAAGCAGGCCGCCTCGATGGCGGCGATCTGTTCCAGGTCTTCTAATGTTGCGGTTCGGATATGCAGCCGCTCCATATAGGCACCTCCTAACCGTGTCCGGGGTTCTCCCCGCTCCTTATTGGGCAGCTATTTCGTGTAATAATAGAGTATATCATGGTGCCTGCCGAAGTGCAAGGTTCACGGGATATCCGGCTCCGATGCTGGTATCGAGGGTCCGGGCAATTGGCCAGACCTTCATTCTATTTTAGTCAATATTGATAAAAGTGAAAGGAACCATAGAGGAAAACAGTTGGATGGCGACGTCTCAGTCGTCAAAGGGAGCATTTATGTCTCTCCAGAAGAAAACATGCAGGTTAATGCACTCCAGTATGCGCGGCCTGACCCTGGAGGAGGCGGAACGTCGTCTGGACTGGCGAGAGCAATCTCCGGAAAAGCGGGGGTGCCTTGCAGCAGACCTGCAGTTATCTGGAAGCAGAGAATATGGTATTCTCCGGCGCCTCCGCCGCAGCGGGGACCTGTCGGGCCCTGGTTGTCTCAACTGGGATGGACAGCGAGTTCGGGAAAATCGCAAATCTGACCCAAAGTACAGAAAATGGTCAAAGAACATGCATTGGTCAAAAAGCTGTCTGCCGTTGAGACACTGGGATGTACCAATATCCAGGAATATACGCCGGAGAATATTAAGACAGGGCTGACCTTCCTGGGCCTTGTTGCCATGGAGACCACCGGAACAGATGTAGCTGATGGGCTCGGCATCAATGAACAGTCTATGGATGCTTTGACAGCAAGCTGAACCGCTTCGCGCAGCCATTTTTCATTGGACATAGGAACAGAGCCTGCCGGGTATACCGGCAGGCTTTGCTTTTGTCATGGTGCAGGCGCGCCGCACCGTGTCGGGCCTTACAATTGCAGCAGTATTCCCCCACCGGCCAAACTGCCGCAGCCCCATAGGCACGATATCAGATCGCTTTCCTTTCACCGGCGCAATGACTTGGCGCTGCAGATATTCCTTCCGCCATATGCATGTCTACCCAGTGAAACCCCTTGTACCGCAAGGGATTCCGGGTCCGTCGATACCAAAGCAATGCCGCTCTGTCTACCCAAATGTCTACCCAGCGTGATTTTAATTGGTAAAATTTTCTATTTTTTAGCTGTTCTCGTTATCTCCTTTTCGAAATCTCAGGGGCGGTAATACACCCCTTTCAGGAAACTTTTGGAAGATGGTTTTGCTCTTTTTCCGAAAAATTCGATGTATTCCCGAACCTTATCAGAAATTCAAAAAGGAGGAAGATCCATCATGAGGAATCTGAAAAAGATCCTCGCGCTGGTGATGGCGCTTGTCATGTCCATGAGCCTCGTCACCATCGCAAACGCGGCTGATTTCACCGACGACAGTGAAATCAGCTACAAGGAAGCCGTGGACGTGATGACCGCCATCGGCGTCATTGACGGCTACGACGACGGCTCCTTCGACCCCGACGGTATCCTCACCCGTGAGGAAGCCGCCACCCTCATTACCCGCATGCTCCTGGGTGATGAGGCGGACAGCCTCAGCAGTTCCAGCAGCTCCTTCGCCGATGTGGATGCCAGCCGCTGGAGCAGCCCCTACATTGAGTACTGTGTCTCCCTGGGCATCATTGCAGGTGCCGGCGACGGTAACTTCTACCCCGCCGAGCAGCTCACCGGCTATGCCTTCGCCAAGATGCTGCTGATCGCCCTGGGGTATGATGCCGACCGCGAGGGCTACACCGGCACCAGCTGGACCGTGAATGTTGCCTCTGACGCCACCTCCGCCGGCATTGACCAGGACGGGCTGATGATGAGCAGCGGCCTGAGCCGTGAGGGCGCCGCCCAGATGTGCCTGAACACCCTGGAGGCCGACATGGTGTCCTACTCCGGCAGCAGCAGCACTACCGTCTCCACTGGTGACGGTACGAGCATCGTCATCAGCGGGTCTGCCGAGGAGATCAACAACAGCGAGAGCGACGACTACCGCACTGATTCCGAGGATCGTGACGACATTCAGCAGTTCTGCGAATACTATTTTGAGTATCTGCGGAAAAACGAGGCCGACACCGACGAGTTCGGCCGCCCCGCTGTCAGCAGGAGATACCGCTCCAGCACCATCGGCACCTATTCCGAGGAGGCGGACGGCTCCTTCATCGCCTCCGCTGAGAAGGGCGAGCTGTATGACGTGATCGGCCGCGATGTCTACAACGAGCTGGTAGACAGCGACAGCGATGTCAACCTCTATGTCTATGTCAACGGCGAGGACGTCAGCGACTACTATGACGATGAGGATGAGATGATCGACGCCTACTTCAGCCGCAACGAGGACGACGATGCCGCCTGCACCGGCCGGGGTGTTCTGACGGAGGTCTTCGTGGATGACGACACCGACGACGTCACCATCACCCACATCTTTACCTATGTGGCCCAGGTGGACGGCGACTACGTCCTGGTGACCGTGGCCGAGGATGAGATCCAGACCATCCAGCCTGCCACCGTGATCACCGGCGAAGTCACCGCCTACACCAGCACCTCCAGCGTGACGGTAGACGGCACCCGCTACTACTACAGCAAGACCTTTAACGATGCGGTTACCGACGACGGCATTGAGTATAATCTGAATGACGAGTACATGCTGGTCCTGGATGAGAACGACTACGTCCTCTACTCCGACGGCGCTGACGGCGTGAACAGCTATGTCCTGCTCTCCCGCGTGGCCCGGGCCGGCAGCATCAGCGACGACCTGGAAGCCTACGCCTACTTCCTGAACGGCACAGTGGATACCATCGACCTGGACGATGACAGCGAAGGCACTGCCACTATCGAGGGGACAGAGGTCGGGATCTACGAATACTTCAACGACGCGGACAATTCCGCTGTAAGCAGAGCCGATATCTACACCTGGTACGAGTATGACGAGCAGAGCAACGGCAGCTATGAGGTCAGCGACCCCGAGAATGACCGCGACATGGAGCTTATTGACTCCAACAGCGGCATGGACGAGGGCGACGACATTGTAGCCAGCGGCTCCGCCTATGTCTACTTCGGCGACAGCAGCAGCGAGCGCATCCGCGTGGACAACTCCACCGTCTTTGTCATTGACGACGATGACGATGTCCAGGTTTACACCGGCGTGCGCAACGCGCCCGACATTACCTATGAGGGGACCGACGTGGTCGTGTCCTGGGTCATGGACGACGACGGCCGCTATGCCGAGGCTGTCTTTATCGCCTCCGATGATATGAACGTCTCCGGCGGCAGCGACGACCGCGTCTACATCCTGGATGACGACGGGGAACACAGCGTGGACAGCGACGATAACGACTACTATGCGTATGACGCCATCGTCAACGGCGTGATTACCGAGGTTTACGCCGCCGACAACAGCACCTTTAATGAGATCGGCCTGTACCACGACATCTCCTACAACACCTACGACTATGTGAACGATGCAGAGCTGGTGGACGAGAGCGACAATGACGGCGACGACTTCCGCGCCTATGTGGATCTGGAGGATGTTGCCATCGTTTACTCCAACGGCGTCCTGTCCTTCGGCACTCTGACCAGCAGCGGCAGCCTGAGCAGCAGCGCCGAGGACCTGGTCCTGGCCGATGACTACACCGTGTTCAACAATGACGGCGGCACCGGCGAGGCCATCACCCCCAGCACCCTGGACCGCGACTTCGAGGACGGCGGCTTCTACGGCCACATCTATGCCTTCCTGGATGACAACGAGGAGGTTGCTGAGGTCTATGTCTGGTATGACGAGGACACCGCGGCTACGTCTGATCCCAGTGATCCGGATGACGAAGAGACCGATACCGAGGCCAAGACCCTGACCATCGACAGCAGCAATGTGGGTGAGAATGGCTTGGTTGAGTCCATCTGGGCGGATGATACGGAGCTGGAGGGCACCGCGGGCCGCACCTCCACGACCTACACCGTCCCCTCCGACACCACTACCGTCTACTTTGAACTGAATGGTGTGGTAGCCAGCAGCTCCACTGATATCCACTACTATTACTTCAACGGCGGTGTGATCGCCTCCGACAGCGACGGCTTTATCGCCATTGACATGGACGACCTGACGGACGGCCTGGATCTGGAGGACGCCTTCCTCCTGGGCGATGCCACCGATGAGGTTACGGAGATGATCCAGGTGACCCTGGGCGAGGGCGTTGACTGTGACGACGCCATCCCGGTGGATGGCGACACCTACGTGCCCGCCGGCACCACAGTGAATGATCTGACTGGTGCGAACCTGTACGTGGGCGACGAGGACACTGTGACCTTTGCATCGGCCACCACTGGTACGGACACGCTGGATAGCGGCGACTACGTCTACTCCGGCGCCAAGGTGACCTTCACCTTGGGTGATGAGGATACCGATATCTACTCTTTGACCGTTGACGGCGAGGATGTCAGCACTGGTGACTATGTGGTGGTCGGCAGCACCCTGACGGTCCGCGGTACCATCACCTCTGGCTACTACATCGTCATGAATGACGGTGAAGAGAACGAACTGGTCGGCGAGCCCACTGACGGCAACAGCCGCGCCGAGCTGGAGTACACCGTTACCGAGGATGACGTTGCTAACGGTTTGTCCATCGAGGCAAGCAACGTTTAATAACATTCCAAAAGGATTCTGAGCAGCGCGGGTTCCGCGCTGACGATGGAATCGGGACAACAAGAGGCCATCCCGGCTGGGACGGCCCCTTGTTCCCATGGAGCCCCATCGGCGGCAGGAGGAACCCTTGCCGGCGCCCCATGTGAGGAGGTGTAGACAATACGTAGCATATTGATCGTGGAGGACGACGCCGAAATCGCTCTGTTGGAGCGGGATTATCTGGAGATTGCCGGATTCAGCGCCCAAGTCATCAGCGACGGAGCGGCGGCCGTATCCGCAGCATTATCCGGCGAGTACGATCTGATCCTGCTGGACCTGGTGCTGCCAAACTGCAGCGGTTACGAGATTTGCCGGCGGATCCGCGATAAAGTGAAAATTCCTATTTTGATGGTCAGCGCCCACGGGGGCCTGGCGGATAAGGTCCGCGGGCTCGGCCTGGGGGCTGACGACTATATTACCAAGCCCTTTGAACCGGAGGAGCTGGTTGCCCGGGTCAAGGCACATCTCCGGCGTTATGACCGTCTGCTGGAGCCTTCCGGCTCTGCGCAGGATGCCATTGTCGCAGGGGAGCTGCGGATTTTTACACAGAGCCGGAAAGTATACAAGGGGGCGGAGGAGATCAAATTTCCAAACCGGGAATTTGATCTGTTGAAATTCCTGGCGGAGCATCCCAACATTGTCTTTTCCAGAGAAAAGCTTGTGGAATCCGTCTGGCGGTATGGCTATGTGGGAGAAAACGCCACCGTAACCGTACACATCGGCCGCATCCGCGAAAAGATTGAAGAGGACCCGAACCATCCTAAGATCATTGAGACCGTGTGGGGCGCAGGCTACCGGCTGAATGCGCCCTGACGCTCGCGGCAAAAGGCGTAGTCCGCCCTTTGAAATTTTTGTATATTGTGCCGATAGCAGGCCGTATTTTAGAAAACGTTTCGTTTTTGGTTTGAAAATATTTGGTTACTGTCCTTTTCTTGTTCAAATTTCTCTTTTACGATGGGCAATGTAAAGGGGTGGAATTTCCACAAGAAAGGAAGGTTGGTATGAAACTAGATCCAATGGGATCAAAGAACGCCTCGCCGCCTCTGCGGCAGTCTCCAAGGTAATGGAAAAAATCCCCGGGAAGCATTCCGGGAAGCAGCCGAACCGCAAGCGGCGCTGGATCAAGTTTGTCGTGGCTGGTGTGGCCCTGGTGGTTGTGGCGGCGCTGGTCTGGAATCTGCTCAACCCCGGGCAGGACGTGTCGGATGAGGAATCCACCTACACCACCGCCGAGGTTATCCGCATGGACGTCTCCTCCTCCATCACCGGCAGCGGGACCCTGGAGGCGGCGGACTCCTACTCGGTGACGACCTTGATCGAGGGCAGCATTCTCACCGCCGATTTTGAGGAGGGCGATGAGGTGGAGGAGGGCACCGTGCTGTATACCATTGACAGCTCCGACGCGTCCAACTCTCTGGAGCAGGCGGAGATCTCCCTGAGCCAGGCCCAGCGCAGCTACAACAATCAGCTGGAAAGCCAGGAGGACCTGATCATCACCGCCCCCGGCAGCTGGTCAGGTATACTCGATTGATGTAGAGGTTGGGGACGATGTGGCGGCAGGGGAAACCGTAGCCACGATCCGGGATGCAAAGACCATGAGTCTGGAGGTCTACTTCCCGGTTGATGAAGCGGCCTCCTTCTATGTGGGACAGAGTGCAACCGTCACTCTGGACTCCACGTTTGAGACGCTCTCCGGAACCATCCGTGAAATTGCCGGCACGGATACCGTGCGTACCGGCAATGTCATTGTTCGGGCGGTGACCATTGACGTGGAGAACCCCGGCGGGCTCTCCACCAGCCAGAGCGCCAGCGCGGCGGTAGGCTCCGTGACCAGCATTGAGAGCGGCACCTTTTCCTACCGGGAGGAGGAGAGCGTCACTGCCAGCGTTGCCGGGGAGGTATCCGCCATCCGCGTGGCCGAGGGGGACCAGGTTTCCAGCGGCCAAGCCCTGATTGTTCTTACCAGCGACGACCTGGAGGACTCTATCCAAAGTGCCCAGGACAGCCTGCGCAATGCGGAAATCTCCTATGAAAACCAGACCGAGCAGCTGGAGGACTACACCATTACCTCCCCGATCAAGGGAACCATTGTGGATAAGAACTACAATGCCGGTGAGACCACCGAGGCCAGCGAGGTGCTGTGTACCATCTACGACCTGAGCTATCTCACCATGACCCTCAGCGTGGATGAGCTGGATATCGCCAATATCGAGGTCGGGCAGACGGTGAGCATTGTGGCTGACGCTGTGGAGGACACGGTCTACGAGGGGGTAGTCACCAAGGTGAGTGTGGCCGGCACCTCCAGCGGCAGTGCGACTACCTATCCGGTTACCATCCGCATTGACGAGACGGACGGCCTGCTCCCCGGCATGAGCGTGGACGCCACCATTGAGCTGGACAGCGCGGAAGATGTGCTGGCAATTCCCGCCGCCGCCCTGAACCGCGGGGACACGGTGCTGGTGACCGCAGACTCCCCCAGCGCCGCCAACGGCACGCTGGTGGAGGCCACCACAGAGGGCGGCGAGGACTACTACTCCGTGCCGGTCACCACAGGCGTCAACGGCGACGACTACATTGAGATCACCTCCGGCCTGCAGGAGGGGGATACCGTGGCCTACATCCCCACCAGCTCCTCGGACAGCGGCTTTGGCATGATGGGCGGAATGCCCGGCGGTATAGGCGGCGGAATGCCCGGCGGTATAGGCGGCGGAATGCCCGGCGGCGGTGGCGGCATGGGCGGCGGCCCGGGCTTCTAAGGAGGTGCAGCCATGAATGCGCTGATCGAGTTTCAGCAGGTGTGCAAATACTACTATATGGGCGACACCACAGTGACCGCCGCCGACCATATTTCCTTCCAGGTCTCCAAGGGAGAGTTTGTTGCCATCGTGGGCTCCTCCGGCTCCGGCAAGTCCACGTGCATGAATATCATCGGCTGCCTGGATGTCCCCTCGGAGGGGACCTATCTCCTCAACGGCCAGGATGTGGGGCAGATGAACAAGAACCAGCTGGCAGAAATCCGCAACGAGCTGTTGGGTTTCATTTTCCAGCAGTATAACCTCCTGCCCAAACTGAACCTGGTGGAGAATGTGGAGGTCCCCCTCATGTACGCCGGCGTGTCCAAGGCCGAGCGCCGGCAGCGGGCCAAGGAGGCCCTGGAGCAGGTGGGGCTGGGCAGCAAGTGGCGGCACAAGCCGATGGAGCTATCCGGCGGACAGCAGCAGCGGGTGTCCATTGCGCGGGCCCTGGTGGGAAATCCCTCGGTCATCCTGGCAGATGAGCCCACCGGCGCCCTGGACAGCCGCACCGGCCGGGAGGTACTCTCCATGCTCCAGGATCTCCATCGCCAGGGCCATACGGTGGTCCTCATCACCCACGACAACTCCATTGCCGTTCAGGCCCAGCGGATCATCCGTCTGGAGGACGGCCATGTAGTCTACGACGGCCCCTCCGACGCCCCGGAGGCAGTGGTTACCCCCCGCTCCGCCGGATCAGAGGGGGAGGGGAGGAGCGCATGAGCATCCTGGAATCCCTGGAGCTGGCCCTGAAAAACATTGTTTCCAGCAAGGTGCGGACCCTGCTGACCATGCTGGGCATCATCATCGGCGTGGCGGCGGTCATCGTCATTGTAGGGCTGGGAAACGGCCTGGAGATCTATGTCACGGAGAGCTTCTCCGATATGGGCACCAATACCCTCACCGTCACCGTCATGTCCCGGGGGGCTACCCGCTCTCTGGATGCGGAAGACATGTACGCCATTGTAGAGGAAAACAGCGAATACCTGGATCTCTGCTCCCCCACTGTGACAATGGCGGGTTTCGTGAAAATTGGTTCGGAAACTGTGGATACCACCTCCTCCCTGGGCGTCAGCGAGGACTATTTCGAGATCGCCCGCCTGGAGGTGTCCCAGGGCCGGGGACTCCAGTACAGCGACATGTCCACCAGAGGGAAGGTCTGCGTGATCGGCGCCTATCTGAACCAGGCCTACTTTGGCGGCAATGCCGTTGGCCAGACCCTTCGGGTCGGCGGGCAAAGCCTGGAAGTGGTAGGCGTCCTGGCCCAGCAGGATGAGGAGCTGGAGGAGGGCGGCAGCGACGACTGCCTGTATCTTCCCTATACCACGGCAGAGAGGATCACCGGCGAAACCAGCACCTACACAATCACTATGCGGGACGAGGACTATATTGACGAAAGCGTGGCCGCCCTGGAGGCCTCCCTCTACGCCGTTTTTGCCAGCGACGACTACTACACGGTTACCAGCATGTCGGAGATACTGGAGACCATGACCAGTATGATCAACCTCCTGGTAGGCGTCCTGGCCGGCATCGCCGCCATCTCCCTGGTGGTGGGGGGCATCGGCATTATGAACATCATGCTGGTGTCCGTCACGGAGCGCACCCGGGAGATCGGCATTCGGAAATCCCTGGGTGCCAAAGAGCGGTACATCATGCAGCAGTTTGTCATTGAGGCGGCTGCCACCAGCGCCCTGGGCGGGATCATCGGCATCCTGCTGGGAGACGGATTATCGTTGGTAGCATCCGTTGTGGTGGAGCGGCTGATGGAAGAAAGCCTCACGATTTCCCCCACCATGGCAGCTGTCCTGCTGGCCTTCGGCATCTCGGTGGGAATCGGCATCCTGTTCGGCTATCTGCCTGCCAAAAAGGCGGCGCGTCTTAACCCGATCGACGCGCTGCACTACGATTAAAAGAAAGGAGTTTTATGATGAAAAAGCATCGGCTGGCCGCGCTGGTACTTGCCCTGTGCCTGATCGGTTCCCTGGGGACGGTTTCGGTACAGGCGGTGAGTTCCTCCACGGCCCTGGAGGCCATCCAGGCCCTTGGAATTATGAAAGGGGACAGCAGCGGAAGCCTGAACCTGTCCGCCCAGATTACCCGGTCAGAGTTCGCCGCCATGATGACCGCGGCCTCCGCCTATAAGGACAGCATCGGCTCCGGCAGCGGCGTCTCTCTGTTCAAAGACGTGAAAAGCGACAACTGGGCCAGCGAGTATATCAAGCTGGCAGTGGAACAGGGGTGGATGAGCGGCTATGTGGACGGGACCTTCCGCCCGGACAACCCGGTGACTCTGGAGGAGGCATGTACGGCTCTTTTGAAGATGCTGGGCTACGACTCCAGCACCCTGGCGGGCTCCTATCCCACGGCCCAGCTGACAAAGGCCTCTGCAGTAGGTCTGCTGGATGATGTGGACGCCGTCCAGGGGCAATCTCTCACCCGGCAGGACTGCGTCATGCTCTTCTACAACCTGCTGACCAGCGACAACAGTTCCGGCACGGTTTACGGCACCACCCTGGGCTACACGGTAACCAATGGCGAAGTGGACTACTCCACCCTGGTAACCGCCGATACCAAGGGCCCTTATGTGGTATCCTCCAGCGGCAGTCTGTCCCTGCCCTTCTCCTCCGCCGGGGCGACGATCTATCTCAACGGTACCGTCTCCAGTCTGGCATCGGTCCAGCGGTATGATGTATATTATATAATGAGAATCTGCAGACCGTATGGGTATACAGCGACCGGGTCAGCGGGACGCTCACCGGCGTTTCACCCAGCTCTGCCGCGCCTACATCCGTCACCGTGGCAGGCAACACCTATGAACTCGGCACATCCACTGCCGCCTACCAGGTTTCCAGCCAGGGGGATTTCTCCAGCGGGGATCTTGTCACCCTCCTGCTGGGCATGAACGGCGAGGTGGTAGAGGTCATTGCGGCGGAGGAGAGCGATATGGTATACTACGGCGTGGTCCTCTCCAGTGAGAAGGCCGCCGCCGATTCAACCACCAGCACCAGCAGTACCAGCGTTCAGATCGCCACTCGGGTGGCCTGCAGCGACGGCGTGGAGCGCACCTTCTACCACAGCGGCAGCACCTATTCCGCCGGACGGCCGGTGACGACAACCGTCAACAACGGGGAAACGCAGCTCAAGAGCCTCTCCAAACGCAGCCTGGAGGGAACCGTCAGCCAGGACGGCACCACCTTTGCCGGCTATGAATTTGCCGCCGACGTGGAGATCCTGGATACAGACAGCGAGGGGGGCTATGCCCGGATCTACCCCTCCCGCCTGGCCGGCGCCAGGTTGGAGAGCGATGACGTCTACTACTATTCCCTGGATGAAAATGGGCACATTGACCTTCTGATCTTGAATGAAGCCACCGGAGATACGCTGACCTATGTCTATCTGACCACCGCGGAGCGCGGCGGCGGGGACAGCACCAGCGGAAGCTATACCTACCTGCTGGACGGCGAGAGCTATTCCTTGAGCGGCTCTGTTGCCTACAGCGTCAGCAAGGGCGGGGCAGTCACCTACTATGACAATGGGGAAATCGACAACCTGCAGCAGCTGGAGTCGGTGACCCTTACCCAGCTCTCCGACCTCTATGCGATGGCCGGAAATCAGAAATACATGCTGGCTGAAACTGTGCAGATCCTGCTCAGGGACACCAGCACCGCCCGGGGGTATTATGCCACAACACTGGCAGACATCAACGACGAGGACTACACCCTGACCGGCTGGTACGACGACCTGGGGTATTCCGCCGGCGGACGGATCCGCATCCTGGTGGCGGAAGCCGTGGAGAGCTGATCGAGGGGACCGCCATGCATTCAAACTCATCCGCGCAAAACCGGCAAGGTCTAATCAGGCCCGGTCGCCGCGGCGCCAAGGGAGAAATGCGGGGTGCTTTTATTCCTTTGCCAAGAGCCACGGAGCATCTTGCCGGCCGTACCGCCTCCTATCTTCCTCAATCCAACACCGGATTGCCCCGTATTCCCACACCGATAGCGTTTCTCAAGAAGCAGACACGTTTGGCACATGCTCCACGGCCGACCAGTCCGTGATACATTCACTCCCCATAACCTCCAAGGAGGTAAGATTGGTAAGATTGCGAAGCGGCTCCAAATCGTGGACCGGGCCGTCCCGGTCCAGATTGATCGCAGCGGAGCGCAGATTGGTGAGGCCCCGGAAGAAGGACAGGTCATCCAGAAGAGCCGAACAGTAGACCGTTAGACTGGTGAGGTTGGACAACTCCCCTAAAGGAGCCAGGGATGGGACACTTTCCCCGTTGGGGCTCCAGTTGTAGATCTCCAGTGTCTGCAAATTCTGCAGAGATCGGAGGAAATCAAAACTGGTCATATCGCCGAATAGGCTCAGCTGCCGCAGACTGGTAAGCTGTTCCAAACCGCTAGTGTCCAAGGGTGGCATGTCATAGGCGTTGCCGTTTGGCAGATACAGCGTTTCCAATTCCGTCAGGGTCGATAGGGGGGACAGGTCCGTATACAGCCTGGAACCGTATAGATTCAGCGTCTTAAGATGCGTCAAGGTCTCCAGGCCTTTCAGGGATTTGGCATCCGCGTCGATGGTCAAGCTCTCCAGGCTGGTGAGGCCGGACAGGGCGGTGAAGTCCTCCAGGCCAAAGGAATTGCCCCCCTGGCCCAGGTACACGTCCCGCAGCTTCGTCAAACCGGACATAGGCGAGAGGTCGGTGATGTAAAAGTCGCCTCCCACCATCAGGTTGGTGAGGTCTGTGAGCCCCTCCAGGCCTTGAAAGCTCTTCAGCCCGGAAATATCCAGGCGCAGATAAGTAAGGTTTTGCAAATTGGAGAGGAAGGACAGATCCTCGGCAAATATACCCTCGTCCTGGCCGCTGCAGCTGATCTGCAGCTCCTGCAGATTGGTCAGGCTGCCCAGAGGGGTCAGATCCGGACTGTTCTGGGTCCCGTAGATCGTCAGGTTCTGCAGCTGCGTCAGGTTTTCCAGGGCGCTGAGATCCTCCAAACCGGAGACATGCAGCCCGAGGGTCTGGAGGTTGGTCAGGCCCGCGAAAGCATCCAGGTCAGAGGCCACCACGGCGTTAGAGCCGCTGCCATCCCCGTTGATATAGAGGCTGCGGAGGTTTGTCAGGCCGGCCAGGGGGCTGAGATCGGTGATGCCCATGGCATTGTTGACCTGCAGCTCCTGGAGGTTTGTCAGTCCGGCAAGGAAGGACAGATCCGACACCGTGTTGAGCGACCCGAAGCAATACAGCGTCCTCAGGTTGGAAAGCCCCTTCAGAGGTGAGAAATCCACCAGATTCCGATTGTCCTCCAGCTCCAGATACTCCAGATTAGTAAGGCCGGCAATAGGCGAGAGATCACTGATATCCGTCTGCCGCAGGCGGAGGGTCCTCAATTCTGCCAGGGACGAGAGGGGCGTCAGATCTGTAATAGCGTTTCCATTTAAATTCAAGCTGGTCAGATTTACCATATACCGGATATCCTGAATATCCGCATCGGTGAGCCCCCTGTTTTCCAAATCCAGCTCCCGCTCGTCGGTGCTGTATTCCTGCCCGGCAATGGTAACCGCAGGCACCTCCGCCTGGTGGAGCGGCGGGGCGTCCTCTCCCGCCTCCTCCTCGCCCCCGCTGCCGAAAAAGGCCCCCGCTGCCGCCAATAATACCACCACTGCGGCGATGCCGGCGATGAGGGCGGGCTTGACCTTTTTCTTCCCCGGCTGGGCCGCTGCGGTCTGGGAGGCGGACACCTCCACCACCTGCTGGTTTTCAATGGCCTCCAGGAATTCTGCGGCACTCTGGAACCGGTCCTCCGGCTGGACGGCCAAACCCTTGAGAATCGCCTTGTCCAGATACTCCGGGATCTCGATCCCACACTGGGATACCGGCACCAGCTCGTCGTGATCCAGCCGTTCCAGGCTCTCCGGCGGCAGGAATCCTGTGAGAGCCGCATAGAAACACGCCGCGCAGGAATATACGTCGGTAAACGGGCCCTGGCGGCTGCGCCGGATGTACTGCTCCTTGGGCGCGTAGCCCACCTTCAAAATCACGTCCAGGCTCTTGGATTTGTCACCAATGCTGTATCTCGCAGAACCGAAGTCCAGCAGTTTTACTATGCCGTCCTTGGTGATGTAGATGTTGTCCGGTGTCACGTCCCGGTGGATAAAGCCCTCTTGGTGCACCGCCGTCAAAGCTCGCAGCACCGGGATCATCACATTCAGGGTGTCCTCCACGCTGACCCGCCCGCCGTGGTTGGCGATGTAGGTCTTAAAG
>CAJFQQ010000037.1 GCA_904419145.1 uncultured Oscillospiraceae bacterium | reverse complement strand
GATGCGTGTGGCGATGTCGTTGGGCATGAACTCCTTGATCGCCACTTTCGCATTCAGCTGCGTGTCCAGGGCTAAATACGTAATGCCAAAGCCGCCCTGTCCCAGCACTCGACCGATGATGTACCGGCCGTTCAGCACCGTCCCGGCCCGCAGGGCTACCGGGAACTTCTTCTCATTCTCCGCTAGGTCAAACCCGCAGTGGGGGCAGGGACCCTCGCCGCTCGCCCGTTCCTGAAAACAGTTGTAGCAGATGGGCTTCCCGTGACTCCAATTCCCCAAAACCATCCCTCCTCTGATAGAATCCTGCTTTTTCCCTATCATACCGGGTTTTTGGCGGGGAAACAATATGCGCTCGGCATAGGTTCAAAAGGGATCATGCAAAGGCCGGCAGTACCTCTCTCCTCTGGGTATCCGGTCTCGGCTGAAGAATAACGGCCAGTGCGCGGGGATCGTCCAGGAGAAATCACTGCGCATCCAGGTATTTCTGGTGTGCACGCTGCGCCATCTGCTGATACTCCCGGGCTTCCTCGTCCCTGCCCTGCCTGACTAACAGCTTGGCCTTTACATCATAGAGCCAGTAGTTGCGGCAGTTCTCCTCGCCGTAATATGCATACTCATAGGCAAAAGCCTGGGAGAGGGCCCGCTCCGCCCCCGGTATGTCGTCGAGTTCCAGGTACGCCTCTGCCACACTGAGATAGGCAGGCACGCAGATGCCAATTTCGTCAACGGCCTCGAATCGCCGGATGGCCTCTTCGTATCCCTTTACAGCCTCCTCCAGCCGCCCCATTTTCATCAGCACTTCAGCCCGGTTGTAGTAGGCCCAGGCAATGAGAGGATCCCCATCAGGAAGGATCTCCAGGCGAAGATGGAGGGCCTGCTGGAAATAGCGGTCAGCCTCTTCCAGGCGGTTCTCGTTGTTCCTGGCCCACCCCATCATAGAGTAGGACAGGGAGAGCTGCCGGTCCCTCTCCGGGGACTGGGGGACTGCTTCGATGATCTCCAGCGACCGGGCAGCCTCCTGGGAAAGCAGGTCATACTGTTCCAGACACCGCCGCTGATTGGCAATGTAGTAGTGATACCAACTTTCCCGGACGGGATCTGGGTGGAGCGCAATCAGCCGCTCAAAAATGGCAATGCTCTTGTCCCGCATGAAGTACTCTGCATAGGCCTCTGCAAGCCGCTCCATGAAGTTTACATTGAAGGGCAGGGAAGGGTCACACCACTTGAGATAGTAGTTCTCTCCCAGGGAGATCAGCACCTGTTTCTCCCGGTATTTGTAGTGGGTGAACTGGCTCAGCCGCTGGGCAAGGTTATCCACATAGACCTGGCAGTCCTGTACAAATCCGGGATTTTTCCGTACAATCGTATCCGCCATCAGCGGATGGAGGGAGATTACATCAGAAATGGAGTTGTACTGGATAAAACTGCTGTCAATCAGTTCGTCCAACAGCATGAAGTCCTCTAACTCCGTTAAATCAAAAAACAGCTCCGTCTCCACCCCCTCCACCGGAAGAAGTACCAGGTTTTTTAGAATGGATACCTTCTCCGGGGTGAGGCCGCTCAGATCAAAAATCTGCTGCATGACCTCCATCACATGATCCATTACCATCTGGGTGCGGCGCTGGGCCGTCCCCGGGGCCCCGCGGAGGTAGTCCAGCATGGCGGAAGGAGCGAGATGGGAGGCCTGCATTTGCTTGGCCAGCAATTGGATGCCGTAGGTATGAAAGCCGATACGGCGGAACACCTCCGTCAGTGCCGCCTCCTCCTGCGGCTGCAGGGGCCGTTTGTAAAACTTCCTGAACAGGGCCAGCTGATCTTCCCACCGGTCCAAAGGGCGGACGGCCAACTCCTGATACCCATCCTTCTCGCGGCTGATGCGGGAGGTAATAATCATGGAGTAGCGCCCCTCCAGTAACTGGGAGAGCCGGGGATCCTGGGTATCCAGATTGTCCACCACCAACAAGGTGTCCTGATTGCAATGCTCCTTGAGATAGTTCAGTTTTTTGTCATAGAAGGACTCCCTCGCCTGGGGGGTGGTCAGATCCTGCTTCTCGCTCTCCAGGCCGCGGATGTGGAGGAACTGGTCAGAGATGAGCATGTCCTGGATATCGGTATTGTAGGTCAGCCACACCACTGTGGTGTACTCGCCCTGGAATTTGCGCAGATACTGCCGGGCCAGTTCGCTTTTTCCCATTCCACCCGTGCCGAAAAGGAAGAGTTTATTGTTCTCTCCCCGAAGCAGCCGGTGCATCTCCTCAAGCTCCGCCTCCCGGCCCACAAAGTTCGTGTTGTAGGTCAGGGAGGTGCTTCGGATCTCCCCTGCCTGTGGCTGGGAGCCGTCCCTCACCCCTTTCGCCCTCTGGACAGGGCCGTCGTCCTCCTCTTCCTGAAGCCAGTAGGCAATGCGGGAGACCAGGGTAGCGATCCGCTCCTCCTCAGGCGGCTCGGACCCATCCAGGCTGTGGATACGCCCCAGATAGTATTTTACATCATCCGACATGCTCTCCTTGTCGGTTCGGAAGGGGAGGAGACGGATATCCTCTTTATGATGGAACCGATTAAAAGCGCAGTCGATCTCATTGAGTACATGCTCCGAGCAGGTGGAGTACTGATTCATAATCAGCAGAAAAACTTTACATTCATCAATGGCGCGCACAATGTCCCCGGCATATTTGGATGTTACATCCCGGGGCGCATACCAGCATTGGATTCCCTCACGCTCCAGCGCCTGGACAATGTGCTCCACAAGTTGGGCTGAGGAGTCATGATGATAGCTGATAAAGACAAAATGTTTCACAGGGCACCTCCCAAAATGAACAGAGATCAAACGCTGACCTGTCTACGGCCGAATGTTTCGCAGGCTGCCGGACACAGACGCAGCATTTACAGCGGGCTCCCCTCCACTGAAAGGAGGATGCGGATGTTCTCCCGGTCCTTCTCACGATCCGCTTCCGTGAGATCCCTATAGGGTATCAGGTCCCTGTGGACCCGCCGGGCCGGATCCTTCCGCCTGCCGTCTTCCGGCTGGCCAAAGGTCCAGTTGTTGAGATAATGATACCGGCACCAGCGAATGTGCTCCAGCTCTGCCAGCAGCTCCATGGTCTCCGGGGGGAGTTTTTCCGCCGATGCCGGCAGCCCCATAGCCGCCAGCATGTCCAGACGCACCAGGTGGTAGTCTGCGGCACTGATGTTGGACTCCCGGGTAAAGGCGTCCAGTTTCGCCCACTCCGCCTCCCGGTTTTCCGCTGTCTCTGCCACGCCGGCATACAGGTGGCTGTAGCGCAGGTTGATGGCCTTGGCCCTGGCCAGGAGCAGGTCATCCAGAACAACCTTCAAATCAAGGGCCGCCTGTTCCCAGGCGAACAGCCGCAGCCGCGGGTGCTTCGCCAGCGGGCTGTCGGCCAGGGCGTCCCCGGAAAAAACGTCGATCTCCTGCCGCGTGGTGGCCAGCAGCAGTTCCTCCAGCAGCTTCGCCTGCCCTGTCTGTTCCAGAACCAGCAGCAGATCAGCCTCCTCCAGCAGCGGAAGTTGGGTATACCAGGGCTCCTGGTGGAACACGACAGGATCCTCGATCTGGGCAATGCCCCGGTGCACTGCCGCAAAGCGGTCCGACGCGCCAAAAATGTGGTATGCAATTGACTGGTCTGGCGAGAACAGGTTGTTGTGCAGCCCGCGCAGCAGAAGTTCCTCCCCCAGTTTGTCAAACCCGAGAAAGACGATCTGCAAGTGATGTCCCTGCCGGCGGGATAACTCATACATGCCCCGCTGACGCCAGAACAGGCGGGCGGCATTCTCCTCCGGGCAGAAAAACCGCAGCAGCGCCTCTGTGTTGGACTGGGCGGACAGAGAGCGGCACTGCAAATACACCGGCCGCCCGGCCAGCTCCCTCCGGTGCTCCCGGTAGAAGGCAAAATTTTCCGTCTCCGTGTCCACAAGGATATACCGGTGTGCGGGAACCAGCTCCTTCCCTCCGTCCACGCCCCGGCGGCCCAACTGCTGTAACAGGACGGACTTGGCTGTCCCTGTGCCGTATACCGCCACACTGTCCTCCCGAAAATAACGCAGCCAGTTGCCCAGCACCCGGCGCAGGACGCCAATGGCCATCACCACCCAGCTGGCCGTAATCAGAGGGGCGGTCCATCGGGCAATCTCCACCCACAGGTTTGGCGGCGTATCCCCATAGTTCATCAGATACATCCCCACACACTGATAGAGCGCGTCCAGAAAGGACTCTCCCGACTGCCCCACAAGGCCAACCATACCGCAGATCAGCGGCAGGAGGAAAACAATTATTTTTCTCCCGACAGCAGCAAACTTTTTCATGGAACACAACCCTTTCCACAGATACTTCAAAGCAATCTAATTGGTTCCATTCTACATCAATCGGCAGAAAATAACAATCTATAACCGCATGGATCAATTTATGGAAGCCGTGAAAGCACGTCATATTCCAATGGCCTGACAGAGCATCCGCTCTCCTTCATCCATATGGTTTTTGCCACTGCGAGCCGGTTTCCGTGTCCCTCCGCAATTTTTTCATAGGCCGATCCGGCGGCAGTGTCCACACCACACAGCGGGCTTGTTTTTGCAAAAACTGCCTGCCGGCTGTAACCGGCAGGCAGTTTACAAAATCCGCGGGCCATCATTCGTTGCCCCAGTGTATTAGGCGGGGGCGTCCTCCATCTTTACAAATTGATCCGCTCCCCGTCCGCAGATCGGGCACTTAAAATCTGGCGTCATCCGTCCATCATGGATAAAGCCGCAGGTGGAACATTTCCACCGCTCCGTCTGCTTCCTAGTTTCCTGCGCGCCGCGCTGCGGGAACGGGATGCTTTTCAGGAGGGTGTCCACCACCTCGGCCGGGATGCCCGGATAGTGCATCAACTGCTCCAAAAGCACCCTCGTGTTCTCACTCTGAGGCAGCATAAAGCCCGCCTCCCGGCACAGGTCCTCCGCCATCAGGCGGCTGGACCTCTCCACTGCCGCGCTCAATGCGTCCGGAAGTTGTGCGGCAATCGTTTCTGCCCGGGCCTTGCTCTGGATCAGCCCCCGCAGAACCTCCACCACCCTGTCCTCCTTGGCCTGCTGGGGCGGCATCTGTTTTGGTACCATGGAGATCGCCGAGGAGGGGCAGGCCTCCGCGCAGTCGCCGCATCCAATGCACTTGGTCACATCAATGATGCTGTCCTCTGTATCAGTGGCCCCGGTTGGGCAGACGTATAAACACAGGCAGTCCTTGGTACAGAGCCGGAGATTTCTCACTGCATATTTTTCCGCCATCGCTACGCCCTCCTCTCCACACGGTCGAATTTCCAACTGGGGACTTTGCACACCGGACAAATTTCCGGCGGCGCGTCCCCCACATAGACAAATCCACAGACAGAGCAGACAAAGACGCCGGTGTTCTCCAGCATCCGCTCCCCTTCCGCCTGATAGCGGGTCAGCAGGGACTGGAGCATTCTGGTGACCTTCTCACTCCATGCCAAGGCCCGCAGCGCCCCTCGGTCCGACGCCTCCGAGGCTGCACTATTGGCGTAAGGATACCCGGCAGACAGATCAAGCGCAACCAACTCCAGAAGTTTCTCTGTGTCCGCCTCCGGCGCCGGCTCCGCCTTCGCACGGAAGAAGGCTGCCAGCTCCCGGAACCCCTGCTCCTGCTCCGGCAGGTACTGCTTCTCACAGCCCCGTGCCAGATTGGAGCAGATGATACTCAATTCCATAGGGGAAAGTTCCTGCTCCACATGGGGTTTTTCTGCCGGTTCGGGCACTGGCGCGGCCGATGCCGCGTCCTTCTCCCGGAACATCTCCTTTTCAGCCCCACACCAGGGGCACCGCCAGTCGTCTGGAAGGTCTTCCCATTTGGTGCCGGGCGCGATCCCCGCCTCCGGGATGCCCTTAGCCTCGTCGTAGGTATAGGTACATACGGAACATACCATCTGTTTCATGGGGTTTCCTCGCCTCCTTCTCATTTGTGTCGGGTATGACGATTCGTGCATTTTTACACAAAAGCGCCGGTTATTTTTTTGCTTCTCTGTTGATTCCTACCATTTCAGTATAAGGGGTCATACGCACGCTGTCAATCTATTCCCCAACCGATGTACCTCCAAATCATTCTAGAGGATATAAATTGACAGCCGTATTTTTTAGCCGTAGAATGTGTTCAAATCATCATAATCGACAGATTTTAGGTAGGGATTGGGAGGTAGCATTGTGAACATGCCAAATGTGTCTCCGGTGATCTGCCGGTGTCTATCCGGTGACACTGCAGCCCAGGAGGAACTTGTCCTAGCGGCGCAGAACCGGGTATACTACCATTGTATCAAGATGCTGAAAAACGAAGAGAACGCACTGGATGCCACGCAGGAAGTTCTGATTTCCATGCTCACCAAATTAGATGGGCTTCAAAATCCGGATGCGTTCTGGGGTTGGCTCTCCGCTATGACCGCTAACTACTGCCGGAACGTGCTTACACGGGGACGCCATGAAGTACAGATCCCGGAAGATGACGAAGGCCACAGCCTTTTGGACACTTTTGAGAATCTGGACGACCAGACTGTGCCCGACAAGGCTCTGGATAACGATGAAACCCGGCGGATGGTCGTGGATCTGGTTGATCAGCTGCCGCCGCCCCAACGCCAGTGTGTGCTGATGTTCTACTACGAGGAGATGAGCGTAAAGGATATCGCTGCAGCCTTGGAAACGTCGGAGGGCACCATCAAAAGTCGTCTGAACTACGCCAGGAAAGCCATCAAGGCGGGTGTGGAGCAGTACGCTGCACAGGGTATCAAACTCTATGGCGCAGTCCCATTCTTGCTGTACTTCTTGCAGAAGGACGCCCTGTTGGGTGGCCTGAATGCCTCCGCATCCCAAGCACTTGCCCAAACAGTCCTCGCTGGCGCTGCTGGGACTGCCGCCGGCATTACGGCCGCAACCGGGACTACCGCATTGGGTAGTACGGTTTCCGGATCAATAGGGGGAGGTGCGGCTGCAGCCGGAACAACCACAGCCGTGGAGAGCGCCGCAGGGGTATCAGCGGCATCCGCGGGCAGCGTGGCCGCCGGTGGCGGGGCCGCCTCGGCCGGCGGCGGCGCTGCCCATGCTTTGGGGGGAATATTGGCCCACAAGGGTGCTCTGGGCTTGGCTGGGATCATCCTGGCTGGCGCGGTTACCGGCGGCATTGTGCTCCACCAAGCAGCGCCAGCGCCCGTCTCCGTTGTGGAGGAAGCCTTCGATACAGGAGGCAACTTAGGTGCGGCAATCGATGCGGAGGGTATGCTGTGGGCCTGGGGCGACATCGGAGACGGGGAACTTGGCAGCCAAGTTCCCCCCGGCGGTCCTGGCGCCCATTCCGACACGCCGATCCTTGTCTTGGAAGACACATATGCTGTTGTCTGCGGCTTATCGCATCTTGCTGCCATCAAAACGGACGGAACGCTTTGGACCTGGGGAAATAATGAATATGGACAACTCGGCACCGGGGACATGGGGAACCAGTCCTATCTGGATGAATGGAATCTGATGGAGCACACCTATTCGGATGCCCCTCTCCAAGTACTGGATCAGGTCACGGCTATCAGTGCCAGCCAATACACCACCGCCGCTGTGCGCAGGGACGGAAGTCTGTGGATGGCGGGAGGAAATGGGAACGGGCAGTTTGGAAACGGCACGAGCGAGGGCTCTGACGTCTTTGTCCAAGTGATGGACAGCGGCGTCAAGGATGTGGCCTGCGGCAACAACTATACGCTGATCCTGAAAACGGATGGGTCCCTCTGGGCCTGCGGCGATAACACATATGGTCAGCTGGGAGACGGGACACAGAACCCATCACTCCAACCCATCCAGATCATGCTAGATGTAGCGGAAATTGACACAGGCGGTTTTGTCAGTGCCGCTGTCAAAACGGATGGCACCCTCTGGACCTGGGGCCTCAACTACTATGAGGCTTTGGGTTTTGGCAAGGGCGGAAACCTCCAGGACGAGCATGGGTACCTGCAGGCCATTCCCGTCCAGGTCATGGACAATGTTTCTGCTGTCAGCTGCAGCGGTCAAAACACAATGGCGGTGAAAACAGACGGCACACTGTGGGTATGGGGGGCGAACCAGCAAGGGACCGTGGGGAATGGCGGCGGCACCAACAGCGTCGGTACGACAGGGGTTGCTATTCAAAACACGCCGGTGCAGATCCTCACGGATGTGGCCGCCGCAAAATGCAGCATCACAAACGGGATGGCCGTCAAGACAGATGGCAGTGTCTGGGTCTGGGGGCGATCCACCGCTACTGGAGGTGCCACAGATGCGCTGGACCAGTTCCGGCAACCGATACAGTCCCGACCCTATCAGATGCCTGGCATCACTTGTGCCCTGACCATGACGCTGCCTGACGAAGAATAGGCCCCCCTTTATAGATATGAAAAGGTGCGCACAGGAGCGTATGGTTCGCCCAGTTTTTTCTATGTATGGGCGGGGACTTGTAATCCTTTTCAGAAGTTCTGAAAAGCAGTTTGGCCCCTGTTGCCGGCGGCCCCAGGGCGCAGGCAGCCCATATCTTTCCGGCACTGTGCGTCCCATCTGAACCAGGTTATGGTTTAGGCGGAGCCTTTGAGACTTCAGAAACAGGAAATGAATTGTGTTTGGTTCTGCGCCGAAAATGTTCCAGAACGAGCCGAACCAGGTTCCTTGGCAGCACCGTCTCTTCAGCATCCCGGATGAAGCACAGGCGCAGGAACTCCCCACAGGTCATGCGTTTTAACGCGCCAGCAACCGAGCGATGACAGCACATCCTTCAGCCCGTGTCATCGATCCGGAACCGGAAAAGGTGCCGCCGCTGTATCCTGTCAAAAGTCCAAATGCATAGCAGACTTCCACTGCTCGCTGATATTTTGTAGGAATGGCCGCCCAGTCTGCAATTTCTGCCCGGATCTTTACGCAAAGTCTATCATCGGGCAGCGGAGCCCCTTGATCCAGCAGCAGGTTATACATCATCACTGCCATATCGTAGCGGTTAATAGGTTCATTGATAAGCCCATCATAAGAGCCGTCCTGTACATGGGTGTCCCAGAGGGTGGTTCCATCCAAAAGGCCATGGGTACTGTTGAGCGCAACATAGGCGGCCCACCAGCGGCCTCCCTGGTCGAATTCAATTTCTTTCGGGTAAAATGCTTTGGCAATCATGGTGTTGAAATGGGCATAGGTGACTGGCTCCGAGGGGTGGAACGTCCCGTCAGGATAGCCGTTGACAATTTCTTGTTCCACGGCGTCCTGGATGAATGCCCCGGCCCAATGCGTGCCAGGTACATCCCCAAAGGACGTGACGGTTTCTGCAGGGGAACCTGGACGGTCCCCCTGCACCGCAGGAAGCTGTTCGCCTGTGTTTTCAGCGAGGGCGGCTTCTTCCAGGGCACAGGTTAACCCCGGCATTTCATAGGGGCGGCTCTGCATGGGCTGGCGGAAGCGATCCAACGCATCGCAGGCGCCGCCGGTCAACGTTGCGCGCCCCCATACCCAAACCGATCCGTCCTTGCGGACCGCCATAGCGTTCGTGCCGCTCACCTTGGCATCCACTACATTCGTGAGCACCTGGACCGGAACATTCTGGACGTTTACGCCAGTCGCGCTGACGCTGTTGGAGCTCCCGCCGTTGCCCACGACGCCCTGGGTATTGTCCCCCCAGGACCACAAGCTGCCATCTGTTTTGATGGCCATCATGTGGGTATTGCTGGAACAGGTGACCGCGGCCACGTTGTCCATCACCTGTACCGGCCGGGTCTGGATGCTGCCATACTCGTCCTGGGCGTCCCCGCCCTTTCCAAACCCCAGGGCTTCGTACAGGTTGCAGCCCCAGGTCCACAGGGTACCATCGGCTTTCACGGCGGCGGAAAAGTCCCCGCCGGCATCCATCGCGGACACGCCGTCCATGACTCGGACTGGCTGGTTAAAGTCCAGCGTGCTGCCGTTGCCCAGCTGGCCGCTGATAGGCTTGCCGCAGGCCAGCAGTGTGCCATCGGTCATCAAGATCAGGGTATGTTCATCGCCGCAGGCCACATCCTTGACGCCGCTGTCCATCACCTGAACAAAAGTGAGAGAGCCTGCCCGGCTGCCGTTGCCAAACTGTCCGCTCTGATTCTGCCCGGCCATCCACAGACTTCCGTCAGAACAGACAGCAGCAGTAAAAAACTGGCCAGCACTGACAGCGATTACATGGTCCAGCACCTTTGTAGGAGTGCAACGATAGATATGCTCCATGAAATTGGCTGGATTCTGATAGCGCTCATTGGTTTGGGATCCGGTTCCCAGTTGGCCGTAGGTGTTATCTCCCCAAGTCCAGAGTGTGCCGTCGGCCTTGATAGCCGCTATGTGGGACAGGCCACAGGCCACAGCGGCCACATCCTCCATCACGGGGATGGGTGTGTCCGTATGGACGCCATACGCTGAGGCGTCTACGGTCGGGCCAAGTTCACCGTCGCCGCCATCGCCCCAGACCCAGAGCGTCCCGCCTGTATCAACCACTGCGCCCAGATTGCCTCCCACGTCAAAGGTATTCAGTCTGCCGGAGGTGCGCTCAGGCTTTGGGCCCGGCGTGACAGGGGCGGCATCTTCATTTCCTTCTTCGGGATAGCGGATTTCCTCATCAGCGTTGGGAATAACAGCGCCGTCCGCCTGATAGATTTTCAGGCCGCTCTCATCCAACGTGCAGAAGCGCAGCGCCTCCAGATCCTCGCTGCTGGAGGCCCATAGCAAATGCCCCCCCGTATAGATGGGGCCGTTATAAGGCATAGGAACCAGCCCCAGGTCTTGAACTTCTCCCAGAGAGCCGTCCGCGCTGTACACAGCATAGTAAAGTTGATAGTCGCCGTTGTAGTAGGATCCATTTTTTGTGGTAGTATACCAGAGAACCCAGCCGCTATCCGGCCCCGTGGGCACCAAATAGACAAATCCGGCACTCTCCATGGCGCCAGCGGAAAAATCTGTAAGGCGGGTTGTCACTGTGGCAGACTGGGCAAACCGATCCTTTGGCGTAAACGCCAGATATGCGTTATAGGGATCACTCCCCTGGTGCGCCGCCCCCTTCCCGGAGTCAATCCAGGCGCTGAGATAACCCTGGCTGGTTTCCACAAGGGCGGTCGTTGCGGCACCCACCTGATTGACACCGATGCCGCCATCCCACTCCGCCAGAAGGAACCCCTCTCCCCGATCAGAAAAACTGTTTCCAGCATAGCGATGGAGATAGGCACCCCGGGGGTATGCGTCACCGTTGTCCAGCGTCACCAAGCGGCCTTGACTGTCCAGAATGACGTCCTGTGCAAAAGAGTGGGAGACATAGCCGGTTGATGGATTGGAGACAAAATCCACCTTTTCGGTGACGGACATATCCGATTCACGGATCGTAATGCTCAAGTTGGCCTGGTGATTCAGTCCGTCGCTGAGATTGCGGAACATCGTGTGGGAGGTGTGAAGATACAGCATCCCGTCCGCCTCGGCAAAACTGAGATTGCCGCCAGAGCCCACCACTTCCACGCTGTTGACATCAGAGATGCGGACGTCGTCCAAGCGCTGCCAGTCCTTGGTATACTTTACCACCCGCAGCACCTCTTTGGTGCGGGACTCTTCCCGGTTCTCTTGGCCGAAAACCACGAAGTTATAGTCACGGCCAGAGAATACACCGCCGATGTCCTGCAGTTCAATGTCCAGAACCCTCCGCTCCAACAGCCGGTATGACGGGTCATATGTCCGCACGGTCAAGGTGCGCTGGTCCTCTTTTGTGCCGTCCTGATACTGAAGCAGGTATCCTTCTACCGCCACCAGATCATAGTTCCCCTCCGGTGTCTCAAAGAGCGTCAAGCCGCGGTCTGACCGGGCGGCCCCGACGGCAGCAGGCTGGACCGCCAGGGCTGTCGGCATCAGTGATAGCAGCAGCACAAAAGCGCATAGATACGCGGCGAATGTATGTATGGCGTGATGTTTCATAAAAATCTTCCTCCTATCTGGTTTCTTTCAATGTGCTAAAATATTGCTGATGCGCGGATATTACGGGTCTGTCCGAACAAATCCGGATTGTCACAACACTGCCCCACCTCTCTCCTGTTGCTATTTCACATTTTTTAGGGCCATTTTTCCCTTCCAGGTAATGAGACACGGGAACGGCAGTGCAGGTTTTATAAATTTTGAAAAACTTAAAAAATATTTTTAAAGCATAGGATACGGGTGGACAACATATGGAGCCAGCCATAAAATGATTCTAAATCGAAGCAAAGTAGCTGCATTGTGCTGATAGGAGACAGGCGGGGAGAAGTCAGTGAACTCTATTATCGTGCAGGACAACTTACAGCCAAAGTCTTTGAAGATGTAAAAATGGAATAGATGCCGTAGGCGTTGCGCCTACGGCATCTATTCCATTTGCTGGACTTGCTGGAGACTGCTGGACGTGGAACCCGCGACCTCCTGCGTGTGAAAGATTTGTCTGGCCGGAAGAGGTGCTGCTTTCTGTCCCACTCCTGCGCTATTTTGATACTGTTTGCTCAAGAATTGCTGACGGAAGGAGGTTGTCCACTCCGTTGCTTTCGCTCTGGTTTTTCCTGGTCTGGGTCAGATGATGGGGCCCGCGGAATCTGCCGTGTTTTCATACTGCACAAGGTTCCTCCCATGCAGTACAATGAAACAGGACATTCTGTTTTATGAGAGGAGGATCCCATGCAAAAACAGGCCATCACAATAGAGCACATACAGCAATTCCAAAGCCATCTGCGGCGGGAGGAGCGCAGCGCCGGCACCATTGAGAACTATCTGCGGCACCTGCGTCAGTTTGCCGCTTTCCTGGACGGCGGCCCTGTCACCAAGGAACGAACCCGCGCCTGGAAGGACCATAGGCATCCCGCCCCTCGATATAGACAAAAAGCCGCCCTCAATGGGCGGCAAAAATACGCACCGAAACAGGCCACCTGATGTATTTTCAGCCGGCCTTGTCTGTTGCGCGCCAATATAAGAAGTTCATACTTGCAAAATAATATGATGGATGCTAAAATAAACCTGAATTGCAGCGAAAATTCCAAACCGGGAGGACAAAAGAACTATTCTGTCTATAACAACAGGCGGGAGACATGCAGATGCAGGTGAGCCACCAGAGCACACCGGAAGATATCAAGCGGTATCTCACCCATCTGGCGGAGGGCGGCCGCTCCATACCGCCGCGGCCAGCCTGCTGTCCTTGCCTGGAACTGCTGGCAGAGCATGCCTGCGGCTCGGAGCAGCGCACCGCCGGGTGGGCGGCGCAACCAAATGTGACCTCAGCCCCGGAGGGGGCTTATGAATCAACATTAGGAGGAACGAAAAACATGAGAAAACGAATATTGGCAAGCCTGATGGCGCTGATCCTGGCGCTGTCCCTGTTGCCTACTGCGGCTCTGGCCACCGGGGAGACCCAGGAGCCGGAGCAGGAGGCCCAGATCCCCGTGTCAGAGGACGGCACCGAGGGCGGCGGGGAAGATGCGACCATCCCAGTCGAGACCGGGGACGAGACCGACACCTCTGATGGGACCGAGACGCCGGTCATCACGACACCCACGGTCACGCCTACGGAGACCACGCCGGTGGAAACGCTGACGCCGGAGCCGACGAATGTGACGGACGGCGAGGCCGAGATAAACGGCACCCAGCACGCGACCCTGGCCGATGCTATTACGGCAGTGACTACTGGTCAGACCATTGTGCTGCGGGGACCGATTGATGGCTGTGAAAAAGTGACGATCAATAAACCCGGCGTGACCTTTACCATTGATTTTGCCGGATATACGTTAACTTCAGCCAGCGCGGACTGGGCATTTCAGATTGAAGCGGGCAATGTTACGCTGATGGGTGGCACAGTGCAGGGCGCATATGGAGGTATTTCCTGCAGCGCGGGAGCGCATGTGACACTGCAGAACATGACTGTCTCCAAAACGAAAACGACAGGTACCAAGGGTGACCTTTCTGCCATTGAAAACAGCGGAACCATGGTCATTGAAAGCGGCACCTATAACACCGTAGCGGGAACATTCGCGCCGACGATTCTGAATCTGGCTGAGATGACCATTGAGGGCGGCACGTTTGAAACCGGTGCGACTGATAGCGGTTGGTCGGTAATGATCTGCCGGGGAGGCGCCAATACTTCTACCAACACCGTGATTACCGGCGGTTCTTTTGTCAATGAAGTTGGCTATGGTATTACCTGCTCCAACGGTGCGAATGTTGAATTTGGAGGCACCGCGTATGTAAGAGCACAATCTCCTGCTCTAGGCGGAAACAATACCCTTGCACAAGAGAATTTCACCGTGACCGGCGGCACACTGATTAGTGAGGAAAGTGCAGCTATTTTCTTTCCCGCAGAAGGCAAGCTGGAGATTTCCGACGGCACGATCACCGGCCTGACCGGAATCCATGCCCTCATGGGCGACATCGAGATCAGCGGCGGCACGATCACCGGAACTGCCACAAAGAGCGATATTGAGGAAGGGTATCCCGGCTCCGGCAGTGGCCCCCGGTCCAATGGCTCCGCCCTGCTGCTGGTGAGCAACTGGTATAATGAGAGTGCAACTGGTGATCTTGGGCTGCGGGTCAATATTACCGACGGCACCTTCACCAGCGCAAATGGCGCGAAGGCCATTGACCATATGATGCCTGCGAATCCCAATAATGCGGAATTCACTTGCACTGTCAGAGGGGGAACCTTCTACAATGCCGCGCCTGATGAGGCGTATATTCCCGTCGGTTACCAGTTAGACGGGACAGGGCCCTGGACGGTCACGGAGAGCGCCGACGGCGCGCTGGTGGTGAAGCCGGAGGCCCCGGACGATGATGGCAGCGTCACCGGCACTCTGGACGGCGTGTATCAGGGCGCGAGTACGAACGTCTCTGTGGATAAGGACGAGACCGGCGGAACCGCGCCCGATGGCGAAGGCACCGTCATTGCCGCTGGCAACCTCGTGGTGAACCTTGAGACCCCCGAGGGACAGCCCGACGCCGCCTCCACCACCCTGACGGTGGAGAAAGGGGCCGCCCAGTCCCTGGCGAAGAACAACGCCCAGAGCCTGACGCTCCAGACCGACGTGGGTTCCGTGAAGCTGGGCAGTGATGCTCTGAGCAAGCTGGAAACTGTCACCGCACCTGTGGAGATCACGGTGGAGAAGGTCCAAGGCTCCATTGACACTTGGGAAGTGACTGTCGCGGCAGGCGGGGACCACCTTCTGTCCCAGGGAACCATCAGCCGCGAGGACATCACCATCACCGTGCCGTACACGCTGCAAAGTGACGACGGCACGAACGGAGAGAACATCAAAGTGTTCTGCGTGGAGACCGGCGAGGATATGAACGCGGCGTACAATGGAGGTTTCCTGTCCTGGACCACCAGCCACCTGAGCACTTTCACCAAGACCGTGGCGGATGCTGACGCCGATGCTTACTACACAACGAATGACGGCGTGAAGTACGGCTCTCTGGCGACAGCCATCCAGGAGGTCAACGGCGGCGGCACCATTACCCTGCAAAAAGAAGTAACGGTGAATGATAATGCCATCTCCGTTGATAAGGATGTGAAGATTGACCTGCATGGTTATACCATCACGGGAAATGATACTCGGGTATTCCATGTGAAGAGCGGTACCCTGACCCTGACGGGCACCGGCACGGTCACCAGCAAGAAAGCCACGAACGGTTCTCTGGCGGACACTTCATCTGTGATCCGCGTGGGTGATAATGACGGTTCACCGGATAGGAAGGCTGCCCTGGTTGTTGAGAGCAACGTTACCATCAAGGCTCCGGATACCTATGGTATCTCGGTATTCGGCAACGCCACTGAGGAAACCGTGACGATTCGCGGCGCTGTTGAGGCTACCGGCCCTGCCGCTGCGGTCTCCGGCAACGGTTCTTACGATGGCACCACCATCTCCCTGGAGGGCGCGAAAATTTCCGCCACTTGCGGCGTAGCCATCTACCATCCCCAGGGCGGTACGATGACCATCACGAAGAGCACTGTTAACGGCGGTATTGAGGCCAAGAGCGGTACGATTAAAATCGAAAACTCCACGATCTCGGCAGTTGAGGGCATGGATCCCAGCCACCCTGGGAGCGGCAACGGCCCCTCCACTTCCGGCTACGCCATTGCCATCGTGGATAATGCTGGATACGGTAGCGGCGCGAAGCTGACCGTTGAGAGCGGTACTGTCAACGGCGATGTGGTCTACCTGAAAGACGGCAGTGGCGTTGCAGGCGGAAACAGCGACGGAACGATCACCATCAACGGCGGTACATTCAACGGCAGTGTTTCTGCGGGTGAAAGTGCGGCGAAAGATAACATCGATATTTTCGGCGGCAGCTTCCCCAACGCCTCTGCGGAGGAGTTGGAAGGTATGCTGGGTGACAACACGGTCGTGGTCACGTTCGATGCCAACGGCGGCACCTGTAACGAGAAGACCCGCGTGCTCGACATGAATGAGGCAATCGGTAGCCTGCCTATCGCCGCCCGGAACGGATATACGTTTGCTGGCTGGCACAACGACAATGGTGCCTTGGTAACCGAAGAAACGAGAATAAACAGTAACATCATTCTGACGGCTTACTGGAGCCCGATCGTCACCCCCGTGGAGCCGGACACCCCCTCCTACGGCGGCGGCTCCAGTTCCAGCGAGACCAGCTACTCCAACACCATCGACGCCTCTGACGGCGGCAGCGTGAAGGTGAGCCCCCGGACCCCCAGCCGCGGGGAGACAGTGACCATCACCCCGACTCCGGACACCGGCTATGAGGTGGACGAGGTCATTGTCACCGACCGCAACGGCGATGAGGTAGAAGTCACCGCCAACCGCAACGGCACCTACACCTTCGAGCAGCCCCGCGGCCGGGTGAACATCGAGGTCACCTTCGTCCGCACCGGCTCTGCCGTGGGCACGGCGCCCTTCCTGGATGTAGCGGAGGACGCCTGGTACGCCGACGCCGTGGCCTATGTATATGACAACGGCCTCATGTCCGGCACCAGCACCACCCTGTTCTCCCCCAACGCCACCACCACCCGCGGTATGATCGTGACCATGCTGTACCGTCTGGAGGGCGAGCCCCGCATCAGCTCCGGCAGCGCCTTTGACGATGTGGACGCCGGCATGTACTACGCCGACGCCGTGGCCTGGGCCAGCCAGAACGACATTGTGACGGGATACGACGAGGCCACCTTCGGCCCCAACAACGCCATCACCCGGGAGCAGATGGCGGCCATCCTGTACCGGTACGCCCAGTACAAGGGTTACCGCACCACAGCGGGCGTAGATCTGAGCGGCTATGTGGACGCGGATTCCGTCAGCAGTTACGCGCTGGCCTCCCTGCAGTGGGCCAATGCGGCGGGTCTGGTGACCGGTACCAGCAGCAACACCCTGACCCCGGACGGCAGCGCCACCCGGGCCCAGGTGGCCACCATCTTCATGCGCTTCATGGAGGATGTGGCGGAGTAATCCCCAACGAAAGCAAATCAGGCAAAGAGAAGAGGGCCGGGACGAATCTCCCGGCCCTCTTGCTGTCCGTTTCCGCCCCTGTCCGGCCCTGTGCGGTCTGGGAAACAGCAGAGCGAACGGCTCACCAACCAGGGCACAGGCACCATAGGGCACACAGCAGCCCATGTGCCAGACTGATGCCAACCATATAGTGCTGCCTGCCGCAGGGGCGGTTCTGCGGATGTTCAACACCATGTCCAAAATCTTCCTGGACACCTGCAAAGAGGACACCATCTACTGCGGCATCCAGATCGAGCGCAAGCGCCGCTGGAAACGCCGGGACCTGAAATGGGCCGTGGGCATCGAGATCGCCGGGGAGGAAGAACTGCGGATCAGGAAATGCCGTGGAGGAACCGCGCTGTAAAGCTGCGTGCCTGCGGCGGTGATATCTTTCTGGCTACAGATTGTGAACAGGTATTCAAACATTTCTACCCCTTCGTCACATTTGGTACATGGTCCACCGGGGACCAGTCGGTGATTTTTTTGTCCCCATACTCCGTAATCAAAAGATTTTGCAGGTTGGTGAGATTCCGGAGAGGGGAGATATCGGTGATATTCCGCTCATACAAGGCCAAGGATTGCAGATTGCTCAACTGCCCGATGGGCCCCAGATCCGTGAGAGACGGTTTCGCCCAGTCGTTTCCTTGGCAAAAGAGCGTCAGCGCCCGCAGATCCTGCAGAGGCACCAGCGGCGAGAGGTCCAGAACACGGTGATCGACACACAGGGTGAGTTCCTTCAAGTTCGTCAGTCCGGAGAGTGCATCAATATCCACACAGAAGGCATCGTCGCCGTTATGGTACATCAGGGTCACGGTCTCCAATGCGCTCAACCCCTCGATCCCTCGGAGACTGAGCGTGCCGTCAAAGTGCAGCTCCAACGTCTTCAACTGGTTCAGGCCGCTGATAAACTGCAGGTCGCCTGGGGCCATTTGGCTATTTCCGGTTCCGATCAGGCGGAGCGTCTGCAGTTCCGTCAACTCCGAAAGAGGAGAAAAGTCCTGGTAGGCCCCTTCGCCGTTGATAAACAGGTAGGTCAAATTTTTCAAGTTTCGCAGGGGCTCCAGGGAATCCACGCCGCTGATCGTAACGCTCAGCCGCTCCAGATTCGTCAGCCCGGCCAGCGGGGACAGATCGGCGATCTGGTACGCGCCTGCAGAGGAATCTCCCTCCATGGAGAACTCCCGCAAGTTCGTCAATCCAGAAATGGGCGTCAGGTCCCGGATCTGGCTGTTCCCGGGAAGCACCAGCGTTTCCAGATTTTTCAGGCCGCTCAGAGGAGTGAGGTCCTGGAGATTGGGGTTATTGACGCCGGAGTCGCTCCCGCCCAGGCGAAGCGTCTTTAAGTTCGTCAGGCCGGCCAACGGGGACAGGTCCGATAGGTTATTGCCCCGCAGCTCCAGACTCTCTAACTGCGTCAATGCTGCCAGCGGCGTCAGATCTGTCAGTTGATTCTGGCGCAAATCCAGGCTTCTAAGATTGACCATGTACTGCAGCGGTTCAATATCTGCATCTGTCAGATACAGGGAGCCCAAATCCAGTTCCGTGAGATCGGTGCGGTACTCCGTGCCCTGGATTGTAATGGACGGCACCTCTGCCTCCACCAACTGGATTTCCTCACCGTCTGCATTGACCGCCGTTTGGGTGCCTCCGCTGCCAGCCAGATAGCCGATCCCCAGCACGGCCACCACTGCCGCGGCGATGCCTGCGATCAGCGCGGGTTTGACCTTTTTCTTCTCCGGGGCAGCGGCGCCCTGCGCGGGAGCGTTTCCCGGCACCGCCACCACCTGCTGGCTCTCAATGGTCTCCAGGAATTCCGCGGCGCTCTGGAACCGGTCCTCCGGCTGCACCGCCAAACCCTTGAGAATCGCCTTGTCCAGATACTCCGGGACATCCACCCCACACTGGGACACCGGCACCAGCGTATCATTGTCCAGCCGCTCCAGACTCTCCGGCGGCAGAAATCCTGTCAAGGCCGCATAGAAACATGCCGCGCAGGAGTAGACATCGGTGTAGGGGCCCTGGCGGCTGCGCCGGATGTACTGCTCCTTGGGCGCGTAGCCCACCTTCAAAATCACATCCAGGCTCTTGGACTTATCGCCAATGCTGTATCTCGCCGAGCCGAAGTCCAGCAGTTTCACCATGCCGTCCTTGGTGATGTAGATGTTGTCCGGCGTCACGTCCCGGTGGATGAATCCCTCCTGGTGCACCGCCGTCAGCGCCCGCAGCACCGGGATCATCACATTGAGGGTGTCCTCCACGCTCACCTTCCCGCCATGGTTGGCGATGTAGGTTTTGAAGGAGATGCCCTCGATGTAGTCCATGACGAAATACGACGTGTCGTTCTCGTCAAAGTAACTGGTCACGGCTGCAATATTCGGGTTGCCGATGAATTTGGCCAGGGTCCGGGCCTCCTCCTGGAACCGCTCCGCGCCGTAGGTAAATTCCTCCGACTTGGTATCCATTGCCACAGATACCGTATTGCCGATGCGTGTGGCGATGTCGT
>CAJFQQ010000036.1 GCA_904419145.1 uncultured Oscillospiraceae bacterium | reverse complement strand
CGCCAGTTTTCTCCCGCCGCCAATGCGGCGTGTGAGCGTTTTGCCGGGAGGCAAAACCTCAGCGCAGGGCGGATTCACTCCGCCCGAGCATGAACAATCAGAGGGGCTCCCACAGGGACGAGCGGCCCTGTGGGACAAACTGGCGGGATAACTTGAATGATATCCGCAGCTTTGGTTACGATGAGCAGTAAACTGGCGGAAGGGTTTTGAAGCCAGTTTTCTCCCGCCGCCATGCGGCCTTCCGGAAAGGAATTTCCAGCCGCTCCACAACTTCCCACGCATACCTGCTGTCCGGCTGTCCATGCTAAAGGGGACAGGAGGCAGTGCGATGGACGGACTTTGGGAACTGTTTTGCGCCACCGGCGATCCGGTGTTTTACCTGCTGTACCGGCAGCCCCTGGACAGCGGGGAAGGGGACGGGGCAAAGACGGCATGACCGTCTTTGCCCGGGGCTTTTTGGGGGATACATAGGATATGGCAAAAGAGCGAACGGTCATTCGGGGCATTGTGCTGCGCGCCGTGGATACCAAGGAGACCGACAAAATTCTCACGGTTCTCACCGGAGAACTGGGAAAGCTGGCGGTAGTGGCCAAGGGGGCCCGCGGGCGGCGCAGCCGGGTGACGGCATCCACCCAATTCCTCGCCTACAGCGAGATGACCCTCACCGAGAGCCACGGATGGCAGCTGCTGACCGAGGCCAATACCATCGAGCTGTTCGACGGCATCCGGCAGGATATCGAGACGCTGAGCCTCGCCAGCTATTTCGCGGAGCTGGTGGACGCGGTCACCTATGAGGATCTTCCGGCGGGGGAGATCCTCCCATTGCTGCTGAATGCCCTCTATGCCCTGGGGACGCTGAAGCGGCCCTGCGGGCTTGTAAAACCGGCCTTTGAGGTAAAGCTTATGGCCTTGTCAGGCTTTGAGCCGCTGTTGGATCGGTGTGCCATCTGCGGGAAAGAGCAGCCGGAGGAGCCCATGCTGGATGTGGTCCGGGGGACGCTCCACTGTGCCGGGTGCCCCCAGAAGGGAGGCCTCTCCATGCCCCTTGGGGCGGCGGGGCTGGCGGCCCTGCGCCACATCGTCTACGGGGACCCCAAGCGGCTCTACGCTTTCCAGCTGCCGACGGAGGAGCTGCGCTGGGTCGGCCATGCGGCGGAGGCCTATGTGGCGGCCCAGCTGGAGCGGGGATTCCGTACCCTGGACTTCTACAAGCAGATCAAAACTGATTGAAATTTGTATTATTAGAAGGAAAAATACGATTTGTTATCAAATATAGGCGGCAAATCCCGGATGCTTCGGGGAAGGCGGCCTACATTCCCTTTGCAGGAGAACCACAGATGAGTGAATTATTTGAAAAATCCATCCGCACCCTGGAGCTCCCGGCTGTGCTGGAGCGGCTGGCGGCCCAGGCCGTCAGTGACGAGGCCAAGGACCGGGCGCGGAAGCTCTTTCCGTCCACGGACTATGACGAGGTCTGCCGCCTCCAGGAGGAGACAGAGGCAGCCCGGGCCATGACTGGTCTCCAGGGGAGCCCCAATTTCTCCGGATTGAAGCGGGTGGCGGAGATCCTGGCCCGGGCGGACCGGGGCGGCGTGCTGAACACCAGGGAGCTGCTGACCCTGGCGGGGGTGCTGCGCTGCGCCCGCCGGGTGAAGGAGTATTTCAACGCCGACAGCGGCAGCCATACGGTGATCGACCACATGTTTCAGTCTCTCCACGGCAACAAGTTCCTGGAGGAGAAGATTTTTACCTCCATTTTGGATGAGGATGAGATTGCGGACACGGCCAGCCCGGAGCTGGCGGATATCCGCCGGCACAAGCGGGCCGCTGCGGCCAAGGGGCGGCAGATCCTCCAGCGGATCATCGGATCGCCCAGCTACAGCAAGGTCCTCCAGGAGTCTATCATCACCATGCGGGACGGCCGCTTCGTGGTGCCGGTGAAGGCCGAGCACCGCGCCGACCTGCCCGGCCTCATCCACGATACCTCCTCCTCCGGCGCCACGCTGTTTGTGGAGCCCATGGGGGTGGTGCAGGCCAACAACGAGCTGAAGGAGCTGGAGGCCAAGGAGGAGCAGGAGATCCTGCGGATCCTCAGCGCCCTCAGCGCCGAGGCGTCCAAGTACAGCAGCGATATCCTCTGGGACTACGATGTGCTGGTCCACCTGGACCTGATCTTTGCCAAGGCCCAGCTGTCCTATCAGATGGAGGGCATGCGCCCGGAGATCCGGAGAAACGGCTCCCTGGTGCTGAAAAAGGCCCGCCACCCCCTGCTGGACAGCGCCAAGGCGGTGCCCATTGACGTGGAGCTGGGCGGGAAGTTTGACACCCTGGTGATCACCGGCCCCAACACCGGCGGCAAGACGGTGACGCTGAAAACCCTTGGGCTTATGACACTGATGACCCAGTGCGGCCTGCAGATCCCCGCGGCCGGCGGCAGCGCGGTCAATGTGTTTGACACCGTTCTGGCGGATATCGGGGATGAACAGAGCATTGAGCAGAGTCTTTCCACCTTTTCGGCGCACATGACCAACATTGTGCGTATACTGAAAGAGACAGGAGAGAACAGTCTGGTCCTCTTCGACGAGTTGGGGGCCGGGACCGACCCGGTGGAGGGCGCCGCCCTGGCCATTGCCATCATCACCCATGTCCGGGAGATGGGGGCGCGCATCGCCGCCACCACCCACTATGCGGAGCTGAAAACCTTTGCCATGACCACCAAGGGGGTGGAGAACGCCTCCTGTGAGTTTGATGTGGAGACCCTGCGGCCCACCTACCGCCTGCTCATCGGCATCCCCGGCAAGTCCAACGCCTTTGCCATCTCCCAGCGCCTGGGGCTGCCGGAGGAGGTCATCGAGACCGCCCGGCAGCAGATGGACAGCGAATCCGTCCGATTTGAGGAGGTCCTCTCGGAACTGGAGCGCCAGCGCCAGCGGCTGGAGAAGGATCAGGACGAGGCGGAGCGCCTGCGGGTCCAGCGGGAGGCGGACGCCAAGCGGGCTCGGGAATTCCGGGAACAGATGGAACGGGCTAAGGAGAATGCCCGCAGCAAGGGGGAGGCGGAGGCCAAGCGCATCATCCGGGAGGCCCGGGAATCCGCCGACGCCATCTTTGCCGAGCTCAGCGACCTGCGCAAAAAGCAGGCGAGATCCGGGGATTGGCAGGGGGTCAATGCGGCCCAGGCGGCCATTCGGGGGGAGCTGAACCGCATGGAGGATCAGCTGCACACCAAAGCGCCGGCAGAGCCGATTCCCAAGCCTGCAAGGCCCATCCAGAAGGGCGATATCGTGGAGCTGCCGGGCACCAAGACCCGGGCTGCCGTGCTCTCCGTGGACGGTGAGAAGCTCCAGCTCCAGGCTGGCAGCATGCGCATGACCATCAAGGCCTCCGGTGTCCGGCTGGTGGAGGATGCGGAGACTGCGGCCAAGAAGCAGGCCAAGCAGCAGATGACCCGGGTGATCGCCCACAGCCGGGCGGCGGCCGCCAAAAACGAGCTGGATATCCGGGGTATGATGACCGATGAAGCGGAGGATGTGGTAAACCACTTCATAGATACGGCACAAATGGGTAAACTAAACACTGTCAGCATCATCCATGGCAAGGGGACCGGCGCCCTGCGGCAGGCGGTCCATCAGACCCTCCGCCGCCACAGCGCGGTGAAATCCTTCCGCCTGGGCCGCTACGGCGAGGGGGAGGACGGCGTGACCATTGTGGAGCTGAAGTGAGACAACGGAGGCTTAGCTGCTCCTCTGCCTCAGAGCCCTCGCCGTCGCGCCGCGGAAGCGGCGTACGAGCGTTTTGCCGGCGGCAAAACCTCGGCGCAAGGGGCAATTCACTTGCCCCGCGCAGGTGAAAGAAAGGGGGTCCCCACGGACGGTGTCCGTGGGGCGAGGGGGAGGACGGCGTGACCATCGTGGAGCTGAAATAGGGACGAAATTCCGCCCTTGGGAGACATTGCGGCACGTTCCTGTCTGTGACTGTGACCGAAAAAACCATTATTTGTTTCAACTAACTATAGAAAAGGGTGTTCATTTTGTTTGTTTTGCTGGAAATTGCAGAACATACTGGGGCAGAATCGTCAAAGTTTATGCAAATTCGTCATTGACGGAAATGCGTAAATTTGGTATCTTAATAATAACCTTTTATCCTATACTTGTGTTGAAGGAGAATTGTGTATGTATACGCAGGAAGTCACCATTCATAGCGAGGTCGGTCTGCAGGCACGTCCCGCTACTTTCTTTATTCGTAAGGCAAATGAATTTAAGAGCGGTATTTGGGTCGAGAAGGACGAGCGCCGTGTGAATGCCAAGAGCCTGCTGGGCGTTCTCTCTCTGGGCATCGTCAAGGGGACAACGATTACGTTGATTGCGGACGGCTCTGATGAAAAAGAGGCTGTGGAGGCCCTGGCAGAGCTGATTAACAATGGTTTTGGTGAATAACTGATTGCGTTCATATTTTTGTGGGAAAGGCGGTTTCGGAAGGAGCCGCCTTTTTAATTGTTGCCGGACAGGCCCGGCGAAAAAAGGAGGACGGCCATGACCCGCTCCCAGCTTCTGGAGAAAGCCAATTCCCTGCCCCTGGCGCCGGGGGTCTATTTGATGAAAAACGCACGCCGCGAGGTCATCTACGTGGGGAAGGCCAAAAAACTGAAAAACCGGGTCAGCCAGTACTTCCAGTCCGGCAGCGGCCACAACTACAAGACCCAGGTGATGGTGGGACAGGTGGACGACTTTGACACCATCATCGTCCGCTCGGAGTTTGAGGCTCTGGTGCTGGAGAACTCCCTCATCAAGCAGCATATGCCCCGCTACAATATCCTGCTGAAGGATGGGAAGGGATATCCCTTTGTGCGCCTGTCCAACGAGAGCTATCCCAAGTTTTCCCTGGTAAACCGGAAGGAGAAGGACACCGCCCGGTATTTTGGCCCCTTCGGCGGACGCCTGGAGACCCGCCACGCCCTGGATGCCATCCAGACGGTTCTGAAGCTCCCCACCTGCTCCAAGCAATTTCCACGGGATATCGGCAGGGAGCGGCCCTGTCTCAACCACCACATGGGCCGGTGCGACGCCTTCTGCCGGGGGACGCCCGACGCGGCGGAGTACCGCCGGCGCATCGAGCAGGCGGTGCTGCTGATGACCGGTAAGCTGGACCAAGTGACGGCGGAGATCGAGGAGCACATGAACGAGGCCGCAGAGCGGCTGCAGTTTGAGCGGGCGGCGGAGCTGCGGGATCAGCTCCGCTCCATCCAGACCCTGGGGAAGCGGCAGCGGGTGATCGCGGCCAACGTGGCGGATACGGATATCTGGGGCCTCTATCGGGAGGCCAAGTGCTGCTATGCGATCCTCCACTATGAGCAGGGACAGCTCATCTACCGGGAGGCGGAGCTCTTCTCCGCCCCCGGCGGCGAGGAGGACGAGGAGATGCTGGCGGCCCTGCTGCTCCAGTACTACGGCGGCCGTACTGCCCTGCCCCGGGAGATCCTGCTGCCCTTTGCCATTGAGGATATGGAGGTCTTTGCAAAGCTCCTGGAGGAGGCCTCCGGCCACAAGGTCCATGTCCGCGTCCCCCAGCGGGGGGAGAAGGCGGAGCTGATGGACATGGCCAGGCGGAACGCCCGGGAGGAGGCGGAGCGCCTCACCACCCGGGAGGAGCGGGTGGACCGGACGCTGGAGCTGTTTGCCAAGATGACGGGCCTGCCGGAGGTCCCCAAGCGGATGGAGGCCTATGACATCTCCAACACCGGCGGCAGCGACATTGTGGCCTCCATGACCGTGTTCCACGGGGCAAAACCCGCCAAGAGCCAATACCGCCGCTTCAAGATCAAGGGCCTGGACGGCCATCCTGACGACTACAGCTCCATGCGGGAGGTGCTGACCCGGCGGGTCCAGCGGTATCTGGACGGGGACGAGAAGTTCTCCCCCCTGCCGGATGTGTTCCTGATCGACGGCGGCGAAACCCACGCCGATGTGGCCCGGCAGGTGCTGGAGGAATTCGGGCTCTCCATTCCCATCTTCGGCATGGTGAAGGACCACCGCCACCGGACCCGGGCCCTGGTGACCCCCGCTGGCCGGGAAATCGGCATCCAGCAGAACCAGGCGGTGTTCGCCATGGTGGGGCGGATCCAGGAGGAGACCCACCGCTTTGCCATCACCTACCACCACGAGAGCCACTCCCGCAGCGTCCGGCGCTCCGCTCTGGAGGAGATCCCGGGGGTGGGGGAGGTCCGCCGGACAGCGCTGCTGAAGCACTTTAAGAGCGTGAAGGCCATCCGGGAGGCCACCGTGGAGGAGCTGGAGGCGGTGGTGCCGAAAAACGTCGCTCAGGCGGTGTACGATCATTTCCACACAGAGGGAGGCAGTGAAGCAGATGGACAAGAGTGCCCTGCGCCGGACGATCCGTGAGAAAAAGCGGGCCATGACAGACCAGCAGATCGAGACCGCCAGCGCGGAGCTGGCGGAGCGGCTGTTTGCCCACCCGGCCTATCAGCAGGCGAAGGCGCTGTATGGCTACCTGTCCTATAACCAGGAGGTGCGGACGGCGGCCATTTTAGAGCGCGCCCAGCGGGACGGCAAGCGGGTGGCGGTGCCCAAGGTCTACGGGGATGAGATGAAGTTCCTTTGGCTGGACGATTTGACTGCCGTGGCCCCCGGGGCCTACGGCATCCCGGAGCCGGTGGCCGACGGCCCGGTGGCGGGGGACCCGGCGGCGCTGGTGCTGATGCCGGGGCTGGCCTTCGACCGGGAGGGACACCGCATGGGCTACGGCGGCGGGTTTTACGACAAGTACCTCGCCGCCCACCCCGGCCACCCCACCCTGGCCCTGTGCTATGGATTCCAGATGCTGCCCCATCTGGAGACGGAGGCCCATGACCTTCCGGTGGATTATGTGATTTGGAGTGACGTCATATGAGCGAGCTGACCTTTCGTATGGCAGAGGAGCGGGATGTCCCGCTGATCCTGTCGTTTATCCGAGACTTGGCGGACTACGAACAGATGCTGGATCAGGTGGTGGCGGACCCGGAGACCCTCCGCCGGGAGCTGTTTGAGCGCCATCGGGCAGAGGTCCTTTTTGCTGTGGAAGAGGGGCGTGAGGTGGGCTTTGCCCTGTTCTTTCACAATTTCTCCACCTTCCTGGGCCGGGCCGGACTGTACCTGGAGGACCTGTTTGTCCGCCCGGAGTGCCGGGGGAAGGGGTATGGAAAGGCCATTCTGTGCCAGCTGGCCCGCATCGCCCTGGAGCGGGGCTGTGGCCGGATGGAGTGGTGGTGCCTGGACTGGAACCGGCCCAGCATCAACTTCTATAAGTCCCTAGGGGCGGCATCCATGGATGAGTGGACAGTATTTCGTCTCACAGTGCCGGAGATGGAGCGGCTGGCGGCGGAGCAGGGCCGGTAAAGAAGATCAGACAAAAAAGCAGCCCGGAACGGTATACCGTCCCGGGCTGCTTGCGTTGTTATGTATATAGTCTTGCGGAGGCTGTGCTTATCCGTTTTTCTTGGCGCCCCGGAGCCAGCAGAACCAGAACAGGAAGCCGACACACACGCCGCCCACGATGTTGCCAAGGGTCACCGGCAGCATGTTGCCCAGGAAGTAGTTCCCCCAGGTGAGGCTCTCCACGGCGATGCCGGCCTCGGCGGCCTGGGCTGCATACTGGGCCTTGGAAAAGAGGCCCACCGTGCAGTAGAACATGTCCGCGATGGAGTGGTTGAAGCCGCAGATGACGAAGAATGCAACCGGGGTGTAGGCCCCCAGGATGCGGCCTGCCACGTCCTTGGCGGACAGGGAGAATAGCACCCCCAGCGTCACCAGAATGTTGCACAGGATGCCCATGAAGAAGGCGTTCTGGAAGGGCATCGTCATCTTGCCCACAGCCACTTTCATGGAGAACACGGCCAGAGCACCCTCTCCGGCGCCCACCCAGCCGAACTTGGCACAGATGAAGGCCACGATCAGGGAGCCGATGAAGTTGCCGATGTACACAAACACCCAGTTGCGGAGCATCCCGCTCAGCTTGGCCTTCCGGTCCAGCACGCTGATGGAGATGAGGGTGTTCCCGGTGAACAGCTCCGCACCAGAAAGGATCACCATGCCCAGGCCAAAGGCAAACAGCAGGCCGGAGATCATGCGCACGGTGCTGTTGTTGTCCAGAGCGTAGGTGGCCATGTTGGTGACTGCACCGGGGAAGGCGATGAGGATGCCGGCCAGAATGGCCAGCAGCATCATTTTGGGGATGGGCAGCTTGGTTTTGCCCGCGCCGGCGGTGGAGTAGTTGGCTGCAGCCTCGGCGGCAGTAAAGAGATTCATCTACGCCGCCCCCTTTACGCCAGCGCACGCTTGGCTGCCTCCACCACATGCCCGATCAGCACAGAGGTGGTGACGGTGCCAACACCGCCGGGAACAGGGGTAATGGCCTCCACAATAGGAGAGACCGCCTCGAAGTCCACGTCGCCGCAGAGCTTCTGCTCCTGTTCATTCCAGTTGATACCCACGTCGATCACCAGCTGGCCGGGACGGACAAAGTCAGCCCCCACCATGCCGGCCTTGCCGGCGGCGGCAATGAGAATATCGGCCTCCCGGCACACCGCGGGAAGATCCGCCGTGCGGGTGTGACAGATGGTGACGGTGGCATTTTTCTTGACCAGCATCATGGCGACAGGCTTGCCCACCACCAGGCTGCGGCCGATCACCACGGCCTTTTTGCCGGTGCAGTCCACGCCAAAGTGGTCCAGGATCTCTATGCAGGCGGACGGCGTACAGGGGGCAAAGCCCAAGGGTTTGCCGGCAAACACGCCGGCCAGGGACAGCTCGGTAATGCCATCGATATCTTTTTCCGGCACCAGCGTGTTACAGATCAGCGCCTCATCCAGATGCTTGGGCAGAGGACGAAACAGCAGCACACCGTGAATTTTGGAATCGACATTGATATCCCGGATGACCTGGAGCAGCACCTCCTGGGTTACATCCACGGGCAGCGCGCATTTTGCCACAGCCACCCCCAGAGCCTCCGCCCGTTTGACGGCCCCGCGCTCATAGCTGAGGTCGTCGGGGCGCTCGCCCACCCGGACGATGGCCAGCGTGGGGGTGATTCCCCGGGCCTTCAGGGCCTCTACATCCTTCATAATACGGGCGTTCAGGCCGCTGTTGACCTCGGCGCCCTTCCATATTGTTTCCATAGATTGGATTCGCTCCCTTTCTATCAATCTGCCGCAGCGGCGGTCAGAAGTTGGCCCGTACCTGGGCGAAAATTTCATCGGCCATGGGGCAGTATTTGTCCAGCATGGCATTGGCTTTGTCGTTCAGCGCCTGGGCCACGGCTCGGTCCATCATGCTCTTGGTGTTGATGAACACATTGAGGCTGGCGCTCTGGAGGGCTGCTTTGCAGCAGGCGGCGCCGCATCCGGCGTCCGATACAGCCAAACGGCTGCCCTTGGCGGCGAATTGGGCGATGGCCTCGATGGCCTCGCAGCACTTCTCCATGATCTCCATGGGAACGGAGCAGGCGGCCACAGTGCACTCCTCCAGAATCTTGGCCTTATAGGCGCGCTCCTCCTCGGTCTCCTTGGGCAGGCCGTAAGCCTTGGCCAGGGGGGCAAAGACCTCCGCGTCCTTGGCGATCAGGGCCAGGAGATCGGCCTGGATGGCGTCGCATTTGGCCTTGAGGGCCACCATCTCCTCCTCCACGTCGGCATATTTCTTCTTGCCCACGGTGAGGGAGCCCACCATGTTGCCGAGGGCGGTGCCGATGGCGCCCACCAGCGCGGAGGCGCCGCCGCCGCCGGGAACCGGGGCGTTGGAGGCCAAAACGGTGACAAATTCAGTACAGCTGGCTTGTGCGAAATCCATATGTCATTCTCCTTGATCGTATGATAGTCGCGCAGGGTCAGTCCTCGACAAACAGCAGGACACCCGCATCCGCAGTCTCCGGAGCGGTTTCCCCAACCGCCAGGGAGAGCTCCTCCGGCGCAGCTCCGCCCCAGAAGGGGGCGGAAAAGCGGTCAGCGGGGAGATTAAAATAGAGGTGAACATGCTCCTCTGCGGGGAATTCCCGCTCCTCCTCCAGCAGCAACCGCCATCCGCTGCCGTCGTTTCCCCAGAAGCGGACCGGGGCGGCAGCGGCGATTCGGCTCTCCATCACAAGGAGGACATTCAGCGATTGGCCGCGATGGACGGTGGACTCAGCGGGAAGAATGGCGTGACAGGTGAGAGGAGACATGGGGGACCTCCGGATCGGGCAAATGTTGTGGGACACAGGAAAGAGGACCGGCGGCGGTCAGCCGCCGGCCCTCCTGGGAGACGGGGATCAGAACAGGCCGGAGATCTTGCCGGTGGCGTCCACGTCGATACGCTCGGCGGCGGGCACCTTGGGCAGACCGGGCATGGTCATGATATCGCCGGTGAGGGCCACCAGGAACCCGGCGCCGGCGGACACCTTGATATTACGGACGGTAACCGTAAAGCCCGTGGGCGCGCCCAGCTTGGTGGGATCGTCGCTGAGGCTGTACTGGGTCTTGGCCATGCAGATGGGCATTTTGTCGTACCCCAGAGCGGTGAGCTGCTGGATCTGCTTCTGGGCATTGGAGGTAAAGGCCACATCCTTGCCGCCGTAGATCTTCTGGACAATAGCGGTGATCTTCTCCTCGATGGACATATCCAGATCATAGGAGAAAGTGAAGTCATTGGGCTGCTCGCACAGACGGATGACCTCCTGTGCCAGGGCGATGCCGCCCTCGCCGCCCTTGGCCCACACCTCGCTGAGGGCCACGTTGACGCCCAGCTCCTTGCACTTGTCTTCCACCAGCTTCAGCTCCGCCTCGGTGTCGAAGGGGAAGCGGTTGATGGCGACCACGCAGGGCAGCTTGTAGACATTGGTGATGTTGCTGACGTGCTTGAGCAGGTTGGGAAGGCCCCGCTCCAGGGCTGCCAGATTCTCCTGGCTCAGCTCTGCCTTGGGCACGCCGCCGTTGTACTTCAGGGCGCGGACCGTGGCCACGATCACCACGGCGCTGGGCTTCAGGCCCGCCATGCGGCACTTGATGTCCAGGAACTTCTCAGCACCCAGGTCCGCGCCGAAACCGGCCTCGGTGACGGTATAGTCGCTCAGACGCAGGGCGATCTTGGTGGCGGTGACGCTGTTGCAGCCGTGGGCGATGTTGGCGAAGGGGCCGCCGTGGACAAAGGCCGGGGTGTGCTCCAGGGTCTGCACCAGGTTGGGCTTCAGGGCGTCCTTCAGCAGGGCGGCCATGGCGCCGGCAGCGTGGAGATCGCCGGCGGTCACGGGCTTCTCATCATAGGTATAACCTACCACCAGACGGCTCAGGCGGGCCTTCAGGTCGGTAATGTCGCTGGCCAGGCACAGCACCGCCATGATCTCGCTGGCCACAGTGATATCGTAGCCGTCCTCACGGGGCGTACCGTTGACCCGGCCGCCCAGGCCGTCCACCACAAAGCGGAGCTGCCGGTCGTTCATGTCCACGCAGCGGCGCCAGGTGATCCGGCGGGGATCGATGTTCAGCTTGTTTCCCTGATAGATATGGTTATCCAGCATGGCGGCCAGCAGGTTGTTGGCGGCGCCGATGGCGTGGAAATCGCCGGTGAAGTGGAGGTTGATATCCTCCATGGGGACCACCTGGGCATAGCCGCCGCCGGCGGCGCCGCCCTTCACACCGAATACCGGTCCCAGGGAGGGTTCACGCAGAGCAACCAGGACGTTCTTGCCCAGCTTCTTCATGCCGTCAGCCAGACCCACAGTGGTGGTGGTTTTCCCCTCGCCGGCGGGGGTGGGGTTGATAGCGGTTACCAGGATCAGCTTACCGGAGCGCTCCGGCGTCTCGTTGAGGATGTTGTAGTCCACCTTGGCCTTATAATTGCCGTACTGCTCCAAATATTTGGGGTCAATGCCGGCGGTTTTGGCCACTTCGGTGATGTGCTGCATCGGAGTTGACTGGGCGATCTCAATGTCGGATTTGAAGTTGCTCATGGTCATCGTTTCCTTTCTGCGTCCCAGTGTCCTTCTGGATCGCTCTGGTCCCGGCCACAGGGACAAAAATAAAATCAAAATGGCTCCCACCGCAGGCTTTTTGGTGGGAAAAAGGAGGGTGGTCCGTCTGAGTCCCAACTTTCGTTAAGATTATAACAAACTTGCGCAGGGAGTGCAACTGCAAAAATTACAAAAAGCGGACCAAAAATTTGTGCACCATGGCGGGCTGCCTCAGGGCAGCCCGCCATAGGGAAGGAATCCTATTGGAAGCAGTTGCGTACGTCGCCGCTCATGTAGAGGGAGCCCAGGGCGCAGGCCACGCCGTCGGGACCGGCAAAGTCCATAGCGGACGCAACTGCCTGGGGAATGGAATTGCAGGGAATGGCGTCGGCCCCCATGGCCTGGATGCGCTGGGCCAATACGTCAGCCTGCATGGCCCGGGGATTAGGGGGCGTGACAGTGTAGAACCGGCGGGCCATGGGGACAATGAGGCCCAGGATATGCTCCACATCCTTGTCGGCCATGACGCCGGTGACAAACACAAACTTCTGGCCCGGGAAGATCCGCTGGAGGCTCTCTGCGGTGGCCTTAATGCCGTGGGGGTTGTGGCCGCCGTCCACGATGAACACGGGATCGCGGTGGAGGACCTCAAAACGGGCGGGCCAGCGGGTGTGGGCCAGGCCCTCACGAACAGCATCGTCGGAAATGGACCAGCCCTTGCGCCGCAGAACCTCCACTGCGGTCAGCACCACAGCGGCGTTGTTAAGCTGATAGGCCCCCACCAGGGGGATGCGCAGATCCTTCCAGGTCCCGTAGGAGAAGGACTGCCCCTCCAGGCTGAAGTCGCCGGGGATGAGCTGGCTGTAATCCGGCCGGGAGAGGGTGCTGTGCTGCTCTGCCGCCACCCGCTCAAAGACAGCCTCGGCCTCCGGATTCTGGCCGTAGATCACCACATCGCCGTGGGGCTTGATGATGCCGGCCTTGGCGGAGGCAATCTCCGTCATAGTGCTGCCCAGCTCCCGGGTGTGGTCGAAGCCCATGGCGGCGATCACGGCCACCTCTGGCGTGTCGATCACATTGGTGGAGTCCAGGGCGCCCCCCATGCCAACCTCCAGCACCACAATATCGCAGTGCTTGCGCTTGAAAAACTCCATGGCGATGGCGGTGATGAGTTCAAACTCCGTGGGGGAGTCGGCCATGCTGTCGGCGTAGGGGCGCACATAGTCCGTGAGCTCTGCCAGCTCCTCGTCACCGATGCAGGTGTGGTTCACCTGCATGCGCTCGTTGAAACGGTTGATGAAGGGGGAGGTGTACAGGCCCACGGTGTAGCCCGCCTCCTCCAGGATGGAGGCGAGCATGGCGGCGGTGGACCCCTTGCCGTTGGTGCCGGCAATGTGGATGAATTTCAGGGACTGCTCCGGGTTGCCCAGCTTACCCAGCAGCTCCCGGGTGCGGCTGAGGCCGGGGACGCTCCCCTTCCAGCAGACGCTGTGGATATAGGACAGGGCTTCGCTGTAGTTCATGACGATTACCTGATTTCTTTCTTGAATTACTCTATTTCACACGCTTATGCGTGGCGCTGTGATACGATGCGGGAGATCACCGGGCGATAGGCGGCCCGGTTGATCACAAAGACCAAAAGGGCGCTGACGACGATGGTCAGGGGCTTGGTAGCCAGGCGGCTGGTGAAGTTGATGGCCGCCAGGGTCCAGAAGGAGCCCTCAGTCCCCATGACCGCGATCTGGTACCAGGTGAACGCGGCCACACCAACGACAAAGCTGTTGATGAACCCCGCCACGATGGTGGTGAGCAGGACCTTCCAGGCATCCTTCGTCTCAGCCATGCTGCTGCGGAAGATATACTTGGCGCTGATGCCGCACAGGAAGGCAAACACCATAGGTCCAAGGGAGAGGGGAGGGAAATAGAGGCCGATGCCGGAGAGCACAGTGCCCAGGATATCGGCCACCAGGGCCACGATGACGCCGGCCAGAGGGCCCAGCCACATGCCGGCCAGTGCCAGAGGAATGGTCTCAAAGCTGACACGGAAGGCTTCGCTCTGGATAGAAAGGTACCGGGCCAGGATGATCTGAATTGCCACCAAGAGGGCCATCATCACAAGATTACGAACAGAAAAAACATGGTTACGCTTCATGCGTACTTCCTCCTTAAAGATGTAGGTGGAAAAGTGAGCATAGAAGCTACCAACAACAAGGAAAGGGAATAAGTGATCTGTTTTTCTGCCAAAGCAAAAAAACACCAATCCGCGTGGTCCAGAACTTAGACTCCGGCCTGCGAATTGGTATCGTCATACGCCCGTAGCTCGTGCGGTAGCGGATGCAGAGCAACATCGTAGCCCCTATTTCTCGGGGGGCTTTCGTGCAAGGGCGACTTCCCAGCCACTTGCCACTTTACGCGTTACCCTTACTCTACCAATCCTAATTTGATGAACTTACGCTAGGGTCTGTTTGTCGCGGGCGGCGCGCCCAGGCACCGCCGGTTACAAGGCGGACGCGATGCTCTTCATCCGTCCGATGGTGATATCTCCGATGTTCGCCATGTCCTCCGCCGTAAAGGCTGTGCGGAAGTTGTCGGAGAACAGGATCTGTGCGTTGGGCGGGAACTCGTCGTCCCCCAGCCACAGGATGAACTGCATGGTCAGGCCATCCATCAGTGTCAATTCGTACCCCACATCCCCCCTCTTGATCGGCGTGGCAGGCAGGCGCTCCATGACCTTTTTCAGGACCTCCGGCTTGAAGCCGTAGGAGAAGGCAAAGCGCTTGATGCACCGCCCGGTGAACTGCTGGAGATACACCTCTCCCCAGGGAAATTCCCGGTAGGTCAGGTATGCGCCGCTGGGGGCAACATACCGGCCGTCCAACAGGTAGCGCAGAAACAGGATGCGCTCCGGGTTGGTGGGTTCCCGGTCCCCCTGGATGGCAAAATCCGGATGGGAGATGGTAAAGGTGTCGCCCATCAGATGAATGGTGAAGCGCTTGCCGTCATAGGGCAGGGCACAGCGATCCGCCATTTCCTGGGGGTCCCCCTCCTGAAACTTTGCCAGATAAAACTCCAGAGGCAGTTCCTCTTTGTTATTCTTACCATAGATGGGTTCCATTGTCCATACCTCTTTGAAAAAAATTTAACGATCTGCCGCAAAAATCACCATTTTCGTAGGATTGTACAGAACAGCGGCAAAAATATGAGATAAATTTGTGGGCCTGGAGGCGCCAGAGACGCCCCCAGGCCGGCCGGTTTTATTTGGACAGTTCCTCCTGGACGCTGGGGAACAGAGAGGCGTCGGTGTGGGGCAGGAAGCAGGAGGCCACAAAGTCGTCCATATACTTGGGCTCGTTGCTCAGCTCCAGATAGGTCATGCTGCGGCTCAGCTCCACCACCTTCTTCCGGGCCCCCTCGCTCAGGAGCATGGCGTAAGCGCCGGTCTGAGAGGAGTTGCCGATATAGTGGAAGCAGTCCAGGGGGATATCCGGGAACATGCCGATGGTAACGGCGTTTTTCATGTTGATGCCGCTGCCGATGCCGCCTGCCACATAGACACTCTCGATGATGGAGGGGTCAAAGCCCAGGGAGCGGAGCATAGTGGTGGTGGCGGAGAAGATGGCGCCCTTGGCCCGGATGAAGTTGTCAATGTCCACCTCGTTGATGACCACATCCTTCACCCCGCCGGTCTCGGACTGGAAGGCCAGGACAAAGGAACCCATGCCGTGCTCGTCGTGGAGGACGCGCTTGCCCTCGCGGACCAGCTTGCCCTTGCCGTTGATGATGCCGCAGCGGAAGAGTTCCGCGATGATGTCGATGATGCCGCTCCCGCAGATCCCTACCGGGGTGCCGCCGCCGATGACGGTGAGGGTGGGTTCCATGGTCTCCTTGTCGATGGTGCAGGCCTCGATGGCGCCGTCGGTAGCACGCATGCCGCAGCTGATGTCGCCGCCCTCAAAGGCAGGGCCGGCGGAGCAGGCGCAGGACATGAGGAACTCGTTGTTTCCGAACACCAGCTCGCCGTTGGTGCCCAGGTCGATGAAGAGGCTCATCTCCGGCTTGTTCCAGATCATGGAGGCAAAGGTGCCGGCAGTGATGTCGCCGCCCACATAACTGCCGATGTTGGGGGCCACCACCAGCTCTGCCAGGGGATTCATCTTCAGCCCGATGTCCCGGACATAGATGTAGTTGGTGCGGAAGAAGCTGGGGACAAAGGGCTCCATGCGTACTGGATCGGAGTAGAGACCCAGCAGGAGATGGTTCATGGTGGTGTTGCCCGCCAGAACCATCCGGTAGATGCGTCTGGGGTTGATATTGGCGCTCTGGTACATCTGCACCAGCATGGGAATAATGGACTCTTTGACTACCGCGTCCTGAAGGCGCCGGCGGCCGCCCCGTTTCTCTGATTCAATGATACGGTTGATGACATCAGCCCCGTAACGGATTTGGCCGTTGCCGCAGCTGGCCTTGGCCAGGATCTTGCCGCTCTCCAGATCCACCAGGAGCCCGGCCAGGGACGTGGTGCCCAGGTCCAGGGCGAAGCCTACAATGGGGTCGGTGTTGTCTGCCGGGAGCACATCCCGGATCTGCACCCGATCTCCATCACGAGAGATCACGCATTTCACATTCCACTCGCTCTCCCGCAGCACCCAGCTGAGATCCCGGAGTACAGAATAGGGCATGATAATGTTCTCATAAGGGCAGCCAGTGGCCTTCTCCACTGCGCGGATGACGCGCTCGTTGTCGGGCATGGTGTCGTCCAACGTGGGTTCGCTCAGTTCCAAAGGCAGAAAGCTCAGATCGCTTTGGAAAGCAAAACCGGCTTCCACCATTTGATCGCGCAGATCATCAAAAATGGCAATCTCCTCCGGAGAGTCCAGATCCGCGATCTTCATGCGGCTGCGGTAGGCGGAGGCGATATCGGGAACCTCGATGGTGGCGTCGCCCACTACCTTGCTGCAGCAGGCCAAACGCCAGCCTGCCTCGTATTCCTCGCTGGAGATGTGTCGGTTCTGGGGAGAGTCCAGATAACCCTCCGCCAAGCGTACTCGGCACTTACCGCAGGCTCCGTTGCCGGAGCAGGGCGCGTCAATCGCCACGTTGGCCTTGCGGGCAACATCCAGCAGGTTCTCATTGGCGTTGGCATCAATGGTGACCGGCGCTGCGCCCTCTAAAACGAAGGTGATCGTAAACATAATGCTTTTTATCCTTTCACCGTTAAAGGCGGGGATTGTGATGAAACCCACCAAAATTTCAGTTTATAGTATATCTGGCGCCAAGACCTTTGTCAAGAATACCCGGCAGATGGACGGATAAGCAGAGGTTGGCGAGTCCCTGGGGATGGCGGCTTACCTGGTCTGGCAGGAAAGAAGGCGCTGAATGGCCTCCTCCTGTGTGGAGAGAAAAAAGAAGCAGCTGCCGCGATTGGACTCGCGGATGAAGTCACGCAGCGGTTTGCTGGTATACCGGGAAAAATCCCCGTATATTGCAGCAATGACATGGTAATTGACAAACTTCTGGATGATTTCCCCTGCCATGCCGGAACTCAGGATGAAAAATTCGTCAGCAACAACATGTTTGTCTATCGCAATCCTGTCTATGCCGGCTTCGTGCTTTAAGGAAATCGCCAAGTCCAGTGCGGACTGCACATCGATGATTTGCTTTTCATCTCCTGTGAGGATAGCGATATCGGTGCCGCCGATACAGCGGTGTTCGATTGGCAATGGAAAGCACCTCCTTTATGGGATGATGTAAGAGTTCGGATCTTTCCGAAAACGCTCGCCTCCCTTTTGTGTTCCCGAAGCAGGATCAGCTGAAACAAGTGATAGGGTTTATTAGGAAATGGTATCTCTGTTATCATTTCAGCCGCTAAAGCTCCGTGGGTTCCTCTCCCATGTTCCCATTGTATATAAATGGTAATCGGTAATTATTGCGGCCGATATGTCCTAATGACTGAAACCATTTGCATTTCCGCAGTAAAATGGCTTGCCGGATGCAGCAATTCATACCCTTCATCGTTTACGGTTGGGAATACAAAGTCAAATTGGGACTTCGAAAAAAGGGCGGCCCCATCTTGTTGGAGCCGCCCCTTTGCCGCTGTAATTTTATGGTAGAGAAATGGAAGCTGGATATCCCCCTTACATCAGAGGCTCCATATTCAGCGCTGGATGGCCCTTTTCCGTCAGGAAGGTCAGCAAGGTCTCCGCATCCTCTGCCACCGTCTCATCACCGATCATGTCGCAGAAGTTGTCGATGCCGTACATCTCCTTGGCCGTCTGATTCAGACGGGGCGCCACATCATCTTTCAGCTCCTTGGGCATCCAGACGATACGGGCGGGGCCGCCCTCGGCGGCAACGAACTTGTGACTGGAGATGAAGTGGCGGCCATGGCCCATGAAGCCCGGAGTCTGGACGCCGCCGCCAGTCATGCTGGCCAGCTCACCAAAGGTCATGCCGGTGGGGGTCATGCCTTTGTATTCGCGGTTAACGATAACCAAGCCATTAGACATGGGTTCGATGCCACAGATACACTCAAAGCATCCGCAGGAGGTCATGGGATCCTCCATGATGGAATAGAGGCTCACATGCTCCAAAGCACCATGGGACGCTTCGTGAACCATGCGGTCCACATCGGGGTAGTAACCCTTTACCGGATCGGTGCAGCCCTCTTTGCTGATGGGCTGGGAGGGGCCGGCATCGTTGAGCTCCTTGGTGGCCTTGGCATCCAGCCAGCTGACGGCGCCGCACAGACCCAGGCGCTCCGGGGTAACAACACAGACATGGCTGGGGGCAAAGGACTGGCACAGCGTGCAGGTGTAGAACTGATCCACACTTTCGTCGGTCATACTGGCCAGACGGTCGTCGCGGGCATTATAGGCAGGCGTGGCCTCTTCATCCAGAATGCGCTTGGCCTCTGCGGGATCAGTGACCAATGTAACCTGGCACTTGTCTACTACGGCGGCAAACTCATCCATAATCATATAGTAGAGGACCTCGCCGAAGTGGTGCATCCGAAGCCCCTTGGCATAGGCGTCCTTGGAGATACGGATGCGAATCTGGTTGCGCTGGCCGGTGTGCATGACACCCTCCATATAGTTGAACCAGGCATGGATCTTCCGCTCGATCACGCTCTCGAAGTCCTTCTGCATCTTGGCACCAGCCACTTCAATGTAGGTGGCAATGGGGTATTCCACTTCGCCGCTATCGATATCCGGTCCCACCAGAGTGATCTTGTGATCTTCAATTGCGTCAGCTTCCCGCATGGTGACCAGCTCGCAGGTAACATTCTTGCTGGACCAGAACTCGATCTGCATGTCGGCCTTGCGGATGATCTCGCCCTCGAAAGCGGCGGCAAAAGCCACGGGGATGGGCAGCTCCTTGACCTTGATGTGGATGTTGCGCAGGTTCAGGGAGTGCTTCACAGTTTCGTCGTAGCTGCCCTCATACTCCAGGGCGCCGGGAACCTGCAGATCGCCAATATCCTGATCCACAATGACGGGGAAGCCCAGGGCGATCGCGCCGGCACCAGCGGAGACCACCACTTCATTCAGCGGGCCGAAGGTGTTGACGAAGGCGGGCACGCGATCCTTCGTATACTTCAAAAGACCAGCCAAGTCGCCGGGCTGGACGTTGCCGAAAATCAGCGCGGCCCGGACGGCCACTGTAACCGCATGGATCACAGAGGTCACATCGTGGCCCAGGGGCACCACGCGCAGCTCCAGGCCCATCTTGACACCCTGCTCTGCAGCCTGCTCAATGCAGTCGCCGATCATCAGTGTCAGGATGCCCTTGGATTGGTAATCTTTGACAACCTTGGCTACATCTTCGGGTTTCTCCGCCTTGCCCAGGACCACGGCTACACCAGGGATATCGCCTGTCACCAGGGGGACGCCCAGGGAACGGATGACAGGATCAGGCACAAAGCCGATGCCGGACTCAGCGGCGTAGGGCTGGGCACCGTCTAGATACTTCAGGCCCTCAATGATCTCGGCACCGACAGCGGTAGCAAGGCCGGCGTTCAGGGCCTGTCCGATATCGTCCTGATTGGTAATAAGGCTTTTCAAAACGCCCACACAAGCGGGCAGATCCCCCAAAGTTTTGACCTTTACGCCGGTAGCGGCATAAATCGTGGGGAAGAAATAAGCGGTGTCAGGGAAAGCCACCGGCGTGTCGGCGCCGTGCTTGGCGATGGCGTCGTTGACAGCGCCCTCGGTCAACCCGGCAACGGCGTTGGAACCGGCATAGATCAGATCAGTCAATGCACTCATAGGTTACAACCTCCTTATACTCGGCATCACTTCTTTAGGATGCCGCTCACTAAGAGTAATATACCAAAATTTGCTGATTTTGTATAGTGGTTTTTCGTGCCACAGCAAAAATTCCGCCGGGAAGCAGCCAATGCTGCTGGGAAAATCACACCCAACGGCAAGAGCCGGGACCAAGGTGGTCCCGGCTCTTTGTCATGGGGATTAGATTTCCAGATAAGAGTCGGCGTACAGGGTGTTGTTCTTGAACACGTCGCAGCTCTTGATGGTCTCCATCAGGCGCTGATCGCAGGGGTTGACAATGGCGGAGGTCAGGCCCTGCATCATGCACATGGCAACCAGGGCGCTGTCCATGATGGGACGGATGTGCTTGGGCATGCCGTTGGAGTTGTTGGAGAGGCCGCCGGTGCTCTTCAGACCCTCGTCGGAGAAAGCCTTGATGGCGTTCAACACGTCCATCTGCTTGTCCTGCATGCCCTTGACCACCAGGAACAGGGGGTCGAACCACAGGTCGTCGGCCTCCATACCCAGGCTCAGGCCGCGCTCCAGCATGTTGTGGCAGTGGTGCATCCGCTCGTCGTTGTCCTTGGCGATACCGTCGGCAGAGCACAGGGCGATGACGAT
>CAJFQQ010000035.1 GCA_904419145.1 uncultured Oscillospiraceae bacterium | reverse complement strand
CGCCCGGGGGCGCGAAACGTCCCCTGGCAAAGGCATGCCAGAAACATCCCGCGCCCGGGGTACGAAATTTCCCCATCCTTCGGCATGACGAAAAGAAAATGGGGGGGCGGAACCCGTTCCCTCGCGCCCGGGGGCGCGAAACGTCCCCACCCCGGTCGGGTGGGCACCCTCCCCGGCAGGGGCCGCCGGTATTGCCCCGCCGATCTGACAGATTTTTGACTTTTTCTTTACCCGGATTGCAAATTTCCGGAAATATGCTATGATAAGAGGAACGGCTGTATGCCGTTCCCTTTTGTTTTCCCCAGTGTGTGGAAAACCCTGCGATATTCGGCAAAGGAAGGTCTCTCCCATGCGAAAGCTGCTGCAAAAATGTCCCTCCTGGACCTATCTGGTCCTGTGCTTTGTTTCCCTGATGGGCAATGCCCTGTGGTTCCAGTGGATGTACGCCGACCACACCTACCGCCGCTGGACCGCCATCTCCCTGGCCCTGATCCTGGGGTGGAGCCTGCTGTTCACCGGCATCGCCGCGCTGCTGCCCCGGTTGGTCAAGCGTATCTATATGGGCGTCCTGGGCGCGGCCTTCTTCATCCTCACCATTGTCCACGGTGTGTACTACAACATGTTCCGCAAGTTCTTCTCCTTCGGGGACATGGCCTTTGCCGGGGACGGCTTCGCCTTTCTGGATTCCTCCTACCTGGTGATCCGGAAACTGGCGATTTTGCTGGGGCTCCTCTGCCTGGGGCTGATGGTGCTGGCCATCCTCCTGGTGCCGAAGGAGAGGGAGGGCCGGCGCTTCCGTCTGATTGCCGGGGGCGGCCCCCTGGCGGCGGGTGCTCTGGGCATTTTGGCGGTGTGTCTGGTGTTCTTCCGGGGCGCGGATACCATGATCTGGGACATGGGCTCCGTCCCGGCCACGGTCTATGAGAACTTCACCGACACCCGCTCCTCCCTGAGCCTCCTGGGGCTGTACCACTACACCTTCCGGGACATCCAGCTGGTGCTCTTCCCCGGGGGCGGGAGCCTCACCGGCGAGGAGGCGGCGGAGATCGCGGACTTTGCCGCCCAGCGGGGCCACGAGGACAACGACATGTCCGGCGTCCTGGCGGGAAAGAACCTGATCCTCATCCAGCTGGAGGCCATTGACACCTGGATGGTGGACTACATGCCGAACCTGAAGGCGGTGAAGGAGCAGAGCGTGGTCTTTTCCAACCACTACACCCCGGCCTACATCACCGCCGGCACCTTCAACACCGAGTTCATTGTGAACACCGGGCTTCTCCCGGCCACCACCGGCACCTCCACCAGCGTCTACACCCGCAACGCCTTCCCCAACTCCCTCCCCCACCTCTTCCGGGAGGAGGGCTATACCGCGGAATCCTTCCACGGCAGCGAGGGCAATGTGTATAACCGGGAGCAGATCCACCTGAACCTGGGGTATGAGGACTACCACAGCGGCAGCGAGATGGGCATGGCGGACTACACCATGGACAGCGACCTCATGGCGGCCTTTGACGACATGACCGACGACGCCCCCTTCTTCACCTTCATCATCACCTACTCCGGCCACGGCCCCTACAGCGAGGAGAACCCCATCTACCTGGCCCACGCTGACGAGGCCAGGGCCGAGGCCACCCGCACCGACGGCAACTACGTCTACGCCGTGGCCCACGCCAAGGAGACGGACGCCTTCATCGGGGAACTGATGGCGGCCCTGGAGGAGCAGGGTCTGCTGGAGGACACGGTGTTGGCATTCTATGCCGACCACTACAACTACTACATGCTGGACGACGACCTGAACATGGACATCAAGGGCGTGGACAGCCTGGACCTCCTGCAGCACACGGATTTCTTCATCTACTCCCAGGACCTGGAGCCGGAGACGGTGGAGAAATATACCTCCAGTATCGACGTGCTGCCCACCCTGGCCAATCTCTTCGGTCTCAGCGCGGAGTATGAGCTCCTCACCGGGGACGACGCCTTTTCGGCGGACGGGGGCTACGTCTTTTTCAACGACAACACCTGGGTCGGCACAGAGGAGGACGTGGGCACCCAGATCATGGAGCGCCGGCGGATCAACCAGCTGCTGCTGACGGGGGATTACTGGCAGGAGCGGTAGCCCCAGGGCACCGCCGCTTGAAAATACTGCTATGAAGGATCGCCGGGCCTGACCGATGTGCGCTGAACCTATTCAGGGCGGGCTCGTCGGCCGGCGGATCCCATCTTTCCAAGGAGGCATTTCCATGACGGAGACCAAAAAGCTCTACTACGAGGATTCCTTCCTCCAGACCTTTACCGCCACCGTCCTCTCCTGCCGGCAGGAGAAGGACCGCTATGCCGTGGTGCTGGACCAGACCGCCTTCTACCCCGAGGGGGGCGGCCAGGAGGCCGACACCGGCACCCTGGGGGGCGTCCGGGTCCTGGACGTCCGGGAGAAGGACGGGGAGATCCGCCACCTGTGCGACGCGCCCCTGGAGGCGGGGACCGCCGTCGCCGGCGCCATCGACTGGGGGCGGCGCTTTGACCACATGCAGCAGCACAGCGGCGAGCACATCGTCAGCGGCATCCTCTGCGCGCGCTACGGCTGCGACAATGTGGGCTTTCACATGGGCCACGCGCTGGTGACCATCGACTTCAACGCCGACATCCCCCCGGAGGACCTGGCGGACATCGAGGCCGCCGCCAACGCCTACATCTGGTCCGACGCGGCGGTGCGCACTGACTTTCTCAGCGGCGAGGCGCTGGAGCGGGCCCACTACCGCAGCAAGAAATTCATCCCCGGCGTGGTGCGGCTGGTCTCCTTCCCCGGGGCGGACTGCTGCGCCTGCTGCGGCACCCACGTCCGCTCCGCCGGGCAGGTGGGGCTGGTGAAGCTTCTCACCTGCCAGAAGTTCCGGGAGGGGGTCCGCATCGAGATGGCCGCCGGGGGCCGGGCCCTCCGGTACTGCAACGCGGTGCTGGAGCAGAACACCCGCGTCTCCCATCTCCTCAGCGCCAAGGCCCTGGACACCGCCGCCGCGGTGGAGCGGATGCAGAAGGAGCTCTACGCCCTCCGGGGCCGGGTGGCGGCGCTGGAGGAGGGCGCTTTTGCCCGGAAGGCCGCGGAGCTGGCCGGGGCCGGGGACGTGCTGCTCCTGGAGGGGGACATGGGCCCGGAGTCCGTGCGCAAGCTCTGCGCGGCGGTGCTGGACGCCTGCGGCGGGCGGTGCGCCGTGTTCGCCGGGACAGAGGGGGCCTACAAATACGCCGTGGGGGAGCACGGCGGGGACCTGCGGCAGCTGGCGAAGGCCCTGAATGCCGCCCTGAACGGCCGGGGCGGCGGAAAGCCGGACTTTGTCCAGGGAAGCGTGGCCGCCGGGGAGGCGGAGATCCGGAAATTTTTTGCGGACCTGGCCGCCTCTGCCGGGATGGAATAAAAAAACAGCGCCGCCGGGAGAACCTCCCGGCGGCGTCTCTTTTTGCTGCAAGGGGCCCGGCGTATGGCCGGCCCGGCGCTATCGGCGCTATCTGGTCAAAAACAGGACCAGATAGAACAGCACAATGGCTGTCAGGATCGTTCCCATGATCCACAATAGCGTTTTCTTCATCCAATATCCCCCCTTACTGGTCCACAAAATCCAGTGTATAGGTTTCTAAATCGTATACCTGCGCAAAAAATCCGGTCAATATGCTTTCTGCATTGGCCCGGGCCTCCTCCAGCAGGCCGTTGGCCAGGGCATTCTCCTGCGCGGTCTGCTTCAGGTCAGCCATTGCCGCGTTGTTTTCCTCCAGTGTGATGGGGCGGAAGATGCTCTCCGATTCGTGGTAGAGCTGGAAGGAATCCAGGTCAATCTCATTGCTGAGGACCCGGATCTCCGGCAGTTTGACGGTGATTGCCGTGTCCTCCACAGCCCATTGGATTTCGCTGAAATCAAGCCCTGCCTTAATGATGACGTCATAGCTGTAGATGCTTTTGCTCTGGGTAAAGGGGATCGTGACGCCGAAGAGCTCTCTGGAGGCCTCTGTGACACTGACCTGTGTGCAGTAGGCAGACTGGGTTGCCAGCTCGCCGATATTCTCAAAGCCGATTTGCGTTGTTTGGTTCCTGGACGAAAAATGGCTCTTTACGCCGAGGCCGATGACGGCCAGGAGCAAGACACCGCAAAGGACTGCCACCAGTTTTTTTGTCAGGTATTTTTTGAAATAGCTTGTTTTCTGCTTTTGTACGCTTTCGTTTTGTTCAGACATTGCGCTTTCCTCCTCCATTCCGAAATTGATGGGGCAGCGGACGGAAAGCCATGCCCAGGGCCGGATTACCCCAAAAGCCCCAGGTCGTATTTCCATCCCAGCACCCGGCTCACCGCCTGGTCGATGGCGCTCTCGGCGATGGTGCCCTCCTCCACGGCGGCGATCACCAGGGGGATCTGGGTGCGGTAGTCGGTGGTGATGATCATGTCGTTGCCCGCCAATACCGCCAGCACGGCCACGGAGCCGTCCTCTGCATAGGCCTCCACCGCGTCCATGGCCAGATCATCGGTGAGCACCACGCCGGAGAAGCCCAGCTCCTCCCGCAGCACCCGGTGGACCTCCGGGGACAGGGAGGCGGGGAGGGTACTGTCCATGGAGCCCACGATGTTGTGGCTCACCAGCACGCTGTCCGCTCCGGCGGCAATGCCGGCCTCAAAGGGGAGAAAGTCGCTCTCCACGAAGGTCTCATAGGGCCGCTCATCCACGGCGATGCCCGTGTGGGTGTCCACATTGTTGCCGTAGCCGGGAAAGTGCTTGAGCACGCTGCCGATGCCGGCGGCGTCCATCTGCTCCACCACGGTGGTGACATACTCCGCCGTGGCCTGGGCGTCCTGGCCGAAGGAGCGGTCATAGATGAAGTCCGCCGGGTCGGTGGACACGTCCGCCACCGGGGCGAAGTTGACGTTGATGCCGTATCCCAGGAGCAGCGCGCTCTTGCTGGCGGCATCCTGGGCGATGGCCTCCAGGCCGCCCTGGGCGTAGAGCCGCTGGGGGGAGGGGAATTTTCCCTCCGGGGCCAGGTTCGGGTTGGAGCTTACGCGCACCACAGTGCCGCCCTCCTCATCCACGCCGATGAGCAGGGGGATCTCCGACATCGCCTGGAAGGTCTCCAGGAGGTCGGTCACATCCGAGACGCTTTTGTCCTTGAAGTCCCGGCCGAAGAGCAGGTATCCCCCCAGGTGGTAGGTGGAGATGTCCGCCACTGCGTCAACCTCCGGGCAGCGGACGAAAAATAGTTGTCCCACCTTCTCCTCCACCGTCATGGAGGCGAGAAGGCTGTCAATGGCCTCCTGACGGGGGTCCGGGGGCGGGGTGGGCTCCTCCGGCTCTGCGGGCGGAGTTTCTTCGGAGGGAGCCGGGTCGGCGGCGCCGGCGGGATCCTCCGCCTGGCTGTGATCGACAATGGGCGCGTCGGGCGCGCAGGCGGTGAGCAGCAGCATCAGCGCCGCCAATGCCGCTGTAAAAAAGCGTTTCATGGGAAAGCTCCTTTCCAAAAGGGCTGTGGCTGGTTTACAATACAGAAGTGTAGCACATCCTGGAAAAAAAGGGAAGGGCCGGCCAGTTACAGTTTGGTAACGGTATGATGGCAAAGTGTTACCGGATTGTCATTGGATGTTGGCCTATGGCAGTGGTATGATGAAGAAAAATGGAAGGGAGTGCGGCTTTATGCAGATGATAGCAGTGGCAATGGCGGCGCTGGTGCTGCTGGGCGGAGTACAGGCCCCAGCGGCCGGAGAGGCGGCAGGGCCCGCCTGGGAGGCTGTGACGGAACAGGTTCTGGAGGCGGCGCCGGCGGAAGCGGCGGCAACGCTGCTCCGCTGGGCAGAGGCCGGGGGAGCTGCCCCGGAGGACGAGGTGGAGGCGCTGCTGGCGGCCCGGGATGTGATTCCGGCTGATGCGGCAGCGGCCTTTGCCCAGGTGCTGGATGAGGCGGACGCGCTCCTGGCGGAGGGGGAAGCGCCGGGGCTCTCCCAGGAGGACTACCGCGCCGCGGTGCGGTCCCTGTCCCCCTTTTTCACCCGGCTCCTGGAGACGGAGACCACCCCCTGGCGGGAGGAGCCGTCGGACTGGCCGGAGGATCTGGCCGGGTTTGAGGGGATCTGGCTGGACAGCGACATGGGGGAGCTGCTGATCTTCCGAGCGGGCAGGTGCCGGGTGGTGATCCCCTGGCTGGGGTCCGGGTACTACGGGGAGACGGCCTATGCCGCCCGGCTCCGGGACCGGAGCGAGGTAGGCTACGCGCCGTCTCTGGAGGTAGATACTCACGAGACCGGCAGCTTTCAGGGCCCCCTGGCCTACTATGTCTCCGGCCTGGACGGGGAGCACTTCTGGTGCAATTCCCAGGCCCAGCGGTTTGACCGGCTGTGGGATGCCTTTTGAGAGTTGGAGCTTGGGCCGGGGATTCATGCCTATTTCGCCAGTCTTGCCGGAGAGAGGAGTGCCCGCACTCCGTGGGGTAACTTTTTGCTTGTGCAAAAAGTCACCAAAAACACACTTAGGGGTTTCACCCCTAAGGACCCCAAATTTTTGGAATAGGGTCGTGGAGTGTACTGTTTTGCACGCCGTATCGACAGCGGGATTACCTACGTACCCTGGCACTCTCCGTAGTACGCCTACCGGCCTGTTGTGTAGTGGCCGCTAAGACAAGATAGTAGTAGCTTCTCTTTATCTCTTGCTGTTCATGGCCTGGTGGAGACTTGCGGGAGAGGGCTCAAGCGCCCATTACCCACCGCACTAGGCGCGGTATCGAGGGAGAAGCGGCTTGGATGTTTACCCCAGGCAGGGCCTGGCGCAGCGGAAGGCCCGGAAGGGGGAGCAGAGGCAAAACGACGCCCACGCGCCGGAAGGAGAAGTAAGCACCTCATTGTACATCAATGGGGTTCTTAGGGGCCGCAGCCCCTAAGCGGCCTTTTCGGCCCTTTTGGGCCGCGCCAAAAGGGCCTCGCGCCGGAGCGCGAAACGTCCCCGTCCTTTCGGCAAGACGAAAAGAAAATGGGGGGTGGAACTCGTCCCTCGCGCCCGGGAGCGCGAAATTACCCCCAGGCAGGGACGTGCCAAAAGGCCCCCGCACCGGGCACGAAACAACAAAAAGGAAGAGGAGGCATATGCCTCCTCTTCTCTTTTCCTTTGAGATAGCCTGAGGTTATTCCTCTGTGTCCTCTTCCTTCTCGGTAATGGCGATATGCAGCTCGTCCAGCTGCTTCTGCGCTCCCCACGGGATGTGCCATCCCGCAGGGGCCCCGCTGATCTGACATGCTCGGCAGAAATGAATTCTGCCTGCGCCAAGGCCCTGCTGGCGCAGGGCGCTTGTACGGCGCTGCGCGCCGGGGTGGAGCAGAAGCAGGAGCAGCCTGTGATTATTCCTCGGTATCCTCTTCCTTCTCCGTAATCTGAATATGCAGCTCATCCAGCTGCTTCTGCTCCACGAAGGAGGGGGCGCCCATCATCAGATCCTGGGCGTTCTTGTTCATGGGGAAGGGGATGATCTCCCGGATGCTGTCCTCCCCGGCCAGGAGCATGACCATCCGGTCCACACCCGGGGCAATGCCGGCGTGGGGGGGCGCACCGTAGCAGAAGGCGTTGTACATGGCGGGGAACTTCTTCTTCACGTCCTCCTCGCCCAGGCGCACCAGGTTGAAGGCCTTAATCATGATCTCCGGGTCGTGGTTGCGGACCGCGCCGGAGCTGAGCTCCACGCCGTTGCACACCAGGTCGTACTGGAAGGCGGTGATGGTCAGGGGGTCGATCTCGCCCCGGATGGCCTTGTCCAGGATCTCCGCGCCGCCGTTGGGCATGGAGAAGGGGTTGTGGCAGAACTCCAGCTCGCCGCTCTCCTCGCCGATCTCGTACATGGGGAAGTCCACGATCCAGCAGAACTCGTAGCGCTCTTTGTCCATGTGATTGGGGCAGAGGGCGCCCAGCTTGCTGCGCAGGACCCCGGCGGCCTTCTGGGCCTGGCCCTTCTTGCCGCAGGTGAGGCCCACAAAGGTGTTGGGGCCCAGGTTCAGGGCCGCCTTCACCTGATCGGCCAGGGGGGAGACGAACTTGGAAATGCCGCCGGTGATCTCGTTCTTGTCATCGGTGCGGAACCAGTAGGCCTTGCTGCCGGCCTGGACCTCCACGTCGGCGCAGAGCTTGTCGATCTGCTTGCGGGTGGCGGTGAAGTCGGTGACCACGATGGCCTTCACCGTGTTCCCGGCAAAGGGCTCAAAGCCGCAGCTGCCCAGGAGCTCCGTTACGTCGGTGACCGTCAGGTCGATGCGCAGATCCGGCTTGTCCGAGCCGTAGGTCTCCATGGCCTCCACATAGCCGATGCGCCGGAAGGGGGCAGAGGAGGCCACGTTGTAGGTGCCGAACTTGGCGAAGATGGGGGGCAGCACCTCCTCCAGCACGCCGAACACGTCGTCCTGGGTGGCGAAAGCCATCTCCATATCCAGCTGGTAGAACTCGCCGGGGGAGCGGTCGCCCCGGGCATCCTCGTCCCGGAAGCAGGGGGCGATCTGGAAGTAGCGGTCAAAGCCGGCGGTCATCAGCAGCTGCTTGAACTGCTGGGGCGCCTGGGGCAGGGCATAGAACTTCCCGGGGTGCTTCCGGGCGGGCACCAGGTAGTCCCGGGCCCCCTCGGGGGAGGAGGCGGTTAAAATGGGGGTGGTGATCTCCAGGAAGCCCTGCTCAGTCATGGCGGCGCGGAGGGCGGCCACCACCTGGCAGCGGAGGATGATGTTCTGCTTTACCGCCGGGTTGCGGAGATCCAGATAGCGGTACTTCAGGCGGATGGACTCGTCGGCGTCCCGGCTGCGGTTGATGGGGAAGGGGAGCTCATTGTAGATGCAGCGACCCAGGACCTTGATGTCTGTGGGGACCACCTCAATCTCGCCGGTGGGGAGGTTGGGGTTCTTGCTGCTGCGCTCCCGGACGGTGCCGGTGACCTGGAGGGTGGTCTCCTTGTTGAGGCCCTTGATGACCTGCATCATGTCCTCGGTCTCCACCACCACCTGGGTGGTGCCGTAGAAGTCCCGGAGGACTACAAAGGCGAAGTTCTGCCCCACCTCCCGGACGTTCTCCATAAAGCCCGCCAGCGTGACGGTCTTGCCTGCGTCGCCAAGACGCAGCTCCCCACAGGTGTGGGTGCGGCTCTGTTTCATGGTCATTTTGATTCCTTTCTGTATGAAATATTTTATATTATACTATTGGTAATAGATTTTTGATCCTTATTGGGGGGATAATGCTTTCGGCAGTCTTGCCGGAGAGGGAGGGTGCCCACCCTCCGGGGGCCTACTTTTGTCGCTGAACAAAAGTAGGCAAAAGTCAGCTTAGGGGTTTCACCCCTAAGAACCCCGGGTTTTGGGAACAGGGTCGTGGAGTGTACTGTTTTGCACGCCGTATCGACAGTGGGATTACCTACGGACCTTGGCACTTGCCAAAGTCCGCCTGCCGGCCTGTTGCGTAGTGGCCGCTAAGATAAGAGAGTAGTTGCTCCTCTTTTCCTCTTGCTGTTTATGGCCCGGCGGAGACTTGGGAGAACCAGCCCCCTCGACCGCCGCACCAGGCGCGGTATAGGGGAGATGCTGCCTGTTTGTCTGCCCAGGCAGGGCCTAGCGGAGCGGAAGGCCCGGCAGGGGGCGCAGAGGCAAAACGATATCCACGCGCCGGTAAGAGAGGTTGGAACCCCATTGTACATCATTGTACATCAATGGGGTCCTTAGGGGCCGCAGCCCCTAAGCCAGTTTTTGCCTACTTTTGCCTGGCGGCAAAAGTAGGTCGTGCCCGGGGGCACGAAATCTCTCCTGGCAGGGGTGTGCCAAAAACACCCCGCACCCGGGGGCGCGAACCCTCCCCGCTCTTCCGGCAGGGGCCTGCCGCCCGGTTACGCGCCCTGCCGCAGGCCGGGATCCACCAGCCGGGCCAGGATCACCGCAAATTCCCCCCGGGTGATGACCTCGTTGGCCTCGAAGCCGGCGGTGATATCGTTCATGGAATCAGATCCAACCTCCGCGGCCTCCAGGGTCAGACCCAGAAGCTTTGTCAGCATATGGCCTAAAACCGGGTACTTGGTGGCGCGGAAGTTCCACATGAGGACCTCATAGCGCTCCTCCGGGGTTTCGGCCCCGTCGCCGCCGCCCACATAGGCCCCGGCCTCGGGGTCATACTCCCCTCGGTAGTCGATGCAGACGGCCAGGTCCCGGTAGCAGGGCTCGTACCAGGCTTCCCCCTCCGCCGGGGCGGGCAGGGTCAGGTCCCCGTCGGTGAGGGCGTGGTACAGCCGGCCGCACACCGCCACCAGCTCCTCGGGCATCAGCTCCGCCTCCGGGTCGAAGCTGGCTGCGGAGCGGCCGTTCATCAGCCCGGTCTCATAGGCCAGGGCGATGGCGTCCTCGTACCCGGTCCCCGCCGTGTCGGTGAAGGCGGGGGCCTCCCGGGTGGGGGAGAGGAGGCAGTCCGATTCCGCCGCCGCGGCGGGGAGGGCCAGGGAACCGATCAGGACCAGGGCTAGGGCCAGGGCCCGGTGAATTACGCGAGCTTGCATTTGAAGCGCCTCCAATCAATACGGCTTGTAGAAAAATATGATAATATTACAATCAGGATTGGAATTTCCCTGAAAAACGGCCCTTACTCCACGATGACCTTGCCCTGGCTGCGCTCGTTGAGCCCCGCCTGGATGCGCTCCAAAGTGGCGTTGAAGTCCAGCTTGGTCTGCTCTCCGGAGACCATGTCCTTACAGGCCACCAGGCCCGCCTGGATCTCGTCGTCCCCCAGGAACACCACATAGGGCACGCCCAACTTGTCGGCGTAGTTCATCTTGGCCTTGAATTTCTTCTGCTCGCCGTAGAGCTGGGTCCGCACACCGGCGGCGCGCAGGCGGGTGGCCAGGGCGATGGCGGGGGACAGGTCCTCGGTCATGGGCAGGATCAGCACATCCGCCGGGGCGGTGTTCAGATGCTCGTTGAGCATCTTCTGCTCCCCCAGCACGTAGAAGAGCCGGGTCAGGCCGATGGAAATGCCCACGCCGGGGAGCTGCTTGTCGGTGTAATACTCCGCCAGGTTGTCATACCGGCCGCCGGAGCAGATGGAGCCGATCTCCGGGTGGTCCAGCATGGCCGTCTCGTAGACGGTGCCGGTGTAGTAGTCCAGGCCCCGGGCGATGGTGAGGTCCACGGCAAAGTGGTCCTCCGGCACGCCGAAGGCGGAGAGGTACTGCACCACGGTGGTCAGCTCGCTGAGCCCGGCGTCAAAGAGCTCGCTGCGGCCCTGGTACTGCGCCAGGGCGGAGAGGACCTCAGCGTTGGTGCCACGGATGGCGATGAAGTCAAGGATCTCCCGGGCCTGGGCCTCGGTGAGGCCGATCTCCTCGCCGGTGAGGAGGGCGGAGACCTTCTCCGCGCCGATCTTGTCCAGCTTGTCCACCGTGCGCATGATGTCCTGGGACTTCTCCGTAAGCCCTAAGGAGGCGTAGAAGCCGTTGAGGATCTTCCGGTTGTTCACCCGGATCTGGAAGCGCTGGAGCCCTAGGCGGGTAAAGACCTGATAGATGATGGAGGGGATCTCCGCCTCGCTCAGGATATCCAGCTTCCCGTCGCCGATGATGTCGATATCCGCCTGATAGAACTCCCGGAACCGGCCCCGCTGGGCCCGCTCGCCCCGGTAGACCTTGCCGATCTGATAGCGGCGGAAGGGGAAGGAGAGGTCGCTGTAGTGGAGGGCCACATACTTGGCCAGGGGGACGGTCAGGTCAAAGCGCAGGGCCAGGTCGCTGTCCCCCTTCTGAAAGCGGTAGATCTGCTTCTCCGTCTCGCCGCCGCCCTTGGCCAGCAGCACCTCGCTGGCCTCGATGATGGGGGTGTCCAGGGGGGTGAAGCCGTAGAGGGTGTAGGTCTCACGGAGGGTCTCCATGATGCGCTCCATCTGCTGCTGGGGGCCGGGCAGCAGCTCCATGAAGCCGGAGAGGGTTCTTGGGGTCATTTTTGCCATAGTTTTGCTCCTTTTCTCAGTGGTGCGGGCTGCTGCCCGGGCCGCCGCGGATGCGGCGTACAAGCGTTTTTGCCGGAGGCAAAAACCTTGAAATCGGCCGAATTCATTTCGGACGATTTGAGTGAAATCAGGGGGTCCCCGGTGGATGCGGAGCATCCAGTGGGGAGAGCAGTTCCATGAAGCCGGAGAGGGTTCTTGGGGTCATTTTTGCCATGGTAAAAAGCTCCTTTATTTGAATTGGATGTATTCTGTGGTTTTCATGGGGAAATGGAAATGGGAGGGCGGCGTTTCGCGCTGACTTTGGCACAGCTGTATGCCGCTATCGGCAGTCTTGCCGGGGAGAGAGGGCCTCCGACCCTCCGGGGGCCTACTTTTCCCATGCCGGAAAAGTAGGCAAAAGGGCACTTAGGGGCTCCGCCCCTAAGGACCCCAAATTTTTGGATCAGGGTCGTGGAGGGGTTTATTTTAGAAACGATATCGGTAGCAGGATTACCTACGAACCCCGGCACTTGCCAAACTACGCCTGCCGGCCTGTTGTGTAGTGGCCTCCAGGACAAGAGAGCAGTTGCTTCTCTTTCTCTCTCGCTGTTTATGGTGCGGTGCGGAATTGGAAAGCCAGCCCCCTCACCCACCGCAGCAGGCGCGGTGAGAGGGGAGAAGTGACTTTGCTGTCCGCCCAGGTAGGGCCTAGCGAAGCGGAAGGCCCGGAAGGGGGCGCGAAAGCAAGGCGATGCCCGCGCGCCGGAAGGAGAAGGAAGCACAATGCTGTACATTAAAGGGGTCCTTAGGGGCCGCAGCCCCTAAGCCAGTTTTTGCCTACTTTTGCCTGGCGGCAAAAGTAGGTCGTGCCCGGGGGCACGAAATTTCCCCTGGCAGGGGTGTGCCAGAAACACATCGTATCCGGGGCACGAAATCTCCCTTGACAAGAGTGTGCCAGAAACACCCCGTGCCCGGGGCGCGAAACCTCCCCCGGCAGGGGCCGCCGAAAAGACAATGGAGGGGTGGCTTCGCTCTTTGCCCGGCGGGGATCCATGAAAAAATGCTCCCGTCCCACAGACCATGGGACGAGAGCATAGAGCGTTCTATACTTCGTGGTGCCACCCAATTTCACTGCGCCGCCGTCAAAAAAGGGCGCAGCCTTCCTGGCCCCTGATGTGCGGGGGGCCGGCCGGGGCGTTTCCGCCCGCGCTCGCGGACTGTCTTTCCCTGGTCCGCCAGCACCGCTCCCAGCCGCGGCGGTGCTCTCTGCTTGGCGGGTGGGCAGGGTACTCCTGTCCGGTCATGGCGCCATCAATTTGATATTGTATGTGTTTTACCGGCAAATGTCAAGGCTTGCCGCCTTTTATTTCAGCATCCGGTTCTTGTTGTTGACAATATTCCGCCAATCCAGGTCGCCCCGGTCCATACCAAGGACCAGCATTTCAGCAGTGGCCACATTGGAGGCGAAGGGGATGTTGTTCTGATCGCACAGACGGGAGATATACAGCAGCTCCTTTTCCATGGAGTCGTCGTTGGGGTCCACAAAGAACAGGACCATGTCCATCTCATTGTAGGCGATTCGGGCGCCGATCTGCTCGCTGCCGCCGTGTTGGCAGGAGAGGAACAGGTGGACATCCAGCCCGGTCTCCGCCATTACCAGCCGTCCGGTTGTATTGGTGGCGCATAGGTTGTGACGGCTCAGAATGCCCGCATAGGCGGAACAGAACTGCACCATCAGGTCTTTTTTATTGTCGTGCGACATCAGCGCAATATACATAGTGTTCTCCTTTCTACATGATGGAAACATGCCGCGCGGAACACGCTCAGCAGGGGAGGGCTCATCGGATCTTCATTAAAGGAACCTTCTGGCCGGTCAGACGCAGGGCAATGTTGCGGTAGGCAGTGGATGCACAGCGGTTATATAAAAACACCAGCGGGATACCCCGGCCCAAGGCCAGGGGCAGCTCCTCATCTTCCGGAACAACCCCGAGAAGGGGGAGGCCCGCGGTATCAATCGCATCGTCGATGGTTTGGTGGAGATGTTTCATCAGCTTCCGTTTGCAGCGGTTCACGACCATATGTACTTTCCCCCTGGGCAGGTGGCCCAGCTCCTGCACGGTGCGCTGGGCGTCCCGGAGGCTGGTGGGGTCTGTGGTTGTGACGACGATAACCCGGTCGCAGCCGGCAATGGACAGGTGGAAGCCCTCTCCCAGCCCAGCAGGTGAATCCACAAGGCAGTAGTCAAAATTGCGGCGGATTTTGTCCATCATGCGGCGGAAGGCCAGGCGGTCCACCGGCCGCACCTGGGAGGGGGCTGTGAGAAGGAACAGGTTTTTCTGTATCGGGTGGGCGGCAGCTGCCTCCTGGAGCGTACACCGGCCCTCCAGCACATCGGTGAAGTCCATCACCGTCCGGTCGCTCATGCCCAGGGCAATGTCCAGGTTTCTGAGCCCCATGTCGCAATCCAGGCACAATACCATATTGCCCAGGGCGGCCAAATATAATCCAACATGCGCCACAAGAGAAGTTTTCCCTGTGCCGCCCTTGCCGGAGACAACTGCAATGACCTGTCCCAATCTCATCACCTCCTTCTGTCAGCGGGGCCCTCAGAGGGGCTGTTTTTTGATCTGCGCGAATGGGCGCGGGTATTTTTTCGCAGTGGGTGCAGTTTTTCGGATCACCAGCACCCGGTGCGTCACATCTGTTGTGGGGATGGTGTAGTCCACCACTCGTTCCAGCGTGCCGCCCAGCCGCCGGATGGCAGTCTGCGCGCCCTCCGTTTCCGCCTCGCACCCGGTGGATTTCATGGCAAGGAAGGCACCGCCTACCTTCACCAGGGGCAGGCACAGCTCACTGAGGACAGCCAGATTTGCCACTGCCCTGCTCACTGCCAGGTCAAACTGCTCCCTGTGCGCTTGGGCAAATTCCTCCGCCCGGCCATGGACGCAGGTGACGTTGCCGAGGCCCAGGGCCTCCCGTACCTCATCCAGAAAGCGGATGCGCTTGCCCAGGCTGTCCAGCAGCGTGAAATCGGCGTCCTGCTGTACGATAGCCAGCGGGATCCCGGGGAAGCCGGCGCCGGTGCCCACGTCAATCACAGCTTTGCCGGCGAACGCCTCTACAGGGAGGAGGGAGAGGCTGTCCAGCAGGTGGAGCCTGGCGACCTGGTCGGGCTCGGTGATGGCGGTCAAGTTCATCACCTGGTTCCTTTCCAGCAGCATATCGACAAATTTCTCCAGGTCTGGGATACAGGTATCCCCTACACCCAGGGCAGGGAGCCCTATGGATAAGATCTGTTTCATTTCTTCTGCTGCTCCTTCAGCAGGTCGCGGATCTCAGCCAGGAGCTTTTCCTCAGCTGACGGTTCCGGAGGTGGCGGTGGCGGGGTGGCTTCCGCTTTCTTTACCATGCGGTCGTGGAGGGTGTTGATGGCCTTCATCATGCAGAAGATCACAAAGGCCAGAATAAAAAAGTCCAGGACTGCGGAGAGAAAAGCCCCATAGTTAATGGTAATGGCCTCTGTGGTATCAGTGGCCGGCTTCAGCACCCATTTCCAGTCGCTGAAGTTGATGCCGCCCAGCAGGACGCTGAAGCCGGGCATGATAATGTCGTTGACCAGAGACGTGGTAATCTTGCTGAACGCGCCGCCGATGATGACACCCACGGCCAGGTCCATCACATTGCCCCGGGCAACGAACTTGCGGAATTCGGCAAAAAAGCCGGTGGTTTTTTCTCGTTTGGACATGGTTCACCTTGTTTCTTTTCTTTGGTGGGCAGCGGGACGCTCAATGCTTGGGTATCAGAATCTCCATGCCGCCTACATAGGGCCGCAGGGCCATGGGAACTCTTACGCTGCCGTCGGCCTGGAGGTTGTTCTCCAGCAGGGCAATGAGCATCCGGGGCGGGGCGACCACGGTGTTGTTCAGGGTGTGGGGCAGGTACATCTTGCCGTCGGCGCCCTTGATGCGGATTTTCAGCCGCCGGGCCTGGGCGTCGCCCAGGTTGGAGCAGGAGCACACCTCGAAGTACTTCTGCTGCCGGGGGCTCCAGGCCTCGATGTCGCAGGATTTGACCTTCAGGTCCGCCAGATCGCCGGAGCAGCACTCCAGCTGTCTGACCGGAATATCCAGGCTGCGGAAGAGCTCCACGCTGTATTTCCACATCTGGTCGTACCACTTCATGGAGTCCTCCGGCTTGCAGACCACGATCATCTCCTGCTTCTCAAACTGGTGGATGCGGTAGACGCCCCGCTCCTCGATACCGTGGGCGCCCTTCTCCTTGCGGAAGCAGGGGGAGTAGGAGGTGAGGGTCTGGGGGAGTTTCTCCTCGGGGAGGATCTGGTCAATGAATTTGCCGATCATGGAGTGCTCGCTGGTGCCGATGAGGTACAGATCCTCGCCTTCGATCTTGTACATCATGGCGTCCATTTCGGTCTGGGACATGACGCCCTCCACCACGTTGCCGTGGATCATGAAGGGGGGGATGCAGAAGGTGAAGCCCTTTCCGATCATAAAATCCCGGGCATAGGCCAGTACCCCCTCGTGGAGGCGGGCAATGTCCCCCATGAGGTAGTAGAACCCGTTGCCGGACACCCGGCCGGCGGCGTCCATGTCGATGCCGTCGAAGCGCTCCATGATCTCCGTGTGGTAGGGGATAGGGAAGTCCGGCACTACCGGCTCCCCGAACCGCTCCACCTCCACGTTGCAGCTGTCGTCGGGGCCGATGGGCACGGAGGGGTCGATGATGTTGGGGATCTGGAGCAGGATCTTGTGGATTTTGGGGGCCAGCTCCTCCTCTTGGGCCTCCAGTTCCGCCAGACGGTCTGCCTGGGCCTTCACCTGGGCCTTGACGGCCTCAGCCTCCTGGAGCTTGGAGGGGTCCTTCTTGGCCTGGCCCATGAGCATGCCGATCTGCTTGGAGAGGGCGTTGCGCTGGGCGCGCAGGTCGCTGGCCTCGGTGATGGCGGCGCGGTACTGGCTGTCCAGGGCGATGACCTCGTCCACCAGGGGCAGCTTCTGCTCCTGGAACTTCTGCTTGATATTTTCTTTCACCACATCGGGATTTTCCCGGATGAATTTGATGTCCAGCATGGTATATTACCTCATTTTTCTGTATATTCCTGCGGGAGTCCGCATTGTTTTCGGATGGAAGGGAGGGGGAGATTTCGTCCCCCTGGGGACGAGGTACTTTTGGCACGGCCCAAAAGTACCCAAAAGGCCGCTTAGGGGCAGCGGCCCCTAAGGACCCCATTGATGTACAGCAGAGTGCCCCCATCTCATTCCGGCGCGTGGGTATCGTCTTGCCTCTGCGCCCCCTCTCGGGCCTTCCGCTTCGCTAGGCCCTGCCTGGGCAGACAGCCAAGCAGAATCTCCCCTATATCGCGCCTGGTGCGGCGGTTAGCGGTTCAAGTTTCCACCGCGCCCCAAGGGCACTTCCTCGGCCCTTCGGGCCTCACAGCGCACCATGAACAGCAAGAGGGAAAGAGGAGCAACTGCTCTCTTGTCTTAGCCTCCCAGTTTTCACAGGCCGACAGGCGTACTATTGTGAGTACCAAGGTCGGTAGTTTCTGCCTGCTTTGGATACGGCGGGTAAAGCAGAACCCTCCACGACCCTGTTCCCAAAAACTGGGGTTCTTAGGGGCGGAGCCCCTAAGTGCCCTTTTGCCTACTTTTCCGGCATGGGAAAAGTAGGCCCCCGGAGGGTGGGCACCCTCCTCGTCTGGCCTGACGGCAAAAGTAGGTCGCGCCGGAGCGCGAAACCTCCCCCTTTGGCACTTCCAGAAAGAAGAAAGGGGGATGGGAACATTCCATTCCCTGGGTGTTTCACGTGAAACAACCCGCTACTTCCCGCCCCACTCCAGGCGGTTCAGGGCATCCAGCAGGGCGTTCAGGTCGTCTACGCCGTAGTAAGTGATCTCCAGACGGCCCTTTTTCCGCCCGTGGGCGATATGGCAGGCCCGGCCCAAGCGGTTGCTGAGGTCCCGCTCGGCTTCGGCCACATAATCCACCACCGGTGCGGCCTTTTGGGGCTTCTCCTGGTGCTCTGCCTGGAGGCGCTTCACCAGCTGTTCCGTCTGGCGCACATTATAGCCGTGCTCCACCACCAGCTGGGCGGCCTGCTCCTGTGTTTTCCCAGACAGGGGAAGAAGCGCCCGGGCGTGGCCGGCGGAGAGCTTGTTGCCCTCCAGGAGCTTGCGCACAGCGGGGGAGAGGGACAGGAGCCGCAGGGTATTGGCCACCGCGCTGCGGGATTTGCCCACCCGGCCGGCCACCTGCTCCTGGGTCATGTTGTACTGCTCCATGAGGGCCTGGAAGCCCTCGGCCTCCTCCATGGGGTTCAGATCCTCCCGCTGGAGGTTCTCAATCATGGCCAGCTCCATGGCCTTGCGGTCGTCGGCTTCAATTATCACCACCGGGACATCTTTCAGGCCGGCTTCCTTGGCCGCCCGCCAGCGCCGTTCCCCGGCGATGATCTGATAGTAGCCGGAGCTCAGCTTCCGGACGGTCAGGGGCTGGATAATGCCGTGTTCACGAATGGAGTCAGCCAGCTCTGACAAGGCGGCTGGGTCAAAATTTTTCCGGGGCTGTCCGGAAAATGGTTCAATCTGGGAGATGGGCAGGGAGGAGGTGACGGTATCGGTGGCAGTAAAATCGTCTCCCAGCAGGGCCGCCAGCCCCTTGCCAAGTCCTGTGGATTTCGCCATGTGGTGATTCTCCTTTCCTTAAGGGTAGGGTATTTGCTGGTTTCAGCGGTTTTTCCGCAAAAATTCCTCCGCCAGCGCGCCATAGGCCTCTGCGCCCCGGGAGCTCCGGTCATAGGCGTTGATGGGCTTCCCATGGCTGGGCGCCTCGCTGAGACGGACATTGCGGGGGATCACGGTGGCATAGACCTTGCCGGGGAAGTACCGCTTGACCTCCTCCGCCACCTGGATGGCCAGATTGGTGCGGCTGTCGTACATGGTCATGAGCACGCCCTCCAGCTCCAGCTTGCGATTGAGACCCCGCTTCACCAGGCGCACCGTGTTCATCAGGTCGCTGAGCCCCTCCAGCGCAAAGTACTCCGCCTGCACGGGTACCAGGATGGTATCCGCGGCGCACAGGCCGTTCAGCGTCAGCAGCTCCAGGGAGGGGGGGCAGTCGATAAAGATATAGTCGTAGTTTGCCGCGACCTCTGACAAAATATCCCGGAGCCGGAATTCCCGATGCTCCAGGCCGATCATTTCAACACCAGCGCCGGCAAGGCCTTTGCTGGAGGGCAGCACATCCCCATATTTGGTGGAGACAATCAACTTTTCCGGGGGGACCTCATTGATAATCGCCTCATAGACCCCCAGGGACAGGGTCTTGTCCACACCCATACCGGAGGTGGCGTTGGCTTGGGGGTCAAAGTCGCAAAGAAGGACGTTCTTGTCCCGCTCCTTCAGGGCGGCGGTCAGATTGACGCAGGTCGTGGTTTTTCCAACCCCGCCTTTTTGATTGACGATTGCAACGATTTTTGCCACAAAAGCACCTCCGTGGGAACATTGACCGAGCTTACTGTCGCAATAAGTATATCACAGATTTTGCGTATTGCAACGAAAAATCTGTTAAAAAACTTAAAAAAAGATGGAGAAAATGTGAAAGCATACCCCCGTGGGTTTTGGCAGTCCTGCCGCCGGGCCCCGGGAGGCGGCTGTTTCACGTGGAACAATGAGAGGATGCCCGGGAGAGGGTACGCCAGCAGGGCGGTGAGACAAAAAAAGAGGGTCCCGGTGTTTCACGTGAAACATCGGAACCCTGTAAAGGGAATTGCCTTCAAACCAGCATCATGCCGTCCAGCGGCGGGACGATAATATGCAGCCGGCCGAACCAGGCGTTGAACTGCTGGCCGGTCACCGCGTCGGTAGCCACCGGCGCCGGCCAGTCGAAGACCATTTCAACAGGCTTGCTGCCCGTGTTCAGGGCCACCAGCGTCACCTCGTCCCCGGCCTTCCGCTGGAAGGCCAGGCCGCAGCCCTCCTGATAGAGGTAGCGCAGCTCCCCCTTCTGCAGGGAGATCCGGGACTGCCGCAGCTGGCCCAGGCGGCGGAAGTGGGAGAGCAGGGCGGGGTCCTCTCTGTCCCAGGGGAAGGTCCCCCGGTTGAAGGGATCCTCAAAGCCCTCCATGCCCGCCTCATCCCCGTAGTAGATCATGGGGGAGCCGGGGAAACCGTAGAGCAGCAGGGCGCCGGTCATCAGACGGCGGCTGCCCCGGTTGCGCTCCTCCATACCCATGTGGTAATTGGCCCGCTGCTGCCGGGTCTCCAGGGGCACCGGCGGCGCGGCCCCCAGCATGGTGAGAATGCGGGGGTTGTCGTGGGTGCCCAGCATATTCATGGCGCTGTGGAAGGCGGCTGGAGGGTAGTTCTCCCGGATGGTCTCCATGGCCTCCACAAAGTCCCGGGCCGGACCGCCCTGGAGGTAGGCCAGGGCCGCCACCCGGAAGGGGTAGTTCATGAGGCCGTGGGTCTCGTGGCCCAGGAGGTAGCGCCGCCGCTGGGAGTAGGCGATCTTGTTGCTGCCGTCCTCCCAGACCTCTCCCAGGAGGAAGGAGCCGGGCTTTTCCTTGTCCATCGCCGCCCGGATCTTCTCGATGAACCAGTCGGGCAGCTCGTCGGCCACGTCCAGCCGCCAGGCGTCGGCCCCCAGCCGCAGCCACCGGCGGACGATGGAGTCCCGGCCCTGGATGATGTAGTCCACGTAGGTGGGGTCGCCCTCGTTTACCGCCGGCAGGGTGTGGATGCCCCACCAGGAGTCGTACTGGTCCGGCCAGTGGTGGAAGTGGTACCAGGAATAGTAGGGGCTCTCCTGGCTCTGGGCCGCCCCCAGGGTGGGGTAGAAGCCCAGGGCGTTGAAATAGAGGCTGTTGTTGCCGGTGTGGTTGAACACCCCATCCAGCATCACCTTCATGCCCCGCCGGTGAGCCTCCCGGCACAGGGTGCGGAAGTCCTCCTCCGTGCCCAGCATGGGGTCGATCTTGCTGTAATCGGCGGTGTTGTAGCGGTGGTTGCTGTCCGCCTCGAAGATGGGGCAGAAGTAGAGGGTGGTGACCCCCAGGTCCTCCAGGTAGTCCAGCTTGGAGATCACCCCCTGGAGATCCCCGCCGAAGAAGTCCCGGTTGCGGATCTCCCCATGCTCGTCGGGGAGGTACTCCATCAGCTCCTCCCAGTTCTGGTGGACCAGCCGGTCCCCCACCATGCCGGTGGGGTCGGGGATGCGGGAGCGGCAGAAGCGATCTGGAAAAATCTGGTAAGTCACGCCCCGGCCGAACCAGTCCGGGGTGGCGGTGCTGCCGTCGTAGACCGTGAGCTGCCAGCGCTGGAGATCCTGCTCATTGCAGTAGCCGTTTTTCCCCAGGCAGATGCAGGACCCGTCGGGGCGGCGGAAGCGAAAGGCGTACCACACCAGCTCCACCGCCTCCGGCGCGGAAAAGACGCCGGAGAACAGGGCCCGATCCCCCTCGCTGCCGGCGGGGGAGAGGGGGGTCTCCTGGTGGCAGTTCGCGAACTCCCCGTAGGTCAGCAGGGTGCAGGCGGTAAAGCCCTCCCAGTGGTGGGGGCGCAGGGTAAAGCGGACGGCCCGGCCCAGGGGCACGGCGCCGAAGGGGTCCTTGTACCGGGTGTCCCGGGAAAAATAGATTGTGCGGTCCAACATAGGGTTATCGCTCCTAAAACACAAAATCAAAATCCCTCCGGGCCGCAGACAGCGGCGCGGAGGCAGGGAAGAAGATCAGTAATCCACCGTGGTGCGGCGGTGCACCTGACGGAACAGCAGGAACACCACGATCAGGCAGGGCAGGGTCACCAGATACTCCTTGGCGGCCATCAGCAGCACCGCGGCGGGGGAGGCGGTGCCCCGGTGGAGATACACGGCGCAGCGGCCCAGGGCGGTCACCAGATAGCAGACCGTGACGGACATGAGGCTGCACAGGAAGCCCGGGGAGAACAGGTTCTCCGCCAGCAGGGAGGCGAACAGCGCCGCCAGGGTAAACACAAAGGTGAAGAACCCCGCCGGGACGCCGGCCCCGGTGAGGGCCAGGTCGCACAGCAGCCCAAAGACCAGGGCATAGACGGGGCTGGCCCGGCTCCCCTCATAGGAGGCCGCCGCGCCCACCAGCATGGGGGGCAGGAAAGGCACGATGCCGCCCACATGGATGTAATTGAGGACAAACAGCTGCAGCAGGACCAGCAGCATGGTTGCCAGACTGTAGACCACCCATTTGAAGATGAGATAGCTCTTGGGCACGGCCCGACCTCCTTACTCGACAATGGTAAAATCCTTGATGACAAACACCTGCTGGAGATTCTCCAGGTCCGCCGAGGGCTCCAGCACCGCGTACTGGGCCAGGCCGTCGTCCCCGGTCATGACCTCCTGCACCGAGCCGATCACCAGATCCGAGGGGTAGTAGCCGCCCAGGCCGGAGGTGACGATCAGATCCCCCACCATGACGGTGTCCTCCCCGGAGAGGTAGTTCAGCTGCAGGCGGCCCTCCCCCATGAGGGAGAACTCCCCCTGGGCCACGGCCACCTCCCCGGTGCGGAACACCTCCGCCCCAAAGGAGGCGTCGGTGTCGATCACCGTGGTGCAGGTGGACCAGTTGGTCCCCACGTCGGTGATGCTGCCCACCAGATAGCCCTCGGCGGTGATCACGCAGTCCCCGATGGCCACGTCGTAGTCCGTGCCCACATTCAGCTGCATGGTGGAGGCCCAGTTGGAGGCGTCCCGCTCGGTGATCCGGGCGGACTCCCAGACAAAATCCCGCCGCTGGGCCCGCAGGCCCAGGAGCTGGCGCAGGGTGGCGTTCTCCTCGCTGTCCGCCTGGGCCTGGCGCAGCTGGCGCTCCAGCTCGGCGATCTGCTCCTTCAGATCCTGGTTCTCCTCCTGGAGCGCGTCATAGTCCGAGGCGAAGCGGAGCTGGTCGTCAATCCAGGTGGACACAGTGGTGCTCAGGGAGCGGAAAGGGGAGGCGATCACATTCACCACGTTGGTCAGGGCGTTGGTGTTGTTGGAAAAGAAGGTCACCAGGCTCAAAATCACCATCACCGCCGCCGCAATGGACAGGACCAGGATGCCGTGTTTTGTGAGAAAGCGCTTCATGGTTCACCTCCCAAGCGTGAAGAGATCCAGGCCAAAGGACTGGAGCATCCGCCCCAGGCGCAGCACCGGCAGGCCCATAACGTTGAAGTAGTCCCCCCGGATGCCCTCCACCAGCAGGGCGCCCCGCTCCTGGATGCCGTAGGCCCCGGCCTTGTCCATGGGTTCCCCGGTGCGGATATAGCACCAGATCTCCTCCGCCGTGAGAGGGCGGAAGCGCACCGCCGTGGCCTCCACCTCGGTCCGGACGGTATCCCCCTGCCGGACGGTGACGCCGGTGCGCACGGTGTGCTCCCGGCCGGAGAGCTCGGAGAGCATCCGGAAGGCGTCCGCCTCATCCCGGGGCTTGCCCAGGCGCTCGTCGTCCAGAAAGACCATGGTGTCCGCGGCGATGATGATGGGCACCGGCCCCGCCAGCGCCGCCACTGCCGCCGCCTTTCGGGCGGACAGGCGGCTCACCAGCTCCTCCGGCGTCCACGCCGGGTCATAGGACTCGTCGGCCTCGGACACCAGGACGGTAAAATCCTGCAGCCCAATCCGCCGCAGCAGCTCCTGCCGCCGGGGGGACTGGGAGGCTAAAATCAACTCTGCCATGGAAAATTCCTTTACAATTCGTATTTTATGCAGTAAACACTACAATTAGTAGTCAATCTTTGTCCTCAGGGGAGGAGCGTATCCTCCGCAATAATAGCGGTCCCCACATCCTCGCCGCCGAACCAGGCGTTGAGAATGGACACCGCGGAGGAGGCCAGGGCCGAGCCGCTGCCGCCCTTCTCGATGACGATGGCCACGGCGATCTCCGGGTCTTCAAAGGGGGCGAAGCACACGAATACGCCGTTGGCCACCTCGGCGCCGGTCTGGGCGGACCCGGTTTTTGCGCCGGCGGAGACGATGCAGTCGCGGAAGTAGCTGGACACGCTCCCGGTCCGCACCAGATCCCCCATGCCCTCTTTCACAGCCTGCAGGGTGCTGTCGCTCATCTCCACCCGGTCCACGGGCTCCTCGTCGTAGAGATATTCCAAAGCCGTGTTGTCATAGGACTTGACGCTTTTCAGAAGATGGGCTGCATAGCGGTCCCCGCCCCCCACCAGGGTGGCGATGTAGTTGGCCAGCTGCAGGGGGGTGAAGAGGTTGTCGCTCTGACCGATGGCGGCCTGGAGGGTGTTGCCGTCGTACCAGACCTGGCCCTGGGAGGCGGAGTACTCCGGCCCGGCCAGGACGCCGGTGCGCTCCCCCAGCTCGATGCCTGTGCTCTGCCCCAGGCCAAAGGCTGCGGCGTATTGATCCAGCGTCTCAATGCCCACCAGACGGCCCACCTCATAGAAGAAGTAGTTGCAGCTGTGGTAGATGGCCTCCGAGACGTTGATGGAGCCGTGGGTGGCGCGGCTCTGGCGGTAGAGCCAGCACTGGGGCTGATAGTCGTTGTAAAAGGTATAGATCCCCCGGTCCCGGATCTCCGTGGTGGGGGTGATGACCCCGCTCTCCAGGGCCGCCACGGCGGTAACCAGCTTGAAAGTGGAGCCGGGGGGGTAGGTGCCCTGGATGGCCCGGTTGAATTCCGGATTGCCGGGGTTCTGGCTGTTGGCCGTGGGGTCGTAGTCCGAGAGGCTGAAGGTGGGGTAGGAGGCCAGGGCCAGCACCTCGCCGGTGCCCACCTGGACCACCGCGGCGGCGGCGCCCCGGGTCTCGTCCTCGTCCTCGGCGTTCATCTCCGCCACCGCCTGGGCCAGGATCTCCTCCACCTGGGCCTGGAAGTCGATGTCGATGGTGAGGGCGACATTGCTGCCGGGCTCCGGCTCCCGGGTGTAGAGCTCGGCGGTGATCTTGCCGTCCTCGTTGGTGGTGATGGCCCGGGTGCCGTCGGTACCCCGGAGGTACTCCTCGAAGGCCTGCTCAGCCCCGCTCAGGCCGATGAGGTCGGCCATGCTGTAGCCGGCGTCGGCCAGCTCGTCGGTCCAGTTCTGGATCTTGCCGATGCGCCCCAGGACGTGGGCGGCGGCCTCGGTGTGGTACTGGCGGACGGACTCCGTGTCCACCACCGCCCCGGCATAGTGGCCGTCGGTGAGGATGGAGATGACCTCCACGGGGATATCCTCCGCCAGGACATAGGGCTCGATATAGGAGGAGGCGTTGATAATGGGCCGGAGGTCCAGCTCATAGCGGATGCCGATGATCTTCCGGGCCTCGGCGGGGGAGAGGGCGGGGTCGATCTCATAGTGCTCCCGGAGCATCTCGATCATCAGGTCCGCGCCAAAAGAGGAGGAGGAGAGGTTCGCCTGCTCCATAGCCTCCGCCGTTAGCCGGGGGAGGGGGGAGGACGCAGTAAGCTCCTTGTCCGACCAGCCCAGCTCTGCCAAGAAGGACTGGAGGCGGCTGCGCTGGGTGGAGGAGTCGGTGGAGAGCGTGTAGGCAAAGGGGGGCTGGGCAGTGATGGGGAAGGTGTCGGTCCAGGTGATATTGTACTGCTCCAGGAGCTGGAGCAGGCTTAGAATCGCCTGGTTGATATCGTCGTCAGCGGACAGAAGGTCCTCATCAAAGGTCAGGGTGTATACTTGGCGGTTGGAGACCAGCACCTTGCCGTTGCGGTCGGTAATCACGCCCCGGCTGGCCTCCACAGGCTCCTCCTGGGCGATGCGGCTGGCGGAGGTGGCGTAGTAATCTGCGCCGTTTACGATCTGTGCATTGTAGAGCACCACAGCAAAGATCAGCAGGCACAGCACCAGGATTCCGTACAGCGCCCGCAGGCGGGTTCGGTAGTCCCGGGTGACCTCCAGGTTTTCGTCCTCGGTGGGGCGGTAGGGCTTTTTGTGTCTGGATAATCTGGGAAAAAAGCTTGGCATCAGTCCACTCCTCGATAGTAGAGGCCCCTGGTGAGATCCGGGGGGGCAAAGTCCCCCTCCCCGGCATACCGGCGGAGCACCGCGGCGCACTCCGCCGCGTCCTCCGTGGTAAAGCGCAGGCGGGCAAAGGCGAGGCCCACCTGGCGATACGCCGGCTTATCCCCCAGGAACAGGGTTTTCGCGTTTTCGATCTCGCTGCGGCAGCCCCAGACGCCCAGCACCGGGAAGCGCTCCCCCCGCCGGTCGGTGAGGGCGTGGGGGGCGGCGCAGGGGCCCTGGAGATCATGGCTTTTACAGCCGTACTGGTTGGAAATCAGGCAGTTCTCCGTAATCATCACCGGCAGGCGGCCGTAGACCACCGCCTCGCAGGGGAGCACCTTCCGGAGATCCCGGATCTGCTCCAGGCGCAGCTCAAAGGACAGGCAGGCGCTCTGGAGGCCCCACTCCTTCAAACACTGGAGGGCGCGGGTGTTGAACACGTTAAGCCCCAGATCCCCCCGGGGGATGAGGCCGCTCTCCAGAGCTAGCTGGATCTGGCCGATGTTGTGGACCTGCACGCCGGCAAAGCCCCGGTCCCGGGCCAGGGACAGCAGGCGGCGGATCTCCGCCTCGTCGCCGTCCCGCCAGATCCGGGGCAGCTCCACGGCAAAGCGGGTTTTGTCCCCATAGGGGGCGATGTCCGTCCCCGCCACATGCTGGAGGGGCAGGGAGGTCCAGGCCACCGGAGCGGAAAAGAGGTCCGGGGAGAGCTGATCCGGATGGAACAGGGACACGGTGAGGGCCGTCGGCGCGGCGGGGTTCTCCGCCTGGGGCAGGGGGGAGGCGGGGGCCTCCCGGCGCTCCGGCGGGGCAATACGCACCGCAGTCAGCGCCTCCAGGGCCTCGCGGCGCAGGGCGTTGAGGTCGGCGGCGCTCAGGCGCAGGCCGTCGGCCACCTCCGCCTGGGCGGCGGCACAGCGAAAGGCGGTGCCGCCGGTCTTTTGCAGGCGGTCCTCCACCTCGCCGGCGGTGAGGCTCCGGTTCCGGGCCGCCTCCGGCACCGCCCCGGCGACGGTGACGGTGTGGCCGTCGGCGTCGGAGGCGGTCAGGGACGCGGGGGCGTCCGGGGTGATAGTACAGGAAAAGGACACATCCACCAATCTCCGGTCCTCCTTCTCATAGGCGGCCCGGGCGGCGGCAAACAGCTCTTTTGGTTCGGCGGCGTTCTCCGGCCGGGTGCCGAACATGGCGGGGCCGGTTTTCCCCTGCCAGTAGCCCTCGGTAAAGCCGTTTCGGGAGAAGGCGGCCTCCAGCGCCCCGCGCTCCGCCTCTGTGGGGGCGCGGCGTTCCCGGAGGAGCCGGGCATAGATGCCGGTGACCACGGCCACATACTCCGGCCGCTTCATCCGCCCCTCCAGCTTCAGGATGCCCACCCCCATGTCCTCGCACTCCCGCAGGTGCTCCGCGAGACAGGCGTCCTTCAGGCTCAGGGGGTGGCCCGGCTTGCCCCCGTCCATGGCGTAGGGCAGGCGGCAGGGCTGGGCGCACTTGCCCCGGTTGCCGCTGCGGCCGCCGATGAGGGCGCTCATGGCGCACTGGCCGGAGTAGCACATGCACAGGGCGCCGTGGGCGAAGATCTCGATGTTGATGGGGCTGTCCTTGCAGATGGCGGCGATCTCGTCCTTCGACAGCTCCCGGGCCAGCACCGCGCAGCGCATCCCCGCCCGGGCGCAGGCCTCCACGCCGGAGCGGGTATGGATCGTCATCTGGGTGCTGGCGTGGAGGGGCAGGTCGGGGGTCACCTCCCGGGCCAGGGCCAGAAGGCCCCAGTCCTGGACGATGACGCCGTCCACCCCCCAGCGGGAGGCCAGGCGCAGGTGCTCCTCCGCCGCCGGCAGCTCCCGGTCGGTGAGCAGGGTGTTGAGGGTGAGGTACACCTTCACCCCCCGCAGGTGGCAGTAGTCCACCGCCCGCTGAAACTCCTCGGGCGTAAAATTTTTGGCGCCCCGGCGGGCGTTAAAGTCCCCGAAGCCCATGTACACCGCCCCTGCGCCGCTCTGCACGGCGGCAGCCATAGCCTCCCAGTGGCCGGCGGGGGCGAGCAGCTCCATGCTCACTTGGAGGCCTTCTCCAGCTGCTGCTGGAGGCGGAAGACCTCCCGCTTCAGCTCCGAGGCCTCGTTCTTGGCCTTGGTGGCATCGTCCAGATAACCCTTGAGCTGGGCGCGCAGGTTCTCCGCGGTGCCCTGGCTCTTGAGATACTCGTCGGCAATGTTCACTGCCGCCAGCACCGCCGCGTCGGTGCGGCTGACATGGGTGCTCTGGAGAATTTCATTCATCCGGCCGTCCACCATGGCGGCCACTTTCTGCATGTAGGAGGGCGTTTCCTCCGCCGCAAAGGTGTACTCCTCTCCACAGATGCTGATGGTGATCTTGTTTTCCATGGGGCGTTCCTCCTTGGTATATGATCTGTTTGGTCGTCCCGAGTTGACATATCAATTCAGGATATAGTATAGCACAATTTGGCAATCGGTAAAGGGAAACTTGCCGGAATTTTCACTTTATTCAAAAGTAAAGGGGGAATGGCCATGGCCTTGTGCTTCTTTCGGCAGCCTTGCCGGGGGAGGGGTTCCACTCTCCAGGGGTGGGGGAATTTCGTGCCCCCGGGCACGACCCACTTTTTCCATGGCGAAAAAGTGGGCAAAACGCCACTTAGGGGTTCCACCCCTAAGGACCCCGATTTTTTGGAACAGGGTCGTGGAGGGGTTTACATAAGTAACGGTATCGGTAGAACGATTACCTACGGACCTTGGCACTCTCCAAACTACGCCTGCCGGCCGGTGAAAATGGTGAGCCGCTAAGATAGGAAAGTAGTTGCTTCTCTTTATCTCTTGCAGTTTATGGTGCAGTGAAAACTTGAACCGCAACCGCCGCACCAGGCGCGGTATCAAGGGAGAAGTGGCCTGGATGCTTGCCTGGGCAGGGCCTAGCGAAGCGGAAGGCCCGGAAGGGGGCGCAGAGGCAAGACGATGCCCACGCGCCGGTAAGAGAAGTAGGTACTTTGCTGTACATCAAAGGGGGTTCTTAGGGGCCGCAGCCCCTAAGCGGCCTTTTCGGCCCTTTTGGGCCGTGCCAAAAGGGCCTCGCGCCGGAGCGCGAAACCTCCCCTGGCAGGGGTGTGCCGGAAATACCCCGTGCCCGGGGGCACGAAACCTCCCCGCCGGTCCCGGCGGCAAAGCCCCGCCTCGGACCGTGATCGCTCCACGCCGGATCGAACAGACAGAAAGAGGGAGACGGCGCTGCCATCCCCCTCTTTTCCGTTTTTCAGCGCATTTTGCGCATGACGTCATTGGCAGCGTTGTCCACCACGTCGGTGACAGACTGCAGCGCCTTGCCCGCCTCGGTCTTGGGCTTGGCCTTGGGCCGCAGGATCATGTCCGCCGCCATGCCCGCCACGGCGCCCACTACCATGCCGCGCACGAAAGAACCCATGGTCATGGTGCTCACTCCTTCCTGTCGGATTTGCCCTTAGTATGCGCGGAAAGCGGAAATGTAACCGCACAGCGTCCTGGTGAGATTTCACATCGCCTCTCTTGCGCGCTGCGACAAATTTCGCTATAATGTATTCTGGTTTTTAATTTGGTTGGAATGAAAAGGGAGGCTCCGCCATGCCCATGACAAGGATTTACCTCATCCGCCACGCCGAGGCCGAGGGCAATCTCTACCGCCTGGCCCACGGCCAGTACAACAGCACCGTCACGCCCCGGGGCTACCGGCAGCTCGCCGCCCTGCGAAAGCGGTTCCGGGAGATTCCCGTGGACGCGGTATACGGCAGCGACCTGCTGCGCACCCACATCACCGCCTCCGCCATCTACGGGCCCAAGGGGCTCCCGTTCCGGCCGCTGCCGCTGCTGCGGGAGATCAGCCTGGGGGCCTGGGAGGAAAAGACCTGGGGAGAGCTCCAGCGCCTGGACCCCCAGATGCTGGTGGATTTCAACCGCCGGCCCCACCTGTGGCAGGTGGAGGGGGCGGAGACCTTTGCCGCGGTCCGGGACCGGATGGTCCGGGCCGTCCGACAGATCATAGCGGAGAACCCGGGGAAAACGGTAGTGGCCACCAGCCACGGCTCGGCCCTGCGCACCCTGACGGGCACGCTCCGGGGCCTGACGCTGGAGGAGATCGGCCTGGAATCGGGCCACTGCGACAACACCGGCGTGACTTTGCTGGAGGCGGAGGGGGAGGAGGATATCCGCATCGTCTTTCAGGACGACACCGCCCACCTGAGCGACAGCCTCTCCACCCTGCGCCGGCAGAACTGGCACAAGAAGCCGGCCCTGTCCGGGGAGCCGGGGCTCTGGTATCAGATCACCGCCGACGGCCCCGCCGGCCGGGACCAGCGGGCCATGCTGGAGGAGCGGGAGGCCGGAGCCATCCATATGGCCCTGGAGCCGGATGCCCTGCGCATCACCCGCTATGAGATCGTCCCGGACTGCCGGGGGATGGGCCTTGGCACCCAGCTCATGGGGCAGGCGGTGCAGTACGCCCGGCACCAGGGACGGGAGAAGATCGTCCTCACCTGCGGCGGGGATACGGAGGCGTTTTTTGCCCAGTTCGGGTTTGTCACCGTGGGCCGAAGCGGGGAAAACCGGGACATGGAGATGGATATTCGGCTGGTGATCCGGGAGATCCCGGAGGAATAAGGGAACGCGTCGGCAGGGAGGTCCCGAACGGGGCCTCCCGTTTTGCTGCCCCTGCCTGGGGAGGTTTCGCGCCCCCGGGCACGGGGTGTTTCTGGCACACTTTCAGGGGAGATTTCGCGCTCCGGCGCGAGGGACGGTTCCTCGTGCCCCCGGGCACGACCTACTTTTGCCGCCAGGCAAAAGTAGGCAAAAACTGGCTTAGGGGCTGCGGCCCCTAAGGACCCCATTGATGTACAATGGAGTGCCTGCTTCTCCTTCCGGCGCGTGGGCATCGTCTTGCGTCTGCGCCCCCTCCCGGGCCTTAGGCCCTGCCCAGGCGAGCATCCAGGCCGCTTCTCCCCTGATCCCGCGCCTGGTGCGGTGGGTAACGGATGCACCAGTCCCTTTCCGCAAGTCTCCGCCAAGCCATAAACAGCAAGAGAAAAAGAGAAGCAACTGCTCTCCTGTCTTAGCGGCCACTACACAACAGGCCGGCAGGCGTACTATGGAAAGTGCCAGGGCTCGTAGGTAATCCTGCTACCGACATCGTTTCTAATCTAAACCCCTCCACGACCCTGTTCCAAAAATTTGGGGTTCTTAGGGGCAACGCCCCTAAGTGTGTTTTTGGTGACTTTTTGCACAAGCAAAAAGTTACCCCACGGAGTGCGGGCACTCCCGCCCCGGCAGGCACTGCCGAAACCTGCATACGACCAACGCCCAAAAGCAGCCCATCCCCGGGAACCGAAAAGGCCCTCCGCCCCTTTGCCCTGCGCCCGGGGATTGCTTTTCCGTCCAAAACCCGGTATGATGGGGGAAAGAATCTGATCCGATGGAGCAAGGAGAATCGACATGGATACTTTGGACTTCCTGCCCGTGAGCCGGGAGGACATGCACAGCCGGGACTGGTGGTACTACGACTTCCTGGTGGTCACCGCCGACGCCTATATCGACCACCCCAGTTTCGGCACGGCCATCATCGCCCGGGTGCTGGAGGCAGAGGGCTACCGGGTGGCGGTGCTCTCCCAGCCGGACTGGCACAGCCCCCAGGCGTTCCTCGACATGGGGAAGCCCCGGTACGGCGTCTTGATCGGCGGGGGGAACATCGACTCCATGGTGGCCCACTACACCGCCGCCAAGAAGCGCCGGTCCTCCGACGCCTACAGCCCCGGCAGCAAGATGGGCCTGCGGCCGGACCGGCCCACCATCGTCTACGCCAACCGGGCCCGGGAGGCCTTCCCCGGCACGCCCATCGTCATCGGCGGCCTGGAGGCCAGTCTCCGCCGCTTCGCCCACTACGACTACTGGGACGACAAGGTCCGCCGCTCCATCCTCCTGGACGCGGGGGCGGACCTGCTGGTCTACGGCATGGGGGAGCGGGCCACCCGTGAGATCGCCCGGCGGCTCTCGAAGGGGGAGGACGTGAAAACCCTCACCGACATCCGGGGCACGGCCTATTTCTCCCACGAGGGCGTCTGTGCCTTCGATGCGGTGGCGGTCCCCTCCTTCGAGGCGGTGTGTGCGGACAAGCACGACTACGCCCTGGCCACGAAAATCGAGTACGAGGAGCATGACGCCGTCCGGGGGAAGGCCATCCTCCAGCCCCACGGCAGCGGCTGCCTGGTGGTGAACCCGCCGGCCATGCCCCTCAATCAAAAGGAACTGGATGCGGTATACGCCCTGCCCTTCGCCCGGGAGGTCCACCCCATGTACGACGAGCAGGGGGGCGTGGCGGCCATCGAGGAGGTGCGCTTCTCCGTGGCCCACAACCGGGGGTGCTTCGGGGGGTGCAACTTCTGCTCCCTGGCCTTCCACCAGGGGCGGATGGTCACCTCCCGGAGCCACGAGAGCGTGCTGAAAGAGGTGGAGGGCTTCACCCATGACCCCAAGTTCAAGGGCTATGTCCACGACATCGGCGGCCCCACCGCCAACTTCCGCCACCCCTCCTGCCAGCAGCAACTGAAAAACGGCATGTGCAAGCACCGGGCCTGCCTGGCCCCTACCCCCTGCCCCAACCTGGACCCCAGCCACCAGGACTATCTCCAGTTGCTGCGGAAGGTCCGGGCCATCCCGGGGGTGAAGAAGGTGTTCATCCGCAGCGGCATCCGCTTTGACTACATGCTCTGCGAGAAAAACAGCGAGTTCTTCTCCGACCTGGTGCGCCACCACGTGTCCGGGCAGCTGAAGGTGGCCCCGGAGCACTGTGCCAGCCGGGTGCTGGACTACATGGGAAAGCCCCACTTCGAGGTGTACCTGCGCTTCAAGGACAAGTACGAGCGCCTGAACCAGCGCTACGGCCTGGAGCAGTACATCGTGCCCTACCTCATGAGCAGCCACCCGGGGTGCACCCTGGCCGACGCGGTGGAACTGGCGCAGTTCCTCAACAGGACCGGCCGCCAGCCCGAGCAGGTCCAGGACTTCTACCCCACCCCGGGGACCCTCTCCACCTGCATGTGGTACACCGGCATCGACCCCCGGACCATGGAGCCGGTCTATGTGGCCCGGGACCCCCACGAAAAGGCCCTCCAGCGCGCCCTTTTACAGTGGAAGCGGCCGGAGATGCGCCGCCTGGTGACGGAGGCGCTGCACAGGGCCGGGCGCACCGACCTCATCGGCTACGGGAAGGACTGCCTCATCCGCCCCCTCCACCCCAGAGGGGAGGAGCACCGGAGCGGCGGGAAGGTCCCCGTCGGGGGCAGACCCGCTGGGGAATCCCGGGGCCGGCAGAAAAAAGCAGCCCCTACAGGGGGGAGCGGTCGGGGCCCGGCGCCCGGGCGCAAAAAGGCTGACGACCAGAGGCGGACATCCTCTGCCCGGAGGGGCGGAGCGGCGCCGGAGCGGGGCGGAAAGAACCGTCGGGGGAGACACTGACGCAGCGACGGCCTACCTGGGACGGCTCCACCTTCTCTTTCAGGTAGTGCCTGCCGGGGGAAATTTCGTGCCCCCGGGCACGACCTACTTTTGCCGCCAGGCAAAAGTAGGCAAAAACTGGCTTAGGGGCTGCGGCCCCTAAGGACCCCATTGATGTACAGCAAATTGCTATCTTCTCTTACCGGCGCGTGGACATCGTCTTGCCGCTGCGCCCCCTCCCGGGCCTTCCGCTTCGCTAGGCCCTGCCTGGGGCGGGCATCCAAGCCGCTTCTCCCTTGATACCGCGCCTGGTGCGGCGGGTAATGGGCGCACCAGCCCCTTACCGCAGGTCTCCGCCAAGCCATAAACAGCAAGAGAAGAAGAGAAGCAACTACTCTCTTGTCTTAGCGGCTCGGGGCCCCCGCCGGAGCCCAGCGCAGCGGGTCCGGTGGGGAAAGGAGGCACAGTGGAGCGAGCGCATTTTCGCCGTCAGGCGGAAACAAGCGATGCGCAACTTGTGCCGACGCGGCCGACAGGCGTACTATTGAGACTACCAGGGCTCGTAGGTAATCCCGCTGCCGATACCGTTACTTATGTAAACCCCTCCACGACCCTGATCCCCAAAACTGGGGTACTTAGGGGTGGAACCCCTAAGTGCCCTTTTGCCTACTTTTCCGGCATGGGAAAAGTAGGCCCCCGGAGGGTGAGCACCCTCCTCTACCGCCAAGACCGGCGGCAAAAGCAGGTCGCGCCGGGGCGCGAAACGCTCCGCCCCCGGAGGGTGGGCACCCTCCCCATACGCCCATAGAAAAAGCAGAGGATACGGTAACCGTACCCTCTGCTTTTTTTCACTGTTTGATGGAGAAGCCCCGCGCGGACGGCTTACTTCATGCCGGCGGTGATGATGGCCATCTTGTAGACCTCGTCGGCGTTGCAGCCCCGGGAGAGGTCGTTGATGGGGGCGTTGAGGCCCTGGAGGATGGGACCGTAGGCCTCATAGCCGCCCAGGCGCTGGGCGATCTTGTAGCCGATGTTGCCCGCCTCGATGCAGGGGAAGATAAAGGTGTTGGCATAGCCGGCCACCTTGCTGCCGGGGAACTTCAGCTGGCCCACAGTGGGGGAGACGGCGGCGTCGAACTGCATCTCGCCGTCAATGGCGTACTCCGGCGCCATCTCCTGGGCGATCTTGGTGGCCTCGGCGCTGAGGGGCACGGTGGCGCCCTTGCCGGAGCCCTTGGTGGAGAAGCTCAGCATAGCCACCTTGGGCTCGATGCCGAAGAACTCCGCGGTCTTGGCGGACTCCACGGCCACCTCGGCCAGCTTCTGGGCGGCGGAGATGGTGACGTTGCCCTCCTTGTCCACGCTGTCCTCATAGGAGATGTTGATGGCGCAGTCGCCCATGCACAGCTTCTGCAGGGCCTCGTCGCCGGTATCCCGGGTGAGGATGAAGGCGGAGGACACCAGGTGGGCGCCGGGCTTGGTCTTGATGAGCTGCAGGGCGGGGCGCACGGTGTCGGCGGTGGAGTAGGTGGCGCCGCCCAGCAGCGCGTCGGCCACGCCCATCTTCACCAGCATGGTGCCGAAGTAGTTGCCCTTCTGCAGGGCGGCGCGGCAGTCCTCGGCGCTCATCTTGCCCTTGCGCAGCTCCACCATCTTCTCCACCATCTCGTCCATCTTGTCATAGGTGGCCGGGTCGATGATGGTGGCGCCGGAGAGGTCAAAGCCGTTTTCCTTGGCGGCGGCCTTCACTTCCTCCACATTGCCCACCAGGATCACGTCCATGAGGTCCTCCTTCATCAGGCGCGCGGCGGCCTCCTGGATGCGCTTGTCCGGACCCTCGGTAAAGACAATGGTGCGGCGGTCCTTTTTCAAAATGTCGATAAGTTTTGTAAACATGACGATTTGTTACCTCCTGCCTTCCGGCATAAAATTCCTGCCTCTAGTGTAGCATGTCTTGCCCGCCGATTCAACCGATAAATGTGCAGATTTTTGTGAAATCTACCACTATATCTTGGGGTTGACGCTGGCTGGAAAAGAGTGTATCATAGGGGGCAGTAAGGTTGTAACTATTTGTAACCTTTTTGGAGGGAGACAAGTCGAGCAATCGATGCCGATAGATAGAAAATCAGATAGAAGGGATCGTGCCTATGGAGAAAAAACCAAATCAGGAGCGGGAGGCCCGGCGGCACCGCCGGGAGAAATTCCCGGAGTCGAATCGGTTTTGGCGCCAGATCCGGATTTTGATGGGTGCCCAGGTGCCCATGCTGGGCGCTATGGGTCGGAATTGGCGGCTGGCTCTGCGGGGCCGGCTGGCGGCGGGGTGGAACAAATTCCGTTCCGCCTTTGAGCGCAAGCGGCTGCCTGCGCCGGTATTCCTGGCTGCGGCGGCGCTGATTACCGTGCCGGCCGTGTTCTTTTCTTTGTTTACATGGGGGACCACCGTGCTCTACGACGGGCAGGCGGTGGGCACAGTGGCCACCGCCAGCGCTGCGGATACCGCAGTGGCCGAGGTGGAGCAGGAGGTCAGCGGTGTGCTGGGGGACAGCTTCACGCTGGACGAGTCCCTGGTATCCTATTCCAGCGGCCTTGTGAGCCGCCGCAGTGTGGTGGATACCGCGGCAGTTGAGTCCAACCTCAGCGATGAGCTGAACCTCACCACCTATGCATACTCCCTGTATGTGGACGGGGAGTACATTGGTTCCAACGAGAACAAGGATGCTCTGGAGGCGCTGCTGGACCAGATCAAGGCCCCTTACCTCAATGAGAACACCCAGTCCATTGAGTTCCTGGAGGACATTGAGATCCGGGAGGGATATGTGGCTACAGAGGACCTCTGCAACCTGGGCGATATTGTCCTGAAGCTCAACTCCACCAAGAGCGGAGAGGTGGTTTACACGGTCCAGGCCGGCGACGTCTGGGGCCGCATCGCCAACAGCTACGGCATGACCACCAGCGAGCTGGCGGAGCTGAACCCGGGCTTTGATGTAAACAAGATCCAGATCGGCGATGAGATTCTCATCAGCAATGCTGTGCCCTATCTCACCGTGCAGGTGACACAGTACGAGTACTATGAGGCACAGATCCCCTATGATATCGAGTATATCGACGATGCCTCGATGTGGGAGGGCGACACCAGCGTGGTGAGCAAGGGTGTCTACGGCACAGCCGATACCACCGCCCTGGTCACCTACATCAACAGCGAGGAAATCGAGCGCACCATTGTCAGCCAGGTGACGACCAGCGAGCCTGTCAGCGAGGTTCAGAAGCGGGGCACCATGGAGCGGCCCACCTGGGCCCCCACCGGGTCCTTCCGCTGGCCCACCAACGGCTCCCTCACCTCCCGGTACGGTTCCCGCTATATCTTCGGCGGCAGCGACTGGCACGCAGGCATTGATATTGCCAACAGTGTGGGCACCGATATCGTGGCAGCCGACGGCGGCATTGTTACCTATGCCGGCTGGATGAGCGGCTATGGCTACCTGGTCCGCATTGACCACCAGAACGGCTATGAGACCTACTACGGCCACAACAGCAAGCTGCTGGTCAGCGTGGGCGACAAGGTGTTCAAGGGCCAGCACATTGCGGAGATGGGTGCCACGGGCCGTGTCACCGGACCTCACTGCCATTTTGAGGTCCGCTACAATGGCGAAACAAAGAACCCGTTGAATTATCTGCCGTAAGGCGGCACAGCGGCATAACAGCAACCTTCCAGGGGGGACAGCAGTCCCTCCTGGTTTTTTTGCTTTGGGGCACGGGATGTTCGCCGTGGGAAGATGCACCTTTCGGCAGTCTTGCCGGAGGGAGAGGGTGCCCACCCTCCGGGGGAGTTTCGTGCCCCCGGGCACGACCACCTTTTGCCGCCAGGCAAAAGGTGGCAAAAACTGGCTTAGGGGCGGAGCCCCTAAGTACCCCAATTTTTGGATCAGGGTCGTGGAGGGGTTTATATTACAGACGGGATCGGTAGAACGAGTACCTACGCACCTTGGCACTTGCCAAAGTACGCCTGCCGGCCTGTGAAACGGCGACCCACTAAGACAAGATGGTAGTTGCTTTTCTTTTCCTCTTGCTGTTTATCGTACGGTCGAAACTTGTAGGAAAGGGCTCTGGCGCCCATTGCTCACCGCAGCAGCGCTTAGCGAAGCGGAAAGCGCGGGGCCAGGAGCAGGGGGCAGACTGGTTTCGGCGAAAGCCGATAAAAGCTTGGCTGAGAGGTCAAAGCTCTCTCTGTTTGCCAAAGAGCGCCCTTTTCTTTTGGACCGTCCACGGCCCGTTTTCTTTTCGGCAAGACGAAAAGAAAATGGGGGGTGGAATCCGTTCCCCCCGCGCCCGGGGGCGCGAAACCTCCCTGGCAGAGGCCACCGAAAAGAAAATGGGGGAGCGGAGCCTTTACCTCGCCGGGAGGCGTGAACGATCCCCGGCAGGCGGACGCGTGGGAGATACCCTGTGAAAGAACTTGTCAGATTTGACCCTGCTGTGGTATAATATTCTGAATTCGTATGGAGAAGTATCCCATTTTGACAGGAGATCAGGATTTTGGAGAGAACACAAGTTGTGGTCCCGCCCCAGGCGCTGGAGCGCCAGCGGGACTTTACCGCGCGCATCGCCGCGCATCACGCCGGGGCCGGAAAGACGCCCCTGGCCCTGGTGGAGACCTTTGGCTGTCAGCAGAACGTGGCGGACAGCCAGCGCATCATGGGCATGCTCCGGGACATGGGCTGCGGCTTTACCGACGACCCCCACCGGGCGGATATCATCGTTATCAACACCTGCGCCATCCGGGAGAACGCGGAGAAGCGGGTCTACGGCACTCTGGGCCAGCTGACCCACACCAAGGCGGAACATCCCGAGCAGGTGGTGTGCCTGTGCGGGTGCATGGCCCAGCAGCCCTCGGTGGCGGAGAAGGTGCGCCAGAGCTACCGCCATGTGGACCTGGTATTCGGGCCCCAGGCCCTGTGGAAATTCCCAGAGCTGCTCTATGGGGTGTATACCCAGCGCCGCCGGATCTTCTCCATCGACGACGAGCCCGGCACCATCGCCGAGGGGCTCCCCGTGGTGCGGGAGAGCGACATCAAGGCCTGGGTGTCCATCATGTACGGGTGCAACAACTTCTGCTCCTACTGCATCGTGCCCTACGTCCGGGGCCGGGAGCGCAGCCGGGAGGCGAAGGATATCCTCTCCGAGGTGCGGGAGCTGGTGGAGGCCGGGTACAAGGACATCACCCTCCTGGGGCAGAACGTCAACTCCTACGGCAAGGATCTGCCGGAGCCCATGGACTTCGCCGATCTGCTCTCCGCCATCGATGAGATCCCCGGAGATTACTATATCCGCTTTATGACCAGCCACCCCAAAGACGCCACAGAAAAGCTCTTTGACACCATGGCCCGGTGCTCCCACGTGGCAAAGCAGCTGCACCTCCCGGTGCAGTCGGGAAACAGCCGGGTGCTCAAGGCCATGAACCGTGGCTACACCCGGGAGAAATACCTGGAAAAGCTCCGCTACGCCCGCTCGGTGATGCCGGATCTGGTGCTCACCAGCGATATCATCATCGGCTTCCCCGGGGAGACCGAGGCCGAGGCCATGGACACCATCTCCCTGGTGGAGGAGGTGCGCTACGACGCACTCTTTACCTTTATCTACTCCCCGCGGCCCGGCACCCCGGCGGCGAAGCTCCCCGACCCGGCCACCCGGGAGGAGAAGCAGGTGTGGTTTGACAAGCTCCTGGAGGTGCAGAACCGGATCTCCGCGGAGATCCACCAGGGCTATGTGGGGAAGACCCTCCGGGTGCTGGTGGACGGCGAGAGCGGCGACAGCCGCTGGCCCCTCCAGAGCCGCACCGCAGGGGGGCGTCTGGTGCACCTTGTGGGGGACAAGTCCGCCATCGGGCAGTTCGTCCAGGCGAGGATCCTGGACAGCAACACCTGGGCGCTGTTCGGGGAGATCGTGGAGTAAACAGGAACCGCATTTCACTTTTTCCGCCTAGAAAACGCTATTCCATCCCCCCATTTTGTTTTCGGTGGCCTCTGCCAGGGAGGTTTCGCGCCCCCGGGCGCGACCTACTTTTGCCGCCAGGCAAAAGTAGGCAAAAACTGGCTTAGGGGCTGCGGCCCCTAAGGACCCCATTGATGTACAATAAGGTACCTGCTTCTCCTTCCGGCGCGAGGGTGTCGTCTTATCCCTGCGTTTCTTTCCGGGCCTTAGGCCCTGCCCGGGCAGGCCATTCAAGTTGCTTCTCCCTTGATACCGCGCCTGGTGCGGCGGGTAATAGGAGCTGGGTCCCTTCTTGCAGGTCTCCGCCAAGCCATAAACAGCAAGAGGAAAAGAGAAGCAACTACCATCTTGTCCTGGCGGCCACTACACAACAGGCCGGCAGGCGTACTATTGAGACTGCCAGGGTGCGTAGGTAATTGTTCTATCGATACCGTCTGTAATATAAACCCCTCCACGACCCTGATTCAAAACTTTGGGGTCCTTAGGGGCAGCGCCCCTAAGTGTGTTTTTGGTGACTTTTTGCACAAGCAAAAAGTTACCCCCCGGAGGGTGGAAGCCCTCATCTATTCGCCAGGACTGGCGGCAAAAGCGCCCTGCGCCTGCACGGCGCGCATTGCCCATTCGCTGCGAAACAGAACCTATTGACAATAATCAATCTGATGAGATACGCCCGCCGGATCCGCCGGCGGAAAGAAGGAGGACCACAATGGCAGAGATGACCCCCATGATGCGCCAGTATCTGGAGATTAAGGAGCAGAACAAGGACGCCATCCTGTTCTTCCGCCTGGGGGATTTTTACGAGATGTTTAACGAGGACGCCCTCACCGCGTCCCAGGAGCTGGACCTGACCCTCACCACCCGGGACCGGGGCAAGCCCAAGGAGGAGCAGGTGCCTATGTGCGGCGTGCCCTACCATTCCAGCGACGCCTATGTGGCCCGGCTCATCGCCAAGGGGTACAAGGTGGCCATCTGCGAGCAGATGGAGGACCCGGCTACCACCAAGGGCATGGTCCGGCGGGACATCGTCCGGGTGGTGACCCCGGGCACGGTCACCGATGCCACGGCTCTGGAGGAGCGGCGGGGGAACTACATCTGCTGCATCTTCCTGGACAGCCGCAGCGCCGGCCTCTGCTTCTGCGACATCACCACCGGCAAGACCCACGCCACCGGCTTTACGGGCAAGGACCGCCTGGAGCATGTGGAAAACGAGCTGGGCCGGTTCTCCCCGGTGGAGGCGGTGGTGAACGACGGTGCCTTCCAGAATAAGAACCTGACGGCCCTGCTCCAGGACCGGCTCCACTGCCGCATGGAGAAGCGCTCCGCCGCCCACTTCCGCCAGGAGAACGCGGAGCGCGCTGTGGTGCGCCAGTTCGGGGAGGAGACCAAGAACCAGCTCCCCGCCTCCAATCCCGCCCTGCTTCTGGCCATTGGGGGCCTGCTGGACTACCTCCACGAGACTCAAAAGACGGATCTCAGCTATATTCACGATTTGGACTACTACCACCAGGGCCGGTTCATGGAGCTGGACCTCACCGCCCGGCGGAACCTGGAGCTCACGGAGACCCTCCGCAGCAAGGAGAAGCGGGGGAGCCTCCTCTGGGTACTGGACCGGACGAAAACCGCCATGGGGGGCCGGATGCTCCGGTCCTGGCTGGAGCGGCCGCTGCTGGACGTGGCGGCCATCACCCGGCGCAGCGGCGCC
>CAJFQQ010000034.1 GCA_904419145.1 uncultured Oscillospiraceae bacterium | reverse complement strand
ATTTACAAGGTGCACGCCTCATCGGCGGAACAGTCACTATCTTAGCACACTCTCGAGCGTTTGTCAAGAACTTTTTTCAAGTTTTTTCAAACTTTTTTCATTCTCGACTTTCGCCGGGGCTTTCCGCTTGGGATAGCCTGTATACTATATCAGGTTCTCCCTCACTTGTCAAGACCTTTTTTCAACTTTTTTCGGAAGCTTTTCAAGATCTTCACCGTCGTGTCAGACAGCTTGTATAAGATACCACCTTTTTCCGGAAATGTCAACCACTATTTTCGCTTTTTTTGATATTTTTTTCAAAGTTCCTTTTTATATTGCTATTACCGCTCTTTTTGTTCCTATTTCTGCATAGAATGAGCAAATTCTCTTGTTTTTTCCATATCTTTGTTTTCTTGACTGCTTTTCAGCATGCGGCAGCACATTTTTTGCAAGATAAAGGGCACAAAATGGGGTTTACATTGCAAAAAACTATAGTATACTTAAGGTTAAAGCTTCTATTTTGAGAGGAGGTATATGATTTGCAGTTCTGCAAGATGAATGGAGCCGGGAATGACTTCATTATTCTTAATAATATAGTAGAGCATCTGCCCCACGACATCTTTCCCTCTATAGCCAGGGTGTTGTGTCACCGACATCTCTCCATTGGAGCCGACGGCATGATGGTGGTGGAAGCGCCCCAAAATGGCGGCGACTACCGGATGCTGTTCTATAATTCCGACGGCAGCACTGGGGAAATGTGCGGCAACGGCGCCCGGTGCATCTGCCGGTACGGCTATGAGTTCGGTCTGGCCGGCGAGACCCAACGGGTGGAGAGTCCCTCGGGCCTTGTAACCGGCCAGCGGATCGACGGGCGCAATTACCGCATCCGCCTTACCGACCCCACAGTGATTGATTTGGAGCATCCAGTCGATGTAGACGGCATTATTTACCCCTGTTCCTATATTGAATTAGGGACACCGGGACTTCCCCATGCGGTTGTCCCTATTGACGATCTCATCCATAAGAGCAATGATGAACTGCGGCATTTAGGGGCAGCCATCCGCTCTCACCCCTCCTTCCCCAAGGGCGCCAATGTGAATTTCTATCAGATCACCGGCCCTGACCAGGTGCAGGAGCTGACCTATGAGCGGGGGGTGGAGGATTTCACTTACGCCTGCGGCACCGGCACCGGCTCTATGGTTCTGACCCTGATGCTGAAGGGGCTTGTCAGCGGCCAGGATGTCCAGGTTACCGTCCCCGGTGGGCTGCTGCGCATCACTATTGACCACGATTGCGAAACCATCCGCAACATCTATCTCACCGGCCCCACCAATTTGGTTTGTGTGGGGGAAATCCGGGACGAAGATCTGTCTATCTGAGAATGTAGGGTCTTCGGACCATACAGATAGTTTCCCTCACAAATCTTTTTTAGGAGGAAGAAAACATGAGCAACCAACTTAGCAAAAAGTCGGTCGCCCGCAACTACATGTTCCTCGGCATCATGCTCGGTTCCATGATCCTGGGTTCTGTTGTCGGTGCGATCTGGCCTCAGGAACTGGACGCCGAGGGCAACGTGATCTCTGCCGGCGCTACCGTGCTGGAACCTCTGGGGACTCTGTTCCTGAACATGATGTTCTGCATCGTGGTCCCCATGGTGTTCTCGTCCATCGCCGGTTCTGTCGCCACCATGAAGAGCCGCAAACGGGCCGGCAAGATCATGGGTACTACCATCCTGTCCTTCATCATCACCGGCGCCATTGCCGCAATCATCATGATCGTCATTATGAAGGTCGTTCCGCCAGTGCTGGAACCCTGGAGCAACTTGACAGCGGTAGAGGTCAGCGAACCCATCTCCATCCCAGATTTGATTGTCAACTTCTTTACTGTGGGGGACTTCTCCTCCCTTCTTAGCCGGAGCGCCATGCTGCCTCTGATCGTATTCTCCATCCTCTTCGGCTTTGGCGTAAACCTGGGCCCCGGCCCCGAGAGCCTGATCGCCAAATTCCTCATCAGCCTTTCCGAGGCTATGATGAAGGTGGTCCAGATCGTCACCTACTACGCCCCCATTGCCTTCTTCGGCTTCTTCGCCAACCTGGTAGCCACCTATGGTTCCCAGATCACGACCGATTACGCCCGGGCCCTGGCGGTGTACTATCCCCTGTGCTTCATTTACATTTTCACCGCCTTCCCCCTGTTCGCCTGGTTCGGCGGCGGCAAGGGCGCTGTGAAAGAGATGTTCCGCCATATTGCAAAACCCGCTATCACCTCTTTGGGTACCTGCTCCTCGGTAGCCACCATCCCCACCAACATGGAGGAGGCAGAGGCCACCGGCATCTCCAAGGATGTCAGCGAGATCGTCATCCCTCTGGGCGCCACCATGCACATGGACGGCTCCTGCTTCTCCTGCATTTTGAAGATCGCCTTCCTCTTCGGCGTGTTTGGCCGTCCCTTTGACAACATCGGCGACATGGTGCTGATGGTCGTGGTGGCCGTGCTGTCCTCTGTGGGTATGTCCGGCGTCCCCGGCGGCGGCTACATCGGCGAGTTCATCATGTGCTCCATCTTCTTCCCCGACCAGTTGGAAGTGGCCTATGGTATTGCCATCACCATCGGCAATCTGGTGGATCCCCCGGCAACCATGATCAACTCCTCCGGCGACTATGTGATTTCCTATGTGGTTTCCCGCTTTGTGGACGGCAAGGACTGGTTCCAGAAGGTCCGGGCCGCCAGAAAGGCTGCGGGCAAGGGGAACGCTTGATGCCCCATACGCTCTGAGTACCGTTCATCTCATCAAAAAAGAGCCAGACGGACGATTCCGTCTGGCTCTTTTCTTTCTTCTCACAGGTTGGAACGGTCGTCCTTCAGCACCTCGTCCAGATCCTCCGCCTCAATGGTGAGGATCTGCGCATCCGTTGGCGCCTCCAGCTTCGCCACCCGGTCCGCCTGCCGGGAGACGATCTTCTCAAAGAGGTTGCGAACATCCCGGGCGTTGCCGAAGTTGTCGTCCCGATGCTGGTACAAGTCCTCCAGGTAGGTCCGCATCCGCTCCGCCGCCTGCGCTGAGAGCTGATAGTCGTTGCGCTTGACCCGGCCCTCGAAGATCTCATAGAGCTGCGCGCCGCTGTAGTCGGCAAAGTAGAGGTATTTGTTGAACCGGGACTTGAGCCCCGGGTTGGAGTCGATGAACCGGGGCATCAGACTGGCATATCCGGCCACGATCACCACCAGGTCGTCCCGGTGGTCCTCCATGGCTTTCAGAATCGTGTCGATGGCCTCCTGGCCGAAATCCTTCCCGCCGTCGGCCGGGGCCAGTGTGTAGGCCTCGTCGATGAACAGCACGCCCCCCAGGGCCTTCTGGATGACCTCCTGGGTCTTGATGGCCGTCTGCCCCACATAGCCCGCCACCAGCCCGCTGCGGTCCACCTCCACCAGCTGCCCCTTGCTGAGGATGCCCAGGGCACTGTAGATCTTTCCCACGATCCGGGCCACAGTGGTCTTGCCGGTACCGGGATTTCCGGAGAACACCAGATGGAAGGACATGTCCGGGCACTTGAGCCCCCGCTCCTTGCGGAGATTTCGTACCTTCACCAGATTCACCAGGCTGTCTACATCCGCCTTGACCGCCTCCAGCCCCACCAGGGCATCCAGCTCCGCCATGGCCTCCTCCAGGGTGGGGCGGGGCGGCTCCTCTGCCTCCCCGGGCCCCTGTTCCGCCGGTTTGGCCTCCCCCTCCCGGGCCGCCTCCGCCGGCTTTTGCGGCGGCGCGGCTGGGGCGGAGGGTTCCTCCTGTTTGGGCGGCGTCTCCCCAGCGGGCGCCGGGCCCCAGAAATCATTGAAGAGGCTGCCGCTGCTGAGCTTTCGCTCCATGTCGTCCAGCAGCCCCGTGAGCTCCCGCTCCGCTTTGCCCCGGAGATAGGTCTCCGGGCCCGGGGTGACACGGCTGTCCCCCACGCCCTCCCGGTCGCACAGGTCGATGAGCCCCTGGTAGAGCCTGGTGATCTGCCGGCTCTCCGGGAAGGAGAACTCCCCGTCATAGGCCGCGCAGAGGGTCAGCAGGTTCTTCTGGATCTCGGCGAAGTGTCGGCTGTAGGCCGTGCCCTCCCGCCGGTCCCAGTCCACCAAACGGAGGAAAAAATCCGGCGTCTCCACACCTGGGCGGATATTCCCTTTATAGTAGGCCAGGGCCCGGCGAAACTGCTGCTCCGTGAAAGACACCGGCTTTTTGGTATAGAGCTGGTTGATGGCCGCCACATCGCCCCGGCCGCCGCAGGCCCACACAGACAGCGTGCAGGCGCGGAAATAGCCGTCCACCTCCTGGGTGGAGACCTTCAGCCCTCGGGGCAGAGCGGCGCAGAAATTGCCGACCGTATCGGCGTAGTCCTGGTGCAAGCTGCGTGTCGTCATGGGCCACCTCCGGCATGGTTTCTTAAGAAGCAGTATACCACAGGCACAAAGGAATTTCTACGGTCAGCCCACTTTTTCCTCCACAGCCTTATGAATCCCATATAAAACCGCCATCAGTCCCAGCGCCAAAAGCGTATGGATATGGAACAGCACCACCTCCCGGAGCAGGACGCTGCCCGCCACCAGACCGGCCACCAGGAGCACCAGCAGAACAGGGATGACTTTGCGCTTGCCCAGATTCTCGTCAAAAGAATTTTTGCAGATATACTCCACCAGACCAATGGACGCCCCCAAAATCGCCACCAGGGCGATGAGGTCCCCCGCCGTCACCGCCAGCCAGGGCCAGCTGCCGTCCCCCAGCAGCCAGCCGATGGCGCCGAACACCAGCCAGATGACAGCCAAGATATCCACATACAGACACCCGGACCCAACAGCCGAGAGAATCCTCTGCCGGAGCGTCCGCTTGGGCACCTCCGAGAGCACCGCGTCGCAGAACGCCTTGTAGTCCTCTCCGATGACCTCCTCCATCGGGGCGCCCCGGCGCTGCCCCTCCAGCACCATTTCGGTGATGTCCCGGCGGACACACTCCTGCTGGTAGGCGGTGGTGTTGGAGGCCCGCAGATAGACGATAATGTCTGTCATCATTCGGTTGTTCTCACCTGTCAATTGTTCTTCCAGCCGGTTATTCTCCTGCAGCAGTTGTTTTGCTCTGCGGTTCATGATCCGCCGCTCCTTTCGTCTCCCGCAATAGGTTGTCTACCGCCCGGCTGAGGGCCCGGTAGTTTTGGATAAAGGAGGCCAGTTCCACTTCTCCCGCCGCCGTCAGCCGGTAGTATTTCCGTCTGGGCCCCACCTCCGACTGCCGGTATACCGCCTCCGCCAGTCCGTTTTTCTCCAGCCGCAGCAGCAGCGGATAGATGGTGCCCTCTGCAATCTTCCCAAAGCCGTAGCGCTCCAGCTGCTGGGAGATCTCGTAGCCATAGGTCTCCTGCTCTCCGATCACCGCCAGGATACACCCCTCCAGGGTCCCCTTCAGCATCTGGGAGGGAATCACCATACCGCCCCCTTTCCCGCCTATCTTGCATTGCAATGTAGTTTAACTATATTGTATCGCAAGATACCTGCACTGTCAACTGCAATTTCTAATGCCTCCACATCTTTTCGACTGCCTCCCTAAAATTTCCCCATAAACCACGCATTTTCTCCTTTTCCCCCGCCGCGTTCTGTGGTATACTACATTGTTAGAAAACAACGCGGGGGTTTTTCATGGAATATCTCTCCCACAACGTAACAGAGACAGAAGATCTGGGCCGGCGTCTGGCCGAATGTCTCCACAGCGGGGACGTGGTGGCTTTTTTCGGGGACCTGGGCGCGGGCAAGACCGCCTTTACCCGGGGATTGGCCGCGGGCCTGGGCTGCAAAGGCCGGGTCACCAGCCCCACCTTCACCATTGTCAACGAGTACGACGGCCCCACTCCCCTCTTCCACTTTGACATGTACCGACTGGGCAGCGAGGACGAGCTCTTCGACATCGGCTGGGAGGACTATCTGGCGAGACCCGGCATCTGCGCCGTGGAGTGGAGCGAGCAGATCGCCGGCGCCCTGCCGCCGGAGGCGGTGCGGGTGACCATCCGCCGGCATCCGACTGAGGAGAACTGGCGGGATATTACGGTGGAGGGGCGGACACTATGAACATCTTATCTCTGGAGACGTCGGCCAAGGCGGTATCCTGTGCCGTCGTGTCGGATGGCATCCCCATCGCCTCCGCCTGGCAGCAGACGGGTCTGACCCACAGCCGCACCCTGATGCCCATGGTAGAGGCCATGCTGAAAAACAGCGATATGGCACTACGCGACATGGACGCCGTCGCCGTGGCCGCCGGCCCCGGCTCCTTTACGGGGCTGCGCATCGGCATCGCCGCGGCCAAGGGCCTCGCCTGGGGGGCGGAGAAGCCCTGCATCGCCGTCTCCACCCTGGAAGCAATGGCTACGCCCCTCAGCCATCTGGAGGGCCAGCTCATTCTCTGCGCTATGGATGCCCGGCGCCAGCAGATCTACAATGCTCTGTTCCTGGCACAGGAGGGGGCGCTCACCCGGTTGGCGGAGGACCGGGCTATCGCCCTGGAGGAGCTGGCGGCGGAGCTGGCGGAAGAAGCGCGTCCCATCACCATCGTAGGGGATGGCGCAGCGCTGTGCCACGATTTTCTCAGCAAGGCCGGGATCTCCTGCCATTTGGGCCCGGTCCATCTCCGCGCCCAGAGCGCTGTGGGCGTGGGGCTGGCGGCGTGGCCTCTGGCCCAGGCCGGGGCCTTCCTCACCGCCCAGGAGCTTGCTCCGGTGTATCTCCGCCTCAGTCAGGCGGAGCGGGAGCGGCTGGAAAAACTGCGAGGGCAGAAATAGGGTCGGCGTCTAATGAGGTCTTTTATGCGTTGCGTTGAAGCCAGCGGCACATCTCTGACCCCACCCACTGCCCCTTCTCGGGGGCTGAACTGGCCCCATCCAAAACCGATTCGTCAAAAAATATTGAATATATTACGGAGGTCACTGCCATGAATACCGGCAAACTGCACATTGTCAACCACCCTCTGGTGGCCCACAAGCTCACCATCCTGCGGGATAAAAACACGTCCACCAAAGATTTCCGGGAGCTGGTCAGCGAGATCGGCATGCTCATCACCTACGAGGCCACCCGGGACCTGCAGCTGGTGGACAAAGAGGTTGAGACCCCCATCTGCAAGACAGTTGCCCCCACTTTGAAAGGCAAGAAATTTGCTGTTGTGCCGATTCTCCGGGCGGGTCTGGGCCTGGTGGATGGTGTACTGCGGATGGTTCCCTCCGCCCGGGTGGGGCACATCGGGCTCTACCGCAACGAGGAGACGCTGGAGCCGGTCAAATACTTCTGCAAGATGCCCAAGGACATTGCCGAGCGGGATGTTCTGATTGTGGATCCCATGCTGGCCACCGGCGGCAGCGCCTCCGCCGCCATCGGCTTTATGAAGGAGTATGGCTGCACCAATATCAAGCTGATGGTACTGCTGGCAGCCCCCGAGGGGATCGAGCGGCTGCAGAAGGACCACCCGGATGTGGACATCTACTGCGGTGCCGTGGACGATCACCTCAATGAGCACGGCTATATCGTGCCGGGTCTCGGGGATGCCGGAGACCGGATTTTCGGGACCAAATAAGGGCTGTACCGCGTCTTGTGTCCTGCGTGGGAGGGCGGCGCCGCCGTCCTCCCATATTGATAAGCTGCACAAAAGGGCCGCCGCATTTTTGGTGCCCCTCGAGTTGCTGCTTTCCAATTCCCCATTGCATTTTTTTAAGAAATCCGCTATACTGTAAGTACAATCTAAGAATGGTAGCTGTAACGAAGTGCTGCGCGCACGGGCTGCAACTATCACTCCGGCTTTTGCTTGAGTGTTTCAAATCCCACTGGGGATTTGAAACATTTTTTCATATCCGGAACCAATTAATTTTACCGCAAGGAGGAATGTACGATGTATCTGCTGGCAAACGGCAAACTCATCACCCGGGACAGCGCCCTGCCCTATCTCAGCGACGGCGGCGTGGTGATCGACGGCACCAGGATTGTGGAGGTCGGCAAAACCACCGACCTGAAAAACAAATATCCCCAGGCGGAGTTCATCGACGCCCGGGGCGGTGTTATCATGCCCGGCCTCGTCAACGCCCACACTCACATCTACTCCGCCCTGGCCCGGGGCCTCTCCATCGACGGCTACAACCCCACCACGTTCTATGAGGTGCTGGACGGCCAGTGGTGGTATATCGACCGGCACCTGACCCTGAAGGGCACCCGTGCCAGTGCCGACGCCCTGTACATGGACTGCATCAAGCAGGGCGTCACCACCATCTTCGACCACCACGCCTCCTACTGCGAGATCCCCGGCTCCCTGATGGAGATTGCCGAGAGCGCCAAGGCCTTCGGCATCCGCTCCTGCCTGTGCTATGAGGTCAGCGACCGGGACGGCGAGGACAAGTGCAATCAGGCCATCCAGGAGAACGCGGATTTCATCACCTACTGCGAGCAGAACCCCAGCGACATGCTCAAGGCCATGTTCGGTGGCCACGCCCTCTTTACCATCTCCGACAAGACCTTTGAGAAGATGGTGGCGGCCAATAACGGCCGCACCGGCTTCCATATCCATGTCTCCGAGGGCATGAACGACGTGTACGACTCCCTCCAGAACTACGGCCGCCGCCCGGTGCAGCGTCTCCAGGACCACGGCATCCTGGGTCCCATGACCATTCTGGGCCACTGCATCCATGTGAATACGGCGGAAATGGATATCATCAAAGAGACCGGCACCATGTGCGTCAACAACCCCGAGAGCAACATGGGCAACGCCGTTGGGATCTCCCCGGTGCTGCAACTGTACAAAAAGGGGATCCTCCTCGGTATGGGCACCGACGCCTATACCAACGACATGCTGGAGAGTCTGAAGGTGGCCCTGTGCTCCCAGCGGCATAACGCCTGCCTCCCCAATGTGGGCTGGTGCGAGGTCACGGACATGCTCTTCAAGAACAACCCCATCATCGGTGAGAAGTACTTCGGCGTGCCCCTGGGGAAACTGGCTCCCGGCGCGGCGGCGGACGTCATCGTGATGGACTACAAGCCCTTCACCCCCTTCTCCGACGCCAACATCGACGGCCACATGCTCTTCGGCATGACCGGCCGCCAGTGCCAGACCACCATCTGCAACGGCCGCCTATTGATGAAGGACCGGGAACTGGTGGGGATCGACGAGGAGGCCATCAACGCCCACATTCTGGAGGAGAGCAAAAAACTCTGGGGCGAGCTTAACCACAGAACCTACTAAAAAGCCCCCATGATGGCCTCCTCCCCGCCGCTTGGCGGCGTACAAGGGTTTTGCGCGCCGCGCAAAACCTTGGGACGGCGGAATTCAGTTCCGCCGGACAAAGTCCAATCAGGGTTCCCGTGGGATCTCGTCCCACGGGAAGTGGCCGTCAACGCCCACATTTTGGAGGAGAGCAAAAAGCTTTGGGGTGAGCTTAACCACAGAACCTATTAATCCTTTTCGAAGGGGGCCTTCGTCCCCCCTCGACCTCCCCCCTCTCCAGTGACATCAGTCACTGGAGCCGCCGCCCAAGGCGGCTGGGGTCTATGTATTTTTCCAAGGCGCATGTCCTTGGAAAAATCAATGGAATAGCGGCTGGGCTGTTCCGCCACATGGAAAGCGGTCGTCCATGCCCACATTTTGATTGTTAAGAAGCGAGAACAGGAGGAAGTTTTATGAGTGAACGCATGATTCCCATTCCCTTCCGGGAACTAATGAACTGGATCACAACGGAATATGACCGGGACGGCTCCGTTTTCGGCGTCCACCGCCCCTATATTGCTGGGGAGAAGAAGCTGCCCATCTTCGGCGGCGAGACCATCGAGACCCCCTTCGGCCCCGCGGCGGGTCCCAACACCCAGCTGGCGCAGAACATTGTCGCCTCCTACTTTGCCGGTGCCCGATTCTTTGAGCTAAAAACCGTACAGAAGATGGACGGCGCGGACCTGGCCGCCTGCATCAACCGCCCCTGCATCCTGGCGGAGGACGAGTGCTACAACTGCGAGTGGAGCACGGAGCTCTATGTGCCCCAGGCCTATGAGGAGTATGTGAAGGCCTGGTGCGCCTGCAAGATCCTCGCAAAGGTCTACGGCCTTGGCGACCCCAATGGCTTTATCTTCAACATGTCCGTAGGCTATGATCTGGAGGGTATCAAGGGGGAGAAGATCGACAAGTACCTGAACGGCATGAAGGACGCCTCCCGGGAGCCCATCTTCCAGGAGTGCATCGCCGTATTGAAGGAGCTGTTCCCCGGCGAGAGCGCCTTCATCGACACCATCTCCCCCTGCGTCTCCGACAGCGTCACCGTCTCCACCCTCCACGGCTGCCCTCCGGATGAGATCGAGCGCATCGCCTCCTATCTCATCACCGAGAAACACCTGCACACCTTCGTCAAGTGCAATCCCACGATCTTGGGCTACGAGAGCGCCCGGGAGATCCTGGACAGCATGGGCTACGACTATATCGCCTTTGACGAGCACCACTTCAACGAGGACCTCCAGTACGCCGACGCCATCCCCATGTTCCGCCGCCTGCTGAAGCTGGCCGGGGACCACGGCCTGGAGTTCGGCCTGAAGCTCTCCAACACCTTCCCGGTGGATGTGAAAAACGGGGAACTGCCCAGCCAGGAGATGTATATGGCCGGCAAGAGCCTCTTCCCCCTGACCATCGAAATGGCCCGGCGGATCAGCAAGGAGTTCGACGGCCGGCTGCGGCTGAGCTACTCCGGCGGCGCCGACTTCTTCAACATCGACAAACTCTTCGCCTGCAATATCTGGCCCATCACCATGGCCACCACGGAGCTGAAGCCCGGCGGCTACCAGCGATTCAAACAGATCGCCGAGAAGCTGGAGCAGCTGCCCTTCCATCCCTTTACTGCGGTGGACGTGGAGAAAACCGAGGCCCTGGCTCTGGCCATCCGCAGTGACAGGCACCACGTGAAGGCCGTGAAGCCCCTGCCCCGCCGGAAGCTCTACAGCAAGGTCCCCCTCATGGACTGCTTTACCGCCCCCTGCAAGGGCGGCTGCCCCATTGGACAGGATATCCCGGAGTATATCGAACTGTGCCGCCGTGGCAAGTACGCCCGGGCTCTGGAGGTCATTCTGGAGAAGAATCCCCTGCCTTTCATCACCGGCACTATCTGCGCCCACCACTGCATGGACAAGTGCACCCGGAACTTCTATGAGACGCCGGTGCAGATCCGCGCCACCAAACTGGTGGCCGCTGAGCGTGGCTATGACAAGGTGATGGCCCGCCTCAAGACCCCCACCCCGGTCTACGACGGGAAAAAGGTCGCCATCATCGGCGGCGGCCCCACCGGTATGGCGGCGGCCTACTTCTGCGGCCGGGCCGGTATCCCCACCACCCTCTTTGAGCGGGAGGGCGCCCTGGGCGGCATCGTCCGGTATGTGATCCCCGATTTCCGCATTTCCAATGAAGCCATTGAGAAGGACGCGGCCCTGATGCAGAAGATGGGCGTGGAAGTGAAGCTCAATACCCCCGCCCCCTCGGTGGAGGATTTGAAGGCCAAGGGCTATACCCACATTCTCTTTGCCATCGGCGCCTGGAAGCCCGGCAAACTGGACATCCCCGGCAATGTAAAGCCGGTCATCCAGTGGATGCGGGATGTGAAGGCGGGCAAGGTGGAGGAGCTGGGCCATGCGGCCATCATCGGCGGCGGCAACACCGCCATGGACGCCGCCCGGCTGGCCCTCCGTGCCGGGGCGAAATCCAGCACCCTGGTTTACCGCCGCACCAAAAAGTACATGCCCGCCGACGCGGAGGAACTGGAACTGGCCATGGCCGACGGCGTGCAGTTCCTGGAGCTGGTGAGCCCAGTGGAGCAGAAGGACGGCAAGCTCCTGTGCCGGAAGATGGTCCTGGGTGAGCCGGACGCCTCCGGCCGCCGCTCCCCGGTGGAGACCGACGAGACCGTCTCCATCGACTGCGACACTGTGATCTCCGCCGTGGGCGAGAAGGTAGACAGCGACATGCTGGCCGCCTACGGCGTCAGCGTCAATGACCGGGGCCGTCCCTCCTTTGCGACCAACCTCTCCGGCGTCTACACCGCCGGCGACGCCCTCCGGGGGCCCGCTACGGTGGTGGAGGGCATTGCCGACGCCGCCGCCTTTGCCGAAGCGGTCATCGGCAGCCCCTATGATGCGAAGATCCCCCATGTGGCCCATGCGCCCCGGGCCGAGGCCGTGGCGCGCAAGGGTATTCTCTGTGAGAGCGCCAAGCGGGAGGGGGACCGCTGCCTCAGTTGCAACGTGGTGTGCGAGTGCTGTGTGGACGTGTGCCCCAACCGGGCCAACGTGTCCATCCAACTCCCCGATGGGCGGTTCCAGATTCTCCACGTGGATCGGATGTGCAATGAGTGCGGCAACTGCGCCGCCTTCTGCCCCTATGACAGCAGCCCCTACAAGGAGAAGTTCACCCTGTTCTTTGACCGGGAGGGCTTCGAGGAGAGTAGGGACAACAGCGGCTTCCTGCCTCTGGGCGGCAAGAAGGTGCTGGTCCGGCTGGAGGGCAAGGTCTTTGAGGCCGACCTCAACGGCAGCAATGATCTGCCGGCGGACATCGAGGTGTTCATCTACACCGTTCTCACCAAGTACAACTACCTGCTCGGGTAATGCGGCAGCGGGGAGAAGGCATCTTCTCCCCGCTGTTTTGTAACCATTTGTTCTGGAATTGTAGGGATTTTCCAGAAGTTTTGTGGTATGCTGGCTGCAAAGGAGGGAATCACACCGTGGAAAATCCGGAGCGCTATGACATCTACAAGCTGATTCCCGTGCGCCGCAGCTTCCTGCGCCGGCGGCTGGGGATGACCTGGTACAGCGCCCGCCGATACCTGCTGTGGGCCAGCGGGAAATACCGCTTTGCCAGGCAGCGCCTAACCGACGCCCAACTCCCCTATCTCACAGCCTCCCACGCCACGCCCCTCCTGCGGCAGCTGAAGGACGTGGAGATGCAGTACCAGTACAACAAAATCACCAACCTCCGGCTGGCTGCGGCACGGCTGGACGGCCTGCTTTTGAACCCCGGGGAGACGATGAGTTACTGGAAATGTATCGGTCGTCCCACCTATCGAAAGGGATACCTGGACGGCATGGTCCTCTACTGCGGCCAGATCCGCTATGCCGTAGGCGGCGGCCTGTGCCAGCTGAGCAACCTGTTGTTCTGGATGACACTCCATACGCCGCTGACGGTGGTGGAGCGCTACCGCCACAGCCACGACGTATTCCCCGACAGCAACCGCACCCAGCCCTTCGGCAGCGGGGCTACCTGCGCCTACCCCCACCGGGACCTGATGATCGCCAATCATACCGAATATACCTTCCAGCTCCGGCTGCGGGTGGGTGCGGAGAATCTGGAGGGCGAGTGGCGCTCCGACGCGCCGCTGCCGGTCTCCTACCGCATCGTGGAGCGGGATCACGAGTTCCGCCCGGAGTTCTTCGGCGGCTACAGCCGCCACAATAAGCTCTACCGCCAAACCCTGGACCGGGACGGCTCTGTTTTAGACGAGGAGCTGGTGGTGGTAAACCACGCGCTGATGATGTACAGCCCCCTGCTTCCGGAGACAGAATCCGGGAAAACCGAATGAAACCAGGTCCGCAGCCGTGCGCCGCGGACCTTCCCTTTTCATCCCTTAGGCGGCTTTTCCAGCCGCTCCACCAGGGTGCCCAAATATAATTTCTCCGCCAGGGCCTGCTGGAACGCCACGCTGCGCCCCTTTCCCTGCCCCCGCATGCTCTCCAGCTTCGCCTCCGCCTTCTCCAACTCACGCAGCAGAAACTGGTGTGCGTTTTCATACCCCGCCAGGCGCTCCACCGCGGTCTCTGGTGCTACCCCTTCCAGCAATTCATATCCTCCGGCGCTGTTCTTTTTTGTCAGGCGCTCCATATCTCCCATGCTCCTTCCTCCGTTTGCACCAGTATAACAAAACCCTCCGGACGGTGCAACCGTTCCGGAGGGGTTCCGTATCCCTGTCTGTTTAATGGGCAGGTACAACTTTGTGATACCAGCGGCGTATATGATAGCGAACCGCAGAGGACATCTCGCGGGATGCCACCATCTTATCTGCCAATGTCAAAATCCACGCTTCGCTGCTGCGGGGCAGGGGTGCCAATGGGAACATATGGCTGGTGATGGCCGCCTTCTGCCGCTGATCTAGAGGAAACAGGCGATTTGCCCGGCGGGCCGCCAGCGCGCCGTGGGTAAATGCGTGCATGCGGCTCAGCCGCTTAAGCCCAGAGTACTGCCGCACATAGCGCTGGTGGGAAGGACTCCGCCAGTCGTAGCAGAAAAAGTCGTGAAGCATGGCCGCCCGGGTCACTGCCGCGACCCGCTCCTCCTTCAGGTGGAAACGCCGGGCCAGTTTGTAGGCACACCACGCTGTGTCCACCGAATGATCGAACAACGAATTCTCCCCGCCGTGGTGCTCGCTGCTGCGCAGGGCCTGGAACCGGGGGTGACGCAGAATGTCCTCTGTGATCTGGGAAAAACTTTGCAACACGCCGCTCTCCTTCCCCAATTGATTTCATTTTTATTATAGAAAGAAATTTTGCGCAATGCAAGTTGAAAAAGCTGTCAAAGTATCCGGAAAATTTACCAATTTTTCAATTCAGCCTCGCCGTCTCTTTGGTAACTATTGCAGCAGATCTGGCGGCCGCATAAAAATCGAAGGTCTATTGCACCGTAGCAAGAACCCTGCTACACTTATCACAAAAATAGCATCAAGGAGGTACCGCCCATGAAAAAAGCGCCGAGCCCCCTCCGGCAGCGCCCACTGCTTGTACTTCTTATTCTTTGCCTCTCCACAGGCCTTTTTGCAGTGGGAGGGCTCCTTGTTTTATCGCATCATATTGTCCTCCCCAAGCTGGTTTGTCTAGTGTTGATTATAGCCATCTACCCTGCCGTCTGTTACTTTTTTACCCGGATGCTGCGCCATAGCCTCCAGGCTGCAAAGGCTGCCTTCCGCGGGGGACGCTATGTCGGCCCTCTCTTAGATGTGTTGATCAGTCTCGCTCTCACCGCTTTCTTTGTCCTGATCCCCGCCATAGGGCTGCTCCGGGTCCTGATCCACGGGCTCTGGTAGAAATCAGCTGCGTCCCCTTCTCCCCCGGGTTGCAACAGCAGGCGCTTTTGTGCTATGATACTGGCAGATCATCCGGATAAAGGAGGATAATCCTATGGATGCTGCAGGGCGCAGGCAGAAGATCCGTGAGACGCTGGAGCGTGCCGACCATCCCATCAGCGCCACCACCCTGGCGGAACAGCTGGGGGTCAGCCGGCAGATCATTGTGGGAGATGTGGCTCTGCTGCGGGCCGCAGGGGAGGATATCTCCGCCACGCCGCGGGGCTATCTCCTGAAGCAAGGAGATGCGGCGGGGCTCATTCGCACTGTGGCCTGCCGCCATACAGCAGCGGGGATGGAAGCAGAGCTGAACACTATGGTGGATCAGGGGTGCACAGTACTGGATGTGATCGTGGAGCATCCTATCTACGGACAGCTCACCGGCTCTCTCCAACTGCACAGCCGATACGATGTTCAACAATTCATTGCTCGCTGCCGTGAGGCAGATGCCGCCCCTCTCTCCCTCCTCACGGAAGGCATCCACCTCCATACGCTTTCCTGTCCTGACGAGACGCGCTACCGTCTGGTACTGTCCAGCCTGAGAGAGCTTGGCTTCCTGCTGGAGGAATAGCGGAAAAGGGGATTGACAAATTCCAGAAATCGGTTACAATAATCAGGACATGTGTCAAGACACATGTCCTGATTATTGATTTGTGAGGTATAGTGTTATGGATGCTGCTCAGTCCAAAGGTCTGCGGGCCTTTCTTGCCCGTAAAAATATTGTCATTTCCGCCCGGCGCTATGGGATTGACGCTTTAGGCGCCATGGCCCAGGGGTTGTTCTGTTCCCTGCTGATCGGCACCATCCTGGATACCCTAGGTACGCAACTGGGTATCGAAGCACTGGCCACTATCGGAGGCTACGCCTCTGCTATGAGCGGCTGTGCCATGGCCATTGCCATCGGCTATGCCCTCCAGGCCCCTCCCTTGGTGCTTTTCTCCCTAGCTACTGTGGGGTATGCGGCAAATGCCCTGGGCTCTACTACTCTGGACGGAGGTAATGGGGCGGGCGGGCCTCTGGCGGTACTGTTTATCGCCATCATCGCCGCTGAGTGCGGCAAGGCTATATCCAAGGAGACAAAAATCGACATCTTGGTCACTCCGTTGGTAACTATCCTTATCGGTGTAGGCCTTTCCGCCTGGTGGGCCCCCGCTATCGGAACTGCCGCTACCTCCGTTGGAAATATTATTATGTGGGCTACAGACCTGCAGCCCTTCCTCATGGGAATCGTGGTATCGGTGGTCATTGGCATCGCCCTGACCCTGCCCATCTCCTCCGCCGCTATCTGTGCCGCATTTGGTCTGACAGGGCTGGCCGGCGGCGCTGCGGTGGCCGGCTGCTGTGCCAACATGGTAGGGTTTGCTGTCCTGTCTTTCCGTGAGAACCGTTGGGGGGGGCTCCTCAGCCAGGGCCTCGGCACCTCCATGCTCCAGATGGGCAACATCGTCAAAAATCCCCGCATCTGGCTTCCGGCCATCCTCACCTCTGCCATCACCGGCCCTCTGGCTACCTGCGTCTTTCACCTGGAGATGAACGGCGCGCCGGTGTCCTCCGGCATGGGCACCTGCGGCCTGGTGGGACAGATCGGTGTGTGGACCGGCTGGCTCTCCCCCAGTGAAGAGGCCATCCGAAACGGCGCCGTCGCCATTGTTCCGGGTTTTGGAGAGTGGGCAGGCCTGATCTTGATTTCCTTCCTCCTCCCCGCAGTATTGTGCTGGGGCTTTGGCCTGTTCTTCCGCAAGATAGGATGGATCAAAGAGGGTGATTTGACGCTCCAGTAAGGCCCATATCCAATATGCCTCAGAGATTGTAAAATAAGTTAAGACTTTTTTAACAAATTCTGCTGGTTTATTTAATAACCCCTGTGTATTCTAAAAACTACAAGGGACAAAACTTTTTCATCTAATCCTCTGAATAAAGGAATGGGGGAGGGCGTACGCCCTCCCCCATTCCTTTATTTTTTTATAAGTTTGGCAATTCCGTCAAAGGCGCAAAGGTGTAGCCCATATCCTCCCACTTGGTCAGGAGATCATCCAATATTTCCGCATTGGTCTGAGATGTGGAGTGGAGCAGGACAATGGCTCCGTCATGGATCCGGGGCAACAGCTTACTGTAGGCCTCCTCCTCCGTCGGCTGATCATCCACATTCCAATCCACATAGGCGAGGCTCCAGAACACGGTGTGATATCCCAATGCTTGGGCCTGCTTCAGATTCTCCACGCTGTACTTTCCCTGGGGCGGCCGATAAAAACGGGAGAGCTCCTGCCCTGTGGTCTCCTGATACAATGCAGCCAGGTCGTCCAGCTCCTTTTGGAAGGAGACCTGATCGGAGATGGCAGACATGTCCGGGTGGTGATAGGTGTGGTTCCCAACAATGTGTCCCTCCTCCACCATGCGTCGGACAATCTCCGGGGCGCTCTCAATCATGTGGCCCACCACAAAAAAGGCTGCCGGGGCCTGATGCTTTTGCAGGGTATCCAAAATTTGGTTGGTGTAGCCGTTTTCATAGCCACAGTCAAAGGTTAGATAGATGACTTTTTTGCTGGTATCCCCCAGGTAGTAGGCGCCATACTGTTCCAGGTCCGCCGCTGTAGCATTACCCACCGGTGCCTCTCCCTCCGCAGGAAATGACAGCCCCCAGTTATCCGCTGAGGCCGGCACTACCGCTGGTGCGCCAGCCGCCAGTGCGAGCTGGCTGTCCCGCACAAAAATCATTATCGCCAAAAAAGCAACGCAGCCGGTCAAAACAGCTACCGCCTGCCGAATCGGATGAAACATTGCGTAATCCTCCATTTCTACGGTCTCGTATCTTCAGGATGCACAATTTCGGTGCCTTTATACGGCCATGCATTCTGTCGGCCGGCGCCAAAAATATCCGTCTTTCCAAAAATTCGATATAGAAGAACAAATATTCGTTATTACCGAATTTTCCGCTTGCTGGTTGCTTTTTCACGCGTTATACTAATTCAAGGTAATCGGTTGATGACAATGAGAACTGTACTTTCCACAGAGGCCTTCTCAGATGGAAGGTATTGGTTGAAACACGTTTGTCCGGTCGTGCTGGGTATTGATATAATATGCGGTGCCCACATTTAAGCCGTATGATCGGGTATGACATCAATCCAATGCCAGAAAGGGAGTAATATTTATGAAACTCAGTGCAAGAAACCAGTTCAAGGGAACGATCCTTTCCATTGAGGAGGGCGCGGTAAACGGTATCGTGCGAATCGACATTGGCGGAGGGAACATTGTCACCTCTACCATCTCCATAGGCTCCATCCGTGAGCTCGGCCTGAAGGTAGGCGGCACCGCCTATGCGGTCATCAAGGCCACCGCTGTCATGGTCGGCGTTGATGAATGATGCCGGTCGGCAGAAGGTGTCCGATCAACAGAATGCTATCAAAAGATACAAAGGAGAACTTGCGATGAAAAAGTATTTGTCTCTCTTGCTGGCTCTGGCGCTGTGCCTGAGCCTGGTCGCCTGCGGCGGCAACAACAGCGCCGCTTCCAACGGAAACAGCGCCCAGAACACCTCCGGCAATGATACATCCGGCAGCGACGCGTCCGGCGAGTCGGACACTGCAGAGCCGGTGGAGCTGATCGTCTTTGCCGCCGCCTCCATGCAGGAGACTTTGGAAGAAATTCAGGACCTCTACAAGGAGGTCGCCCCCAATGTGACGATTGTCTACAGTTTTGGATCCTCCGGAACGCTGAAGTCACAGATCCAGGAGGGGGCCGACTGTGATATTTTCATCTCTGCATCCCCCACCCAGATGAACCAGTTGGACGCCAACGGCGGCGAGGAGAACACCGAGGGGCTTGATTTCGTTCTCTCCGATAGCCGCGTGGACCTGCTGGAAAACAAGGTCACGCTGGCGGTTCCCGAAGGAAACCCCGCTGGCATCGAGTCCTTTGACCAGTTGGCGGAACTGCTGGAGAGCGGAGAGGTATTCCTGGCCATGGGCAACAGCGATGTGCCCGTAGGGCAGTATACCCAGAAAATTTTTAACTACTACGGCCTAGACGAGGCGACTCTGGCTGCGGATGGGAAACTGACCTACGGCTCCAATGTCAAGGAGGTCACCACCTTCGTCAGCGAGGCCACCGTGGACTGCGGCATCATCTACGCCACCGACGCCTACTCCGCCGGTCTCACCGTGGTGGACGAGGCCACTGCCGAGATGTGCGGCCAAGTCATCTACCCTGCCGCCGTGCTGAATATCTCCCAGCACCAGGCGGAGGCCCAGGCATTCCTGGATTACCTCTCCACTGATGATGCCGCTGCTGTCTTTGAGAGCGTCGGCTTCACGCCTTTAACCTGAGCATCTCTCTTCAGAGGGGCCCCCTGCCGGTCTTGCATCGGCAGGGCGGCCCCATCCCTCCATCTATCGGATGTTTTTCCAGCGCCGCCATTTCGCCCCATTGACCATGCCAATGGGGGCCCCCGCTGTTTTCACCCGTTCGGGCGGAATCAATCCACCCTGGCACCAAGGCTTTGCTCCGCAAAGCCTTGTATGCCGCTGACGCGGCGGGGCGCGGAAATGGCTGCCCTTCCCATCACTCTTTTCCGGAGGTGACCTATGGACTGGTTCCCCCTTCTCAACTCCCTGCGCATCGCCGCCATTTCCACGGTGGTGATTTTTTTCACCGGCATTTTTGCCGCGTACTACATTGCCAAGCTGCCGCCAGTGCTCAAGGGGATCCTGGATGTAGTGCTGACCCTCCCTCTGGTTCTGCCGCCCACGGTGGTGGGCTACCTACTGCTGCGGCTGCTGGGACCCACACGGCCCCTGGGTGCCTTCATTCTGGAGCACTTCGGCACCAAAATGGTGATGACCTGGTGGTCTGCCATCTTTGCCACCGTGGTGGTGGCCTTCCCGCTGATGTTCCGCACCGCCCGGGGCGCCTTCGAGGCCTTTGACCGGGATCTGGCGGACGCCGGGCGGACCTTGGGGCTCAGCAACACCTGGATCTTCTGGCACGTGCGGATGCCCGCCTGTCGCCAGGGCATCCTGGCCGGGGCGGTGCTGGCCTTTGCCCGGGCCCTCGGCGAATACGGCGCCACCTCTATGATCGCCGGGTATACCCCCGGCCGTACCGCCACCATCTCCACCACCGTCTATCAGCTCTGGCGCACCAATAACGATGCGCTGGCCCTGCGCTGGGTGCTGGTCAACATCGCCATCTCCGCTGTGGTGCTGATGGCTGTGAACCTTTTGGAGCGGCGCAACAAGAATTCCCGGCGAAAGGCGGTGGGCTGATATGGCGCTTACGGTAGAGATTGAGAAAACCTATGGCAATTTCCACTTGAATGTCTCCTTCTGCGCCCAGCAGGAGACGCTGGCCCTGCTGGGGGCCTCCGGCTGTGGCAAGAGCCTGACGCTCAAGTGTATTGCCGGTATCGAGCGGCCGGACCGGGGACGCATTGAGCTGGACGGCCGGGTGCTCTTTGACAGCGAAAAGAAAATTTGTTTGCCCCCCCAGCAGCGGCGGGTGGGCTACCTCTTTCAGCAGTACGCCCTTTTCCCCAACATGACCACGGAGCAGAACATCGCCGCCGGCGCCCACCATCTGGATCAACAGCGCCGGCAGGCCCGGGTGGCGGAGCTGATGGCCATGCTCCACCTGGAGGAGTCCGCCGGCAAGCGCCCCAGGCAGCTCTCCGGCGGCCAGCAGCAGCGGGTGGCTCTGGCCCGGATCCTGGCCTCAGAGCCGTCGGTGATCCTGCTGGACGAGCCCCTCTCCGCCCTGGACAGCTACCTGAAATTCCAGGTGGAGCTGGATCTCAGCGATCTCCTCGCCTCCTTCGGCGGCACGGCGATCTGGGTGTCCCATGACCGCGGCGAGGTGTACCGCACCTGCCGCCGGGTCTGCGTGCTTGACAGGGGGCGCTCCGCCCCGGTGATGGAGATGGCGCAGCTCATGGCAGCCCCCGGTACGGTCAGTGCCGCCCGGCTCTCGGGGTGCAAAAACTATGCTGCCCCGGTTCCCACGGAGGATCCCCACGTGGTGGCCATCCCTGCGTGGGGCGGCATCCGCCTGCGCAGTGCCGCGGCGTGGCAGGACGGCGTCACCCAGGTGGGCATCCGGGCCAACTACATCCGCCCGGCGGCGCCAGACGCGGTCAACGCCATCCCCTGCCGGGTGGAGCGGGTGGTGGAGGATGTATTTACCACCATCGTCCTGCTACGTCCCGAGGGCTCCCTGCCCGGCGCGCCTCTGCTGCGGATGGAGCTGCCCAAGGACCTGTGGACCGGTGCCGATGCGCTCTCTGTGGCGGCTACTCCCGAGCATATCCTGCTTCTGCAATAGTCAAACAGCCTGGAAAAACACATCCCCTCCGGAGCGACTCCGTGCACTGCCCCATTATGTGCGGACAGTACAAAAAAGTACCCTGGTAGGAAATATTGAGTTTTAGTAGGAGAGGCGTCGCTGGCGCGACGCCTCTCCAG
>CAJFQQ010000033.1 GCA_904419145.1 uncultured Oscillospiraceae bacterium | reverse complement strand
AACACCTCGGCCACGCTGTCCTCCTCCCGGGTGGTGATGCCCTTGCGGCCCTGGCCGCCCTTGCCCTGGGCGGCGTACTCGCTGACCGGGGTGCGCTTGATGTACCCGTTGTCCGTGAGGGTAAAGACGCACTGCTCCTCCTCGATGAGATCCTCGATGTCGATCTCGTCCTCCACAAAGCCGATCTCGGTCTTGCGCTCGTCGCCGTACTTGTTCTTGATCTCGGTGAGCTCCTCCTTCAGGACGCTTCTCAGCAGCTCCCTGTCGGAGAGGAGGCGGTTGTACCAGGCGATCTTCTCCTCCAGCTCCTTGTACTCCGCCTCCAGCTTCTCCCGCTCCAGGCCCTGGAGCCGCTTGAGCTGCATGTCCAGGATGGCCTGGGCCTGCACGTCGCTGAGGCCGAAGCGCTCCATGAGCCGGTCCTTGGCCTCGTCGTAGCTGGTGCGGATGATGCGGATAACCTCGTCGATGTTGTCCTGGGCGATGAGCAGCCCCTCCAGCAGGTGGGCCCGCTCCTGGGCGCGCTTCCGGTCGTAGATGGTGCGCCGGGTGATGACCTCCTCCTGGAAGGCGATGTACTCGTCCAGGATCTCCCGCAGGGAGAGGATTTTCGGCTGCTTCTGGTTGTTCACCAGGGCCAGCATGACGATGGCAAAGGTGGTCTGCATCTGGGTCTGGGCAAAGAGGCGGTTCAGGACCACCTGGGGGTTGGCGTCCTTCTTCAGCTCGATGACGATGCGCATGCCCTTCTTGCCGTCGCTCTCGTCCCGGAGGGCGGCAATGCCCTCGATCTTCTTCTCCTTGGCCTGGTCGGCGATGTTCTCCACCAGGCGGGACTTGTTCACCTGGTAGGGCAGTTCCGTCACCACGATGCGGGTGCGGCCCTGGCCGAACTCCTCCATCTCCGTCCGGGCCCGGACCTGGATATGGCCCTTGCCGGTGGCGTAGGCCGCCCGGATGCCGGACCGGCCCAGGATGATGCCCCTGGTGGGGAAGTCCGGGCCCTTGATGTGCTCCATCAGGTCATTGAGTTCCGCCTCCGGGTTGTCGATGACGCAGATGGCGGCGTCGATGACCTCGGAGAGGTTGTGGGGCGGGATGTTGGTGGTCATGCCCACGGCGATGCCGCTGGAGCCGTTCACCAGCAGGTTGGGGAACCGGCTGGGCAGCACCCGGGGCTCCTTCAAACTCTCGTCGTAGTTGGGGTCCCAGTCGATGGTCTCCTTCTCGATGTCCCGGAGCATCTCATTGGCGATCTTCGCCATGCGGGCCTCGGTGTACCGGTAGGCCGCCGGGGGGTCGCCGTCCACGGAGCCGAAGTTGCCGTGGCCGTCGATGAGGGGGTAGCGCAGGGAGAAGTCCTGGGCCAGGCGGACCAGGGCGTCGTAGACGCTGGCGTCGCCGTGGGGGTGGTACTTACCCAGCACGTCGCCAACGCAGGTGGCGGACTTCTTGAAGGGCTTATCTGAGGTGAGGCCGCTCTCGTACATGGAGTACAGGATGCGGCGGTGGACGGGCTTCAGGCCGTCCCGCACGTCGGGCAGGGCCCGGCCCACGATGACGGACATGGCGTACTCAATGTACGCGCTCTCCATCTCGTGCTCTAAGTTGATGTTGACGATCTTCTGATTGGGAAAGGAGATGTCCTTGCTCTCATACTCGTGTTTTGCCATTTCCTATCCCTCCTTAGTAGTCCAGATTGATAACTTTCTGTGCGTTGCGCTGGATATACTCCCGCCGCGGCTCCACCCGGTCGCCCATGAGCAGGGTGAAGATGGCGTCGGCCTTCACCGCGTCGGCCATGGTGATGCGCTTGAGAGTCCGCCGCTCCGGGTCCATGGTGGTCTCCCACAGCTCGTGGGGATCCATCTCGCCCAGGCCCTTGAAGCGGGAGATGTCCACCTTGGCGTTGGGGTTGTCCCCCCGCATCTCCGCGGAGATCACGTCCCGCTCCTCCTCGCTGAAGGCGAGGCGGGTGGTCTTGCCCCGGACCAGCTTGAAGAGGGGGGGCACGGCGGCGTAGACATACCCCTTCTCAATGAGGGGGCGCATGAAGCGGAAGAAGAAGGTGAGAAGCAGGGTGCGGATGTGGGCGCCGTCCACGTCGGCATCGGCCATGATGACCACCTTGTGGTAGCGGAGCTTGCTGTCGTCGAACTCGTCGCCGATGCCGGCCCCCAGGGCCGTGATCACCGGGGAGAGCTTGTCGTTTCCATAGACCTTGTCCGCCCGGGCCTTCTCCACGTTGAGCATCTTGCCCCACAGGGGGAGGATCGCCTGGAACCGGGAGTCCCGGCCCTGCTTGGCGCTGCCGCCGGCGCTGTCGCCCTCCACGATATAGATCTCCGTGAGGGCGGGGTCCCGCTCATAGCAGTCCGCCAGCTTTCCGGGCAGGGTGGACCCCTCCAGGGCGTTTTTCCGCCGGATGCTCTCCCGGGCCCGCTTGGCGGCCTCCCGGGCACGGCTGGCCATCATGGCCTTGTCCAGGATCATGCGGCCCACCTTGGGGTTCTCCTCCAGGAAGACCTCCAGCTGGTCGGACACCACGCCGCTGACCAGGGTGCGGATATAGGCGTTGCCCAGCTTGGCCTTGGTCTGCCCCTCGAACTGGGCGTCCGTGAGCTTCACGGAGATCACGCAGGCCAGGCCCTCCCGGCAGTCGTCTCCGGAGACCTTGTCGTCGCCCTTGATGAGGCCGGTCTTTTTGCCGTAGTTGTTGAGCACATTGGTGAGGGCCCGCTTGAAGCCCTCCTCGTGCATGCCGCCCTCGGGGGTGTGGACGTCGTTGGCAAAGGAGATGATGGTATCGGTATAGCTGTCGTTATACTGCATGGCCACCTCCACGGTGGCGTCGTCCTTGGCGCCCTTCATGTAGATGACCTGCTCGTGGAGGGGGGTCTTGTTCTGGTTGAGCCAGGTGACGTACTCCCGGATGCCCCCCTCGTAGTGGAGGGTGTCCTCGGCCTCCTGGCCGGGGCGCCGGTCAAAGACCCGGATCTTCAGCCCCGCGTTAAGGAACGCCTGCTGCTGCATGCGGGTGTGGATGGTCTCGTAGTTAAACACCGTGGTGTCGAACATCTCGCCGTCGGGCTTGAAGGTGACGGTGGTGCCGGTGTGGTCCGTCTCCCCCACCACCTTCATAGGCTCCGTGATATCCCCCCGGGCAAATTTCATTTCATAGATCTTCCCGTCCTTGTGGACCTGGACGGTGAGCCACTCGCTGAGGGCGTTCACCACGCTGGCGCCCACGCCGTGGAGGCCGCCGGAGACCTTGTAGCCCCCGCCGCCGAACTTGCCGCCGGCGTGGAGGACGGTGAACACCACCTCCAGGGCCGGAAGCCCCGTCTGGGGCTGGATGTCCACGGGGATGCCGCGGCCGTTGTCGGTGACGGTGATGGTGTTGCCTTCGTTGATGGAGACGGTGACCTCGGTGCAGTAGCCGGCCAGGGCCTCGTCAATGGCGTTGTCCACGATCTCATACACCAGGTGGTGGAGCCCCGACTCGCTGGTAGAGCCGATATACATGCCCGGGCGCTTGCGGACGGCCTCCAGGCCCTCCAGGACCTGGATCTCCGCGCCGCTGTACTCGTGCTCCACCTGGGTGGAGGTCAGCTCCTGGGGGTTGCTCTGTTCCAAAATATCTGCCATAAAGGATTTCCTCCTTGCTTGTTTCTCGCGTTTCCTGCCGCCCCGCCCGCCAGGGGAGGGACGGCCCATTCCAGACAGGGGAGGGGGCCGGCAGGTCCCCTCCGCCATGATTTCCAAACTCAATTTCTCATTTGCGGCGGCCACAAACCGCCATGCTGCTCCGCTCCGCCGGAGCCGCATGGCCTTACGGTTTGAACATTTGTTCAAACCGATTGGACGACTGAACGCGAAAGAAAACCCTGATGGTTTCTCTCCGCGCTAAGTGCTGCCGCTGCGCGGCAGTTGCGCTCCGATGTGCCCTGCGGGGCAATCTTTCACACTATCTTTCCTTCCGAAATCTGATGATCTCATGCGGCGGCCACAAACCAAACCTATCCGTTCCGTTCCATCCGCTCCTTTGGATAGGGCCGGTCTCTGGCCGCCGTCCGGGCGGCCTTCTGTCCCTATTATCCCCCGAAACCGCCGCTCTCCAAACGCCTTAACAGGGTGGCGCTGGAGAGGGGGGAGATATAGAGGCGCTGCCAGCTGCCCTGGGGGCAGCAGACCACCACGCTCTTGGGCAGATCCTCTCCCACGTTGATGACCATGCCCTCCTCCTCCGCGCTGCGGAGGAAGGAACGGGTGATGTGGGAGGTGGAGGCGTTGTCCAGGTCGAAGATGCCCACGATCTCCTCCGCCCGGACGGAGACACTGCTCCCCAGATGCAGGTACATTACACGATGGCCCCCTCTCTGACATGAAAGACCCGGCCCTTGAGCAGGCTGCTCAGCCGGTCGTCCTCGCAGCAGGTGATGAAGGTCTGTCCCCCCCGGATGCGGTTGAGGACAAACTCCTGCCGCCGCTTGTCCAGCTCGCTGAGCACGTCGTCCAGCAGCAGCACCGGCCACTCCCCGGTGTCCGCCTGGAAGATGTCCCGGGCCGCCAGCTTCAGGGAGAGGGCCGCGGTCCGGGTCTGGCCCTGGGAGGAGTAGGTCTTGGCGGCCTGGCCGTCGATCTCCACCGCCAGGTCGTCCTTGTGGGGGCCGGAGAGGCAGGTGCGGCAGGCGATCTCCGCGGCCCGGTGGGCCTCCTGGTGCCGGAGGAGCTGGGGGAAGATCTCCCTGGGGCTTGCCAGGGGGTCCGTCACCGTGGACACCGTCTCATACCGGAGGGCGAGGGCCTCCCGGGCGCCGGAGAAGTCGGCGTGGATGGCGGGAGCCGTCTCCTGGAGGCGCCGGATGAAGTGGGCGCGGTAGTGGATCAGCACCGCGCCGGCCCTGGCCATGCCGTAGGAGAACTCGTCCAGGGCGTCCAGCAGGGAGGGCTTCTCCTCGCTGTCCCGGAGGATGCGGGTCTTGTGCTCGTGGAGCCGCCTGTACTCCTGGAGGGCCTGGGCGTACCGGGGCCGCAGCTGCACGATGCACTCGTCCAGGAACCGCCGCCGCTCCGCCGCCCCCTCCCGGATCAGGGTCAGGTCGTCCGGGCAGAACAGCACGGACTGGAGGATGCCGGAGAGCTCCGCGGCGTTCTTCAGCCCCACGCCGTTAGATTTCAGCGTCCGGCGGCGCCCCCGGTGGAGGTCCGCCTCCAGGAGGAAGTCCCGGCCCCGGCTCTCCACCTGGCCCCTGAGGCGGGCGCTGTCCGCGCCGAAGCGGATCAGCTCCCGGTCGTACCGGGAGCGGTGGGACACCCCGGAGAGATAGGCGATGGCCTCCAGCAGGTTGGTCTTGCCCTGGGCGTTGTCGCCGAAGATCACGTTGACCGAGGGGTCGAAGTCCGCCTCCAGATGGAGGTAGTTGCGGAAATCGTCCAGCGCCAGCTTATGGAGCCGCATGGGACACCGTGTACTCCTCTCCCTGATAGGTCACCACGTCCCCGGGACGGAGCTTTTTTCCACGCATGGTGCACACCGCCCCGTTGACCAGGACCTCCCCCTCCTGGACGGCCACCTTGGCCTCGCCGCCGGTGTCCGCCGCACCGGAGAGCTTCAGCAGGTCCTGGAGCTTGATATACTCAGTGGTAATGGGAATTGTCGTCATGGCTGTCTCCTTTAGTTGCCGCCCTTGAGCCGGACGGGCAGGACCATATACAGAAAGTTTTCATCCCCCTCGGTGGGCACGATGATGGCCGGAGAGATGCCGGTGTTCAGCTCCATTTTCACCGTGTCCGCCGGGGCATAGCGCAGGGCCTCGGAGAGGTAGCGGTTGTTGAAGCCGATCTCCAGCCCTTCCCCGTCCCCCTCCACGGGGCAGACGTCCTTGGCCTCGCCGTTTCCGGTCTTGGCGGTCATGGTCACCTTGTTGTAATCAAACACGCAGCGCACCGGGCTCTTGAGCTTTTCGCTGATCACCACGCTGACCCGGTCGATGGACTCCATCATGCGCTTGGTGTCCACGGTGAGGGTGATGGGATTTTTCCGGGGGATGGCGTTTTTGTAGTCCAGGAACTCCCCCTCCAGCCGGCGGCAGATCAGCTCCGTGTCGCCGATCTCAAAGAGCAGGTGCCGGTTGCCCAGGGTCACCTCCACTGCTTCGTCGGTATCGGAGCAGATCTTTTCCACCTCGCTGAGGGCGGCGCCGGGGGCCACGAAGCGGAAGGCCCCGCCGTCGATGCGCTGCACCGGCTCCCGCCGGAGGGCCAGACGGAACCCGTCCACAGAGACCACGGTGAGCCCGCCCTCGCCGATCTCAAAGAGGGAGCCGGTATGGACGGGACGGGCCTCGTTGGTGGATACGGCGAAGAGGGTCTCGCCGATCATATTACGGAGAGTATTCTGCTGAATGGTGAAGCTGAACTGGTCCTCCACCTCCGGCAGCTCCGGGTAGTCCGCGGCGCTGAGGGCGGTGATGTCAAAGGCGGCGTCGCCGCAGGTCAGGCGGACGTTGAGCTTGTCATCGGTGGAAAAAACCACCACATCGTCCGGCAGGCGGCGGATGATGTCGCCGAAGAGGCGGGCGTTGATTACCAGCTCGCCGCCCTCCTTGATCTCCGCGCTGACCTTGGTGCGGATGCCGGTCTGCATGTTGTAGCCGGAGACGGTGAGGGATTCCTCGGCCTGGAGCAGCAGTCCCTCCAGGGCGGGGATGGAGCTCTTGGAGGAGACAGCCCGTGATGCCGTGTTGATGGCGGCCTGGAGCAGGGCTTTTTCACAGGAGAAACGCATGGCAGGAACTTCCTTTCAAAAATTTTCGGGGGGAGGTGCGGGGCACCCTGTTGAGAGCAGAGAAAATATATAATCTTTTGTAGTGGTAGTAGCGGTAGGGCACGGGAAATGTGGAAAAGGGTCGTGAAGCCTTGGGAATACAGGAAAAACTTTTCCAGATGGTGGTGTGGAAAATCGGGATGGATTTCCACGGGAAATGGGGAGAAAAAGGTTTTCCACATTTTCCACCAGTTTTTCCACGGGAAAAGGCGGGAAAGTGTGGAAAAGGTCGAAGCTACTTTTTGGCGTTGATGTTGGTGGTGATGTCCCGCACGGTCTCGGCAAAGGCGGAGTCCTTTTTCATGCGCTGCTCCACCTGCTCGATGGAGTGCATGACTGTGGTGTGGTCCCGGTCGCCGAACTCCTTGCCGATGTCTTTATAGGAGTAGTTGCTCATGCGGCGGATGAGATACATGGCCACCTGGCGGCCCCGGACGATGGTACGGTCCCGCTGCTGGCCCCGGATGGCCGCCTCGTCGATGCGGTAGTACTTGCAGATCTCCGAGATGATGGTGTCCGGGGAGGGGATGAACTCGTTGTCCCGGCGGAGCATGTCGTGGATGGCCCGGTCCACGCTCTCCGCGTCCAGCTCGCTGCCCAGGAGGTCCCGATAGGCCTTGATCTTCTTCACCGTGCCCTCCAGCAGCCGCACGTTGGAGGTGACGTTTTTGGCGATATAGTCCACCACGTCCGGGGATAGGATGAGCCCCAGCTGGGCGGCCTTGTTCTTTACGATGGCGATGCGGGTCTCCAGGTCCGGCGGCTGCACGTCCACCAGCAGCCCCCACTCGAACCGGGTGCGCAGACGGTCGTCCAGCCGGCTCATCTCCTGAGGCGGCCGGTCCGAGGTCAGCACGATCTGCCGCCGGGACTCATAGAGGGTGTTGAAGGTGTGGAAGAACTCGTTCTGGGTCTCCTCCTTGCCGGCCACGAACTGGATATCGTCCACCAGCAGCAGGTCTGCCTCCCGGTACTTGACCCGGAAGTCCTGGTTGCGCCCGCCGCGGACGGCCTCGATGAACTCGTTGATGAAGTCGTCGCCCTTGATGTAAACGATCTTGGCCGCCGGCCGCTGCTGGCGGATCTCATGGGCAATGGAGTAGATGAGGTGGGTCTTGCCGAGACCCGAGTCCCCGTAGATAAAAAGGGGGTTGTAGTGCTCGGCGGGCTGGGCCGCCACCGCCTTGGCCGCGGCGAAGGCCAGCTTGTTGGAGGGCCCCACCACGAAGTTCTGGAAGGTGAACTCGTCACTCTCAAAAAGGTTTTTCGGCTTCTTCTCCGCCGGCTCCGCCTGCTGATAGGCCTGGAGCGCCGCGTCGCTGAGGAGACGGATGGTGAAATCCGTGGAGAAGATGTCCTTCATGCTGGCGGCGATATTGCCTACAAAGCGGTCCTCAATGGTGCTGCGCTTGAAGTCATTGCCGCAGTGGAGGACCAACGTGTCCCCCTCCAGGGCCACGGGGGTGACCTCGTCGAACCAGGTGTTGATGGTGGTCTCATAGAGCTCCGAGCGCATCTTGTCCAGCACCATGTTCCAAATGTCTTGTATGGAATTCAAAAAGTCGGCTCCTTTCCAATCCCCCGTGCTGCCCGCAAGCCCGCCGGAGCGCAGGTTTTTCTCTAAATTTCCGGAACAAATAATCGGCATAATAACACTCCTATTTTACCAAAAAACAGCCTTGATTGCAACACATACTTATTCTAAATATAAAGAAAAGTTTTTTCCGGAGGCCCCACTAGATATGGCCTTCTATTTTGACGGATTTCCACTAAATGTTGTATGTCGGCGTGCCACAGAAAAAAACAGGCGGAAATTTGGCCGAATGGGCGGGATTGCGCAAGTTTTTATTGACAGAAACTACCCTTTTATGTATAATAGTTGTCGCGCTATCGCCCCCTCGGGGGAGAGGGCGCCTGAAAACAGTCGGCTGCGGCACATCGGGAGGAGGCCTTCCGGTGCGCTGTCGAGCAGCGGCGGACACCGCCGCAGGAAAATAAACAATCAGAAAGAGGTGTATTGCATGTTCCGTACCTACCAGCCCAAAAAGCGCCAGCGCTCCAAGGAGCACGGGTTCCGCAAGCGGATGCGCACTGCCAACGGCCGCAAAGTGCTGGCCCGCCGCCGTGCCAAGGGTCGCGCTCGCCTGACCCATTGAGGGAAGCGGAAAGTGCATCGCAGATAGATAACGCAGGGACGGGCAGCATCTGCTCGTCCCTACTCCGCTATCTATGAAAAAGCAGCGCGGAGGACGGCATGAAAAAAGCGGTGACCCTGAAAAAGAATCATGAGTTCCGCCGGCTCTACAGCCGGGGCAAGAGCGCGGTGACAGCCTCCATGGTGGTCTACTGCCGGAAGAACGGGCTGGACCATCACCGCCTGGGCTTCACGGTGTCCACCAAGCTGGGGGGCGCGGTGGTTCGCAACCGGGCCCGCCGCCGCCTCAGGGAGGTGTGCCGCCTGTCGGCCGGATGCATCCAGCCGGGCTATGACCTGGTGGTGGTGGCCCGGGGGCGGGTGCTCTCCGCCCCGTTTTCCCAGCTGCTGCGCCATTTTGAGAGCGCCTGCCGGGAGCTGAAGATCTGGAGGGATGTTTCGTGAAGCGGTTCCTCCTGGGGTTCATCCATTTTTATCAGCGGTATATCTCCCCGGGGCTGCCGCCCCGGTGCCGTTTTATTCCCACCTGCTCCCAGTACGCCGTGGAGGCCATCGAGAAATACGGCGTATGGAAGGGGGGCTGGCTGGCCCTCAAGCGCTTTCTGCGGTGCCACCCCTTTTACAAGGGGGATTTCTATGACCCGGTCCCCTGAGCCCATTCCCACCCCAACCACTTACGGAGGAAAGTTAAGCAATGACCAACATCATTACCGCGCCTTTTGCGTGGGTCATGCGTCTGTTCTATTCCCTCACCGGCTCCTACGGCTTGACGCTGATCCTCTTCACCCTGGTGGTGAAGCTCATCATGCTCCCCTTCCAGATGAAGAGCAAGAAGAGCATGGTCCGCATGGGCCGCCTGTCCGGCAAGCAGGCGGAGCTGCAGAAGAAGTACGCCAACAACCAGCAGAAGTATCAGGAGGAGCTGCAGAAGCTCTACACCGAGGCCGGCGTGAACCCCATGGGCGGCTGCCTGTGGAGCCTGCTGCCCCTGGCCATCCTGCTGCCCCTGTACTCCATCGTCCGCCAGCCCCTGCAGTATTTCATGCGCCTGGGGACAGACAGTATTGAAGCCATCCGGGAGCTGGCCCAGACCCTGGGCTATGTGCCGTCTATGACCAACAATACCTTCAGCGCCTATGAGCAGATCAACCTGGCGGAGTTCGTCAACAGCCACTGGGATTCCTTCCAGGGCAAGTTTGACGGGCTGATCCCCCTGAACTTCAACTTCCTGCACATCGACCTGTCCGCCATGCCCAGCGATGCCATCCAGAATTTCCGCTGGGAGTGGGGGGTCATCGGCCTGATCCTGATCCCCGTGCTGTCCGGATTCCTCAGCTGGTTCCTGAGCCATATTACCATGAAGTCCAACGGGCAGACCACCAGCCAGCCGGGCATGAAGGGCATGAACATCATCATGCCGCTGACCAGCGTGTATATCGGATTCATCCTGCCTGCCTCCCTGGGCATCTACTGGATCGGCAACAGCGTGTTCTCCATCATCCAGGAGGCCACCCTGGGCCGCTATTTCAACAGGAGGTTCCAGGAGGAGGAGGATGCGCGTGAAGCGGCCAGAGAGGCCGACCGCAAGCAGCGCATGGAGGAAGCCAAGCGGCAGGCCGCACTGCAGCGGGAAAACGCAAAGAAAAATCCGCCTCAGAAGAAGCAGCCAGAGAAGAAAATCTCCACCAACGATGACGGCCGGATCGGCGGGCGCCCCTATGCCCGGGGCCGCAGCTATGTGGAGAACCGCTATGAGAAAGATGAGTGAGGAGCATGGCTATGCGTTATATTGATGTAACCGGCAAGACCGAGGCGGAGGCCATTGAAAAAGCCCTCAGCCAGCTGGGCCTTGAGCGGGATGACGTATCCGTGGAGATATTGGAGCGGGCCAAATCCGGATTTTTCGGCATCGGCAGCAGCCCGGCCAAGGTCCGCGTCACCTATGACAATGCTGCACAGGAAGATGTGCTTGAGGAGATCGAGCAGCTGGTGGAACCGGCTCCCCCGGCAGAAAATCCACAGCCTGTGGAAGAACCGAAAGCAGAACGCCCCCGCGGGGAGAAGAAGTCCCAGGAAAAGCGGGAAAAGCGCCCCCAGGAGAAGCGGGAGAGCCAGAACCGCCCGGAGAAAAAGGCGGAGAAGCCCGCTCCCGCTCCTGCCGCCCCGGTGGAGCTTGGCGAGGAGGTCAACGACGAGAAGGCCCAGCAGATCCGCACCTTCCTCACCGGCCTTCTGGAGCACATGGACAGCGCCGCTGCCATCAAGATCTACCTGCCGGAAAAGGACCGCTACAAGGTCTATCTGGAGGGGGAGAAGATGGGGCAGCTCATCGGCCGCCGGGGGGAGACCCTGGACGCCATCCAGCAGCTCACCAACTACGCGGTGAACCGGGATCGCGACAAGCGGGTGCGCATCCACGTGGACGCGGAGAACTACCGGGAGAAGCGGGAGCAGAGCCTGGAGCATCTGGCCCGGAAGGTAGCCGCCAAGGTGGTCAAATACCGCAAGAATGTGACCCTGGAGCCCATGAACGCCTATGAGCGCCATGTGATCCACACGGCCCTGCAGGATGTGGAGCATGTTACCACCTACTCCATGGGCACTGAGCCCAACCGCCGGGTGGTGGTGGCCTACGAGAAGTAAATCCCCGCTGTTTCGGATCATTGCAAAGAGAATCACCGCCCCTGTTTTGGGGCGGTGATTTTTTGTGGCCGTGTGCCTTTTGCGGGAGGGGCGAGGCGCCTCCGAAGGGATGGAATCCCTCCCCTTCTGACACAGGCGTGCCAAATATTTCCGGCTGCCGCCACCCTTCCCCTCTTTTCGCCAGGCCCGGTCTGCTATGCTTGTACCAAGTACAATCGGGCAAGGTTTGGAGGTCACGGCTTATGGAAACGGTGAAGCTGCTCAGCAGGAAAATTCAGTATATCCCCATCAACCATATCGCGCCCAACCCCGACCAGCCCCGGAAGTATTTCTCCCAGGAGTCCCTCCAGGAGCTGGCGGCCTCCATCCGCCTCCACGGCGTGCTCCAGCCCCTGACCGTGCAGAAGGGCCGCTACAGCTATGTGCTGGTGGCCGGGGAGCGGCGGCTGCGGGCGGCGGGGCTGGCGGGGCTGGCCACCGTGCCCTGCGTGGTGCTGGATGTGGACCGGGAGGACAGCGCCGTCCTGGCCCTCATCGAGAACCTCCAGCGCAGCGACCTCCACTATCTGGAGGAGGCCGCGGCCATCGCCAAGCTCATCGAGACCTGTCACCTCTCCCAGGAGGAGGTGGCGGTGAAGCTGGGGAAATCCCAGTCCGCGGTGGCCAACAAGCTGCGCCTGCTGCGGCTGTCCGGCCCCTGTACGGAGCTGCTGCGCTCCTATGACCTCACCGAGCGCCACGCCCGGGCCCTCCTGCGCCTGAGCGACGAGGAGGAGCGGCTGCGGGCGCTGCGCCACATCGGGGAGAACCACCTGAATGTGGCACAGACCGAGGCGTATATCGAGAGCCTCCTCTCCGACATCCAGAAGAAGGAGCCGCCCCGGCGGCCCACCTATATCGTCAAGGATGTGCGGCTGTTTCTCAACAGCATCCGCCACAGTGTGGAGGTCATGCAGCGCTCCGGGGTGGGGGCGAAGCTCCAGCGCCAGGAGACCGAGGACGAGATCACCGTCACCGTCCATATTCCCAAGGCGGGACAGGCCGGAAAATAGACAGGATTTTCCACATCCTGTGGAAAACATACCGGCAGGGACGGCCTGCCGGAGGAACGGAAAAGCGGCTGCGGCCGCTTTTTTGTCTGTTCTTGCGGTCATCTGGCTTTGGATATGCACCCTCTGTTGAAAAAAACGGGTCCCGCCCCCAACAGGGCGAGGCCCGCTCGCTTTTACTGCTCCCGCTTCTGCCGGCGGATGTCCTCCCCAAAGAAGGTGAGGATCTGATACTCCCCCTCGATGCGGGAGAGGGTGGCGGCGCCGTAGCGCTTGCCCAGGTCCTCCAGGGAGAGGTTGGTGTTCAGGATCGTCTGCCGCCCGGCCACCAGGCGCTGGTTGAGGATCTGATACAGGGTGCTGGTGACAAAGGCGGTGGCCATCTCCGTGCCCAGGTCGTCCATAATGAGCAGGTCGCAGTGGAGATAGCGGTTGATATCCGTATGGGCGTCCTCGTCAAAGGGGTTCTCCCGGCCGAACTTCCCGCTCTCAAACTGGGCGAACACGTGGGTGGCCGTGTCGTAGACCACAGAGAAGCCAGCGTTGCTCACCTCCCGGGCGATGCAGGCGGAGAGGAAGGTCTTGCCCAGGCCCGGCGCCCCGGTCATCAGCAGGTTGGGGCTCCGGGAGGAGAAGTTGTGGGCGTAGTTGGCGCACAGCTCGTAGATGATCTCCATGTTCTCCCGGGGGCTGGTGCCCTCCTGGGGCCAGTAGCGCTCGTCGTACCACTTGAAGTCAAAGGTGTCAAAGCTCTGGTTGCCCAGGTCCAGGAGCTTGGAGAGCTCCTGGTTCTGCTCCCTGGCGTAGTAGGCCATGAGACAGCGGCAGGGGCCGGCCTCGGTGAACCCGGCGTCGCCGCACAGGGCGCACCGGGGCTTGTCCTCCAGGGCGTCATAGGCGTACCCGTGCTCCACCAGCAGCTCCGCCCGCTCCCGCTGCAGGGAGAGGTTGTGCTCCTTCAGCGCCCGGATGGCGCTCTGGGGGTCGGTGCCGTTGCGGAAGGCGGCGGCCACAATGCCGCCGATGGTGCTGCGCAGCTCCCGGGTGATCTCCTCCGCCCGGGGCACCTTTTGATAGATCTCCGCCACCTGGCGGCGGTGCTCCGCCTCCCGGCGCTCCTTGTCCTCCCGGAACCGCTCCAGGGCCCGCTTCATCAGCCTGCTGTCCGCTGCCATCCCTCTCCCCCCTTACTTTCGCATGTCCTCCAGGTATTTCTTCATCCGCTCCACGTTCTTGCCCGGCGCGGCGGCGCTCCGCTCCTCCGCCGGCTTTGCCGGGCGGCGGCGGTCCCCCTCCTCGATCTCCTGCAGGGTGTGGAGGCCCTTCTGGTGCCAGTTGAGCAGGATCTTGTTGAGATAGCCCCACCGGAGCTCCTTGCACTTGAGCATGGTCTTATCGTAGGCCAGCTCCACGCTCTCCGCCGGGAAGCCCATCTCCGCCCAGCTGAGGAGATAGCGCTCCTCGGTGGGGGCGGGGGCGCGGTCCCCCAGGCGAAGCACCGCCATGTACTGGCCCACCATGGTGCGGCTCTCGGCGTACTTCATGAGATAGGCGTTGGCGCTCTCCAGGTCCAAAAGCCCCCGCCGGGCCCAGGCGTAGCCCTCCTTCTCGATCTGGCGCAGGGTGGGCCGCCGGCCGGATCCGTACCGGGCGGTGAGACGGTCGGTGCAGTGGTTCACCAGCAGGAAGATCACCTCGCAGGGGAGGCCCAGGTAGTCGTAGAGCCCCAGGAGGATGTTCAGGTCCGCCGTGGAGAGCTTCTTGCCCAGCACGGCCTCCACATTGCCGGTGAGCTGGCGGAATTTCTCATCCCCCTCCAGCTGCGCCGCCACGTCCTCCCGGGTGTAGTCCGGCCGCTCGTCGCTGGGCTCCTGGGTCAGGGCGGGCCGGTGGCTGCCCAGGAGGCCGCAGCGCATCAGCGCCGTCTCCGCCTGGTGCAGGCGCTCCGCCGTCCACTTCAGCTCCCCCAGCAGCTGCTCCGGGGACATGGCGCCCCGGTTCTCCAGCAGCGCCAGATACAGCAGCGCCCCGTCGCCGCTGCCGGCGGCGATGAGCCGTCGCACCGCGTCCGCCGACAGGACGATATTCTCCTCCTGGGCCAGCTGGATGGTGTACCCCTCCATGCCCATCGCCTCCTCACGTCAAACAGTACCCCTATTCTACATGATTTGCGCCCTTTCGTAAAGTGGGAGGGCGGGAAATTTTCCGCGGCTGTGTGGCTGGGGCACTGAGGGGGCGGGGCGTTTCGCGCGCCCGGGAATTGGGTGTTTCTGGCAAACCCCTGCCAGTGGAGATTTCGCGCTCCGGCGCGAGGCCCTTTTGGCACGGCCCAAAAGGGCCGAAAAGGCCGCTTAGGGGCTGCGGCCCCTAAGGACCCCATTGATGTACAATAAGGTGCCTGCTTCTCCTTCCGGCGCGTGAGAATCGTCCTGCCTCTGCGCCCCCTTCCGGGCCTTAGGCCCTGCCCGGGCGGAGATCCAGCCTGCTTCTCCCTTGATACCGCGCCTGGTGCGGTGGGGAACGGACGCTGGAGCCATTTCCTGCAAGTCTCTGCCGGGCCATAAACAGCAAGAGAAAAAGAGAAGTAACTACTTTCCTATCTTAGCGGCTCGGGGCCCCCGCCGGAGCCCAGCGCAGCGGGTCCGGTGGGGAAAGGAGGCACAGTGGAGCGAGCGCGTTTTCGCCGTCAGGCGGAAACAAGCGATGCGCAACTTGTGCCGACGCGGCCGGCAGGCGTACTATCGAGAGCGCCGGGGTCCGTAGGTAATCGTTCTGCCGACATCGTTTCTCAAATAGCCCTCTCCACGACCCTGTTCCCAAAACTGGGGTTCTTAGGGGCGGAGCCCCTAAGTGTGTTTTTGGTGACTTTTTGCACAAGCAAAAAGTTACCCCCCGGAGGGTGTGCACCCTCCCTCTCGGCAAGGCTGCCGATATTGCCATACGACTATGGCAAAAGGAGGTCGCGTCGGTGCCGCAAAACGCCCCTCCCCTTTTCCACATCGCTGTGGAAAACTTCCCCGCCGATGGGAAGATCGGCTGGAACAAAGAGAAGCCCCCCAGGCTTCCCTGGGGGGCCGTTCTGCGTCACCGGAGCACCAGCGCCACGGGACAGTGGTCGCTGCCGGGGATCTCGCTGTAGATGTCCGCCGCGGCGATGCGGTCGGCGAGCCGCTGGGAGACGATAAAGTAGTCGATGCGCCATCCGGCGTTGTTGGCTCGGGCGTTGAAGCGGTAGCTCCACCAGCTGTAGGCCCCGGTCCTGTCCGGATAGAGGGCGCGGAAGGTGTCTACAAACCCGGCGTCGAGGAGCTCCGTCATCTTTCCCCGCTCCTCGTCGGAGAACCCGGCGCTGCCCCGGTTGGGACCGGGATTTTTCAGGTCGATCTCCTCATGGGCCACGTTCAGGTCCCCGCAGAGGACCACCGGCTTCACGGCGTCCAGCTCCAGGAGATAGGCGCGGAAGTCGTCCTCCCACTGCATCCGGTAGTCGATGCGCCTGAGGCCGTCCTGGGCGTTGGGGGTGTAGCAGCACACCAGATAGAACTCCGGGTACTCGGCGGTGATGACCCGGCCCTCGTGGCGGTGGAGGTCCTCCCCGAAGTCATAGGTCACGGAGAGGGGCTCGGCCTTGGTGAAGATGGCGGTGCCGGAGTAGCCCTTTTTGTCCGCGCTGTTCCAGAACTGGTGGTACCCCGGCAGGTCCACCTCCACCTGGCCGGGCTGGAGCTTGGTCTCCTGCAGGCAGTAGACGTCGGCGTCGGCGGCCAGGCAGAAGTCCAGGAACCCCTTTTTCAGGCAGGCCCGCAGGCCGTTGACATTCCAGGAGATGAGTTTCATAGTCGGTTGCTCCTTCTGAAAGTGTGGATTGCCCAGGACAGTGGGGAGCACGCCCTTTATTGGGCCAGGCGCTCCAGCTTCTGGAGCAGGCGGGTGAACTCCTCCGGCAGCGGGCAGGTGAAGTGCATCCGCTCCCCGGTCCGGGGATGGGTGAGATCCAGGGCCACCGCGTGGAGGCACTGGCCGGTCATGTCCGCCGCCGGGCGCTTGGCCCCGTACACCGTGTCCCCGTAGAGGGGGTGGCCGATATAGGCCATGTGCACCCGGATCTGGTGGGTGCGGCCGGTCTCCAGCCGGCAGCGGAGATAGGTGTACCCCGGGTAGCGGCGGAGCACCTCATAGTGGGTGACGGCGACACGGCTGTTTTTGTCGGTGACGGCCATCTTTTTCCGGTCCGTGGGGTGGCGGCCGATGGGGGCATCCACGGTGCCCCGGTCCTCCCGCACGTTCCCCACCACCACCGCCTCATAGGTGCGGCAGAGGCTGTGGTCCTGGAGCTGGGCGGAGAGGGACAGGTGGGCGAAGTCGTTCTTCGCCGCCACCAGCAAACCGCTGGTGTCCCGGTCGATGCGGTGGACGATCCCCGGCCGCAGGGCCCCGCCCACGCCGCTGAGGCTCCCGGCGCAGTGGAAGAGCAGGGCGTTGACCAGCGTGCCGTCCGGGTGGCCGGGGGCCGGGTGGACCACCAGCCCCACGGGCTTGTTGATGACGATGAGGTCGGCGTCCTCATAGACGACGTCCAGGGGGATATTCTGGGGCAAAGCCTCCGCGGGCTCCGGCTCGGGGAGGGACACCGTCAGCACCTCGCCCCCCTGGAGGCGGTAATTCTTCCCCAGGGGCTTCCCCCCAAGGGTGACCTGCCCCTCCTCCAGGAGCTTTGCCGCCGCCGAGCGGGTCAGGCCCTCCACCGCCCCGGCCAGATAGCGGTCCAGCCGCTCCCCGGCGGCGGAGGCCTCAGCGGTCAGGATGGTTTCCATCGCGCTTCTCCCGCCCCTTGGCGTCGTACTTGTCGTAGAAAAACAGATAGTAGACCGCGGCCAGGGCCATGCCGCAGACCACGCAGATATCGGCGATGTTGAATACCGGGAAATTCATGAACTGGAAGTTGAACATGTCCACCACATAGCCCAGGCGGAAACGGTCGATGAGGTTCCCCAGCCCCCCCGCCAGCAGCAGCACGCAGCCCCACCGGCCCAGGGGGTGGCGGACGATCCCGCGGACCAGCAGGATCAGGACCACCACCAGGATGACGCTGGTGAGGAGGCTCAGCAGCCACGTGTAGTCGGAGAGGATGGACCAGCCGCCCCCGGTGTTCTGAATGTACTTCAGCTCCACCAGCCCCGGGATCAGGGGCATGGATTCATAGAGGTCCAGGTTCTGGGTGACCCAGTATTTGAGGATCTGGTCCGCGGCCAGCAGCACCAGGAAGACAGCGGTGTAGAGGATCATAGGGAAACTCCTTTTGCAAAATCAGGCCCCCCAGGGGGGCAGAGGATCGGCCACGGCAGCGCCATGGGCCGGGAGCGGGACGGCCCGGAACGAGGGGCCGCCCACTTTGCGGATAGTATATCATAGATGGCCCGCCTTGGCAAACCCGGTCATCCGTGGAGGAACCGCTCGGCCTGCATGGCCGCCACGGCCCCGTCGGCCACGGCGGTGACGATCTGCCGCAGGAGCTTGGTGCGGCTGTCCCCGGCCGCGAACACCCCGGGCACATTGGTCTTGCAGTCCTCCCCGGCCAAAATATAGCCGTAGTCGTCCAGGGCCAGGGGCGGGGCGAAGGGGGCGTTGTCCGGCTCCAGGCCGATGGCAACGAACAGGGCGGACACGGGGAGGCTCTGCTTCTCCCCGTTTTCCGCGCCGGTGATCTCCACCGCCTCCACCAGATCGCCGCCGGTGACGGCGGTGACCAGGGACCGGGGGCACAGGCGGAGGTTCTCCTTCCCCTCCGCGGCCTCCACCAGCTTGCGCTGGGCGGTGAGGCGGTCCCGGCGGAAGATCAGGGTGACGCTGCGGCAGATGCCGGCGAGGTAGAGGGCGTCCTCCACGGCGGTGTTGCCGCCCCCCATCACCGCCACGTCCCTGCCCTTGAAGAAGGCCCCGTCGCAGGTGGCGCAGTAGCTGACCCCCCGGCCCAGGAATTCCTCCTCCCCCGGGCAGCCCAGCTTGCGCCGTTTGGCGCCGTTGGCGAGGATCACCGACCGGCAGGTCAGGTCCTCTCCCCCCTCCACGCCCAGACGGAAGCCCTCCCCTGTCCGCTCCAGGGCGGTGACCTGGGCGTACTGGATGGGCACGTCCATGGCCTGGACCTGCTGGGCCATGCTGTTGGCCAGCACCCAGCCCATGGTGTGGGGCACGGCGGGGTAGTTGTCCACCTCCGCGGACACGGCCACCTGGCCCCCCAGCTGATTGGCCTCCAGGACCAGGGTGTCGAGCCCCGCCCGGACGGCGTAGATGGCGGCGGTGAGGCCCGCCGGGCCGCCGCCGATGATGATAACGTCTCGCATGGAACGACTCCTTTCATCAAAGTAACGATTGTGTATTGTAATTTTCCTGAAATTTGGTACAATAAGGGATACTGGCATCAGCGCCATCGTATGGATTTTGCACAAGGAGGACAACGTCATGGCCGTGATGGAAGTGAACGACAGCACTTTTATGGCCCAGGTGCGCAACAGCGACGTGCCTGTGCTGGTGGATTTTTACGCCACCTGGTGCGGACCCTGCCAGATGCTCGCGCCGGTGATCGAGGAGATCGCCCGGGAGAGCGACGGCAGCTATAAAGTATGCAAGGTAGATGTGGACCAGGCGCCGGGCTTGGTGCAGCAGTTCCGCATTATGAGTGTACCCACTCTGGCGGTGATTGTCAATGGGCAGGAGGCCCGGCGCATGGTGGGCGGCCAGAGCAAGGAGCAGATCCTCGCCGCCCTCCGGGAGGGCGCAGCGGACACAGGGAAATAAGGCAGGCGCGGCCCCCGCAAAAGCGGGGGCCGCGCTGCTGCGCCGGACGGAGCTTACCGGTTGGCGTCGTCGGTGAGGTCGCCGTTGTCGATCATCCGGTCCAGGTCGTCCTCCAGATCGTCCCCGGCCCGGGCCAGGTCATTCCCGGCGTCCTCCAGGCCCCGCTCCACGTCGTCCACCAGGCTGTCGCCGGTATTGCTGCCGGCGGAGCCGTTGGCGGAACCGTTGGAGGTGCCGCCGTTGGACGCGGCGCCATTGGTGGTGCCGTTCTGGGTGGTGCCGGTGTTTCCGGTGCCGGCGTTGTTCCCGGTGCTGCGGCAGGCCACCAGGGACACCGACAGTGTCAGGGCGCACAGGAGCGCAAAAAACTTCTTCATCTTCCGTCTCCTCCTTTCTGTCATTTGGGGCATTGCTCCGGGAATAGTATGGACAGAAGAGGGGGATTCTATTGCGGAAAGAGAAAAAGACAAAAAGACCCCGGGAAGCAGATGCCCGGGGCCGCTAAATATGCCGGAACAGCTCCATGAAAATCGCCTGCTGCTCCCGGCTGAGACAGGCCCAGGCGTCCAGCAGGTCCCGCTGCCCCTGGGTCAGGGAGACCAGGTCCTCCCCTTCGGCAAAGAACTGGGACAGGGTGATGCCAAGGCCGGCGCAGATCTTCTCCAGAGATTTGATGGTGGGGATCTGCTGCTTTCGGTACCAGGTGGAGATGGTGGACTGGGTGATGCCGGCGCGCACGGCCAGATCGTACTCCGACCAGCCGCGTTCGGTGCGCAGGCGGGTAATCTCCTGCAAAATATCCTTCATGGGTGCACATCCAATTTAACGTAGTTACGTTTATTATACTTCGCAGAAAACTTGATTTTTAGTTCTTTGTACCGTATCATTTTAACGTGAAAATTCTGCGCCTTTGGAGGAGGAGACCCAATGATGCACTTTAAGGGGGAGCTGTCCGCGCTGGTGAAGCGGATGCTGCCGGAGGAGCTGCTGGAGCGGATCCTGTCGGCGTACCGGGAGGAGCTGGAGCGGGAGGGCTGCCCGGACAGCGAGCGGGACTATGCCGCGGGCCGGCAGGCGCTGGAGGCCGCGCTGGACGAGGGCCAGCGGGCACAGCTGGCCTCTATGGAGGAGATGGGGCGCAGGAATCTGCGCTACGCCCTCCGCTTCGGGTTTCACCGGGGCGTGTACAGCGCCTTCGGACAGCGGTTTTCGGAGGCTGTGCCGAATCATCTTTTCCACATACTGGTGGAAAATGAGCTGCTGACCCAGCCGTGTATGCAGAAATATGAGCCCTATTACACCCACCGGCTGAAATTGAATGCCATGTACGCGGTGCTGCGGGAGCAGTTGAGCCAGGAGAACGGGGAGCGCCTGCTGTCGGTGTATACCGCGTGGGACGAGCGGCTGTACGGCGTGCTGCGGTACGCGTTCTATCTGGGGTTTCGCCATGCGGTGGAAATCGTGGGCGAGGTGGAGCCCCTGAAAACGGCGGGAAACGTGGCCGAGGGGCTCCTAAAGACGGAGTATGAGCTGGGGTTCCTCCGCACACTGATGGAACAGGAGGAGCGGGCGTGACCGACTGCGCCGCTCCCAGAGACGCCAAACAGGCGCCGGGTGGTTGCGGCCCGGCGCCTGTCTGGTTTCCATATAGAGCGTTTGAAGGAGGTATTGTGTCGTTTCCCCGGGCCGCCCCACCGGCCCGGAACGCGGAAACCGATCGAAAAAAAGACACCCTCCGCCGGGCGGAAGGTGCAAAAAACGGCCCCGCCGCTGCCTGCGGCAAGACCGAAACAAGAAGCAATTTCCGGTTCCGGCAGAAATCTCACTGTCCCGAGCGTATCTGACTTACCCTCTCCCAGGAGGGATCACAGTGACCGACTCGCGGGGCCTCTCACCCCATTCCGCCGCCGCCGGGGATCCCGGCGCAGGGACAGCATGATGTACTTTTCGTTCCTTACTATAGCATAGGGAGTGGAAAAAGGCAAGAAGAATTTTTACTGGTGGAGGGTTTCCACCCGACCGGGGGTAACTTTTTGCTCGTGCAAAAAGTCACCAAAAACACGCTTAGGGGTTTCACCCCTAAGAACCCCGGGTTTTTGGAACAGGGTCGTGGAGGGGTTTCTTTTACAAACGGGAGCGGTAGAAGGATTACCTACGGACCTTGGCACTTTCCATAGTCCGCCTGTCGGCCTGTGAAACGGTGGGCCTCTAAGATAGGAAAGTAGTAGTTTCTCGGCTTCTCTTGCTGTTTATGGTGCGGTGTAAACTTGCAGGAAAGGAACCAGCGCCCCTCACCCACCGCACCAGGCGCGGTATCAGGGGAGAAGATGTCTAGATACCTGCCCGGGCAGGGCCTAGCGAAGCGGAAGGCCCGGAAGGGGGCGCAGAGGCAAGACGATGCCCACGCGCCGGTAAGAGAAATAAGCACGATGCTGTACATCAATGGGGTCCTTAGGGGCCGCAGCCCCTAAGCCAGTTTTTGCCTACTTTTGCCTGGCGGCAAAAGTAGGTCGTGCCCGGGGGCGCGAAACGTCCCCGTCCTTCAGCAAGATGAAGAGAAAATAGGGGATGGAATCCGTTCCTCTATGGCAATGGGGCGGAAATCGTCCCCCGCGCCCGGGGCACGAAACCTCCCCTGGCAGGGGTGTGCCAGAAACACCCAGTTCCCGGGGGCGCAAAATACCCCTCCCCCTCGGCAGGGACTGCCGATCCTATCCCACCGCCGGGCAAAGCCTGCAAAAAAACCACCCTTTCGGGTGGCTTTTGCTATTGCGCGAAGGTAGGGATCTCGGCCTCGACTCCGGCTAGTAAATCGCGCCAAGCGTCCTCGTGCTCCACGTAATATTTTGGGCAGATCTTCCCGGTGACGTCGTAGTGGCGGATCACCTGATCCG
>CAJFQQ010000032.1 GCA_904419145.1 uncultured Oscillospiraceae bacterium | reverse complement strand
TCCAAGCGTTTTGGCGCAGCCAGAACCTTGCCGCAGGGGCAATTCATTTGCCCCGAGGAAGTGAAGTGCTTGGGGCCCCGGCAAAATCGAAGATTTTGCTGGGCAGCCATTGAGGCGATGAAGCGTGTGATCCCGGAGGAGAAAGGCAAGGATGCCTGGTGAGGCAATCGAAGGGGAACATGGCCCCCCTCGACCTCCCCCCCTTACCAGTGTGCGCACTGGTGACGCCGCCCAAGGCGGCTGAGTCAACGTATTTTTCCAAGGCGCGTGTCCTTGGAATAATAAAATTGTGTGGAAAGCAATGGCCGCCGGAGCGGCGGAAAGTTTGTGCGGTGTTGTCTGGAGAGAGAATGGACCGGTGCGCCGGAAAAAAGCGCGCCGATTCCTCAAAATCCTCCAAAATTCGATAACGGAGGGTTGTATGCCAATTACATATAACAATTTGTATTTGGATATTCGACAGGAGCTGCGGCGCGCCGGCATCGAAGCCTCCACGCTGGAGGCCCGGGAGCTGGTGTGCTATGGCAGCGGCAAGACCCGGGAGGAGCTCATCCGGGACAGTCAGCTGTATGTGGCCCCGGAGGTGGAGCAGCGGATCCGCCAGCTGGTGGACCGGCACCTGCAGGGGGAGCCGGTGGCCTACCTCATCGGCGAGTGGGAGTTCTACGGACTGCCCCTGGATATCTCCGAGGCGGTGCTGATCCCCCGGGTGGACACGGAGGTGCTGGCGGCGGAGGCGATTGATTATGTCCGGGCGCTGGGACCCTGCCGGGTGCTGGACCTGTGCGCCGGCAGCGGCTGCGTGGGGCTGGCGGTGGCTGCCAACGCCCCCCAGTGCCGGGTGCTGCTGGGGGAGATCTCCGAGGCGGCAGTGCGCATCTGCCGGCAGAATATCCGCCGCAATCAGCTGGGCGGCCAGGTGTCGGTGATGGTGATGGACGCCATGGAAAAGCCGGCGGCGGCCATCGGAGAGTTTGACTGCATCGTCTGCAACCCGCCCTACATCCCCCGGGCGGACATTGAGACGCTGGACCGCTCCGTGAAAAACTTTGAGCCCTATCAGGCCCTGTGCGGGGGGGAGGACGGCTATGACTTCTACAGCGCGATCTCCCAAAACTGGCGCAAGGCCCTGAAGGCCGGCGGGCGGCTGTATTTCGAGGTGGGGATCGGACAGGCCGATACGGTGCTGCGCCTCATGCGGGCCAACGGCTTCGGGGATATCAACGTGGTCCAGGACACCGGCGGCATTCCGCGGGTGGTCTACGGCACCCTGCTGGAGTCCCTTTAGTGTCCGATCTTTTGGACTGATGCGCAGGTAAAATGAGAGATAGGCAGGAATTCTGCAAGGAAAGTGTAAGAGGAGAAAAGAGCAATGGCGGCAAAGAAACCCATGGCACCGTCCCCGACGGCGGCGCCTTCCAGTGAGAAGAAAAAGGCCATCGAGTCTGCGATGGCGCAGATCGAAAAGATGTACGGCAAGGGCGCTATCATGCGCCTGGGGGACAGTCAGGACATCCAGGTGGATGTGATCCCCACCGGCTCCCTGGCGCTGGATCTGGCCCTGGGGATCGGCGGCGTGCCCAGAGGGCGCATTGTGGAGATCTACGGCCCCGAGTCCTCCGGTAAGACCACCCTGGCCCTCCACATTGTGGCCGAGGCCCAGAAGCGGGGGGGCGAGGTGGCCTTTGTGGACGCGGAGCACGCCCTGGATCCCACCTATGCCAGAGCCCTGGGGGTCAATATTGAGGAAATGCTGATCTCCCAGCCGGATACCGGCGAACAGGCCTTGGAGATCACCGAGGCCCTGGTCCGCTCCGGCGCCATCGACGTGGTGGTGGTGGACAGCGTGGCGGCGCTGGTGCCCCGGGCCGAGATCGAGGGGGAGATGGGCGACAGCTATGTGGGCCTCCACGCCCGACTAATGAGCCAGGCCCTGCGCAAGCTCACCGGCGCCATCAACAAGACCAACTGCGTGGTCATTTTCATCAACCAGCTCCGGGAAAAGGTGGGCGTCATGTACGGCAACCCCGAGGTGACCACCGGCGGCCGGGCGCTGAAGTTCTACGCCAGCGTCCGCATTGACGTGCGCCGGGTCGAGACGCTGAAAAACGGCAGCGAGATGATCGGCAACCGCACCCGGGCCAAGGTCGTCAAAAACAAGATGGCCCCCCCCTTCCGGGAGGCGGAGTTCGATATCATGTACGGCGAGGGCATCAGCAAGCTGGGCGAGCTGCTGGACCTGGGCGTCAAGCTGGATCTGGTGCAGAAGGCCGGCTCCTGGTTCTCCATGGGGGAGACCCGCATCGGCCAGGGCCGGGACGCCGCCAAGCAGTACCTGCGGGACAACCCGGAGGTGGCTGAAAATCTGGAGGCCGCCATTCGCCGGGACTTCTATAAGCTCATGAGCAATCAGTCCAAGATCGCCGCCAAGGCCGCCGGCCGGGCGGTGGACGTCAGCGCGGACGACTTCGACGACGAGGACGATGCGGATTGAGGAGATCAAGCCCTCCCAGCGCAAGCAGGGCCGGCTTCTGGTGAAGCTGGAGGACGGCACCATTCTCCGCCTCAGCGAGGCGGAGGCGGCGTCCTTCGGCCTGCGGGCGGGGATGGAGCTGGACAGCGGGCAGCTGGAGGCGATACAGGCCGCTGTCCGCCGTTCCGCCGCCCGAAGGAAGGCGGCCGAACTGGCGGGGAGCCGGGCCCTCTCTCGTCGGGAGCTGGAGCAGAAGCTGACGCGCAAGGGGCTGGCCGCGGAGGATGTTCAGGACGCGGCGGACTGGCTGGAGGACCTGGGCGCCATTGACGACGGCGATTACGCCCTCCTGGTGGCGCGGCACTACGGCGCCCGCGGCTATGGCCCCGGGCGGGTGCGCCAGGAGCTGCTCCGCCGGGGCGTGCCCAAAGAATTTTGGGAGGATGCGCTGGAGCAGCTGCCGGAGGCCAGGAAATCCATTGACGCCTTTCTGCAAAAAAAATGCGGGAGCGTGGCGCCCGATGAGCGGGAGCGCAAGCGTCTGTGCGACGCATTGCTCCGCCGGGGATTTTCCTGGGAGGAGATTCGGGAGGCATGGAACCGCCTGGGGGCGGAGATGCCGGAGGAGTAATTGCGGGCTCATAACGGCCCGTGGCGGGGAGGGGATTCTATGGCCAACGGAAGACGCGGTTTGAAAGCTTTTTTCTTGGTGCTGGCTGTGCTGCTTCTGGCGCTGTTCCTGTGGATGGTGAGTCCCGGCCCGGAACGTCTGGCCCGCGCGACGGCAGAGTCGTATGCGGAGCGGTACGCCCCGGACTATAGCTATCACCTGCTCATGGTGGAGGGAAATGTTGACCGTTTGGTGGGTGTGTTCAGCGTCCGGTATCCATCTTGGACAGCGCTTCTGGCGCAAGAGACAGACGAGTATTACCAGGGACCATGCCTTCGGCTGGAGCTGAACAATGGGTTCTTCCCTGTGAAAGTACTTGAAGCTAAATGGTGGCCACCGGAACTCATGGAGTGGCCAGAGATCCCCTTGCCGGTTTCGGAATAAATTACGAAGAAACGGAGCGATCCTATGTCATATCACATTTCCTTTATCTCCCTGGGGTGCGCTAAAAATCTGGTGAACTGCGAGCAGATGATGGCCCTGTGCCGGGATGCCGGCCACGCCGTCCGGGAGGCGGTCCCGGGCAGCGACGTGTGCGTCGTCAACACCTGCGGGTTTATCGACAGCGCCAAGGAGGAGGCCATTGACACCATCCTCTCTGTGGCAAAGTACAAGGAGACCGGGGAGGTCAAGAAGATCCTGGTCACCGGCTGCCTCTCCCAGCGCTATCAGAAGGAGCTGATGGAGGAGCTGCCGGAGGTGGACGGGGTGCTTGGCACCGGCAGCTACGCTGAGATCGTCCCCGCGGTGGAGCAGGTCATGGCGGGGGAGCATCCCCGCCGCTTCGGGGATATCCATGCCCCGGTGGAGGAGCTGGACCGGATGCTCTCCACCCCGTCCTATTACGCCTACCTCCGCATTGCTGAGGGGTGCGACAACTGCTGCGCCTACTGCATCATCCCCAAGCTCCGGGGCCGCTACCGCAGCCGCCCCATGGAGAGCGTTTTGGCGGAGGCCAGGTGGCTCTCGGAGCAGGGGGTGAAGGAGCTCCTGGTCATCGCCCAGGACATCACCCGCTACGGCACGGACTGGGACGGCCAGCGCCATCTGGCGGAGCTGGTGCGGGAGCTGTGCAAGATGGATTTCCACTGGATCCGGCTCCACTACCTCTATCCCGACGAGATCACCGATGCGCTCATCGACGTGATCGCTTCAGAGCCCAAGGTGCTCAAATATCTGGACATCCCCATCCAGCACTGCAACGACCGGGTGCTGAAGTTGATGAACCGCCGGGGGGACAAGCAGTACCTGTTGGATCTGTTCCGGGAGCTCCGGGAGAGGATCCCCGGCCTGGTGCTGCGCACCAGCCTGATTACCGGCCTTCCCGGGGAGGACGAGGCCGCCTTTGAGGAGCTGTGTGACTTCCTTCGCCAGGTCCGCATCGAGCGGGCAGGCGTGTTCCCCTATTCCCCGGAGGAAGGGACCGCGGCAGAAAAGATGGAGCGGGTCAGTACCGAGGAGGCGGTCCGGCGGGCGGAGCTGCTGGTGGATGTGGAGTCCCGGATCATCGACGACTTCAACGAGTCCCGGCTGGGGGACACGGTGGAGGTGCTGTGCGAGGGCTTCGACGGCCAGGCCATGTGCTATGCCGGCCGTAGCTTCGCCGAGAGCCCGGACATCGACGGGCGCATCTACTTCGCCTCCGACCGGGAGGTGGCTGCGGGCGAGTTCGTCCCCGTGCGCATCACCGGCACCATGGACGGAGAGCTCACCGGGGAACTGGTGGAGGAATAACAGAGACAAACTGCGGCGGCGTGGGCTGCCGCCGGTAAAGGAGAGACGACATGAATCTACCCAACAAACTGACTGTCCTGCGGATCATCATGATCCTGCCCTTCCTGCTGGTGCTGTACCTGGACGTGCCCTATGCCGACTACTGGGCCCTGGGCATCTTCATCCTGGCCAGCCTCACGGATATGCTGGACGGGAAGATCGCCCGGAAGTACAACCTGATCACGGACTTCGGCAAGTTTATGGACCCCCTGGCGGACAAGATGCTGGTGACGGCGGCCATGGTCTGGTTCGTGGAAATCGGGCAGATGGCCGGCTGGGCCCTGCTGGTGGTGCTGCTGCGGGAGTTCGCTGTCAGTGGCCTTCGCATGGTGGCCAGCGACAAGGGCCGGGTCATCGCTGCCGGTTGGTCCGGTAAGATAAAGACCGCCTCCACCATGGTCTGTGTGGTGCTGATGTTCCTGCCCATCCCGCCGTTGGTCAACACCATCTGCGTGTGGGTCATCGTCCTCACCACCCTCTACTCCGGTGTGGAGTACTTTGTGAAGAACCGGGACGTTCTCAGCGATATGTAATACACGGTCGAAAACGTGACGTGTCACGTTTTCGAAGCAGCATGGCGGGAGGGCCTCGATTTCTTGCGAAAAAGTCGGCGCTCCCGCCATGAGAAGTGTCATTTCCGATGCGCATGTCATCGGAAATGACGAAATTGATAAAAGTTCCGCTCACAGAAGCAGGCCGCATGGCACGAAATTTTTCAAACCCCTATTGCAATTTTCCGCCGGGCGCGTATAATAACAGTAGAACAACCGAATATTCGTCTTCAGGGCGGGGTGCAAGTCCCCACCGGAGGTAAAGTCCTCGAGCGGCATGCCGCATGAACCGGTGAGATTCCGGTACCGACAGTATAGTCTGGATGGAAGAAGACGTGAAGGGAAACTCCTTTGCGACACCACAGTAAGGCGGATTGGGTGTTGGAAAGGAGATTTTTTATGACAAGCAATACCATGAACCCCAAGAGCAGATCCGCCGCGGCCAGCCGGGTGGACGTGAAGAAACTGGCCACCATGGCCATGCTGGTGGCCCTGGCCTATGTGGTGACGGTGGTGACCCGCTTTCCCCTGATGGCGGCAGCCTCGTTCCTCAAATACGATCCCAAGGACGTGGTGCTCCTCATCGGCGCCTACCTCTTTGGCCCCATGGCCGGGGCTGCTATGAGCGTGGCCACCTGCTTCATCGAGATGATCACCGTCAGCGAGGCGGGGATCTACGGCTTTATCATGAACGTGGTGGCAAGCTGGGCCTTTATCCTCCCGGCGGCGTTCCTCTACCACCGCCGGCGGACCATGGGCGGCGCCATCGCGGGCCTGGCCCTGGGCGTCACCGCCATGGCGGCGGTGATGATGCTGTGGAACTACATCATCACCCCCATCTATCAGGGCTGGCCCCGGGAGCAGGTGGCGGGGATGCTGACGACGGTGTTCCTCCCCTTCAATGTCATCAAGGGCGTGCTGAACGCTGCGCTGACGCTGGTGCTCTATCAGCCGGTGAGCAACGCCCTGCGCCGGTCCCACCTGCTGCCGGCCCTGCCGGACGGGAGCCTGCGCCGCAGCTACAACCTGGGCGCGGTATTCTTGGGCCTGTTCCTGCTGGCTACCGGCGTTCTGGTGGCGCTGGTCCTCACCGGCACCATCTGAGCGTGGATCTTCTGCCGCAAGGCCCCGCCCTCCTCGGGAGGGCGGGGCCTTTTGCTGTCAAGGGACAGGATTCACAGATTGCGGCTTGGCCGCGGCATATCCTATGGTGGATTTCTAAAATTTTCAAGAAACTGTGTTTCTATACTTGAACTGGCACAATATATAGTGTATGATAAAAGCGTTCTGGCCCATGTCCCGCGGGACCCGGCCAGATCGAATGGATATGAGAGAAGCCGTAGAAAGAAGGAGAAGGGACATGGCAATCACGAAGAACGCACAGGCGGTGCTGGAGCGGCGCTACCTGATCAAGGACGAGAACGGGAAACCAACGGAGAGCGTGGACCAGCTGTTCCACCGGGTGGCGGAGGCCATCGCAGCGGCGGACAGCACGCTTGACCCCGGAGCGGATGTAAAAGCGACGGCGGCGGAGTTTTACGAGATGATGACGGAGTTGGACTTCCTGCCCAACTCCCCCACCCTGATGAACGCCGGGCGCCCCCTGGGGCAGCTCTCCGCCTGCTTTGTGCTGCCGGTGGGCGACTCCATGGAGGAGATCTTCGACGCCATCAAAAACGCGGCGCTGATCCACAAGAGCGGCGGCGGCACCGGATTTTCCTTTGCCCGTCTGCGTCCCAAGGGGAGCACCGTCAACTCCACCGGCGGCGTGGCCAGCGGCCCCGTGTCCTTTATGAAGGTTTTTAATGCCGCCACCGAGGCGGTGAAGCAGGGCGGCACCCGCCGGGGGGCCAACATGGGCATCCTGCGGGTGGATCACCCGGACATCATGGAGTTCATCACCTGCAAGAACAACACCAAGGAGATCACCAACTTCAACATCTCCGTAGGGATCACGGAGGCGTTTATGCAGGCCGTGGAGCGGGGCGCGGACTACGACCTCGTTGACCCGGCCACCAAGCGCGTCACCGGCCGGCTCAACGCCAAGGAGGTCTTTGACACCATCGTCACCTCCGCCTGGCAGACCGGGGAGCCGGGCATCATCTTCCTGGACCGGCTGAACCGGGACAACGTGGTCCCGGGCTGCGGGGAGATCGAGTCCACCAACCCCTGCGGCGAGCAGCCCCTGCTGCCCTATGAGGCCTGCAACCTGGGCTCCATCAACCTGCTCAACCACCTGAAGAAGGAGAACGGCGCCTATACTGTGGATTGGGACAAGCTGGCCGCCACGGTCCGCAAGGCAGTCCACTTCCTGGACAACGTCATCGAGGTCAACCAGTACCCTCTGCCGGAGATCGACCACATGACCCGCTCCACCCGGAAGATCGGCCTGGGGGTCATGGGCTTTGCGGACATGCTGCTGTATCTGGGTGTGCCCTATAACAGCCAGGAGGGCGTGGAGCTGGGCCGCCGGCTCATGGCCTTCATCAACACCGAGGGCCACCGCGCCAGCGAGCTGCTGGCCGAGAAGCGGGGGGCCTTCCCGCTCTTCTCCGAGAGCACCTTCCCCCAGGACCGCCCTATCCGCAACGCCACCGTTACCACCATCGCCCCCACCGGCACCCTCTCCATCATCGCCGGGGTGTCCAGCGGCGTGGAGCCGGTGTTCGCCTACGCCTATATCCGCAACGTCATGGACGGCACCCACCTCATCGAGACCAACCAGATCCTCAAGGAGCGGCTGGAGCAGGCCGGGATCTACTCCGACGCGCTGATGCACGAGATCGTGGAGAAGGGGTCCCTGGCCCATGTGGACGGCATCCCCGAGGACATCAAGCGGGTGTTTGTCTGCGCCCACGATGTCTCCCCCATCTGGCACGTGCGGATGCAGGCGGCCTTCCAGGACCACACGGACAACGCCGTCAGCAAGACCGTGAACTTCCCCAAGAGCGCCACCAAGGAGGACGTGGCCGAGGTGTACCACCTGGCCTACACCCTGGGGTGCAAGGGCACCACCATCTACCGGGACGGCAGCCGGGATGAGCAGGTGCTGAACATCGGCAAGGTCAACGACGGCAAGACCGAGGCCCACGGCGAGGGCCATATCGAGGGGGACTACGGCCATCTGCTGCCCCGTCCCCGGCCCACCGTCACCACCGGCGTCACGGAGAAGGTGAAGATCGGCTGCGGCAATCTGTATATCACCGTCAACTACGATGAGCACGGCATCTGCGAGGTGTTCACCAACACCGGCCGGGCCGGCGGCTGCCCCAGCCAGAGCGAGGCTACCGCCCGCCTGGTGAGCGTGGCCATCCGCAGCGGCATGGACCCCAAGGAGATCATCCAGCAGATGAAGGGGATCCGCTGCCCCTCCTGCCTGCGCCAGCCCGGGGTGCCGGTGTCCTCCTGCCCGGATGCCATTGCCAAGGCGCTGGAAAAGGTCATGAAGGTGACCCAGAATGGGAACGGCACCAAGCCGCCCATCTCCGCGGCCATGGAGAAGGTCAAGCAGACCATGTCCCCCGCGGAGGCCAAGCTGGCGAAATTCTGCCCCGAGTGCGGCAGCAAGTTGGAGCACGAGGGCGGCTGCGTCACCTGCCGCAACTGCGGGTACTCCAAGTGCGGATAATATCCTCATGGCAAAGCGATGCATCGCTTTGCTATGAAATCCACGGCCTCCTGCGCGCGGTTTGCCCGCCTGAGAGGCGCAAACCACACTAGGAGGCCGGGCGGTGTGTTTCCGAGGCGCATGTCCTCGGAAACACAGATTTTATAGGCAGATCACCGGTATGGTGAAACTTCCAATCTTGTCGGTCTTTACAGGGAGGGGCTTGCGGCCCCTCCCTGTTTGTGGTATGGTATAAAAAGATTTTGTCCAAAGGAGCGAGCCCATGGCAGACAAACAGCGCATCCAACTCATTGACGCCCTCCGGGGCCTGGCGGTCCTGCTGATGGTGGTCCACCACTTTTTGTATGATCTGGTGGCCTTCTGCGGCGCGCCGGCGTGGCTGTTCAGCAACCCGGTATTCAATTTCCTCCACTACACCTTCGCCGGGCTGTTTCTGTTTCTCTCCGGGGTCAGCTCCAACTTCTCCCGCAGCAACGTGAAGCGGGGCTTGAAGGCGCTGGCCTGCGCCCTGGTGATCACGGCGGTGACCACGGTGATGGACATGCCCATCGTGTTTGGGGTGCTGCACCTGCTGGGCACCTGCATGGTGCTCTACGGCCTCACCAGGCGTTTCTGGGAGAAGCTGCCCTTCTGGGTGGTGCCGGTGGTTTCGATTGCCGGGATCGTCCTGACGGGCCACATGGCGGGCGGCGTTATGAGCGAGAGCCGCTGGCTGTGGATGCTGGGCTGGGTCTATGAGGGGTTTGTCTCTACGGATTATTTCCCCCTGCTGCCCTGGGCCTTCGTGTTTTTGCTGGGCACCTGGGCGGGGAAATACATCAAGGCCGGACGGATGCCCCGCTGGTTCTATACGGCGGACTGCCCGCCCCTGGCCGTGGTGGGGCGCCACAGTCTCGTGATTTATGTCCTCCACCAGCCGGTGCTGTATGGCCTGACCATGGCCGGACTGTGGCTCTTTGGACGGTAACAAAGGAGAAGCAGCGATGGAAGTCAAGGTAAAGAAATTAAACAGCGCCGCCATCCTGCCCCGCCGGGGCAGCGCCCAGGCGGCGGGATATGACCTGTTTGCCTGCCTCCCGGAGGAGGGAGAGATCGTTCTTCAGCCCGGGGAGACCCGGCGAATCCCCCTGGGATTGGCCCTGGCCCTGCCGGAGGGGACCTTCGGCGCGGTGTTTGCCCGCAGCGGCCTCGCCACCCGACAGGGGCTGCGGCCCGCCAACTGCGTAGGCGTGGTGGACAGCGACTACCGGGGGGAGAATATGGTGCCCCTCCACAATGACAGCGGCGTTCCCCAGACCATCCGCCATGGGGACCGGGTGGCCCAGATGGTGGTGCTGCCCTATCTGGCGGTGGACTTCCTGGAGGCAGACGCGCTGGACGAGACCGAGCGGGGCGAGGGGGGATTCGGCAGTACCGGGAGATGATGCTCCGTGCCTGGTGCCGCCTCGCAGTATAAACGCAGAAGCGCACAGCAGGCTTCCATTAAGGAGGTGCTTCCGATGAAGCAGAAGAAGCCCGTAACCCTTCTCAATGTTCTGCTCAATGCCCTGGCTGCCCTGGTGTGGACGGCCAACTGCGCGGTGCTGATGGTCTACAACACTCCGGCGGAGTTTCTGCTGGGACTGGACATCCTCTGCGCGGTGATCTGGTGGATCTCCTTCACCGTGGCCCTGATCCGCTGGCGCAGAGGGCGGAGGGAGCGGGAAACGGATGAAACCTGATCCCCCTTTTGGGACAAAATAAACCGCCGCCGACGGCTCAGCCGTCGGCGGCGCTGCTTTTTTTGCTTTCTTACATCTTCTCCGGTGCGGTGACGCCCAGCAGGTCCATGCCGTTTTTCAGCACGGTACGGGCGCTGGCCGCCAACTTCAGCCGGGCCGCAAGCAGATGGGGCTCCTCCCCCTTGATGCGGCAGGCGGTATAGAATCGGTGGAAGGCGCCGGCCAGATCCACCAGATAGCGGTTGAGGTGGCTGGGGTCGTAGTCCCGGGCTGCCAGGCGCACCTCCTCGCAGTAGGCTGCCAGCTGCTTCATCAGGGCGGTCTCCGTCTCCCCGGCGATGAGGGACATGTCCACATCCTTGGCCGCCGGGACCGTGTCCCCCTCGGCCTCCAGATTCTTCATCAGGTTGCACAGGCGGGCGTGGGCGTACTGCACGTAGTACACCGGGTTCTCGCTATCCTCCCGGACCGCCAGCCCCAGGTCAAAGTCCATGGGGGAGTCGGGCTTGCCGTTGAAGAACCAGCGGGCGGCGTCCACCGGCACCTCGTCCAGCAGATCGCTCAGGGAGATGGCCTTGCCTGTGCGCTTGGACATGCGCACCAGCTCCCCATCCCGCATCAGCTTCACCAGCTGCATCAGCACGATGTCCAGCCGGTGGGTGCCGTCCAGTCCCAGGGCGTCCAGAGCCCCCTTCAGCCGGGCCACATGGCCGTGGTGGTCGGCGCCCCAGACGTTGATGACCCGGTCAAAGCCCCGCTTCTCAAACTTGTTGCGGTGGTAGGCGATGTCCGCGGCGAAGTAGGTGTAGAACCCGTTGGCCCGGCGGAGGACGTCGTCCTTCAGGTCCAGCTTGGCGATCTCCTTGTCGCTCTTGCCCGCCTTCCGGTAGTTCTCCTCCAGGATGCGGCTGGTGGCCAGCCACAGCGCCCCGTCCTTCTCATAGGTGTATCCGGCCGCCACCAGCTTCTCCACGGTCTCCGCCACATAGCCGCTCTCGTGGAGGGTGGACTCAAAGAACCACTGGTCGTATTCGATCTTGTACCGGCGCAGGTCCGCCTGCATCTTGGGGATGTTCCGCTCCAGGCCGAACTTGGCCAGAGCCTCGTGGCGCTCGGCCGTGGGGGTATCCCGGTAGGCGTCCCCGTGCTCGGCATAGAACGCCTGAGCCAGCTCCTTGATATCGTCCCCGTGGTAGCCGTCCTCCGGGAAGGGCACCGCGTCCTCCCCCAGCAGGATCTGGAGGTACCGGGCCTCCAGAGAGGCGGCGAATTTCTCAATTTGATTGCCCGCGTCGTTGACATAGAACTCCCGCCACACGTCGGCGCCGCAGGCGGCCAGGACGCTGGCCAGGGTGTCCCCCAGCACGCCGCCCCGGGCGTTGCCCATGTGCATGGGGCCGGTGGGGTTGGCGGAGACGAACTCCACCATCACCTTCTGGCCGGCCAGCGTATCGCTGGTGCCGTAGGCGCTGCCCTCGGACTCCACCGCCTCCAGCACCTCCGCGTACCAGAGGGGGGAGAGGCGGAAGTTCAGGAACCCCGGCCCCGCGATCTCCGCGCTGGCGAAGTAGGTCCCCTCCAGCTTCAGATTCTCCAGCAAAATCCCGGCGATCTCCCGGGGATTCTTTTTCATGGCCTTGGCTGCGGCCAGGGCAAAGGTGGTGGTGTAGTCCCCGTTGGACACATCCTTGGGGATCTCCACGTTGGCTTTGACCTCCACGCCGGCGGGCAGGGTGCCCGCGGCAGCGGCCGCCTCATAGGCGGCGGCCGTCAGGTGCTGCACCTGATCCTTGGCCTTCTGAATCATGTTTATCATACGTATAACCTCCACGCGCCCCAGGGCGCCTCTATTTTTGTTCGTCCGCCGGCGGCTCCTGGACCGTCCGAACGCGCAGCTGCAGGGTATATGCCCCGAGCAGCTGCTCCTGGGCGGACAGGCGGTAGCGGATCATCACCCGGCCGCCGCTGTGGGAGAGCTCCCAGCCCAGATAGTCTGTTTCCACAGACAGCTCCAGCGCTCCGTAGAGCGTCTGGTAGCGGGCCGGATGGACGGCCCCCGGCTGAAACCGCATCCGGGTCTCCAGCGGTCCTCCGCGCTCCAGCAGCGCACGCCCCTGCTCCAGCGTCAGGCAGGTCTCCCCGCCCTCCCCGGAGGGCTCCCGGTATTGCAGCTGCCAGCCGTTCCGTGTGGCGGACAGCGTCCCCGCCATCCGCTGTTCCAGGTGGGTCTCCTCCCCATCCTGGCTCTGCCGGCTGCGCAGGGTGATCGAGACAGACAGCGCATCCATACTCAATACCGCCCGATATCCACCGGCTCCGCCTCGGCCCGGCAGGGCTCCTGCAGGAAAATGCCGGCCAGGCGCTGGAAGTCGGCGGCGCGCTCACTGGTAAAAAACCGGACGTCCCCCAGGCCGGGACCGGCCAGGGCGTCCCGCTCCAGGAGCAGGGACTGGGCGGCACAGGCGGCCTCCCGCCCGGCATCCACCAGAAAAACGCTTCCCCCCATGACGCCGCTGATGATCTCCGTCAGCAGCGGATAGTGGGTGCAGCCCAGCACCAGGGTGTCAATACGCTGTCCCCGCAGCTCCTGGAGGTACTCCTCCGCCACCGTCTCGATCACCACGTCTCCGGACTGGAAGCGCCCCTCCTCCACCAGTGGGACAAACAGGGGGCAGGCCCGGCTGAACACCTGGATCTCCGGGGCCATGGCCTCGAAAAGGCGCTGATACGCGCCGCTGTTCACGCTGGCTCTGGTGGCGATGAGCCCCACCCGCCGGTTACCAGTGACCGACACGGCCCGGCGGACCGTGGGCTCCACCACGCCGATGATGGGGATCTCGTTCTCCGCCTGCAGCTCCTCCAGACAGTTGCTGCTGACTGTGCCGCAGGCGATCACCACCAGCTTGGGATCAAACTGCCGCAGGAAGCCCATGTCCTGCCGGGCGTATTTCAAAATGGTCTCACGGGAGCGGTTGCCATAGGGGACACGGGCGGTGTCGCCGAAGTATATAATATGTTCAGAGGGCATGATCTGCCGCATCTGCCGGACAGCCGTCAGACCGCCGAGACCGGAGTCGAACACGCCGATGGGGCGCTGATCCAATGGGCATACCTCCTCACGATAAGCTTAGCTAAAACATTATACTATGGTTCAGTGCGGAGAACAAGTAAAATTTGGGGGAATTACCCGCTATTTTCTGTGGCATTTTTGCCTGCTGTTTGCTATAATCTGTTTGCAGAGTATGCCTGCCTACATACGGAATATGATTTCGGGAGGTGTCCCATGGAACTGAATCTGACAGAAAAACAATTCCGGCGGCTGCTGGACCTGGTATACATCGGAAACTGGGTGCTGAATTCCACCCGGGGCGACGACCGGATCCGGGAGTACGACGAGGTGGAGAGCCAGGTGTTTGCCCACTGCCTGGACCACGGTATGGCGAAGCTGGTGGAGCTGTATGATGGAGAGCTGATCCCCTCCCGGGCCTTCGCCGAAGGCGGGATCCACGAGGCGATCATGGCCTATGAGGACGTGACATTTTTCGAGATCCTGGCGGAGGAGCTGGCTTTGAAGGACCTGGGGGAGCCTACCCGGGAGAATTACAACGACATCCTGGAGCGGATGGAGGAGTACATGGGCGAGTTCGAGGAGAACGGCACCGACCACATTACGGTGGATTTGGAATAGCAGATGGATACAGCAAAACAACAGCCGGTACGCACCCAGTGCGTACCGGCTGTGCTATTCGAGATCAGCGCGGACTCGGGGGCTGCACATCTCTGCGCAGGAAGTGGCTGGCCAGAATATCCACAAATTCTGAGGCTGTGGGCGCTTTTTCCATGGGATAGCGGGCCAGCTCCTTGAGATAATCCGGGTTGCGCTCCCAAGCCCGTTTAGCGGCTGAGCGGATTGCCCGCTCGACGCATTGCCAGGAACAGCCATGCTGCTGGGCCACCGGCCAGTAAAGGTGATTGGTTACATAGAGCAGACGGTCTGGGTCTTTGATTGTAAGAATGACGGCTGCCGCAGTAAGCCGGTGGCCACTATAATTGCCGCCGATTCCAAGAAGGCGGAGTACTTCGCTGATTTCTGGAAAATCTGCCATAAATTTCTCCTCCTAAAAGTGACTTGCGGCGATATTATACGACAGAAAACGAGACAATTCAAAAGTTTCGACAATACTAGACAAATTTCGACAAATTGTTTACAATTTTTTCATAATTTGGGAAAATATTCCTCTGCCATACGAAATGTTTTATCGACAGAATGGCTATACCGGCAGAGTCCGAAAGCCCGCATAAAGCCATATCCGGTTAACCAATATAAGATAAGAGCACTGAGCGAGGAAGGCCGCCCGGTGCTCTTTCCTGTTTATCATTGGTTTCCTGTGAGTTTGCCCTGACGTATATCAAGACGCAGCTAGAACCCCAAAACCATGTGGCGCATCAATGTGGCATCCAATTCAGCCAGTTCGGCCGCTTGCTGCGGGAAGTGGCTCTTGAGGGCGAGATAAAGACCGCGATGTACGGATTCCCTGCTGGCGTAATCTTGTTCGGTGGGCGGGCTGGACAGGAAGATGAACCATCGGTAGCGCATCAGCTTAATGCGATAAAGTTCGTAGGCCTTCTGCAGGTAGGGGTTACAGGCGGCTTGCAAAATAATTTCGTGGAATGCGGTATCATTTAAAGGGTACGGGACGATACTGTCCTGGCGCCGCTCTATATCCAGGGTGATTTTTTTCAGCTGGGTAATATCTGCCGGGGTAATGAGCAGCGCTGCCTGTGAGGCCGCTTTGCTCTCCACCGCCGCGCGCAGATTGGCAATAGCATCATACTCGCTGATATCCAGTGTGGAGACGATTGGTTTTTTCCCGCGGCGCAGCTGAACCATACCATCTGCCTGCAGGCGTTCAAGCGCGCTGTGGACTGGCGTCCGGCTCAAGCCCAGATGATTTGCAAGCTGAGATTCGTTGAGACATGCTCCGGGCTTAATATCGAGGGTGACAATGCGATCCAGTAGCCATTGGTACACCAAATCCCCCACAAGAAATGGCGAGTCCTTCAGCTTGGCCTCAAACTCCTCTTTCGTCATCTGTACGGCTCCTCCTGTTATTTTTTCTGGAATTCTATAAGGAATATCCCGTCAAGGTGAGATGCTGTATGCGAATGGGACAGAAGATGCTTCTTGTGGGATGCGCTTTTTGTGAAGATTCGATAAATTGCGCTTTTAGCAGAACAAGATCTTGAAAAAAGGCACAAAGAGAACAGAAATTGACACGGTGGTTTTGTGCATATAATATAACGTTAGCTGCAAACTGTCAAGCATGTTACCCCACATCAAAAGATAGGGTTGATGGGCTGGCGGCAGAACATGAAGGGAGGATCACTTGGTATGAAAAAGGCTGTGCTGGTGGATGGGGATTCCTTCCAGCATTTATTTCCTCACGATATCAATTACGAGCGGGAAACCCTCGCTGCCCATGGGATTGAGCTGGTGGTGACCCAGGTGAACACAGACGAAGAGTATATAGCGGCATGCCAGGATGCGGATGCAGTTTTGATTGTCTTTGCCAATACCAATCGCAATGTGATTTCCCAGCTGAAAAACTGCAAAGCGTTAATCCGTTATGGGGTGGGCTACGATGTAATTGATGTGGATGCCGCGACGGATTACAACATCGCCGCCTGCAATATACCCCACTACTGTTCCGAAGAGGTTGCAGTCCACGCCTGTGCCCTCATTTTGGATTGCGTCCGCCGCATTACCATAGATGACCGCAATGTGAAGGCGGGAAAGTGGTCGGAAAAGGCCAGCTATGCTTACAGCCGTTTGTCTAATCTGGTGGTTGGCACGCTCGGCTTCGGGAACATTGCTCGCAAGGTTGCCTCTTATATGAAAGCCTTCGGGTGCCGCGTCATGGCCTATGACCCCTATTTACCGGATACTGTCTTTGAACAGGCAGGGGTACAGCGCGTCAGCAAAGAGGATATTTGCCGCAATGCCGACATTATTTCAGTACATATCCCCTATAATAAGGAGACCCATCATACCCTTGACCAAGCGGAATTTTCCATGATGAAGGACGGTGTAATGATCGTCAACACAGCCCGTGGCGGTGTTATCAATCAGGACGCCCTCTGTGACGCCCTGGATTCCGGTAAGGTGCGGGCTGCTGGGCTGGATGTGCTGGAGGGGGAGCCGGTTACAGATCGCAATGCCCGGATCCTGCAATACAGCAACGTTACCATTACCCCGCACCGTGGGGCCCAGAGTACAGAGGCTACCCATGATCTGATTGTACAAGTCATCGAAACCGCCATTACGGCTATTGAAGGGACGCTGCCTGAAAATGCAGTCAACCGGAAGGCTCTGCTGGAAAAAAAGATGTGATGCCGGCTGTAAAGCTGAGAAATCTCCCCGCTGAGGCGAATGGACAATTTCGTATGGATTGATAAGTTGAAGATAAGGAGACGTTGCAATGGTACAGTATACAACTCCGAAGGTTTTGGAAGAGCTGAAGAATTTTGACACCCCAACGATTACCAACGCAGTGGGCAGTTACCCCAATGACCCGAAATGCCTTACCATCTATAACGCCTGGAGAGGCAAGTGGTATACGGACCAGACTCTGAAATGTATGTACCCGGAGCTGGGGCGGAGGGTTGGCTACGTCGTTACCGCGGTGTATGGCCCGGTGGATCCCAGCGCCAAGAGCAAATACACACTGTACGATATTTTCAAGGCCATTGAGAACTCCCCCAAGCCGGTTATCCTGGCAATCAAACAAGATTTCCCGCCCGAGATGAAGGGGATTAACGGGCTCTCCGGCGGCATGATGATGTCGTCCTTCCGGGCGCTGGGGACGGAAGGCGTACTCTCCGACGGCCCCTCCCGGGATCTGGATGAGGTGCGGAATTTTGATATCCAGTACATGCTGACCGGGGTAACACCTGGGCATGGTGATTTTGAGATCCGCGCGGTAAATGTGCCTGTCGATATCTGTGGGATGGATTTGATGCCCGGGGATATTGTGCATATGGATGAAAACGGCGCCTGCAAATTCCCGGCAGATCGGGCAGAAGATGTGTTGGAGAGCTGCCGCAGATTTTCTGAGGCGGAGGGGGATAAGCAGAAGCGGATTCTCGAAGCAAAAACTGCGGAGGAAGTCTATCAGATTTTTACTGGAACAAGTTACGGTGAAAAGTAACGCAATGCGTCTGGCTGCCCCAGGGTACTCCTGCCCTGGGGCAGCTGGATTTTTTCGTTTTTTGGGTTTGATTGCCTCGCGCCGTGCAACAAAAAGCCGGTACACAGGCTATGTGTACCGGCTTTTCTTCAAAACAAAGCGGCGGAGCCGCTTCGCTTTGAGACAAACGCAGCCGGCCGGAAACCGTCTGGCTGCGAAATTTTTCTCCGGACGGTTTGCCGTCCGGAGAAAAAGCGCCCCTCTGCGCGCACGGCGTTCCGCCGCACACTGGAGGGGCGAGCGGTGTTTTTCCGAGGCGCATGTCCTCGGAAAAACAAAAGCTGGTGCGAAATTCGACAACAGAAAGGAATTTGCGACATGGATTATACAACCAATTATCAACTTCCCATCTGGGCGGAGAGCGACCGCATTTTAATGGAGGACTTCAACGACAGTTATCAGAAGTTGGAGGATGCCCTCACCGAACACGGCGAGGCTCTCGCCGGCAAGGGCGACTGCCAGATTTACACCACCAGTTATGTGGGGACAGGGACCTTTACTTACCAAAACCGCACCCAGTTGACATTTCCGGCCACGCCCCGGGCCGTTTTCATCACAGGGAGCGGCGACATATTCCTGGCCTTCTGCCCCGGTACACGGGCCCAGTTGCTGTTTTCTGATGAGACGGCCTCCTGCGGCAACCTGCTGTGGACAGAGACTTCCCTCTCCTTTTACGACGCCAGCGCCGCGCGAAACCAGATGAACCACAAGGGCAGAACCTATCAGGTGGTGGCCCTGCTGGACGCCGGGGCATAAAAACGGGGAAGGCCCCCGGGCATGTGCCCGGGGGCCTTTTTTTGCGCCTCGTGCGTCTGATTTCTCAGTGGAAATCAGGGAGTCACTTTGACGCTGCCGTCAGCCTGGACCTCGAAGGTCACATCGCCGAGTTTGTCAGCGTCATCCGCCGCGTTGACAGCGCTGTCGGCATCCAGGACAATCTTGTCGTCAGTGTTGAACTTGCTGGACAGAGTGATGGTGATTGTATCACCCTCCGCAGCGTGCTCAACAGTTACGATATCTCTGTGTCTGGACTTCGCGTCGCCGGTATCGTTAAAGTCTCTGGCACTGAAGGTATGGGCGTCAGTATTGTCGCGGCAATCCACGCCGGTGTTGAAGCGGATGGTCATCACGTTGCCCTCCACGGTGGCGTTGCGGACAGCCAGCCGAGGAGCGGCCACAGAGACATCGATCCCCTCGATGGTCACATCGCCAGCGGGCATGGTCAGGTAGCCCTTGCCAGTGCTGTCGATGGTCACATCGCCGGCGTCGGTGTTGATGGTGACGTTGTAAGCGACGTTATCGGTACCATCTCTGATGGTAGCGGTGAAGGTCACCACCTCATACTCGTCAATGGTCGCGACCTTGCTGATGGTGATCAGCAGCGTATCAGAGGTGGCGCCGGCGATGCCCAGCAGGTTCATCGCGGTGGCGGCACCGGGCGTGCCGATAGCGCGCTTCTCAGCATCGGTCATGCTGTCGCCCTCGATCACGCGGTAGGTGGGAGCCTCAGTATTCAGGTCGGCGATTTCGATCTGGACGTAGACATAGTCCTCCAGAGCGTAGGTGCCGTTGGCGTCGAAGGTGCCGGCGGTCAGGTTGGCGGTGGTGGTAATGCCGGTGGCAGGGGTGGTCTTGCCGCTCACAGCAGCCGGGCCGGTGGTCCTGTAGGCATTGATCACCTTGTAGTCAGCCTCGCCGGTGTAGGCGCCGGAGGCGGAGGCATTCACATCGTACTTGGCGGTGTTCAGGCTGAATTTGATCGTATCACCGCTGGGGGACAGCGTGGTGTCCGTAGTGGAAACCAGGTCACGGTTGCTGCCGGTGGTGGTCAGCTCGCGGCCATTCTGGTCAATGTACTTGACCACATAGGTCTGAGCGGACAGGTTGGTCCACTGGAAGTTGTCCACAGTGATCTTGTCGCCGGGATCCAGCGGCAGCCACATGGTGTTGGTCCAGGTGCTGGTAGCCTTGTCGTCACCGGGCTGAATCGCGCTGTAACCGGTCTCGCCGCTGGCCATGTGGGCATAGGGCACACCATTGACCAAGACATCGAACTCATAACCCAGACGGTTGGTAGTAGTCAGCCAGTCGGGCCGGTCAGCAGTCAGGCTCAGGCGGGCCAGGCCGTTGGAGAAGATGTTGGCGGTGTAGGTGTAGTACTCATCGGAGCCGCCGCTGGGCACACCGCTGCCGGTGGTGACCGGGGTCAGGCTGTCGATGAAGGCCCACTCAGCAACACCCTGGCTGTTCATCACAGTCACGATCTTGCCGCGGAACTGCAGGCCGGCGGTGTTGGTGTTGGCATCGCCCACAGCGGACAGGGCCTCGCTCATAGAGCCGTAGTTGGTGGTGGTAGGCTTGCCGTTGACGATCTGACGCAGGACGGTGGGCATGCTGGTAGAGATGATGGTCCAGCCCTGGTCCTCGGCGCCGCTGCTCTGGAAGGTGCGGCCCTTCAACTCAAAGGTCTCGCCGCTGTAGTTGACGAAGTAGACCTCCTCGTCATCCCACTTGTCGTAGTAGTGCTCGATGAACTTCTCAGGATCGATATCCCGGACGCCAACAACGTAGTCGCCATCCATCCGCAGTTCCTGAACGGTATCCTTCTCCAGGTCGCTGATGGTGTTGGGGTACTTGCTGCGGGCAGTCAGGGTGACCTTCTCGCCGCCCAGGATGGCGTCGAAGGTCCAGGAGTACACGCCGTCCTCAACACCCTCGGAAGTGGCGTTGGTGAGGATGTAGGCGTAGTTGGAAGTGGAGCCCTGAGCCTCGCCCAGAACGATGGAGGCGATGATGTAGTCGTCGCCATCCTTCAGGGTGTAGATGTTGCCCTCGGTGATGTCGCCCTGCAGGCGGCTGGTGAGCTCGATGTCCACGTTCTGAACGCCAGTGTACAGGCCCAGAACATCGACGATAGCATCCTCGTCCTTGCCGTTGTTGCCGCTCATGTCAACGCTGCCGGCCTCCACGGTGATATACACGGAGTCATCGTTGCCGTAAGCGCGGCCATTGGAGAAGTAGTCATCCTCCACGCGGACGTTGGAGCAGTTGATCTTGTCAGGCAGGCTGCCGGACAGGTCGGTGACAATCATCTTGCCCTCAACAGGCTTCAGGGTGTAGACGTCGTTGCTGTCCACGGTGTAGGTGTACCAGCGGTTCAGGTCCACATCGCCGCTGCCGCTCCACTCTTTGTAGTAGCGGTCGGTCACCTTGACCTTGTCAATGTTCTTGTTGGTGTTGGTGACATTGACGGTGATGTCGGTCATGGAGCCATCCAGGAAGATAGCGCCGGCCTCGGCGGTCTTGATGGAGATGTGGCTCTTGCCGCGGTCATAACCGGTGATGAACACGTAGTTCAGGTCGCCCTCGAACAGGTCCACACCGATGGCGTAGCCGTACTGATCCAGATAGACATTGTAGGACATGTCGGTCAGCAGGCTGGCGTCGTACAGGTTCAGGAAGTCGTCGTCATACAGGGCCATCTGGGAGGCCTTGTACTCGGTGCCGTCAGCGGTCAACTTGGTGAAGATGCTGGGAACCTTGTCGCTGTTGCCGGCAGTGGAGAACTTGGTGATGGTAACATCGGACATGATCTCCACGTCGGAAATCTTCACGACCTCCAGACGGGTACGATCCTTGCCGGACATGTTCACCAGCACGAACTGATCCTCGGTCACGTCCACAGCGTTGGGCACATCGGCACTGTCAACAGTGCGGGTGGTGCCGGTGGAATCGGTGAGGAACACGTTCAGAGACAGGGTCTCGTTGTTCTTATTGTAGTCGGCATTGGCCTGGGCCAGATAGGTGTTGATGGAGGTGATGATGATCTCCTCGGTGTCGTGGTCGATGAACACCTGGGTCAGCACGCCGTTGCCGGTGGTGCTGTACTCGGAGGTGTTGCCACGGTTCATGCTGGTGGCGGTGATGGTGTTGTTCACTTCGCCGTCCACATAGTAGGTGAGATCATACTTGTCGATGGTGGAGCGGCCCAGCAACTCAAACAGGTCGCGGCCACACACGCCCTCGGTGTAGGTCTCTTCCAGCATGTCATAGTTGACATAGGTGCCCAGTTCCGTGTTCTCATACACCCAGGTGTAGGAGGGACGCTCGAACTCATCGGTCTCCTGGTTCAGGCGCAGATTGGGGAAGTAGCGCTCGCCGAACTCCACGGTGTACAGGTTGGAGTTGGTCAGTTGCTCCTCGCTGATGCGCTGCTCACGGGCCAGGGTGGTGGTGACATAGTAAGCGTCACCGCTGCCGATGGAGACCTCGGCACCGTTGACCGTGATGGTAGCATCGTTGTCATAGGCGACCAGGGGAGCCTTGATGGCATTCAGGGCCATCTGAGCGGCCTCCTCACGGGTCAGAGCGGAACTCCAGGACAGGTCCTCGATGCCGCTGTCCAGGCCAACCTCAGCGGCCAGGGCGGACACGTTCACGGACCAGGCAGAGCCCACCAGGACCTCCTTCTGGCTGTTGTAGCCAATGGCAGTCAGCA